>CAZKKI010000098.1:0-4468 GCA_964553325.1 uncultured Melioribacteraceae bacterium | reverse complement strand
TTATCTATTGTTCCGCCCGTTGAGCTCCACAAAGCCTTAAACGGCTGGGGAAAATTAAACTTGTTGTATCCTTTGGCTCTGAAGAGAAATAAGCTACCGGGTTTAAGGATAACTGAATCCGGAAATATTTTAATTGAAGTAAGAGCAATTGCGGAAGTATCTACAACTATTATCGCTGTAGCCGAAACAGATCCGCTTTTATTATTTACCGTAATTGTTATTGCCCCAGTCTTGCCTTGCGGCATGAACAAACCCGTCGTATCTATTGTGCCGGCGCTTGCATTCCATATTGGTTCTACTTCCGTTAAATGATTGTATTGGTCGAACCCCAACGCTCCGAAACGTACGCTGTCTTGCGGAGAAATTACTAAAGAATCCGGCATTACCTTTATATGTTTTAACTTCGGCGTGTAAATCAACACAACTACCGTGTCTTCCCTTGTCGAGTTTTCTTTAACGGATTTCCCATTTAGAAAAATTTTGTCTGTGGTGTTCTCCGGCGTACCTTCGGGTATTCTTAATTTTAATTTCGCCGGCGCGCCTAAAAATCCGCCTGCACTGTCGGTAAATGTGAATGAATTTACCAGCCAACCTTTTTCATCCGAGAGAGTAATCCTGAATTCGTCGAATCTGTGAATTAGATTTTCGTAAAAGACATAAAAGGAATCTTGCATGCCTGCGGGGAAGAAAACGGTGTCGCGGTTCATTGAGGAAACAAACGCCAACGGGTCGGCGTACCAGTTTGAAAAATCCGCATTGCCGAAAATTACCGTGTCTGTAGGTTCGGATGAAGTTCCCCAGTAATTGTAACGCGCATCTATTTGGAATCTGTCGTCCGAATTAAATAAGCCGTAACTGGTGTTGTCGAAAATATTGTTCTCATTAATCAAAGGCGAAGCGCTGAAATCGCAGCGGATTCCGTTTGTTTTATCTTTGGTGATTCTGTTTCCTGTAATAACGCTTTTAGAGAAATTAGTCGAATGGATCCCCGTTTCCCCAGAGTTGTTTTCAATATTGTTTCCGTTAAAAAAGTTTAGCCCGCCGATTTCGAAAATTCCGGTTTTGTTAAAGAGAATTTCGTTCACGGAAACGTTGTTGAAAAAACATCTGTCGAGTAAAATTCCTTTATTATTGGGAATGGGGAGTATTCGGGCAAGATTGACCCCGAAAATATTGTGGAAGACACTATTGTAATTCGTTCCGACGTTCTGTAAAAGAATTCCGCAATTATTTCCGGCTATTACGTTCCCGGCAATTGTATTTTTACCGGCTCCGTTACTGACTTTAATCCCTATTTGATTCGGCAGAGCCGCGTTTTGATCTTTGTTAATTCCGATTAAATTCTTTTCGATTGAATTTTCCCTAACGCCTTTGCCTTTTAGCCAAATACCCGCGTAGCCGTTTCCCGAAATAATATTTTCCGTTACTATATTTTGCCGGGCGCCCTCTGCAATTAAAATTCCTCTTTGATTTTCAACCATTTTTGCGCCGGAGATGTCCGTGCCGATTAAATTCGAATCTATTTTGTTCGTCCGTCCGGCAAGGTAAATTCCCGTGAAATTCATAGAAATAGTATTGTTGCTTATCTTATTCTCGGAACATTTTCTCGAAATTTCTATTCCCGTCAGATTCTTGTAATTGCTTTGCGGATTGATTTCGCCGATAACGTTGAATTCCACCGTATTCCTGTTGCTCGAATTTTCCAGAGAAACTCCGTAATTATTACCGGAAATGAAATTCCGGGCGATGTGATTGTTTGAGGAGCGGTCTGTAAATATTCCCTTTTTATTTGTCGCACCCTCTCCTTCCTTAACGCCTATTATGTTGTCCAAGATTTCCGTTAAAATAACATTTTCGCCTTTGAGTAGAATTCCCGCGTTGTTAGCCCCGCCGATTACATTGTGGGAAATACGGTTCTGCGCAGAAGAATCCATTATTACTATTCCGTTTTTAAGAAAGTTAGTTCCGTCAATCGGGACTACTCTGTTGCTGTCAATGCGGTTTTTATTACCTCGAATAAATACCCCGCTGGCTAATGTATTTTTGTGTACATAGTTAGAATCTCCTTTATTTATTCTCAAGAAGCCGTCTTTTAAAACATTTTCGACAATTTCGCACCCGCTTACCGTTTTGCCGTTGTCGTCAATGTTTATTGCGTTTGCACAATTTTCGAAACTGAAGCCGGAAATTTTTACATCGTTGCTTTCCACAGTTAAAGTGTTTTCCAGCGGATTTAAGAGTTTAATTAATGTCGAATCCGCACCGCCGGAAGAATAAATAATTAACGGCTTTTTCACCGTTACCTTTTCCGCGTAACATCCCGGGCAGACTTTTATTTTGTCGTTTTCTTTGGTTTGCGTTGAACTAACAGCTTCTTGAATTGAAGCGAAAGGCATTTCGGGATTTCTGCTTACGTTCCAAACCGAAGCAAAAATGTGAGTTTTGGAAAAGGCTTTCTCAGTCGGTTCGATAAATCCCGACTTCAACGAGTCCAAATTCGGTTCGGCAAAAATTTGATTCTCCGCGATGCTAATTTTGTATTTTTTAACTTCATTCAAAGCGCCGGAAAGATATTTATCTTCACATTTCGAGGGGAAGTTAAACTTGTAAAGGAATTCTGCCGAAAGCGACTGTCCGACTTCGATTGTCGGATTGTCCAGGAGGTTAAAAACAATTGATTGAATATTTCCGTTTTGCGTGCTTATTATTCCCGAAATTTCTTTATTGTTGTATCTTAATTTCGCTTCCGTGTTCTCGGCTTTTACTTTTTCTTCCGCTGTGAATTCTAATTTATTAAGAGTCCAATTAGTTCCTCCAGCCGTTAATTTTAAAGTTCCCATCGAAAGCATTTCACCCTTATCCGGCGGACAATGATTCGTACTGTCGGAAGGACTGAAAGTCCAACTCATCACCGGTCTGAAATTAGCCGTAATAATTTTGTCCTTGTCCATTACAATATTCATAGGATTTGCCGTTCCTTTGGCATCGCCGCTCCATTCGTAAAATTTCCATTCGGTGGTACAACAACTACCAGCTTTTATTTGAACTGTTGTATCCTGTTTCCAACCGGTATATCCTTCGGAATAGTAACCGTCGTTGCTGTAAGGAGATATCCATTGGAAAATTTCAGCTTCCTCAGGAGAAAATTTCATTAATAGTGTTCTCGGAGCAACGTAATAGGTTAATCTTTCATCATATCCATCAAAATAACAATAGACCACTTGCTTAGATTCATTTGTAGAAAAAGGGATTTGATCAGCCTGGCTATTTACCAGTCTGTTTTCTTTACCCCAATAGCCCCCCACCCAATCGGAATGTGAAAGATACAACCAATGAAAACTACTGGGATATTTCATTAAAATACACCCAACAAAATTAGCTTTTTTCGACAAATCATTATCGCCTCCCGGAGGGAAACTGCCGCCGCTCCACAATTTTACTACTGTGCCTTCATCAGTTCTTAAATTAGGATCTTTTATGCCTGAATTCTCCATGTAATCATTACACCGTAAAATGTTTTGTTTCGGATACCAATCGTCATTGTAATTTTTTCGGAGGAATGTAAATGAAATAATTAATGAACCGCCCATAATATTTTGGTTCTTACTCGAAGGATAAACCCAGGCATTAGCCGATTGAGGATAATGCTCTGCTCCGTCTTTCCTTACAACTTTCCACTCGTATAGTTTGTTGAATTGCGAGGAATGAAAGGTGTAGTTTGCTCTATACGACTCGCCGCAACAAGTTTCCATTAAAATAGGCTGCCAATTATTAAACGAGCCTTCTAAATAAAATGTATCCGTCGAAGCAATGTTAAATTTCTTAAAAGAAGACTGAGCAAAAAGGAAAGTCGCGGTTAAAATCAAAGCAAAAAAAGTTAATAGCTTTTTCATTTTTGAACCTCAAAAATTATTTAATTAAAACCAATTTTCTAGTTGCCGTAAATACTTTCCTATTATTTAGAGAAACTGCAATTACTCTTACAAAATAAACTCCGCTTGCAAATTCTCCCGCATTCCAAGTTATGCGCTTTATACCGGGCTTTTCAATTCTGTTTACTAGCAGATTTACGCGTTGACCAAGCACGTTGAAAATTTCTAATGTAACCTTGCTGGTGTAGGGCAGGGAATATTGAATGTTTGTGCTTGGATTGAAAGGGTTAGGGTAATTTTGAGCTAACGAGAATTTTTTAGGAATTGAAGCTTTGCTATTTACTCTTGTAAGTTTGGAAATAATAACCTTAGCTGTCTGAGAAATTTTACTGGCGGTATCTTTAACTGTAACGGTGAAATTTCCTACCAGCGTATCCGCAGTGTAAAAACCAATATTATCTATTGTTCCGCCCGTTGAGCTCCACAAAGCCTTAAACGGCTGGGGAAAATTAAACTTGTTGTATCCTTTGGCTCTGAAGAGAAATAAGCTACCGGGTTTAAGGATAACTGAATCCGGAAATATTTTAATTGAAGTA
>CAZKKI010000097.1:0-15293 GCA_964553325.1 uncultured Melioribacteraceae bacterium | reverse complement strand
TTTTGGTTTACTGCTTTAACCGTACCTTGCGTTCCCACCGGCATAAAAACGGGTGTTGGGATTTCACCGTGATCGGTAATAATTTTACCCGCGCGGGCTTTTCCGTTATTTTCTTTGGATTCTAAAGTGAATTTCATTTATCTCAACAATTGTGAACTTCAAAGATAACACGGGGTGTTCGAATTAGCAATTCAAGGAAGGATAAAATTGTAGCGCGTACGGGATTCGAACCCGTGATCTCCGCCTTGAGAGGGCGGCGTCCTAAACCACTAGACGAACGCGCCAAATAAGATGTACAAATATACAATTCGTATGATTAACTATCAAAAACAATTAATTCACAATTATTGTTACATGCTTTTCCTCTGGAATTTCTTATATTATCTTTAATTATTTATTAAATCTCGGAGGAGAACATGAGAGGAAAAAATCAATTGGTATTTTTTTCCGTCGTTCTATTATTTACGGTAGTGCTTTTTTCCGCTTGCGAGAAAAAAGTGGAAGAAGTAAAAGAGAAAGCTAAAGAAGAAGTTAAATCGGCAACGGAAGAAATAAAATCGAAAGCCAAAGATATTGCGGAAGCCAAAGTAGAATTTTCCGTACCGGATTTAAAAGGTACGTGGACGGGTAAATTCGACAACAGGAAAACAAAATTGGTAATTACCGAACAAAACGGAAATGCTTTCAAAGGTGAAATAACAATTAATTACAGAAATGTAATAAAACAAAAAGTGGAAGGCTCCGTAAATCCGAAAACGAAGAAAATCAAGATGAAAGACTTGCTTCACAGCCGTTATCAAGGTACGTACGAAGGAACTTTATCCGCCGACTCAAAAAAATTCGAGGGGACTTTCACTATGAAAGTTGACGGTAAAAAATTCGGTTTCTCTTTAACGAAACAATAAGTTTAACAAACGAGGTGTAAAATGAAAAAAACAATTTTAATAGCAATTTCTTTAATCTTTACACTGTTCTCTCTATCGTCCTGCGACGAGGAATCGGTTGTAACACCCGACAACGGGAAAGTGTTTATCAGCTCGGTGCCCGATAGCGCTCAAATCTTTTTAGACGGAAACAATACGGGTAAAGTAACTCCAGATACGGTTGAAGCCTCCGCCGGTGTGCACGATATTACTTTGAAAAGAATAAATTATCAAGATACGACATTCTCCGTTAGTTTTTCTGCGGGCGAAACCGGAATTGTCAGCATCACTTTAACCCCAAAGGTAGGTGAGTTGATAATCGAATCAACTCCCGCCGGTGCGGAAATTTGGTTGAACGGTGTAAACACGAACTTCGTTACTCCGCATACGTTTTCAAATCTCGATGCCGGAAGCTATAACGTTACTTTGAGTTTGACAAATTACGTCGATACGACATTCGCCGCAACCGTAACACCCGGCCATTCGGAAAAAGTAAGCATTACTTTAAATCCCGAACTTGTTACTTACGGACCGGTTCGTCTGTATGAAACGGTCGGTACAACGGCGGATCAACCAAGCGGTTTGGATCTTTCCGCCGGAACCGCATACGGAATTTCCAGCGACGATAAAGATAAGGTAGATATTTATTATTCTTCCGACGGTTTTATAGTCCGTAGCGCTTCCGATCATTCGCAAATGACCAGAGTTACTTGGTTCAAAGTTGGCAACGGAACGGATTTGAACGATGGCGTTGATTCCCCCGTCAAAGATGACAGTTGGACCAATAGCATGTCCGATAGAGAAACTAACTACGTTTTCTTATATGACAATGACGGAAACTATTCTAAAATAAAAATCGTTAATTTCGGCGGTGGAACACCCGGCGATCCCGCTTGGGTTGAAGTACAATGGATTTACAACAAAGCGACCGATAATACTCAATTCTAAAATTATAGTGGGGCTACATGTTTCTTGTAGCCCTGTTTTTCTTTAAATTTACAGCTTTAACTTTCAACATTTTTTAACCGTATGGATTCCGATTACATTTTAAGAAAGCCGACAACATTACCGTTAAGTTGGATAAGGCACAATAGCAATTCGATAGATTTCGTGAACGTCCCGATTCATAAAAAATGCGAATGGATTTCTTTGGCTAAAATTTCGAAACATACTAGTCCGCACCTTGTTTTCGATCATATCGAAAATCAATCAAGTAAATATTCCATAATACGCGGTTGTAATGTTCACATAAAAAAATACTTGAAAGAAAAGGGATTCGGAAGCGTCTACATCGGAAAAGAAGCGGTACTTCAATTCGATAGAAATCATTTCGAAAAAAAATCGTTACGCGAGTTAATTAAACGAGGCAACAAGTACGGAAAAGTAACTGAGCTCGATTTCAACGAAGATAACCGTAATAAGATAGAAGAATTTAAAAAGTTTTCCGCTCACGGGAAAGAACCGCAACTTACCAACTTGTATTTTTCTTCGTTTGTGCCGAGTACGAGAATGTTTGTTTTCTCGGATAACTTTGGAAATTGGTTGGGAGCCGTACAAATTTCTGTGAATTCCGGTAATAAGCTTCACACCGAATTGCTGTTAAGACGAAAAGGTGCACCGGTGGGCATAATGGAAGCTCTTATATTTGGTGTTTTCAATATATTGAAAACCGAAGGATTCAAGGAATGGAGTCTGGGCGAAGTTCCGTTTGTTAAAAACGAAAATTATTCATCCCTTTTTTCAAAATCGTTTTTAATAAATTTTTCCGGCCGACTTATGAAATTTGCTTACAATTATAAAGGATTATATAACTTCAAAAACAAATTCACACCTCGCTGGGATGATGTTTTTCTTTGCGCAAAGCCGAAAGTAAAATTCTCTCACTTGTTATTTTTCATTACTAAAATAAATTTGCACAAATTAATTATGGCAAAAGCCATTCATTCGATAATTTAGGATTTTTTTGTCGATTTTATTTTTTAATTAGTCAAAAAAGTCCTATTTTTCACATCGATATTATTTACATTTCTTGACATTGTAAAGTGTCTGTAGTAGTTTTGAGGGAAAATTTTTAAGGGACTATGTTAACCGAATTTGGAAAGATTTTCGTTTTTATTTTGCTAGCCGGAGGATTCGTTGCAATTGCATTGGTTGCTTCGAGTTTAATCCGCCCTAAAAGACCAACCAAGGAAAAATTAAAAACATACGAATGCGGCGAAGACCCCGTCGGATCCCCGTGGGTTAGATTCAACATTCGCTTTTATGTTGTAGCTTTAATATTTATAATATTTGATGTTGAAGTAGTTATGCTTTTCCCTTGGGCATTGGTTTATAAAAGCTTTGGCGTTTACGGTTTTATAGTAGGAGTAATTTTCCTATTGGTTTTGTTTTTGGGTATGGCTTACGAATGGCGGAAAGGCGATTTGGAATGGGCGCGCCCTAAAATCAATCCGCCTAAAATGAACATTAAATTCGAACCGAAAATCGCACCGAGACCGGTTAAAGAAAAAACTGTTTCCGAAGTTGAATAGAAAGAGAAAATATGGGTTTATTAGATAGAGAATTTTCAGACGGCAACATTGTAATAGCAAAAACAGAAGACCTTCTAAATTGGGCTCGCTTATCTTCCCTTTGGCAATTAAGTTTCGGTTTAGCTTGTTGCGCAATAGAAATGATGGCTACTTCCGCATCTCATTACGATTTTGACAGATTCGGAGTTATTCCACGCCCATCTCCGCGGCAAGCCGATATTATTATTATATCCGGAACCGTTACTCTCAAAATGGCAACTAGAATAAAAAGATTATACGAGCAAATGCCCGATCCGAAATATATAATTTCCATGGGAAGTTGCTCGAATTGCGGTGGTCCTTATTGGGAACACGGCTACCACGTCCTCAAAGGAATCGATAGAGTTATTCCGGTAGATGTTTATGTGCCCGGTTGCCCGCCACGACCAGAAGCTTTGTTAGAAGGATTAATAAAATTGCAAGATAAAATCAGACACGAAACATTAAGAAAGAAAACGGCATGAAAACTTCCGAGGAAATTTACAATATATTAAAGGAAAAGTTCGGGGATAAAATTTTGGGTATTGAAACGGAACTTCCCGTTGAACCGCTAATTTCCGTGGATCCTCTTGCAGTTAAGGATATCGGTATGTTTTTAAGGGACGACGACTCATTAAAGTTCGACACCCTTATGAACCTTGCCGGGGTTGATGATGCTAACGGTGAAAAAGTTAAAGACGAAGAAGGAAACGAAATAATTCAAGGTGGTACGTTAAGCGTTTATTATCATTTGGATTCCATACAAGAAGGGCATAAAGTTACGTTAAAAGTTTCGGTGGAAAGAGAAAAACCAGAAGTTGAATCAGTCGAATCCGTTTGGAGAGCCGCCGATTGGCACGAACGCGAGGCGTTCGATATGTACGGAATCGTATTTCTTAATCATCCCGATCTCAGAAGAATATTAATGCCAGAAGATTGGGACGGTTATCCGTTAAGAAAGGATTACAAAAATCCCGAATATTACCAAGGAATGAAAGTACCTTATTAATTTCGAGTGGAGATGGATAAAATAATTTCAAGCGATGTAAAGACGGAAGAATTAGTATTGAATATGGGACCTCAACACCCGTCCACACACGGCGTGTTGAGGTTGGTGGTTGAACTTGAAGGTGAACTGATTGTTGACGTTAAACCGTACATCGGCTATCTGCACAGATGTTTCGAAAAACATTGCGAAGCAATGACCTATCCGCAAGTAGTTCCTTATACAGATAGAATGGATTATCTCGCATCTATGTCCAACAATCTCGGCTATGCTATTGCGGTCGAACGTTTGATGGGAATTGAAGTACCGGAACGTGTGGAATATATCCGTGTAATTATGGCCGAATTGCAAAGAATTGCTTCCCATCTTGTTGCTCTTGGAACTTACGGTGTCGATATCGGTGCGTTCACACCGTTTTTGTATTGTTTCATCGCCCGAGAGAAAATCTTGAATCTATTCGAGATGACTTGCGGCGCACGACTTTTATACAATTATATTTGGGTCGGCGGTCTTTCACACGACATTCATCCCGATTTTGTACGGCTCACAAAAGAATTCATAGAATACTTTAAACCTAAAATTACCGAGTTAAACGAATTACTTTCTTTTAATAAAATTTTCATTGAAAGAACTGCAAACGTTGGTGTTCTTCCGTTGGAAACCGCAGTTAATTACGGAATAACCGGTCCGGTTCTTCGGGCAAGCGGTTTGAAGTGGGACTTAAGAAAAAACGATCCTTATTCAATTTACCACAAGTTCGACTTTGATATTCCCGTAGGCGACGGACGCATGGGTACCGTTGGAGATTCATGGGACAGATATTTCGTGCGCGTAAGGGAAATGGAAGAAAGCTTGAAAATTATCGAACAAGCAATCGATCAAATTCCCGAAGGCGATGTTAAAGCCGCCATCCCAAGAAGAATTAAGCCGCCCAAAGGCACAATTTATTCACGTACCGAAAATCCGAAAGGTGAACTCGGATATTTTATCATCAGCGACGGTTCCGTTAATCCGTTCAGAGTTAAAGTACGGGCGCCTTCTTTCGTAAACCTTGCGGTAATCGGAGAAATGAGCAAAGGTCATTTGGTAGCAGACCTAATAGCTATACTTGGAAGTCTCGATATAGTTCTTGGGGAGATCGACAGATAATGTACGAAATATTAAATAACATAATCGGAAACGAAATTGTTACATATTTTATAGTTGCGGCATTACCGTTATTTCTGATAGTCTTGCCTTTTGCGTTGTTCGCGGTTCTGGCGGAAAGAAAAGTTTCCGCTCATATGCAAGATCGTCTTGGTCCGATGCGGGTAGGATATCACGGAATTTTACAAACCGTTGCCGATATATTAAAACTTATCCAGAAAGAAGATATAGTCATTCCGCAAGCAGACAAAAAGCTTTTTAACCTTGCGCCTTATTTGGTTTTCATAGGAAGTTATGCCGTATTTGCCGCATTGCCCTTTTCAAGCAAATTCATCGGTACGAATGCGGAAGTCGGAGTTTTCTACATTCTCGCTGTTTCCGGATTTGTTGTAGCGGGTATTTTAATGGGAGGTTGGGCTTCCGACAATAAATACTCATTGCTCGGTGCAATGCGCTCTGCTGCTCAAATCGTCAGTTACGAAATTCCGACCGCTTTGGTTGTGCTTACCCTTGTAATGATTACTGGCACGCTAAATCTCGGAACAATGAGCGAACAACAAACCGCTTATTTCTGGAATTGGAATATTTTAGGCGGTGCGGGCGAAGGGATTCAACAAATATTATTAATTCCCTTCATGGTTGTTGCTTTTGTTATTCTATTTATAAGCACGCTTGCCGAAGTGAACAGAACACCGTTCGATATTCCGGAAGCAGAGTCGGAACTGGTTGCAGGGTTTCATACGGAATACAGCGGAATGAAATTCGCAATGTTTTTCTTAGCTGAATACGCAAATATGTTTGCGGTATCGGCAATTATTACTTCATTACTGTTCGGCGGATATCAATCGCCTTTCGGTTACCTTGGTAATTCGCTCGGTATTCCGGCGCTTATTCCGTTCGAACAATTATTCTGGTTTCTGAGCAAGGGGATTTTCTTTGTCTTCGTTCAAATGTGGTTACGTTGGACTCTACCGCGATTAAGAGTCGATCAACTTATGACGGTTTGCTGGAAATATCTGATTCCGTACGCTGTATTCAATTTATTAATTGTTGGAATAATTTCGCTGATTTGAAATGAAAGAATATTTGAAAAATACATGGGAAGGTATCTGGACGGTACTCGTCGGGATGAAGGTTACGTTAAAGCATTTATTCGTTCCTTCGGTTACAATTCAATATCCCGATGTAAAACTTCCTCTTCCCGAAAGAGCAAGGAACAGACTTTATGTTAATATGGACGACTGTATCGGTTGCGATCAATGTGCAAGGGCTTGTCCGGTAGATTGTATCGAAATAGAAACGGTTAAAGCTTTACCGACCGATGATCTGGGCGTTACTTCCAACGGAAAGAAAAAGGCGCTCTGGGTTACAAAATTCGATATCGATATTGCAAAATGTTGCTACTGCGGGTTATGCACTTATCCGTGTCCAACGGAATGCATTTATATGACAGATGTTTACGAGTTCTCGGAATACAAAAGAGAAGATTTGATATATAATTTTGCAACGTTAACCGCACAAGAGGCGGAAGAGAAAAAGCAAAATTACGAAAAATTTATGGCGGAAAAAGCAGCGGCAAAAGCTAAAGCCGCCGCCGCAAAAGCCGCTCAGGCTAAACCCGAAAAACCAAACAACACGGAAAATAAATAAGTTTTTACAATATGAATTTATACGATTTAATATTTTACTTATTTGCTGTTATAACAATTGTTTCCGCCGTTATAGTTGTAAGTGCTAAAAATATAGTTTATGCGGCGTTCAGTTTACTTTTTACATTTTTTGGCGTTTCCGGATTGTATGTATTGCTCGCCGCCGATTTTATAGCAATTGTTCAGGTTATGGTTTACATCGGCGGAATATTGATTTTATTGCTTTTCGGAGTGATGTTAACTCACAAAATCACCAGTGTTGATATAAAAACGGGCACTATTCAGTTAATACCGGCATTGATTATTATCGGTGTTTTTGCTGCAATTTTAATCGGATTGATGTATTCGACGCATTGGGCAACAAATCCCGCTGAAATTCCGGTAACAACAACAAAAACACTGGGAAATATTCTTGTTACCGAATATGTACTTGTTTTCGAATTGCTTGGCATTTTACTTCTCGTTGCCATGATTGGAGCCGCAACAATAGCCAGAAGAGACGGAGAAAGGTAATGGAAAGCATCGGATTAAATCATTTTCTCGTTGTTAGCGCAATACTTTTTTCACTTGGTATTTATGCAGTTGTAACGCGTAAAAACGCTATTATGGTTTTAATGGGTATCGAATTGATTCTTAATTCGGCCAACATAAATTTTGTGGCTTTTTCCCAGTACGGGAATTTCGGTATTAGCGGTCAAGTTACTGCATTGTTTGTTATTATCCTTGCCGCCGCCGAAGCTGCAATCGCTTTGGCTATTGTGCTAAATCTTTATAAAACATTCGCACATGTTAATATTGACGAAATTGACAAATTAAATTCATGACGGTTTAGATGAACGATATAATTTTAATTAATATCTCGATTATTACTTTATTATTACCGCTATTCGGTTTCGGACTTATCATACTATTCAGTAAAAGATTTCCGAAACTCTACATGGCCGGTATAGGTTTATTGATTATAAATTTTATTCTTTCCGTTATTCTACTTTTTGCAAAGTTTTCGAATTATTTGTCGCAAGACATCAATTTCCAGTTTACTTGGATAGATTTCGGTAATGTTCCTTTCCTCGGAAATGTGCACATCGATTTAGGTTTAAAAATAGATAACATTACAGTTATCATGCTTTTCGTTGTTAATTTGATTAGCATGCTGGTACACATTTATTCGTTGGAATATATGAAGGGCGACAAACGCTTTAACAGGTATTACGCTTATTTGGGAATTTTCACATTTTCGATGATCGGAATTGTAATTGCGAATAATCTTTTGATGATTTATATCTTTTGGGAACTTGTCGGATTGTCGTCTTACTTACTAATCGGATTTTGGTACGAAAAAAAATCCGCAGCCGATGCAAGCAAAAAGGCATTCATTACAAACCGCGTTGGCGATTTAGGCATGTTCATTGGTATCCTAATTGTATTCACTACATATCATACATTTACATTCGATTCGATTTTCGAACAAATATCAAACGGCGTATTGCCTTTCGACAGTAATGCTTGGTTAACCGCAACAGGAATTTTGATTTTTATGGGCGCTGTCGGTAAATCGGCTCAGTTCCCTCTTCACGTTTGGTTGCCCGACGCAATGGAAGGCCCGACACCCGTCAGTGCATTAATCCATTCGGCTACAATGGTTGCGGCCGGTGTTTATTTGTCGTTACGTATTTTTGCAATGCTTACCGCCGATGCTATGCTGGTGATTGCGGTTGTAGGCGGATTTACTTCATTCCTTGCGGCAACCATCGCTATTACCCAAAACGATATTAAAAGAGTGTTGGCTTATTCTACCGTTAGTCAACTCGGTTATATGGTAATGGCTGTTGGGGTTGGAGCGTATCAATATGCATTTTTTCATTTGATTACTCACGCGTTTTTTAAATCGAATTTGTTTTTGGGGTCGGGTTCGGTTATACATGCAATGCATCATGAACAGGATATGCGTCAAATGGGCGGACTAAGAAAGAAAATGCCCATTACTTATGCTGCGTTTATCGTTTCTTCACTTGCCATTTCCGGTATACCGTTAACTTCGGGTTTCCTAAGTAAAGACGGTTTGCTTGCCGGTTCATTGGCATTCGCCCATTTAACCGGGCATTGGCTCTTGCCTACTTTCGGTTTTCTGGTTGCTTTGATGACGGCTTTTTATATGTTCAGATTGGTAATTATGACTTTCCACGGAGAACCGAGAAACAAAGAAAAATACGAGCATGCACACGAATCCCCGTTTGTTATGGTTTTACCGTTAATTGTATTAACGGCGCTTTCGCTGTTTTTCTGGTATACTCCTAATCCGATGGCACCCGACCAAGGTTGGTTTTTGAGCGATTGGGTTCGCACTCCCGAAACGGTTGTACCGCAAGAAACGAGATTCGATTTTATGAAAACGGCAACCGGCGAAGTTTCGCAACATGCAGAAACCACTGTTGTTTTTTCCGAAGAATACGAACATGCGATGCATTGGGCTCATATACCGACAGTTGTTTTATCATTGTTGCTCGGCGGTTTGGGTATTTTCTTTGCATTTTTTATTTATCACTGGCGTAAGGTCGATCCGGATATGCTTGCCGAAAAATTCAAAAAATTATATTTGTTCTCATTAAACAAATGGTATGTGGACGAATTTTACCAGGCAACATTTATCTCCGGAACATTAAAACTGAGTAATCTTTTATCTTTATTCGATAAATATGTAGTTGACGGAATCGTTAACGGAACCGCATACGTAACCCGGGGTATTTCCACATTAAGCGGAATATTCGATAAATATGTAGTTGACGGTTTTGTAAACTTTACCGCATTCTTCAGCGGTTTAATAGGGCTCGGTTTCAGAAGATTACAATCGGGTAGAATTCAAACTTATTTGGTGTTGGTTATATTTTCGTTAATAATTTTGTTATTGTTTTTCGAACCATTTTAGAAATATTAATTAAAAATTAATTATTTAAGGTAATTAGTGATATGGACGGATTCCCAATTTTAACGTTACTTACGTTTATACCGGTAATAGGAATGATAGTTGTTTTGGCGCTACCGGGAAAAATGGAAAGAGAGATTAAATACGTTTCTCTTGTTTCCACCGCAATTCAAGTAGTGCTGGCAGTTATTTTGCTCGCGAACTTCGATTATTCCGCCGGCGGTATTTTTCAAAAAGAATCGTTCCAATTTATCGAAAAATATAAATGGATTGAAATATTCGGCGGGTCTTGGATAGGAACCATTAAAATAGATTATTTCATCGGAGCGGACGGCTTAAGTGTTCCCATGATTTTGTTAACCGCCCTTATTTCATTTATTGCCACATTATCGTCGTGGAATATTAATAAATCGGTTAAAGGCTATTTCGCTTTGTTTTTATTGCTCGATGCCGCTATGATGGGTGTGTTCGTTTCCTTAAATTTCTTTTTGTTCTATGTTTTCTGGGAACTGATGCTTCTGCCGATGTATTTCCTAATCGGTATTTGGGGTGGTCCCCGCAAAGAATATGCTGCCATTAAGTTCTTTATCTATACTTTAGTGGGCAGTGTGTTTATGTTGCTTGTTATGATAGGTTTATATTTCAGCGCCACGGAAACATTGGCGAACGGTTCAAAAGCATTTTCGTTCGATTTTCTCGTGCTGATGGATAAAGCAAATTATCTAAAAGACGGAATACTTTCACCTTTTAATCCTCATAATTTAAGATTTATCGCTTACATAGCACTGTTCATCGGATTTGCAATTAAAATCCCAATGTTTCCTTTTCACACTTGGTTGCCCGATGCTCACGTTGAAGCTCCAACACCTATAAGCGTTATTCTTGCCGGAGTATTGCTGAAAATGGGAACTTACGGAATTTTGAGAATCAGTTACCCGATTTTCCCTCAAATCACTTATGACATTGCTTGGTATATCGGATTGTTCGGAATGATAAATATCATTTACGGTGCGTTGGTTGCGCTCGCACAAAAAGATTTCAAAAAACTGATTGCTTATTCGTCGGTTTCCCACATGGGATATGTTATGCTTGGAATGGCTTCGTTAACTACAACAGGAATAAACGGTGCTATTTTCCAAATGTTTAATCACGGAACCATTACCGCAATGCTCTTTTTGATTGTGGGTGTTGTTTACGATCGTGCACATACAAGAGGATTAAACGACTTCGGCGGTTTGGCAAATCAAATGCCGGTTTATACCGGATTTGTTACCGTTGCCTTTTTCGCTGCAATCGGTTTACCGAGTCTGAGCGGTTTTGTCTCCGAAGCTCTCGTGTTCGTCGGAGCTTTCGGTGTAGATACTTTACGAACTTTAACAATGATTTCAGCACTCGGTATTTTACTTGGCGCCGCGTACATGCTTTGGACTTTGCAAAGAGTATTCTTCGGTCAGTTACCCGAAAAGTGGAAATCGCTTACGGATATCGACGCAAGAGAATACGCAATGTTCATCCCATTAACAATTATAATCATTTTCTTGGGAGTTTATCCTTCGGCAATGCTGGAAATTATGAATACATCTGTAAATACTTTGGTCGAATTTCTTTCTGTGAATATTAACAATATTACAATTGGCGGATTATAAAATTTAGTTGAACGGATTATGGATTTAACAAGCTTATACGATTCTTTATCTTTAATAAAACCGGAAATCGTTATTTCAGTAACGTTGGTTCTTATCGTTATTTTCGATTTGGTTTTTCACAAAAACAAAACGTTTATTCCGTATCTGGCTTTAGCCGGATTGGTTATCGGCGGAATATATGTTTTGTCGAATATTTCAAATTCCGGTTTTGCTTTCGTTATCAGTGAAACATCAAACAACTTCGGCTTGCTTGCCCTCGATTCGTTCGGCGCTTTCTTTAAATTTTTAATAATTCTCACTTCAATATTAATTGTATTTTTCGCAATGCATTCATCGGAAATTATAAATACGGGAACCAGACAAGGTGAGTTTTATACTTTGTTGTTCGGAATGATTTTGGGGATGATGTTTATGGTTTCCGCTTCCGACTTGATTATGATTTACGTTGCAATGGAACTCTTGTCTTTTTCATCCTATGTACTGGCCGGATTTATCAAATTACGTGATAGAAACAGCGAGGCTTCATTAAAATATATTATTTTCGGTGGAGTTGCTTCAGGAATAATGTTATTCGGCATTTCTTTGATATACGGACTTACCGGCACAACGAATCTTTACCAGATTAATCTTGCTTTACAATCGGGTAATATTAATTTAATTGTTTTATCCTTTTCCCTTCTGTTGATTATCGCCGGAATCGGTTATAAAATTTCCGCGGTACCGTTTCATTTTTGGACCCCCGATGTTTATGAAGGTGCACCGATTTCAATCACCGCATTTTTGTCTATTGCAAGTAAAGCCGCCGGATTTGCAATATTAATCAGATTTATCAAAACCGCTTTTGTTTCCAATATAGACGGTGTAGGCAATTGGCAATTAATTCCCGTATTCGATTGGCAAACGTTGTTGTCGGTATTTGCAATATTAACTATGACGCTTGGCAATTTTGCCGCGCTTTGGCAAGACAATCTAAAACGTATGTTGGCTTACTCGAGTATTGCACACGCAGGTTATTTGTTGCTTGGGATTGTCGTTTTTTCCGAAATTGGCGTGGAAGCCATCTTGATTTACTTCGTGATATATATGCTGATGAACCTCGGTTCTTTCTACATTGTAATGCTCATCGCCGATAGAATCGGGTCCGAAAACATCGACGATTACGGCGGTTTGGGATATGTTACACCTTTCCTCGGTGTTGCTTTCGCAATTTTTCTGGTTTCACTTACCGGATTACCTCCCACGGCGGGATTTATCGGGAAACTGTATCTTTTCATCGCTTTGATTGATGCCAAAATGACAACGCTGGCGGTAATTGCCGTACTCAACAGCGTGGTTTCACTTTATTATTACATCCGTGTGCTCAAACACATGTTTCTTAAAAAACCAAGCGGTGAAATTACGGAAATCAAACTTTCCGCCGCCAATTACGCTTACATAATTATTTTGTTAATTCCGGTTTTGGTGTTGGGAATTTATTTTACTCCTTTGGTAAGCTTTGCGGAAAGTTGTTTGGCTTTCTTAAGTTTTTAATAAACCGAACTTTCCTTTGTTTTTCCTTACCGGTCTGAGGAAAATTATAAATTTTCCTTGCATGTAAAGCCTTAATTGTTTAATTTTATATCGGACTAAAATAGTCGTATTTATTATGTTGAAACTTTCCAAATCGGTAGAATATGCACTTTTCGCAATCAAGTATCTGAATTACAAGACGGATGAACAGCTGGTCAGCACGAAAGAAATATCCGAATCGATGAAAATTCCCTACGATTTGCTGGCAAAAATAATGCAAAAACTCGTTAAGAATGATATAGTTTCATCAATCCAAGGAACAAAAGGCGGATATTTTTTGAATAAATCGCCCAAAGAGATTAATTTGAATCAAATTATTTCGGCGGTTGACAGCGAAATAAAATTAACCGATTGTTTGTTCGAAAACGCAACGGAAGACGACTGTTCGCGAATTAACGATTGTTCTTTACGAACCCCTTTGAATAATGTTCAAAATAAAATTATTAAATTATTTAATTCCACAACTTTGGAGGAAATAATCTGAAATGGCAAAATCAGTTAATGAACTTTACAATGAGTTAAAAAACAACGAAGAAATTTTTCTTAAATATTTACATGAACAGTATCCTGTAATTTACCGTTCGAATATTTTTTTGAGAGACATTCAATATGCAATCAAACATTATTTTGAAATGAAAGATATTATTCTTTCTTACGACTATGTTGAAGAGATTGCCAAAATGTTTATCGATTCGTTGGTTCAAGAAAAAAAACTATCCCCTATCGATCATAAAACATGGGTTGTCAATTTCGATTTGAACGAAAAAGAAACTGTTACCGAAGCCCAGGAAGCGGGAAATTAGAAACTACAAACTGGTTAGAAAGGTAACGTATGATTGATACGAAAAAAATAATTACCATTACCGACAAGGCATTAAGGCAAATCCGGAAAATCAAATCGGAAAACGAAATTCCGGATAATGTTCCTTTGAGAGTAAGCGTAAAAGGCGGAGGTTGTTCCGGTTTAATGTACGATATGTCATTCGACCAAGTAAAAAAAGAAGGTGATTCGGTCATCGAGTACGAAGGTCTTAATGTATTAATCGACGGAAAAAGTCTTTTTTACCTTAACGGAACGATCTTGGATTTTTCCGACGGATTAAACGGAAAGGGTTTTGTTTTTACAAATCCCAACGCCTCGCGTACTTGCGGTTGTGGAGAATCTTTTAATGTATAATCATTTTTATTAAAATAAAAAGGAGAAAAATAATGGGCAAATTCGAATTACCTGCACTGCCGTACGATTTTAATGCATTGGAACCGTACATAGATGCGAGAACAATGGAAATACATCACGGCAAACACCATGGTGGCTATGTTGCAAAACTGAACGCTGCAATCGAAGGTACCGACATGGAAAATCTTTCCTTGGAAGAACTTTTGAAAAACGTTTCCAAATATCCGGTAGCCGTCCGCAATAACGGCGGTGGACATTTTAACCATTCGCTTTTCTGGACGGTTATGGGACCGGATAAAGGCGGCGAACCGACCGGAGACTTGGCGGATACAATCAATTCGGTTTTCGGTTCTTTCTCGGATTTTAAAGATCAATTTTCCAATGCCGCTGCAAATAGATTCGGCTCAGGTTGGGCTTGGTTGCTGGTTACAAATAATACGCTTGCCATAACATCAACACCCAACCAAGATAACCCGCTTATGGATATCGCCGAAGTTAAGGGAACGCCGATTCTTGGCTTGGACGTTTGGGAACATGCTTATTACTTGAAATACCAAAATAGAAGACCCGAATACATCTCCAATTTTTGGAATGTTGTTAATTGGAACGAAGTTGCAAGAAGATTCAAAGAAGCAATTTAAAATATTATTTTAACTTTTAATTGTATCCCAACCGCTATCATAACCGGTAGCGGTTTTTTATTTT
>CAZKKI010000096.1:0-16071 GCA_964553325.1 uncultured Melioribacteraceae bacterium | reverse complement strand
GCTTCATGTTCATCAACCACTCCCGTGTTGCCCAAAGCGCTTAAAGATTTTAATATTTTAATTAATCGGCTGTTATCCCGCGGATGCAAACCTGTACTCGTCTCATCCAAAACGTATAAAGTGCCGATAAGCGCCGCACCGAGCGATGTGGCAAGATTAATTCTTTGCGATTCCCCGCCAGAAAGAGTGTTGCTTAATCTGTCCAAAGTAAGATAGCCCAATCCAACGTTGTAAAGAAAATTCAATCTGTTTTTTATTTCTTTTAGAATATTACTTCCTATTTCGAGTTCGTACGAAGTAAGTTCGAGATTATTAAAAAAATTTCTCGCTTCTTCAATCGACATTTGCACTATATCGTGAATGGACTTTCCGTTAATTTTAACTTGCAGTGCTTCTCGTCTTAAACGGGAACCTTTGCATGCCGTGCACGTTGTGTAACCTCTGTATTTACTAAGCAAAATACGGATGTGCATTTTGTAAGTTTTTTGTTCCAGTTTGGCAAAGTATCCGTCGATTCCGGCAAAACCGTCGAAGCCCTCTTTAATTAATTTGACTTGTTCTTCGGTAAGATTTTTAAAGGGAACATCGAGAGGGATTTTTTTATTTTTGGCAACGCGGATTAAATCCCGCAAGTATTTGCTGAATTTAACCGTTCTCCAAGGCGCTATCGCTCCTTCGAGAATCGAAAGATTGGGATTCGGAACCACAAGGTTCATATCGTAACCTATTGTTCTGCCGAATCCTTGGCAAACCGGACAAGCGCCGAAAGGATTGTTGAATGAAAAAAATCTCGGTTCGGGTTCTTCGTATTTTATTCCGCAACATTCGTATGAATTGGTGAAATTGTAAATGCGGTTACTCTCCACGTCAATAATACAAACTTTGCCTTCGCCCTCTTTGAATGTAGTTTCTATGGAATCGGCAAGTGTTTCCCTAACACGGTTTTTGCGGATTTTAAAACGGTCGACGATAATTTTAATATCTTCTTTCGAGGCCGGAATTTCGGCGGGTTCATTTAGGTTAATAATTTTATCTTTATAAAATATTCTGAAAAATCCCCTTTGTTTGAGTAAAGAAAGTTCTTCTTCCACCGACCGGTCGGGATGAGAATGGATAGGGAAGCCGAGGTAAAACTTTTTACCGTCCTCGAATTTTTCCAGAAAATCGGTAATTGTACCGACGGTATCTTTTGTAACGACTTTTCCGCAGTTAAAGCATATGGTTTTCCCGATGCGGGCAAATAGTAAACGCAAATAATCGTAAATTTCGGTTGTTGTACCGACGGTAGAACGGGGGTTTTTTATTCCCGCCTTTTGTTCGATGGCAACTGCAGGCGATATTCCGGAAATGTAATCAACGTCCGGTTTATTCATCCGTTCGAGAAATTGCCTGGCGTATGAAGAAAGACTTTCTACAAATCTGCGTTGACCCTCGGCGTACAAAGTATCGAAAACGAGAGACGATTTTCCGCTTCCGCTCACACCGGTAAATACAACAAGATTATTCCTCGGGATTTCAATATCGAGGTTTTTGAGATTATGCTGTCTTGCACCTTTTATTATTATTTTTTCTTTTGTGTATGTTTTTCGTTTGGCTTCCATCGTAAAAATTTTTATTTGCGCAAACAATTAAGATAGTAAAAAAACATTAATATGTGAAAATTAATCGTTATTTAACCGAAGAGACGGTTAAGTAAAACTGCGTTCGAGCAATTTTTAGCTGATTGAAACCGGAATGATTTCAAGATAATTTTTATCCGTAATAATGCACGGGGGAGCGGAATTTATTAAAAAAGAAAACAAGAAGCGTAACTAACTATTCGTTCGATTTACGGTTTTGTAACGCTGTCAACTTTTCCTCCAACGCTTTAAGCTCTTCCAACTTCTTATTGATTTTTTCTTCTTGCTCTTTCAGTTCTTTTAATTTGTTGTCGATTTCTTTTTCGTATTTCGGGCGGTCCCAATATCCGCGTTCTTCGAAATAGCTTTTGAAAAGCCAATTATGTTTTAAAGCTTCCATATTTTCCCAGAAAGCTTCGGTACCCAAGCGGGCGGCTTCCATTGTACTAGCCAATTTGTTTATAACGGTTTTAATCGAGTCGTAAGCGCTTCTATCCGAAATCAATGCACCGAGAACCCCTTCACCGTTTTCCACGTGCGCAATTAATCGTTTAATATCCACGGTTACACTATCGACATTTGCAAGGATGCTGTAAGTACCTTCTCCCATTTTCAAAATAATATCGGAAACTTTGTCAAACTGGTCGGTTAAAGCCGTAAGCGTTGTATCCGCCGTTCTGATTATATCAACGCTTGCGTAATAAAGTTTGTCGTCGTTAACTATTTTACCTAACGTACCGTTGCCTTTATTAACTTTTTCTACAATTTCGGAAAAGTTTTTTGTTATTTCTTTTGTATAGGCCATTATTCCTTGGGTTTCTTCAATTATTTTTGCGAAGTTTACGGGAGCTTTGGATTGGATAACCCCGCCGTTTTCAATTTCGGCCAAATTGGGAGAACCCGGTGTGATAGCAACAATCTTACTTCCGATAAGACCTTCGGTTTCGATAGAAGCTTCACTATCCAAACGGATAAACTTGCTCAATTCTTTATCTATACTCATTGTTACTTCCACTACGCTGGCCGTATCGCCGGTCAGTTGAATACTTGTAACGCTACCGACGTTAATTCCGCTTAACCGTACTGCGGCACCGGTTTTTAAACCTTGAACATCGGTAAAATATGTTTTTACGGTGTAGCTTTTTACAAAAATGGATTTTTTGCTTCCTATCATAAAAATTGCTACAACGAATAAAACGGTGCCGAGGAAAATGAATATACCGAGACGAGCGCCTTCCAAATGTTTAAACATAATATTATCCTTTAAGCATTTATTAAATCAACGCTAAAAAAGTTTTGTAAAAATTTATCTTTGGAATTAATTAATTCATCCAAAGTTCCTTCGTAAGCAACTTTTGCATCTTTCAGAAATATTGCACGGTCTGCAATTATTTTTGCACAAATTAAATCGTGCGTTACAACGATAGACGTCATATTAAGTTGTTTTTGTAAATTAATAATCAATTCGCTTATTTCCTTCGATGTTATCGGGTCGAGTCCTGTCGTCGGTTCGTCGTAAAACATAATTTCCGGTTCGGTTATGATGGCTCTGGCCAAGCCTATTCTTTTTCTCATTCCTCCCGATAATTCCGACGGCATTTTGTCTATGGCTTCGACAAGCGAAACGAGTTCCAAGTTTTTATAAACACGTTCTTCTATTTCTTTTTCCGAAAGATTATATCCGCCTTTTCGTAAAGGGAATTCGAGATTTTCCCTTACGGTCATCGAGTCGTATAACGCCGCGCTTTGGAAAAGAAAGCTTGTATGTTTACGAACTTTATTCAATTCTTTTGTAGATAACTCGGCAATATTTTTATCTTTAATATAAATATTTCCTCCGTCGGGTTTCAAAAGACCGATAGTACATTTTAATAAAACGCTTTTTCCCGTGCCGCTTCTTCCGAAAACTATAAGGTTTTCGCCCTCTTTAACGTTTATCGAAACATTATCCAAAACGGTAAAATCGTCAAAACGCTTTGTCAGGTTTTCAATTCTGATAATGTTTACGTCGGCCATAACCACAAAGTGATTTTTACTAAAATGGTATCGAATAATAAAATCAACAAAGAAGAAAGAACAACCGAAGTGGTTGAAGCTTTTCCCACGCCTTCGGTTCCGCCTTCGGCCGTATAGCCTTTGAAAGCACCTACAAGCCCGACAATGTAACCGAAAACAAATGTTTTTGCTACGCCGGGGATAAAATCGCTGAATTGTAGCATATCGATTACGGCATTTTTATAATATTCGAAATTTGTACCTTGTTCGATTGTGATGGCAAAAAAACTACCGAACAATGCAATTGCTATCACGTAAACAGTAAGCAAAGGTAATGTGAACGTTGTGGCTACAATTCTTGTTACAACGAGATATTTAAACGGATTAATTCCCGAAACTTCCATTGCATCAATTTGTTCGGTTACGCGCATCGAACCTAGCTCCGCACCAATTCCGGAACTAACCCTTCCGGCGAAAATTAATGCGGTAATTACAGGTCCCAATTCCCTTACAACGGAAAGGGCAACGGTTCCGGGTAGATAATCGGTTGCCCCGAAACGCATAAATACCGGTAAACTTTGCATTGCCATAACCAACCCGATAATTAATCCGGTCACGCTTACAATCGGGAAGGTTTTAACTCCAAGTTCGTTCATGTGCTTTTTTATTTCCGGTATTTCGTACGGAGGGAGGAACACTTCTTTGAAAAACTGGATGTTGAATATTGTTAATCCGCTTATGGTTGCGAAAAAGTTGTACAAAAACTCGGAAAATGTGAGATTTCGTTTTGTTAATATTCGTGGTAGATTCATTTTACCGAAAATTTTATTATTTACTAATATAACGAATATACAAATAACATTTATTCGGTTTTTCCGCTTAAAATGCGTTGATGATATGATTAATTTTAGGTTTTCCGTTTCTTTCCAATAAAATTGCAATAACGTCTATCCGGCTTTCTGTATCGGAAAAATTGTGTTCATACAGATATGCTTCGCTTATTTTTTTTATTTGTTGCTGTTTGCGTTTGGTTACAGCCAGTTCGGGCGGACCGAAATTAAGATTTTCACGGGTTTTTACTTCGATGAACACCAATGTATCTTTATCTTTCGCAATTATATCGATTTCTCCGTGTCCGAATCTGTAATTTCTTGCAACGATTTCATAACCGAGTTTTTTAAGATACTTTACGGCAATCTCTTCCCCTTTTTCACCGAAAGATTTTTTATATCTGCTCATTTAAGTTCTAATTATTAATTGTTGAGCATTAAGAATTCGTCCGAGAAAACTTTTTCTGTGATATTTTGTTATACCGTATTTTTTTATTGCAGCTATATGTTCTTTGGTGCCGTAGCCCTTATTTCTTTCCCAACCGTATTCAGGATGTTTGACGGCAGCTTCAATCATTATTTTATCCCTTGTAACCTTTGCGATAATCGATGCGGCGGCAATTGCGAAGGATTTTGAATCGCCTTTGATAACGGGCTTTGTTACTATTTCGGAAAAAAATGTTTTGTTGCCGTCGATCAAAGCCAAATCGGGTTTTATCGATAAATTTGATACGGCAATTTTCATTGCTTTAAGCGCAGCTTGAAGAATATTTATTCTATCGATTTCGTTTTGCCAGACTATGCCGATGCCGTAAGCTTTGGCATTGTTAATAATTTCCGGAAAAAGTTTTTCGCGGGCTGTTTCGGTTAGTTTTTTCGAATCGTTTACTTCTTCGAGAAAAAAGTTGTTGTCGAATATAACTGCGGCGGCAACTACCGGTCCCGCTAAAGGTCCTCTGCCGGCTTCGTCTACTCCGGCAATCGTTTGAATTGAACCGGATAAAAATTTATTGTCAAACGATTTCATTTTCAGATTGAAAGGTTACTTCCTAAATAGATTGCGGTTAATCCTAGTATCATATTTATTTTTAACAAGTTGCTGAGTTTTCTTAAATTCGTTTTTGTTCTGTTCCGGTGTAATTCTTTTAAAAAGTAAACAAACAAGGAATCGACAACAATCAACACAAAAATAAAATATTGAATGTTATAGATATCCCAAAAATACGGTATCGTTGTAAAAATAATTAACAAAATAATTACAAGTGAAATAACGTTTATGCTTTGCCGTATTCCGGATTTCAGCGGGAGCGTTAAAAGTCCCATTTTTTCGTCGCCTTCCATATCTTCGATGTCTTTCAAAATTTCACGGGCTAAATTTACCATGAACGCGAAAAGAGCGGGAAAAATCCCAGCTCGCCAGTTGCCAACGGCAACAGCTCCGTAAATAAATGCCATGCCGGTTAGAAGGCCGATAGTAGCATTCCCGATTAAAGCAATACGTTTAAGTTTAAAGGAATAAAGAAAAAGCAAAATACTTGTGATAATCACAATTAAAAAAGCCATCTTTCCAATTTGTAAAGCGGTGTAAAAAGCAAAAAGTTTCAGAATTGCAAAAAGAACAAGGGCTTCTTTTTTTGTAAACAATTCGCTTGGAATCACGCGTTCGGGCCGGTTTATTTTATCGATATCCACATCGAAGTAATCGTTAATAACGTTGCCCGCTGCGGCTACAAACGCTCCGGATACCGACGCCAGAATTATTTTACCGAATTGTAAAGAACCGCGCGAGCAAATTATTCCCGCCACAAATATCGTTGCAAAAGTAATGAACACATTTACGGGTCTGATTATTCTTATTGCGGCGATTGTTTTTTTCGTAAAATCCATATTAAAAATAACTTGTGAAAAAGTTAGATGTAATCTAATAAAACGAACTAAAAGTTATTTAAAATTCCGAAATGGATTAAACCTTTGCTGATTGACGTTCCTTGGGGAACAGCATAACTGATGTTGAGAATGCCGAGCGCCGACTCAAGACTAAAACCGAGACCGAAACTTTTCAAAATATCGGAAACTTCGTTTGTATTAGTAGTTTCGTTTCCGCTCTTTAAATAATAGCCCGCATCGAAAAACAAAAATGCGTACGAAAATTCGGATAGTAAATATCTGTATTCAAAATTCGACCAGAGCAAACGGTTTGCGGAAAATTGTTTTTCACGGTAACCGCGTAAAGAATGTGTGCCGCCGAATTGATATAAATCGCTAACTTCGAACGAACTTCCGCGCAGTTCTTTTCCGTGTATGGAAAATTGAACCACTTGATTTTTGAAAACTTCGTAGTAAATCGAGAAATCGAGTTCCAAACGTTGTAATCCTATTTCCGTTTGTGTTTGGGGAGTTAAAAACTTTTCGGGCCCGTTTATTCGTTTTAAGCTGTAACTATAAGAATTTAAAAATAATACGCCGGATTTAGGAGACAACGGGTTATTTCTTGTGTCTATGCGCAATTCGATTCCGGTTGAAACCGAGTTAGAGTTAAATACCGTAAACTTGTTATCGTTTCCGATGATTGGAATGGTTGATTCGCTTACTAAAAAAAACGATGCGGATATTTCTTCCGTAGTCAGATATTCGAAGCTACCGCTTATTTTTCTTTTAATATAAGTCGTATCTTGTTTCCTTTGGTATAACCCGATTTGCACGTTAAAAGGGTAATTAAAAATCCAAGGTTCCAAATATTTTAATTCCAATTCTTGTGAAAAGCGATTCTCTTGTAACCATTTTACATAAAAAGCCCGCCCCGTTCCGAATAAATTTCTTAAGTTCACATTAACAAAGCCTGTAAAGTAACCTTTCCCGTTCGTTTCGGTTTCAGGCACATAACCTAAAATTCCATCGAAGAAGTTGGTTTGCTTTTCCTCGACTTTAATCAGTAGAATTCCTTCTTTTTTTGAGTTCAGATAATATTTGGGTTTTTCAACTTTTTCGAAAAATTGTAAACGGCTGAGTTTTCGGGGGATTTCGGAAATTTTTTTCTCGGAATATAATTCTCCCCGTTCAATTCTCAAGTTTCGAATTATTACTTCGGGTTTGGTTTTCGTATTTCCCTCTATTTCTATTTTGTCGATTTTGCTCAGCATGTTTTTTTTGATTTGAAAAGTTATATCCGCAAAATGTTTGCGGCTTAGCGAATCGAATGAGAAACGGACTGAATAAATTTTTACGGTTGTAAAAGGATAACCCGATTCTTCGTAATACCGCAAAGTTTTTGATATTGATTGTTCAACAATGGGTTTGCTGAAAATTTTATCATTCAGTGATTCGAAAATCGGCAAAACATTAACGGAATCTTCTCCGGTTAACGAATCGATGAAACTAATTGATTTGATAAACGTAGGTTCGCCCTCCGTTAAAATGATATTCACATTTAATTTTGAGGAATTTTTTACCGGACTAAAATAAATCGAATCGATTGAGAAATTATAAAATCCTTCAGCCGCCAGATTTCTTGAAATACGCTTGGCAATCGAATCGCGTAAAGCTTCGGGCTTAATTTTTTCCGGCGTTTTAAGAAGACGTATCCAACTTGAATAAACTTCATCGCCAAAGGCTTTATTCCCGTTTACGTTAATGGTTTCTATTGTTTGGGAATAAAGAATTACGGGGAAAAATAGATAAATAATAAAATATTTAAACTGTAGGCGAGTCATCAATCAATTTCATTTTTTTACCGACCGGTGTAAGCAAAATTTTATCGGATAACTTTTTGGCATCTTCGGGATTAACCGAACAAACTTCCCATTGAGAAGCGTTTAGTGCGCCGAGAGCTGCCGATAGTTTTGTGAAGTCGTCGAAGACCAAAGATTTTGATAATCCGTAAACAACGCCGGCAACAAAGGCATCTCCGCTGCCTGTCCCGTCGATTTCATTAATTGCGGGAGTTTCGAATTTGTAGTGAAAATTAAACTTATGCGCATAACCCGGTTTGGCACCTTCCGTTAAAAAGCCGAGTTTAACATTTTTCGAATAAAGGTAATTTAGAAAATCCAATTTATCTTTTTCTTCGGAAAGGGAAATGGAAAGAGAAGAAGAAACTTCGGAAACATTGCCGTGAAAGACCGTTGGACCTTTTGACAAGCAATCGGATAAATGATTCCCGTAAGTATCCAGAACCGAAATTTTATCGTATTTGTTTGCAAGCTCGATTCCGTAAGGGAAAATTTTATCGGTAAGTTTATTAGGGGAACTGCCGGAGAAGACAATTATCGAGTAATTATTGATTGCTTTTTCGAGTTTTTCGATAAAATTGTTTACCTCTTTTTCGGTTATCTCGGAATTCGGTCCGAAGTAGGTTGTAAGTCGGTGTTTCTCTTTTTCAATTATCAAAGCCGCCGTTCTAGTTCCCGATTTTGTTGAAACAATCGAGTGATTGATTATTTCATCTTCCAAAACTCTTCTTAAAATTTTTCCGTTGTATCCGCCGAGAAACGTCATAGCAAGGTTTTTAATGTTAAATTTGTTCAGCTGTCTGCTAACGTTTATTCCTTTGCCGCCGGCGGCATAGTGAAAATCGGAATTGCGGTTTTCGGTGCCAACTGTAATCGAATCGAATACAAAGCGTTGCTCCAATAGCGGGTTAAGTGTGACTGTGAGAATCATTTAATCATTAAGTTTATTTTTTATTGTCTGTATCTGTACCAGTCGCCGAAAATCGGGTTAAGTAAGTGATAGTCCCCGAAATTTGTTCTGTCAACAAATATGAATGTTTTGTTCAAATCGTAATACAACCAAACTTCGTAAGGTTTAGAATCTATGGCGACCGGCTGGCGTTCAACTTGGTTCGGCGGACCTAATGTAATATAAATCATTCCCATATCGGTTTTCCAACCGTCGTAATAGCTTTTGAAATGTGCATTTGCGTAAGCTACTCGCCTGAAATATTCGTTCAGTACTTCGTTTTCGATAGTATTTGGCGAAGGATCTTTTTTCTTCCAGTATGCGATGAACCTGTTTAACTTTTCCTCGTAAGTTTTAGCTTCTTTTATATAATTAATTTCACTGTGCGAAGCAATATAAATCATTTGTTCAATTGCTTTGTCCAAATCGGTTATGTTACTCGGGAATCCGTAAATTTTGGAAACAAAACGTTTACCGATACCTTTAATATTTTTGCCATCTTCGTTTTTTAGCTGAACCAATAAATCGTAATTACCAAGTGCAAATTTTTGATGTTCGAAACTTTGATAAATCACATTTTTACCTTTATCCAGTTTTATCGAACCGCTTTTTTGCGCAACCAATTTTTTCTTTTGATTTCTTAAAGAATAATCGATTTGTATTGTGCGTTCCTTATCCGAATAAACTTCGAAAAAGAATAAAATGGAAGAATCCCGCGTAGTTACAATTTGTGAAATATTCGGAAGTATTCTATCGCCCGATTTGGTTCTTACAATTTTTTCGGCCAAAATTAAATCGCTTACCTCAACACTGTCTTTAAAATTTAAGACCTCGATAGGTGTTTTAATCTGAAAGTTTTTTCTTGAATCGGAATCTTCGATGGCGCAACCCAAAATGTATTTACCTGGAACCAAGTCGAATGTTTTATAACTTAAATTCGAACTGCTTTTGGAAATGGTTTGGTTGAAATAAGGAGTGACAATTTTTTCTTTCCATGTGCGTTCGGTTATAATTTTTTCATCTTCGTCGTAGAATGTAATTGTAATAAAGTAACTTGCTTCGAATTTATCGTTGGACTTTACAAACTGAATATTTGAATACGGTACTGCCAAAAAGACGGCAACTTTTGTTTTGCCGACATTTTCACTTTTGTAATTTGCAATATCGAAATAAAAACGGGGTTGGAAAATCACTTCGTTTTTCGATGCCTCCACTTGTGCGGAAGTTACGCTTGCTACCAAAAGCATTAATATTGTTAATATTTTTTTCATTTTTTTCTCCTTCTAAGAAGGTATTTCCCCGTATAGATCATATTCGTCGGCATCGTATATTCGAATTGTGTAAAATTCACCTTCCTGCAATTTTAAATTAGTTTTTTTAACCAAAACTTCTCCGTCCACTTCAGGCGTATCGCGTTCACTTCTTCCAATGTAATAATTATCTTGAACTTCGTCAATGACAATTTTCAGTTCTTTCCCGATTAATTTTTTGTTTTTGTTTAAAGATATTTTACTTTGCAATTCCATTAAAGATGCCAAACGTTCTTCTTTTATTTCATCCGGAACCGGATCGCCCATAGTATAGCTGTAAGTATCATCTTCCCGTGAATATTTGAAAACTCCGATCCGGTCGAATTCGGTTTCTTCTATAAAATTATACAACTCTTTGAACTCTTTTTCTCCCTCGTTCGGGTACCCGACGATAAATGTTGTGCGAAGAGTTAATCCCGGTATTTCGTTGCGTAATTTTTCTATTAGGTTAATGGTCGATTTTTTCGTAATTCCGCGTCTCATCGATTTTAATACCGAGTCGGAAATATGTTGAAGCGGGAGATCAATGTAATTACATATTTTCGGATTTTCGCGGATTTCCTTCATTACGTCAATCGGGAAATGAGACGGATATGCATAGAGTAAGCGAATCCATTCCAAGTTCTCTATTTCACTCAATTCGTGTAACAGCTCCGCCAGATTTCTTTTTCCGTATATATCTTTGCCGTAGTCCGTTGTATCTTGCCCGATAATAATTAATTCCTTCACTCCGTTTTTAACCAAAGATTCGGCTTCGGCTTTTAATTTTTCAACCGGGAAGGATTTATGTCCGCCGCGCATCAACGGGATGGCACAAAACGAGCACGGGTTATCGCAACCTTCGGAAATTTTTAAATAAGCATAATGTTGCGGCGTTGTGATGATTCTTTCGCCCAAAAGATTATTTTTCAAGTCAAGGTTTAATTGTTTTAAAATTCCGGCATAATCTTCCGTACCTAAAAATGCATCGACTTCGGGAATTTCTTTTTTCAACTCTTTTGAATATCGGGCTGAAAGACATCCGGCAACAATTACCTTTTCGATTTTATTGCTCTTTTTTAATTCGATTGCGTTTAAAATCGTATTAATCGATTCTTCTTTTGCGGGATTAATAAAGCCGCAGGTATTGATTATAATCGTATCGGCTTCATCCGAATTCTGTACAACTTTAAAATCGTGTGCGTTTAATTGCTTTATTAACCTTTCCGAATCGACAATATTTTTGGCACAACCGAGTGTTATGATTTCTACGTTTTTCTTGTTTTTCATTATGTCCCTTTCCCGATAAAAAATAACCGCTTTCAGAAATTTAAAAGCGGTTTCCAAACTTAAATAATAGTTTTACAAATCAGAAAATTATTTTGATCCCTTGTAATATTTCATCGCTTCGGGTAAAAGTTGTTTTATTTCTTCAATTCTGGTTTGATCCGACGGGTGCGTGCTCAAAAACTCGGGCGGAGCTTGACCTTTTTTCATCTGTGCCATTCTTTTCCAAAAATCAAGTGCATGATGCGGATTATATCCGGCAATTGCCATAAAAATTAATCCGAGATGATCGGCTTCACTTTCTTGCAGTCGGCTGAACGGAAGAAGTACACCGACTTGAGCTCCTATTCCGTAGGCAGCCATCCACAATTGTTGAGTTTCTTTCGGTTTGTTACGCAGCGCGTATGCTAATCCCACTCCGCCAAGCTGGGCAATTAATGCTTGAGACATTCTCTCGGCGCCGTGTTCGGCGATTGCGTGCGAAATTTCGTGACCCATAACAACCGCAATTCCGTTCTCATCCTTACAAATAGGTAAAATTCCCGTATAAAAAACAACTTTACCGCCCGGCATACACCACGCATTTGCTTCTTTGCTTTCCACCAAGTTAAATTCCCAATCGTATCCTTGCAGTCGGTCGGCCATTCCGTTATCGGTCAAATATTTTTCCACTGCGGTTTTAATTTTATTACCTACTTTCTTAATTAAAGCAACTTTCTTTTTATCGTTGCTTAGTTTATGTTCTTTTAAAAATGCGTCGTATTGTTGAAAACTCATCGAGAGTAAACTTGAGCTGGGGATTAAGCTCAATTGTTTTCTGCCGGTAAGCGGAACGGAGCTACAGGCATAAACGAAAAGAATAATTGATAAAAAGATGCTTAGATTTTTAAGTTTTTTACTCATTGTGCACTCAATTAATTGTTAAGTTCCGTTGAAAATTATCCTATAAGTTATTGAAATTCAAATTAATTGAAAAGTTAATCTTTCTTTTCCACAATTTTCACTGTCGGCGGATCCCAACCGACAACGGAGCCGGATTTAACTTTTGCCAGGTAAGGCGATAAAGTTGTACCCGGCAAAGTTCTTACGTTGTCTTCAATTTGAATAGGACCTATTCCGGTTCCGGCACCTATTTTGCAATTGTTACCAATTTCAACCAAGCCGTAGCGGAATTTTCCCGCACCTTCGTAAGCGTGAACCGTTACCCGTGTAAAAGCGCCCATAAGTGTATTTTCACCGACGAATATCAGTTCGGGTCTGAAATGATCGAGCCAAACGAGTTGCATGATTTCGGCACCTTTGCCAACATGAACACCCATCCACCGTAGAAATTTGTTTTTTGCCGGCGTGCCTTTCAGAAAAAATGATATTCCGACTTGAAGAAGTAACAGTACTCTTCTTCCGAACGGTAGGTTTAATTTTCTCCAGTTGACGGAATTCGGTTCTTCGGCTTCTCCCAATCCCGAAAAAGTGTAATGTCTTCGAACCGGAGTTAAAAATTTCTCGAGATTTTCTTTGCCATCGGGAGTTTTAGGATTCAGCGTATTTACGTCGATTCCTTTTCCCCCCGAAGTTTTGCTGATGAAGATGGTTCGTTGGTTTTTTTTACCGAGTTTTATTGCCCGTTCAATAATTTCGATAGTTACCAATTTCATTACTTCTTCGGGGGATTTGTTTCGGTACTTTTTCATTTTTACCTTTTATTAATGAATTATAACATGTTTCGATTTGAAAAGAAAAACAGGATTAGAACAAAGTAAAATATAAATAAACAGCCGGAGCAGTAAAAAGTAATGAATCGAATCTATCGAAAATTCCTCCGTGTCCCGGAATTATTGAAGACGAATCTTTTACGTCGGCATCCCGTTTGATTAAACTTTCCACCAAATCACCAATTTGTCCTATTAACCCGACGATCGCGCCTATCACAATAGCGTCTTTCCAGCTTAGAAAACCCAAACCCGAAAATTTTGCGGCTATCATCGCAAATATAGCAAATACAAAACCGGCTATAGCGCCCTCCCAACTTTTTTTAGGGCTGACGCGCGGAAAAAGTTTATGCTTGCCGAATGCCGTTCCGAGAAAATAAGCCGCAGAATCGCATATCCAGATTGACGCAAGCAAAGCAATAATCAATAAACCGCCGTAACGGTAACTGTTTGCCGTTTCTCCGTAAAGTTCCCTTAGGTCAATGATTGAAGCGGCAAAAAATCCGATATAAAATACTCCGATGAGAGTGGAACCGATATTTAAAATTGCCGATGATTTATTTCTGAATAATTCGTTAATCAAAATTATTAAAACTATGAGCAATACAAGAAGTTTGAAATTGAAATAGTGGAAATATGAATCGGCTATAATTAAAAACACCGCCGCCATTCCCACCTTAACATTAACGTAAACTGATTTGTTTTGAACCATAGTGGCAAATTCGTGAAAGGCAATTAGTCCGATTCCCAGCACAAAAATAAGAAATGGAATTTTTCCGTAATACGAAACTCCGACTATCAACGGTATTGCCACAATTGAGACTAAAATTCTGGTGATTCGGTTTGATAATGCCACTATTCCTTTTCCGTGTTGTTTTCTTTGTTAATGTCGTTAATTATTTCCGATGCTGCTTTCACATCGTTGCGTTTTACCAAAACCTTAATAATTGCAAGATCGCCTACGGCCGGGAAGCTTTGGTCTTTTTGCGAAAGAATAAGTGTTTCGATTCCCGCGCTTTCGAGATTGGCTTTTAACATTTCCGCTTCGAACGAAGCTTCGGTTGTGTAAATTACAATCCAATCGGAAGGCTTTACTAAGTGACCTTCGAACTCTTCCACGGGAATAAGCTCAATTCCACAATCCGCACACACGGTTATTCCGTCGATATATTCGGCTTCACATTTCGGACAAATCATCTTCGCCCCTCGTATTTTTTAATGAGTAATTTTTCTTAATATAAAATACCAATCCACCGAACAAAATCAACAACAAAATAAAAATGATTACCGACTGACCTATTCCTTCTTCGGGTACAACGTTCGATTCTATTAAATCTTCTTCGCCGAATAAAAAATATGCGGTTACCGCAGTAAAATTGTTTATGAAATGTAAAATCATGGGAATAAAAATTGAATTTGTTGTGTAAGCCGACCAACCAAGATAAAACCCCAACGCAATCAATGGAATTAATCCGTACGGATTGAAATGGTATAGACCGAAAAATATAGCGGTTATTAAAGCCGACCAATATGGTTTGTAACGCTGTTCGAAACTTTTTTGGACAAATCCGCGGAAGAAAACCTCCTCGCAAATTGCCGGAGTAATTGCAACCACCACTACAATTAAAAAAGCGTCAATAAAATTATTTGCGGTTAGGATTTGTCCGTATGTTTCTTCAACCAATTTATCCAGTTTATCGACGAGTTGTTTAAGATGATTTACAAATTCGTTGCTTTGCGCCAGTTGCTCTATAAAGTAATTTTGTATGTAAAGGTAATTTTGCAGTAACGGGATTAAAATTATCATTCCGACAGAAAAAGTTAAAATCTGATTTTTTGTCGGATATCTGAATCGAATAACCGTTGTTACATCTTCGTAAACCATTTTCGATAATAATAACGCCGGAAACAATATAAAAAGAATTTGCCCGCCCATTGTCATCAATCTGACTGCGTTTATATCGGCATTTTGAAAATCGAAACCGAAAATAAAAACGGTTAACAATCCGCCGACAAATTGGTATAGAATAAAAACACCGATTAACCCGGTAACCGCAGCGGTTACGGGCGAAATTGAAGGATTAAGTTCCCTTTCGGGGAAGTTATGGTCTTTATTGCTAATCATAAGATTGAAAAATATAAAAAACAAAAAATAGATGCTGAAGTCATTTCAGACTAAAAAATTGCTTGAAATAATAAAATTGATAGTTAACTTATGTATAGTAAAATTTTTAATTATATCCTTGAAAGAATTATGAAAAAATCATATTTTAAGTTAAACTGGTTTACTCCTTTTTAGATAAATTTAATTATTTGTTCTTAGATTGTTTAATGGAGGAATTTTAAAAATATCACACTCCTTCTCATATTACAACAGTGAAAATAGTTGTTAGATTTATTTTTATTTTAATTGTGCTCGTTATTTCATTTACTAATTGTACACCGTGAATGAACCACAAAACGATAAGTTAAATTCTATTAATGCGTCCTCAACGTTGATTACTGGTGATGCAAAAGTTTCATTTGATTTTTGCCTGGATTTTTTTTGTTAAGCATGCAAGTGCTGTTTTTTGCACTGAATATAATAATTGGCCTTATACAGATCAAAGACCAATATGGGATAATTATAAGGAAAGATATCCTCAAAAGAATCGGGCTAATTGGA
>CAZKKI010000095.1:0-23208 GCA_964553325.1 uncultured Melioribacteraceae bacterium | reverse complement strand
CTAACTGTTTCAATATTTCTCGCGTTCTTTGCGAGTATGTTGACTGCTCAGTCAACAGTTATTTTACGACCCAATGGGGAAAAAGTTCTTCTTAAAAAAGCAAAGAACTTGAAAGAGGCAATCCTTGAAACTAAACTTACTACATTAGACGGTAAAGAAGCAGTTAATGCTTTTGCAAAGCCTGTTTTTGAAGCTACCGGTACGCTGGATACATTAAGTTACGACGATCTTGGTCCATTTAATGTGAACTTCGGATTTTTCGGTCAAGACGTTATGATGCAATATTTTGAAGCTCCTGCGGATCTTATAGTCCAAGCAGCTGGCTTTACTGTTTCCGACGATGCCGGTGCGGCAAATGCGCAAGTGTCCGTAAGATTGGTAAAATTGAACTGGACACTTGATCAATTAACTTCAGTTCCTGCTCCAATGTATATGGGATTCTATCCTTCCGATGGTGACGGTTTTAATAATGCCGATTTCTTCGGTGAAGAAGCAACCGGTCCTTGGGGCGATAGCACTGGCGGTGCTTACCCGCTACCACCATGGGCGGATAATGCTAATCCTGATGATAATACTTTTGATTATGACTTATGGTCAGACGGTGGTTTCGGTTGGGTTGTAACTCCTGTTAAATCTCCTTTTGACGCCAAAGTTTTCCAATGGGTGGAAATGAGCAATCTGTTCACTCCGGATACAATTAAAAGAGGTGAGGTTTTTGCTGTTGTATTAAAACATGAAGGCGTAACATTAGATGGCGATAGAATCGGTTTCTGGTCGGATAACACAGTTGGTTACCCTGGCTGGAAATATTATGAAAATGGTCGTTTATCATCCGATCAACCGGGTTGGTGGGTCAGAACTTATGGTTGGGATTTCGTAGTTGCTGTTGACCTGATTGGTGACAGACCCCCTGTAATTTCAAATGTAACAAAACTTTTGACTACTCTTTCAACAGATGCTAGAACCGTAGAAGCTACAATTACCGATGATAACCCGAGTGGTGGTGATGCCGGTGTTGCAAGCGCAGTAGTTGTTGTTAGTACTGATACTGGAAATACTTGGACTGAATATCCGATGACTAATACCGCTGGCGACACTTGGAGCGGTGAAATTCCGGGTCAACAACCTGGTACCTTAGTAATGTATAAAGTAAAAGCCACTGATGTTGGTGGATTAAGTTCATCAACACAACCTATTTCATACTTCATTTACCAACCGAGTGGCGCACCTACTGTAAAAATCTTTAACGGTCAAGATGGTAGCGGTTACCCGGAAGCTTACTATTTCGGTCATGATGATTTTACTAACTTTACTGTAATAGATTTCCCTGCGGATGTATGGGCTTATGGACCGTTTGATAATACATTGGTAGACAATTATCAACACATTTACGAATTTGCTACTGGCGGACCTGATTACTATCATAGAGATGTAATTGCCAACTGGCTTGCAGCAGATTCTAACAGAACATACTTCTTGGCAGGTCAAGAATGGTTGGGAGCCGATAATGCATTTACCGACCAAGATTATTCTGCCGGTTCTTTCGAATATGATATTTTGGGTATAGCTCACAGCTACAACGATGTTAGTTATGATGGAACAAGTGGTCAAGGGATTCCTTCCTTGCTTTTTGCTCAAGAAGGCACTGTTTTGGGTGGTGCATTATACGACCTTTTCCAAGCTAACGGACCAACCGACTCATTAACATACGATCCAATGTATGAACTTGGAACAATAAATAACTGGATGGATGCTTTTGAAGTAGTTGACGGTGGAAACGCCGAAGTATTCTTGACGGTTGAAACCAGGGGAATTGCCGGTGCACCTATGGTTGAAGTTAAACCTTGCGGTGTTAGCAATATAACGGCAAACGGAAACAGAGTTGCATTCATGGCTTTGGATCCGATTTCCATAAATTCACGACCGGATTATTATTGGTACGGTTTCAGCGCTACTTCTCCTCAATCTCAATCACTTTCATGGTTTGGAATTATACCAACCGGTATTGAAGATGAAGGAGGAATTTCTGAAACATTTACTCTTTCGCAAAACTATCCGAATCCGTTCAACCCAAGCACGGTTATCAAATATTCGTTACCTGAAAAATCTAATGTAAGCATTAAAGTGTACGACATGTTAGGTCAAGAAGTTGCTACATTAGTAAATGAAGTAAAAAATGCCGGAACTTACCAAGTTAATTTCAATGCTTCTAACTTAACTTCCGGTATGTACATTTACAAAATTCAAGCAGGTGACTACGTTAGTTCAAAGAAAATGATGTTGTTGAAGTAATAGTGTGATTATATATTATTGCAAATAATTATAATTATTTTCAAGCAGACCTCATCAAAGCTTTTTGGTGAGGTCTGTTAATTAAAGCCAAAATGGTACTAAATTTTTACATGGAAAAGTTATGAAAAGATTTTTATGTTATTTCCTAAATAACTTTGGGGTTATCAAATGAGAAAGCTTAGTAAATATATTTTAGCAACTTTTCTGCTAAGCGCTAGTTTTGTTTTCGCACAGCTTGGAACTGGTAAGCTGGCGGGAAGAGTTGTTGATTCCGAAACAAAAGAACCATTAATCGGTGCAAATGTGGTTATTCTCAATACTTCATTGGGAGCCGCTTGCGATGTGAATGGGGAATATTATATACTAAATATAACTCCGGGAACCTATGATGTGCAATTCAGTTTTGTGGGTTACGGTCAAAAAGTTATTAAAGATGTTCGTATTGTTTCGGGTGTAACATACGAATTAAATGTTGAACTATCACCCGGTATTACAATTTCCGAAATTGTAGTTAGTGATAAAAGATTAATTGAAGCGAAAGCTACAAACACGGTTAAAGTAATCGATTCCGAAACTATCGAAAGACTTCCCGTAATAGGCGTAGAAAACATTGCATCTTTACAAGCCGGTGTAGTTAAGGCTGATGGTAGCGGTGGTGCGGCAGGTAATGCAACTTTGAATGTTCGCGGCGGTAGAGGTGGTGAAGTTGTTTACATTGTTGATGGTGTAGTGCAAAATGATCCTTTGTGGGGTTCCAACTTTTCACAGGTCAGTAATGCCGCAATTGAACAAATTTCATTTCAAGTCGGTGGTTATGAGGCTAAATACGGTCAAGCGCAATCCGGTATTGTTAACGTTACAACAAAAGCGGGTTCGCCAAAGTATACGGCATACGGCAATGTGTTAACTTCATCGTTTACCGATCCGTATGGATATAATCTTTATACTTTAGCATTAGGCGGACCAATAATCCCGGGAAATCCGGATAATACATTCTTTATTTCCGCTGAACGGGGTTGGTTCTTAGACGGTGAACCGTCGGCAATCGGTATTTCTTTCCCTTCAATCGGTTATTATTCCGATTATAAACCTCATAATACCGATGCGGTTTGGAGATACACGGCAAAAACAAGATTCGAATTTTCGAAAAGTATGAATTTACAATTAAGTGGAAACCTTGTTCAAAGAGATTTTCGTTCGTTCATTTATACGTATGCGAAAAACAATCCGGAACATAATCCAAGAGTTTTGAGAGATAATTTTTCTGTTAGTGCCAGATTATCTCAGAACCTTGGTTCCTCCTCTTTCTGGAACCTGACGTTGGGCTATAAAGGATATAGTCAGGAACAAGGTGATGGTATTTTCTTCGACGATTTGGAGGCTTATGGGGATACGTTGAAAAACCCGTATATGCCGGTTCAAGCCGATGATTCGGAATTGTTAAGAGATGAGGTTGGAATCTTTACAGCCAAGGGAAAAATTAATGATTATTATAGAAAGATTAGAAACACATCATTTGTTGGTGATTTTAACTTTACCAGTCAGGTTAATAAGCATCTGTTCGAAGTAGGTGGTGGGTTTACTTATAGTTTATTAAGATACTATAGTATCTCACCTATGACCCTAGCTAAAAACATTAGGGAGTATGTAACGGTTACGGGCGATACAATTCCAGCTAAATCTAGAGAAGAAAGGTTTGAGAGAGAGCAACCTTATCGGTTAGGTTATGATATTTACGGTAATGAACTAGCTGTGGGTGCGGATTTAGGACCTGCACAACCTTTACTTGCATACGGATATCTTCAAGATAGATTTGAGTTAGAGGATTTGGTTCTTAATTTAGGTGTAAGATTTGATTACTTTGACTCGAAGGCCAGAATAGTTAAAAATCCGGAATTACCATACGCTGGTGGAGATAATCCTAATGATTATGATGACGGGGACTTTACTACTAAGGAACCTGAATTTCATATTTCTCCCAGAATAGGAATTGGTTTCCCCGTAACAGAATCGACAGTGTTTCATGCTCAGTATGGTAAATTCATCCAAGAGCCGAGATTAATTGACTTATATCCTTTCCAAAGAAGATTGGATTTGTTAAAACGCACGGCTGATTTTTCATTGGTTGACGGATACATAGAAAGTGAAATAACCACTCAATACGAAGTAGGGTTCAGACAAATTTTAGGTGATAATTCGGCAGCTTTGAATATTACTGCGTTCTATAAAAACACTCAAGGGTTAACAAACCAACAAGTTAAATATTTCTACCGTACCCCGGGTGGTGAAAGGTTGAAAATCTTTACAACTGCAAATGCTGATTTCGGTACAGTAAAAGGTGTGGCAATTTCTCTTAATATACCTAAAATAAGCTATTTCTCAATGCAATTCGACTACACTTATTCGATTGCCGAAGGAACAGGTTCGTCTCAAAGTTCATCTTTGATTGCTGCTTTTAGAAACGAAAACGACGTGCCAAAAGTAATTGCTCCTCTGGACTTCGACCAAAGACATACTGGTATTATTTTGGTCGATTTCTTTGTTCCCAAAGGTGATTTAGGTTTCTTCGAGTTAACCAACATTAATTTCTTGATTTCATTTGCTAGCGGAAGGCCTTATACACCTCTGGAAACTCAAAACTTGCTGCAAGGTAGTTCCAACTGGGGCGATACGAAGGGTTATGTCAACTCCGCTTATGGTCCGGGAACTTTCAGAGTTGATTTGAAAATGGAAAAAACTTTCCCGTTGGGTGATGCTCTTTCTATGACGCCTTATCTGCAAATCGAAAATTTATTCGATGCAGATAATGCGGTTAGAGTTTGGAGATCAACGGGTTCACCATACACAACCAATTATCTCGCTACGGAAGAAGGTAAAAAATTGGTTAAGCAAAACGGGGAAAAATGGAAACAAGATTATGAAAGTTTGGAAAGGAATCCTGGCAATTTTGGTATTCCAAGATTGATAAAATTAGGTTTCAAAGTAAATTTTAGTGGAATATAATAGAATTTTAAGAATAAGCTGGGTATGAATTATGGTAAACATTAAAAAAACAATTATACAGGCGTTATTTCTTCTAAGTTTGATGGTTCTTATGGGATTTACCAGTGTTATTGAAAAAGAAGGTAAAAACCTAAAGAAACCAGCAGCAACAGATGCGGGATTAGATTCCTATCGGTTGTTTGTTAACAAACTTAGTATTCCTTTAAATAGTAAAGGAGTAATAGCTGATGTTAATATCGGCGGGAGTTCGCAAGGACTTATAGACGGAAAAAACTTTCTTTATTCCGCGGGATTTTTCTTAAGTGGAATAAATGATCAAGGAATTATGTGGTCTAACGCAATGGCCACTGCTTCCAGAATAGAGGATTATATACCTGGTAATGTAGCTGGCGATGAAGATTCGCAAGGGATGTTCGTTGTTAAAGCAACGGATGAGCCTTTTGGTGAATCATGGCAAGAATGGGCAACGGCGGTAAAATACGGTGCTTATTTCTATGATGGAGACGGCGACGGTGTCTATAATCCGGTTGATAAAAACGGTAACGGTCAATGGGATCCGGATGAGGATAGTCCTGACCTCTTGGGTGATGAAACAGTGTGGACTGTTTATAATGATGGAGTCCCATCAGAAGACAGAATTTTTTCGAATGTTGAACCACAGGGTATAGAGATTCGTCAGACCATGTGGGCATATGCAACATCCGGAGATTTAGGAAATATAGTTTTCTTACGTTATTCAATCTTAAATACGGGTACAGTATCTGAAGTAATGAATGATGTTTATTTTGGGGTGTGGGCAGATCCCGATTTAGGTGATTATACAGATGACCTTGTTGGCTCGGATACTACTCTGGATGCAGGGTATGTGTATAATGATGGCGATGATGGTGATTTCGGAGTCGATCCTCCTTGCTTCTTAATCGACTTTTTTCAAGGTCCATGGGAGGAAACAGGTAATCCGGAAGATATGGCGTTTAATACTAAAGGTCTTTTATTAGGAGTTGATACGATTTATGGCGCTAAAAATTTGGGGTTGAGCTCATTTGTCCATTACATGCAAGGTCATCCAACACAAGGAGATCCAGACAATGAGGAACAAGCAAGAAATTACTTACGTGGACTTAATCAAGAAGGAAATATAGTGGATCCTTGTAATTGGATTTTTGGTACTGTTATTAATGATGATTGTACTCAAATCGACGGTCGATTTATGTATTCAGGTGACCCTGTTGCACTTAAAGGCTGGATTAACACGACTCCATTCGATCAACGACAAATGTCAAATACCGGACCGTTCAAACTTGAAGCGGGAAAACCGGTTGACATTATTGTTGCTTATGTTGTTGGTAGAGGAAAATCCGCTTTAGCTTCGGTTAAGGATGCTAAAAAGATAGACAGATCCGCTCAATTTGTTTTCCAAAATAACTTTAACTTCCCAGCTCCTCCTCCAGTTGTAGAACCAATAGTTAAAACCACTGAAGAAACGATTGAATTTATTTGGAAGACAAGTCCACAGTTCAAATACAACGCTGTAGGTAATGGTTTTAATATGAAATTTCAAGGTTACGAAGTTTATATGTACAATAAAAACTCAACGGCACTTGTCGAAGGAGGGTTGGAAAATGCTAAGTTAATTGCAAAATACGATGTTGCCGATGATATTAAAACAGTATTGTTTGAAGATCCTGTTACCAACGAACGTAAAATCATATATGAAGATGGAACGCAACTTGACCCAGCAATTTATAGTGACCCAGAAAAAGGTGTATTAAAGTTAACGATTGATACCGATCCGTTTACAGGTGGCCCATTAATTAAAGGAAAACCGTACTTCTTTTCAATTGTTGGGTTTGCATTAAACGAAGAGGAAATAGTGAGATATGATGCTATTGGTACTTACTTGATTCCAGGTACTGCAACAGTTGGCATCATTCAGAATATTCCATCCATAATAAACGATGATAAGGGAAATTCAGGAATCGTTGTCGGAAAAGATCTATTTACACCGTTTTATTCAGGTGTTAAGGCCAAGCATGTATCCGGCTCTTCCGAAGCCGAAGTAACATATTCGGTTTACGACAAGAGCCAAACTACACCGGATCAATATGAAGTTGGTTTCTTCCGCGACAGTAATAGTACTGCTTATAAGCTGTTTTATTACATTAAGGATATGGATAAAGGTGTTATGGTTGCCGACTCTCAAGAGTCTTACGACGTAGATGACATCACCAATTTACACGACGGTGTTACGGTTAATGTGCAGTGGATAGAACCTGGAATTAAGAACGTTAAATTTGAAGGTGGTGAACCATGGTTCAAACTGGTTAATGATAGCATCAAAGGTGTATATTATGTTGGTGGTGATGTTAGTGCACCGCAAAGAGTATTTCCTGTTACGAGTAAATCTTCAAAAGCCATATCAGTTGAAGATATGAGACGTGTTGAGTTACGTTTTGGTGAAACCAGTAAAGCATTTAGATATGTTAAAGCTCCGTTGAGATTCGTTTGGGCGGCAGGTACCGGTGAAGTTGATTCCGGCTTTGTTGATGTACCGTTTGCTGCTTATGTCAAGGATGATAATGGAGAGGAAAGAAGATTAGCCGTCGGATTTACAGAAAACGCATTCCCAACAGATTCTTTGAAATTCCCCGATGGAAAATGGAATCCATATGGTAATGTTGAGCTCACTAAGGAATATATTGTAATATTTAATTCCGACTATTCAGAAAATCCGGAGGATCATTTAGCATACACGGGTTATGATGGTCGATGGGCGGACTTAGGTAACGGCTACAGAATCAAAACTACGGATCCCAGAGTTAATGATTCGCTAAAAGCAATTGCAAAAAGTCCGTGGTTCGACGCTATGTATGTAGTAGGATTAAGTGCAGCTTCACCAAGCGACAACTTCAATCCTACGGGTACACTAATTATTGAGCCATATTCACCAATTACGGTAGAGGACAAGTATGTCTATCAAATTCAATCGACTGTGACAGCCGATGACGAAAAAGCTCTGTTCGATAAAGTAAATGTGTATCCAAACCCGTTGTTTGCATATAATCCGGGTGTTAGTTATACGGGTGGTAGATTCGATCAGCCGTACGTAACATTCTCGAATTTACCGCAAGAGGTAACAATTAAAATATATACTTTGTCCGGTATTCTTATCCGTACATTAGAAAAGAATGATCTATCACCGCAACTTAACTGGGATTTGTTGAATGAAGACGGTCTTAGAGTTGCGTCCGGTATGTATATAGCATTAGTCTCGAATCCTAAATTAGGAGACAAAGTGCTTAAATTTGCTATAATAATGCCACAAAAACAGATTAAATATTATTAATAGGATTATTTATTGCCGGGTTGAGAATTTATCAATCCGGCAATACGCTATAAATTTGATTAAACAATTTGGAGTTTAGAATGAGGAAGATAATTATTTTACTACTGGTTGCTTCATACATGACTCTGTTTGCTGGTGATGGTTCTCGTAAAGGTACTGCCGGAGCTGAACAACTCTTAATTCCGGTTGGTGCGAGATCCATAGCAACAAGTTCGGCATTTGTATCCAATGTTACAGGACTTGAGGCATTATTTTACAATCCAGGCGGTTTGGATAGAATGAATGGAACCGAAGCGATGTTCAATTATATGAATTATATTGCAGATATTAATCTTTCATATTTTGCAATTGGTACTCATTTGGACATTGGGTCATTTGCGCTTTCCTTTAAAACATTGGATTTTGGTGATATCCCGATTACTACCTTCGAGAATCCGGATGGTACGGGTGCAACATACTCACCTTCGTTTTATGTTTTAGGACTTGCATATTCAAAATCGCTAACCGACAGAGTTTCTGCGGGTGTTAATTTTAGTTTGATAAATGAAACTATTTTGAACACCAGCGCAGTTGGATTTGCCATCGATTTTGGCGTGCAATACAAGTTCCAAGAAAATTTGTTCTTGGGCGTTGCTGTTAAAAACATCGGTACTAATATGGAATATACCGGTGAAGACTTAAAAGTCAAAACTGATGTTCCCGGTTCAGCTTTAACGAGCGGTAGAGCCGTTTACGAAGCTGATACGGAGGAATTTCAAATTCCAAGTTATTTCGAACTTAGTCTGGCATACAGATTTGATTTCGACGAAAGCAACAATCTGTTGTTAGGTTCAACATTTAGAAATAACAATAATCTGGAAGATCAAATCAGATTTGGTATGGAATATAGTTTTCAGAATCTCCTTTATTTGCGTGGAGGATACGATTTCTTAGTTGAAAATTCCGATCAACAAATTTATGACTTTTCGGTCGGTGGTGGAATTAACTATGAAATGGTTGAAGGAATTTCAGTCAGATTTGATTATGCTTACAGGAGTGTTAAAGAATTCCCGACAGATAATCATGTATTTACCGTTATATTGGGAATTCAATAATATTTCCGTTATAATTTAATCAAGAAGGCGTCTTGCGGGACGCCTTTCTTTTTATATTTTGTATATAATTATTTATATGTTTGTAAATAAAAAAATTATAAGTTATTGAAAATGAAACATTTAATCGCTGTTCTGTTTTTTTTATTAGGAATTAATTTTGTTAAAGCACAACAAGATCCCGCTTTCGAATTCGATTTTGCACAATTCGGTTATGACACTACTTCTAATTATGTAGAATTTTATTATTCAATTAATCAAAATGAATTCTTACATAAATCTAATTCTAACGGATATTATTATAATGCCCAGTTGAAAATACAAATTCAAAATATTGATACGGGTGAGTTAATAGTAAATAAACAATGGAAGTTGGCAAATAGTGTTGTAAAAAACGATTCGAATAAAAACTCGAAAGTTTTGGTCGGTGTTTTAGCGTTTATTATTCCCGAAGGCAAATACGATATGACGGTTTCGATCGAAGATTTTATAAATCCCGAATTTAGAAAAGAGTATAACGAAAAGTTAAGTGTGGTTCCGTTAATCTCGGAAGATTTTAAAATCAGCGATATTCAATTGGCTTCGAACATCAAACAGTACAATATTAATAAAGAATCAATATTTTATAAAAATAATTTGGAAGTGATTCCTAATCCGGCAATCGTATATTCTTTGTCAAACCCGGTTCTATTCTTTTATTCAGAAATTTATAACTTAAAAAACAATAAGAAAAGCGAGTTTTTAACCTTAAAAGAAATTTTGTTTAACAGCAATAACATTAAAATTTACGAAAGGGATAAAAAAATACCTCGCAAATCAAATTCAATACTTGAATTGGGAGCAATAAATTTGTTAAAATATCCCACCGATACTTATTTGTTGGTTTTGGCATTGGTCGATTCTACTACAAAGCGTGAAATAGTGTCATCTAAAAAGTTCTTTTTATATAATCCTAAAATTGCAGCAACAACAGAAAAAGAAGGTAAAAACAAAGAATATATTTCAAGTGAGTTTGCTGTCTATACCGATAAAGAATGTGACAGATTATTCGATCAATCAAAATATATTGCAACGTCTTTGGAAATTGAACAGTACGAAAAACTCGATTCGTTAAATGCCAAAAGAGAATTTTTATATAAATTCTGGAAAAAAAGAGACCCGATTCCCGAAACAGAACAGAATGAATATAAAAATGAATATCTTAAAAGAGTTGAATTTTGCAATGCAAGATTTCATACATTCCGAAAAGAAGGATATAAAACCGATAGAGGTAGAATATATTTGCAATATGGACCACCGGACCGAATTGATAGATATCCCAATGAATTGAATATGAAACCGTATGAGATTTGGCAATATCAATCTATTGAAGGTGGGGTTATTTTTGTGTTTGGAGATATTACGGGATATGCCGATTACGAATTGCTCCATTCTACAAAACGAGGGGAATTACGCGATGATAATTGGACGCGACGAATTAGAGCCAGATAATTTGTAATGAATTTTCAGAACAAAGCGGAATATTTATTACTAAAGTTTTTCTCAATTTTTTTCTTTTTTCTGAAAAAATTTCACAAGCAGCTTCCTTCGAGAGTTTTAAGTTTTCTGCTTATTTACATTTTCCCATTGAGAAGAGACGTAATTCTTAAAAATCTCCAAATCGCATTTCCGAAATTAAACGCAGCCGAATTAAAAAAATTATTGAAAAATGTTTATAGTAGTTCCGCTAAAACGTTGGTTGAAGTGATTTTCTTCCGCAAGTTTTCTGAAACGGAAATTTGGGAATTAATTTCATTCGAAAATTTTGAAATAGTTGAAGAAAAAATTAGAGAGGAACGCGGACTAATTTTATTAACCGCACATTTCGGAAATTGGGAATTGGGCGCTTTGGCCGTTGGATTAAAATTAAAAAATATAAAGTTAAATGTATTGGTTAAGCAACAAAGAAATCCATATGTTACTGATTGGTTAAATGCAATGAGAATGAGATTCGGGAATTTAACCGTTCCGTTGGGTGCATCGGTAAGAAATATTTACAAGGTTTTGCAACAAAAAGGTGTTGTGGGTGTAGTTGGCGATCAACGCGGACCCAAAGAAGGATTGAGGGTTAAATTTTTTAATCGGGATACCGCCGTTTATCCCGGAACCGCAGCTATTGCTCTCAAACTGAATGTTCCTATAGTTTTTGCCATAACCGTTAGGAATAAGGCGGGTAAATATATAATGTATTTTGAAGAACTTAACTATGATGATGTTAAAGGTTCAGTAGATGAAAAAATTCAGCAAATCAATCAAAAATATATGCGTAAGTTGGAAAGCTACATTACCGAATATCCCGAACAATGGTTTTGGATGCATAATATTTGGAAATATTGATGGGCACAAAAATATTGATAATACAAACGGCATTTATCGGGGATGCTATTTTAACGTTACCGTTAATTCAGGAAGTTTATAAAAGGTATAAAAATCCGTCGATAGATGTTATTTGTATTCCTTCCACGAAAGATATTTTTTCCTCTTCTCCGTATGTGAATAAAACATTTGTATTAGACAAAAAAAACAAGCACAAATCGATTCTGCAAACTATTAAATTCGCGTTGACTATAAGAAAAAACAATTATGAATTATTGCTTTCTCCCCATCGTTCTTTTCGAACTTCCTTGGTGGTTTTGTTAAGTGGAGCTAAAAATAAAATCGGTTTCGATGTAGCATCTTTATCATTTGTTTACTCGGAGAAAATTAAATACGAAAAAGACTTTCATGAAGTTAAAAGAAACCTCTCGTTATTAAACGATAAAAAGTTATTGGAGAATTGGAAGATATTACCGGAATGTATTTTACCGGAGTTGGATGAATCAATTGCCGGGGAAATTAAGGGAAAACGATTTATAACCATAGCACCCGGATCGGTTTGGGCAACGAAGAAATATCCTTGGGAATATTTCAGTGTGGTTATATCGGAATTAATAAATGACGGTTTTGAAATTGCATTAATTGGCGGAAGCGAAGACAAAGAGTTGTGCGAAAAGATAAAGAACCATACGGATAAATCGAACGGTATTTTAAATTTTGCCGGAAAATTGAATTTGCTTGAGTCGATTTCTTTATTAAAAAGAAGTGAACTATTAATTAGCAACGATAGTGCTCCAACGCATATGGGAATGTGCGCGGACATTCCGGTTCTTACAATTTATTGCTCTACCGTACCGGAATTCGGATTCTATCCTTACAATGGGAAAAGTGCGTTTGTCAGTTATAACGAATTGGATTGTAAACCGTGCGGTATTCACGGACACGATAAATGTCCGGTTAAAACATTCGATTGCGGAAAAAAATTATTGCCTTCCGATATTTTAAAGGAAGTTTACATCCTTCTGAAAAAAAACTAAGAGCTCCCCGAAAAATCTATCCAGATTCTTATTATATTTAAAGATAAAATTTATCCGATATGAAGAAAAAAAATATTAAGGACATATTTAAAAACACTTTTTTTATTACTAGGCTGGATGCAACCGGTTCTACAAAACAATATAAATACACATTTAAACAACTATTTTCGGTTGCTTTTATTTACACTATTCTATTGATTATTACTATTTCGATACTTTTTATGTTTACGCCCATGCGGAAATTAGCACTTTTGTACGAAAACAAGGAGTTGGAAAAACAAGCGAAACAAATTAAGATATTGGAAAATAAATTGGTTCTTCTTACAAAAGAATTGGAAAGAATTTCATCGACAAATCAGAAGTTACGCTATGCAATAATTTTAGCGGGAATAGATACATCGGATTCTAATAAATCTGTACTGGACTCTCTAAGAAAAACTGATGACGGAAAACTTCCGACCGAAGGAAATGTATTTGCCGTGTTTAATCATTTTGTAAAAAAAATCTTTCCTTCAGAAGAAAATAAAAAAACGATTTTTTTTATTAAACCGACAAAAGGCTTTATTATAAATGAGTTTAATCCTTCAAAAGGACATCTTGGAATCGATTTTGCGGTAAAAACCGGTACTCCGGTATTTGCCAGTGCGGGCGGAATAGTAATTTTTGCCGATTACACTTCGGGGGACGGTAATAAAATTATTATTCAACATTCCGATGGTTATATAACGGTTTACAAACATTGTTCGGTTTTGTTAAAAACCGAAAGGGATTATGTTTCACAAGGCGAAGTAATTGCCTTGAGCGGAAATACAGGTTTTAATACAACAGGACCCCATTTACATTTTGAGATATGGAAAAACGGGAAAGTTGTAAATCCCGAAAACTATTTATTAACAAAAAAGGAGTGAACTATGGCGTTAAGAAGAGAAATGAACTCATCTCCATCGGAAGATGTAAGCATTTTAAGTAGTGGGGTAAAAATCGAAGGCAAAATAACAAGTGAAGGCAATGTAAGGATAGACGGCAAAGTAATTGGCGACGTACTAATTAACGGAAACCTTACGCTCGGAGAAACTTCCGAGGTAAAAGGGCAAGTTAAAGCCAATAACTTAATTATCAGCGGAAAAGTGGAAGGCACTGTTAATGCCGAATCGAAACTTGTATTAGAAGCAAGTTCGAATGTTAAAGGTGATATTTATACAAAAGTACTTGTAATTGAAGAAGGCGCTAAATTCGACGGTAAAAGCTCAATGAGCGGAAGTGCTTCCCAGTTTAACGCGGCTTCAAAGCCGGTTGAAAAGAATGAACCGGAAAAACAAAAATAATTTATTCAAAACTTATAGGGATATTGGTCCGTACCTCGGTTTAGGAACGCAATTGGCCGCAACAATTGTTTTGATGTTCTTTTTGGGTAACTGGTTGGATGAAAAATTCGGGCTTTACCCGGTTCTTACAATTTTGTTTTCATTTTTCGGCGGGGCTGCCGGTATTTATAATTTTATTAAGACTACGTTAGAACTAAATAGAAAGAAGAAAAGTGAAAAGTATAAAGAATAGTATGATTCTTACTTTTGTTGTTATTTATGTTACGGTGGCAATTCTTTATTTTAACAATATCATTTCAGCCTATGCCGTGGAAGCATCACTTTATGCCGGCTTGCTCAATTTGATTAATCTGTTTGTAGCATATTTCTTATTTAAAAAATCAATTGGCAAATCCGGAAATACTTTCGTTATGTTTAACCTCGGTGGAATCGGTTTGAGGATGGTTTTTTTACTCATATCGATTGCACTCATAATAAAATTCTTGAAAATTGATAAATATGCTTTTATATTAGTATTCTTTTTAATTTATTTTATTCTACTTTCCTTGGAAGTGGGATATATTATTGTAAATAAAAAAGTTATTAAAAACCAAACTGACTAATATGGCATATAACGTTGAAGAAGTAATTGCGGATTCGGTACACAATGCGGCGCAAGGCGGTAACGATGCCGGTTGGATGATGCATCACGTTCTGGACGCCCGAGAACTTGATTTTTCACCGTTCGGAGTAATTCACCTTCCCGAAATTCATTTGTTCGGTATCGATTTATCGATAACCAAACACGTTGTTTTTATGTGGCTTGCCGTAATTATTCTGATTCTTATTTTTTCCGCTGTTGCAAAATCGTATAAAAAATCCATCGTACCGAAAGGATTAGCTAATTTTGTTGAAATACTTGTGGTTTTCGTGCGGGATGAAATAGTTAAACCTACTATAGGCTCTGGCTACGAAAAGTTTTTGCCGTATTTGTTAACGGTGTTTTTCTTCATTTTAACCTGTAATTTTTTAGGTTTGTTTCCGTACGGATCGACGGCAACAAGCAATATTTCGGTTACCGCCACATTGGCAACAATATCGTTTTTTGTTATTCAAATTGGCGGAATTATGAAAAACGGATTTATCGGGTATTTTAAAGGATTAATGCCGCACGGAATTCCGTTATGGTTACTACCCATTATGTTTGTTGTGGAAATTCTCGGATTGTTTACAAAACCGTTTGCGCTTGCAGTGAGGCTTTTTGCAAATATGACTGCCGGACACGTTGTTATTATGGCGTTGATCGGTTTGATTTTTATTTTGAAATCTTATGCTGTTGCTCCGGTATCAATAGGTTTTGCTTTGTTTATAAATTTGCTTGAAGTACTGGTAGCACTGATTCAAGCATACATATTTACAATTTTGTCATCCTTGTTTATAGGAATGGCCGTACATCAAGAACATTAATTAAACTAAAATATAAAAAACAAAAATATCATTAAGGAGGAATTAAATGGATTACGCATTTTTAGCAGCTGGTTTTGGCGCCGGTTTAGCGGTAATTGGTGCCGGTCTTGGTATTGGTAAATTGGCAAGTTCGGCAATGGATGCAAGCGGACGTCAACCCGAAGCATCGGGCGATATCAGAACTTCCATGATTATTGCCGCTGCACTTATTGAAGGTATTGCACTTTTCGCATTAGTAATTTGTATTTTATTGGCATTAAAGTAAAACTCGGTTTTACTCTAAATTATTAAATCGTAAGGAATTGATAAATGGCTTCAATTTTAAATTATGCTCTAATAGCTCTTTCAAGTGGTGGAGAAGGAGGAGGCAGTCCGTTAGATATAAATCCGGGTGTTATTATCTGGACAACCATAACGTTTATCTTCCTTTTCTTAATACTGAAAAAAATGGCTTGGAAACCTATTCTTAATTCGCTCAACGAAAGGGAAAACTTCATCAAAGATTCTCTGGAGAAAGCGGAGAAAGCAAGGAAAGAAGCCGAAGAGCTTTATGAAAAGAATAAACAGAATTTAGCGCGTGCCGAAGAAGAAGCTCAAAAAATAATTGAACAAGGTAGAGAATACGCTGAAAACCTCAAGAAGCAAATTCTTGAAGAAAGTAAAGCGGAAGCCAGAAAGTTAATTCAAGACGCATCTGCTGAAATTGAAAGGAAAAATCAAGAGGCATTTAACAATTTGAAGACTCAAATTGCCGAAATCGCTGTGGGAGCCGCAGAGAAAATCATAAGGGAAAAACTTGACGAAGAAACCAACGCAAAGTTGGTAGAAAAATATATTGAAGATTTGGCCAAAGGTTAAAATGGGTAGTTATACTATTGCAACAAGATATGCCAACGCTTTATTGGAATCGAGTGAGGAAAAAAACATTTTCGATTCCGTGGCTAAAGATATGGAACTAATATTTAATACTTTCGATGCTTCGAAAGAATTGCGCGTTGCAATTGCCAATCCTATTCTCACGGAGGAAAAGAAAATCGAAATTCTTCGTGAAATTTTCGGCAATAAAGTCGGCAAAGACTCACTTGAGTTTTTGTTTTTCGTTGTAAAAAAAGGAAGAGACGAAATAATATACGATATTTTGAAAAGGTTTATTGAACTGCGCGATGAAAAATTGAACATTGTGAAAGTTCTTGTTACAAGTGCCTTCGAATTGGACGAAAAGCAAAAAGAGGAAATCAAGCGAAAGCTAACGGATTATTTGCATAAAGACGTTAGAATGAAATATAAAGTTACTCCATCTCTAATCGGCGGTTTTACCGTTAGAGTGGGCGATACGGTTCTCGATGCCTCCGTTGTTCACCAACTAGAGCTATTGAGAAACAAATTTTTAAAAGAAGATTTTTCATTTAACTAAAATAAAAATTTAAGGAAAACGAAATGACCGAAGTTAGACCAGAGGAAGTTTCATCCATATTAAGAAAACAATTAACCGGCTTCGATAGCAAAGTTGATGTTTATGACGTAGGTACGGTTCTTTCGGTTGGCGACGGAATTGCCAGAGTGTACGGACTTTCGCAAGTAATGGCCAGTGAACTTGTCGAATTTCCCAACAATGTTATCGGTATGGTTCTAAACCTCGAAGAAGACAGCGTCGGTTGTGTACTGTTCGGCGATAGTAATTTAATTAAAGAAGGCGATACGGTTAAACGTACTAAGCGTGTAGCATCGTTACCCGTTGGAGAAAATTTCTTAGGAAGAGTTATAAATCCGCTCGGCGAACCGCTGGACGGAAAAGGACCGATTCAATCGGAAAAGTATTTGCCGATTGAAAGAAAAGCGTTGGGCGTAATTCAACGCCAACCTGTAAAAGAACCGCTTCAAACCGGTATTACCGCTATCGATGCAATGATTCCGATTGGAAGAGGGCAAAGGGAATTAATTATCGGTGATAGACAAACCGGAAAAACCGCTGTTGCTATCGATACAATCATAAATCAAAAATACACTCATACGGAAGAAGCCAAAGAGTTGGGAATAGAACCGGTTTACTGTGTTTATGTGGCAATCGGTCAAAAAAACTCAACCGTAGCCCAAGTGGTGGCTAAATTGGAAGAACAAGGAGCAATGGAATTTACTACGGTTATTTCGGCATCCTCGTCCGATCCCGCTCCGCTTCAATACATTGCACCTTATGCCGGTGCAACATTAGGTGAGTATTTCAGAGATAACGGAAAACATGCTTTGGTTGTGTATGACGATCTTTCAAAACAAGCGGTTGCTTACAGAGAATTATCGCTGCTGTTAAGAAGACCTCCCGGAAGAGAAGCTTATCCGGGCGATATTTTTTACTTGCACTCGAGATTGCTCGAAAGAGCTTCGAAACTAAGCGACGACTTGGGTGGTGGAAGCTTAACCGCACTACCGATTATCGAGACACAACAAGGTGACGTTTCCGCTTATATTCCTACCAACGTAATATCGATTACGGACGGCCAAATTTATTTGGAACCGAACTTGTTTAACGCCGGTGTGCGGCCAGCAATTAACGTTGGTATAAGCGTTTCGCGTGTGGGTGGTAATGCTCAAATTAAAGCGATGAAAAAAGTAGCCGGTACTTTGAAACTCGATTTGGCTCAATACCGTGAATTGGAAGCATTTGCAAAATTCGGTTCCGATTTGGATAAAGCTACGCAAAGAACTTTGGCAAAAGGAGCTCGTCTTGTTGAATTGTTGAAGCAAGGTCAATTTTCGCCCGTACCGGTTGAAAAACAAGTTGTTAGTATCTTTTTAGGTACCAACGACTATTTTGAAGATATTGCAGTCGAAGATGTAAAACGATTTGAAAAAGAAATTCACGAATATATCGATTTGAAATATCCGCAGATTTACGAAAATATTAAAAAGGAAAAAGTAATTAGCGATGAAACCGAAGAGCTTTTGAAAAAAGCAGCGGATGAATTCCTCGCTAAATTTAAAAGAAGTGAATAAATTAAAAATTAAATATTAATTTAAATACCGGAAACATTTGTTCCGGTATTATTTTATCAAACTAAAGTAAAATATGGCAACATTAAGAGAAATAAAACGTAGAATCGTCGGTGTTCAAAACACGCAGCAAATAACCAAAGCGATGAAAATGGTTGCTGCCGCCAGATTGCGAAGGGCACAAGAAAACATTATTAATGCCCGGCCATATTCCAGAAAAATTTCCGAAGTGTTGCATCATTTGTTAAGTGCCGAAAAAGATTTCACGAACCCTTTGCTTGAGAAACGCGAATTAAAAAAACTTGCAGTTGTGGTTGTTACTTCCGATAGAGGTTTGTGCGGTGCTTTCAATATGAATGTTATTAGAAGAGTGGAAGAAATGTTGGAGACCGAATATTCGAATCTTTTGGGAAATTCCGATATCGATTTGTATTGTATCGGAAAAAAAGGCGGCGATTATTTCAGTCGTTTATCCTTCAGCATAGCCGAAAGATATAACGGAATATTCTCTTCGTTGAAGTTTGATTTTGTTTCCGGTTTTATGAAAAAGATGGTTAACAAATTTATAAACGGTGAGGTTGATAAAGTAGTTGTTGTTTATAATGAATTCAAATCGGTAATTCAACAAAATGTGATAGTAGAACAACTGCTGCCGATAAAAAGGGAAGAAACCGGTGAAGAAAATAAAAAGCACGTTGAATTTATATATGAACCGGATAAAGCAAGCATCATTAACTCGTTGCTTCCGAAATATTTAAATGCTACAATGTGGAAAGTTTTATTGGAATCTTACGCCGCAGAACTCGGCGCACGGATGACTGCAATGGATATGGCAACGGAAAATGCAAAAGAAATGATTCGAACTTTACAAATTAAATATAACAAAGAAAGACAAGCATCCATTACGAAAGAGATTATTGAAATAGTATCGGGTGCTAATGCATTAAAAGAATCATAAATCGGTTTGAAAATTATTCGGAATTTGTTATTTTTTATTAACATTGGATAATATGCTCGAGGATCTGACACTAAAATTCGATAAAGCCCTGAAGAAAGTAACAGGTCAGGGCAGAATAACTGAAAAAAATATTTCCGATACGCTGAGGGAAATAAGAAGAGTTCTTTTAGATGCGGACGTAAACTATAAAGTTGCCAAGAAATTCATAGAAGAAGTAAAAGAAAGAGCTCTTGGCAAAGAAGTATTGGCTTCGGTAACGCCGGGTCAACTCATCACTAAAATTATTCACGATGAGTTAACCGAATTGATGGGAAAGGAGGGAAACGAACTCCGCCTTAACCCGTCGGGTCCAACGGTCATATTGCTTGTTGGATTGCAAGGTTCGGGTAAAACGACCTTCGGCGCAAAGTTAGCCAATTATTTAAAGGAACGAAAAAGAGATGTTCTGCTTGTTGCTGCCGATGTTTATCGTCCGGCTGCAAGAGAACAATTGGAACTTTTGGGTAAGCAAATCGGGGTTAAGGTTTTTACAATTCCCGAAACTAAAGATGCGGTTAAGATAGCCGGAGATTCTTTAGCTTACGCAAAAGAAAATAATTTTAATACAATCATTATCGATACTGCCGGTCGTTTACACGTAGACGATCAGCTTATGCAAGAAGTGGTCGCGATTAAGGAAAAAGTTAATCCGACCGAAATTTTATTTGTAGTTGACTCGATGACGGGTCAAGATGCCGTAAATTCCGCAAAAGCGTTTCACGATAGTGTGGAATTCGACGGAATTGTTCTTACAAAACTGGATGGCGATTCAAGAGGCGGTTGCGCTCTTTCGATTCGGGCAATTGTACAAAAACCGATAAAGTTTGTGAGCCTCGGGGAAAAACTCGATTCCATCGAAGTTTTTCATTCCGATAGATTGGCTTCAAGAATCTTGGGCAAAGGCGATATAGTTTCATTCGTCGAAAAAGCCCAAAAACAAATCGATCAAAAAGAAGCCGAAGATTTGGAGAAAAAGCTTCTTAGTAATAAATTCGATTTCGACGATTTCTTGAAGCAAATTAAAATGATAAAAAAAATGGGTTCACTTAAATCGTTAATGAGTATGATTCCGGGATTATCGACACAAATTAAAAATGCGGATATCGACGAAAAACAATTGGTGAAAGTTGAGGCGATAATTCAGTCGATGACAAAAGACGAAAGAGCCAAACCGAAAATATTGAACGGCAGCAGACGAAAAAGAATCGCACGCGGAAGCGGTACGTCTATTCAAGATGTAAACCGGCTTATCAAGCAATATAATGAAATGCAGAAAATGATGAAGCGATTTACATCAAAAGGCGGTAAAAAAATGATTGGTAATTTTAGAAATTTTAAATTTAATTAGTAATGTATAAATAGGAGGATATAGCAATTTGGCTGTTAAGTTAAGATTAAGAAGAATGGGTAAGAAAAAGCAACCGGTTTATAAAGTAGTTGCTGCGGATGCAAGAGCACCGCGCGACGGTCGGTTCATCGAAGCAATAGGTTTATATAACCCTAAAACTGATCCCGCTACTGTTGAAATTAATGAAGAAAGAGCACTGTATTGGTTGAACGTGGGAGCTCAACCAACAACTACGGTAAAAAATATTCTTTCGAAAGAAGGAATTTTGCTTAAATTTGATATGACTAAGCGAGGTAAAACGGAAGAAGAAATTAATGCCAAAGTTGAAGAGCTGAAAAAGCTGCACGAAGCTAAGTTGGCAAAAAGGGCTGAGGAAAAAGCAAAGGCAAAAGAAAAACCGAAAGCTAAAGAAGAAGCTAAAATAGAGCCTGAAGAAAAAGTTGAAAAAGAGGAAAGTAGCGCTCCGGAAGCACAGGGTACAGCTTCCGAAGAAGCAAAAACCGAAGACGAAAAATCCGAATAATATTACTTGGTCTTCTGTTTTTCTTCGCGCACATAGTTGTTCGTGCCCTCTTTCTTTTAACATATTACAGGGAGTCTCATGAAAGAATTTGTTGAATTTATTGCAAAACATCTTGTGGACAATCCCGATAGTGTAGTTATCGAGGAATCTGTTCCCAACGAAAAAACAATAGAACTTACCCTTAAAGTCGGTGCTGATGACGTTGGGAAAGTTATTGGCAAACAGGGTAAGACTGCTCAAGCGATGAGAACTCTATTGACGGCTATTGCAGCTAAGGAAGGCAAACGTGCTATATTGAAAATACTTGATTAAGTTATTTAATTGAGTGATTTCTATTTAGTAGCGGAAATTAAGGAAGTTTTTAAGAAGAAAGAAGGATTTTTATCCGTTTTACCTGTTACGGATTTCCCCGAAAGGTTTATAAGCGGGTTGAAAGTTTATATTGATGTTTTTAACGATAAGAATCCTTTTGTAATAGAAAAAGTAATTGAAGAAAAAGGGAAGCTTCTTCTTAAGTTTAAAAATTTTAATACTGCGGAAGATGTTTCCTTTTTAATTGGAAAAAAAATTTATATTACGGAAGATGAATTGGTTAATCTTCCGGAAAATACGTTTTATATTCACGATTTAATCGGATGTAGAGTTTATAAAAACGGATTGTTCTTTGGTAATTTGATTGATGTTCTTTCACTTCCCGCAAACGACGTTTATGTTGTAAAAAACGAAGAGGGAAAAGAAATTCTGGTACCGGCAATCGGTTCTTTTATCGAAAAAATAAACATTGCCGAAAAACGAATAGATTTATCGGACAAATTTGAATTTGAAAATGATGAGAATTGATATTATATCGGCCGTACCGGATTTGTTGCAAAGTCCCTTGCAAACCAGTATTGTTAAAAGAGCGCAAAATAAAAAACTGGTTGAAATTTATGTGCATAATTTGCGCGATTATGCATACGATAAACATAAACAGATTGACGATAAACCCTATGGCGGCGGGCCCGGAATGTTATTAAAACCCGAGCCATTTTTCAAATGCATTAAAAGTTTGCAAAAGGAAAGAGAATACGATCATATTATTTTTTGCACTCCGAAAGGGAAAATTTATAACCAGTCTCTCGCAAATAAATTTTCGCTTGCAAAAAATATTATGATTATTGCAGGGCATTACAAGGGGATTGACGACCGGGTTCGTGAAAGGTTTGCGACCGACGAAATTTCAATCGGAAATTTTATCTTAAGCGGAGGCGAACTTCCCGCTTTAATAATAGTCGATTCTGTTGTAAGATTAATTCCCGGTGTGCTTGGCGATAGCGAATCGGCTTTGAACGATTCTTTAATGGACGGAGAAGTTATGGAACCGCCTTATTATACTCGACCCGCAGAGTACGAAGGTATGAAAGTGCCCGATGTTTTACTCTCGGGAAACGAAGCGGAAATTAAAAAGTGGAAAGAAGAAC
>CAZKKI010000094.1:0-45169 GCA_964553325.1 uncultured Melioribacteraceae bacterium | reverse complement strand
AAGGTATTGCCGGTTCTACAATAATGGGAGACGGTAAAGTGGTTATGATAGTTGATGTTGCCGAATTGGTAAATAAATTAACGGGTCAAAATTGAATAGAAAGATAAGAGTACTCATTGTAGACGATTCGGCTTTCATGAGAAAATCCCTATCGATTATTCTCAGTGCTGATCCCGAAATTGAGGTAGCCGATTTTGCAAAAGACGGAATTGAAGCGATTGAAAAAGCTAAATCCGTTCGTCCAGATATAATAACGCTCGATATCGAAATGCCTCGAATGGACGGGTTGACGGCATTAAGAACAATTATGAAAGAAGCTCCGACGTCGGTGATTATGGTTAGTTCTTTAACCACCGAAGGGGCGGAGGCCACTTTGGAGGCACTGGAAATAGGTGCGGTGGATTTCATACCTAAAGAAATGTCGTTCGTAAGTGTTAATATGGAGCAAGTTAAAAAAGATTTAATCCGCAAAATAAAAACTATTGTAAGACAGAAATTTCTTAGAGAGCGACTTGAAAGTCTGAAAAGCGAAATAAAGGGCAAAGAAAGCCGTAAAGTTCCAATACCGACAAACGGTAAACTTCCCAAAAATAAATTTAATTCGATTGCAATCGGTATTTCAACCGGAGGACCTTTATCTTTACAAAAAGTTATACCTCTTCTAACGGTTAAAGTACCGGTGTTTATAGTTCAACACATGCCGCCGAAGTTTACGAGATCGCTTGCAAACAGATTAAACAGCTTGAGTAAACTTACGGTAAAAGAAGCCGAAAATTCCGAAGAGGTAAAAAGCGGATACGTTTATATTGCGCCGGGCGGAATGCAAATGCACGTGAAAAAAAATCTTTCCGGCAAAAGAATCATAGAAGTCTTCGAAAGTGATAAAAACGTTTTACACAAACCATCAGTCGATATTATGTTAAATTCCGTTGTGGATGAATATGGCGCAAATGTTCTCGGTGTGATAATGACTGGCATGGGACATGATGGACTTGAAGGCATAAAGAAACTTAAAGGTAAAGGAGGCTACTGTTTGGCTCAAGATGAAAGTTCTTCGGTGGTTTACGGAATGCCGAAAGCTATTGTCGATAATCAACTTGCCGACGTTGTGGCTCCTTTGGATAAAATTCCGCAAATTTTAAATGAGGTAGCATAATTATGGAAAATGTTTTCGAAGAATCGGTTTATAGAGAAATTTCCTACAGAGAATCCGGTTTGGTTGATAATGTAATTAAAGCTGAAGACGTGAAATTAACGGGCGTAACGAAAATTGATGTTGAAGAAGACGTACACGAAGGCGTTAAAATAATCCTTAAAAAAGATGTTAACGACAACATAAAAGAAATAAAATTTGTTTGCTCTTGCGGAGAAACTAAATCCGTTCTGCTCGATTATTCTGATGAATAATTTTCAATTGTTCATATTTAGCCAATCCTGACCTTTCAAATAACACATTTCCACCCTAAAACCCAATAATATAATATGGCACTAGTTTTGAAACTAAACTGGGAAAAAACAGGGTGGAAATGGCAGTACCAACAAATAAACTTCTCGAACGCGTTTTGGATTACGCGGCTCTTAAACAAAAAGTTATTAGTCAAAATATAGCCAACGCCGGAACCGTCAATTATAAAAGAAAAGATGTTGAGTTCCGTGCAACTTATAGCAATGCGATAAAATCGTTGGAAGAAAAACATATAGGCAACATTGGAGGTAACCAAAAAACTTTGCAGACGGAAATTAAAATTGTTACCGACGAAAGCGAGAATTTCGATTCCGGTTTTAACAATGTTGATATTAACAGGGAAATGGCGGACATGGCGCAAAATACGATTTTATTCAGATTTGCTGCGCGTAAATTAAACGGTTACTTCAAAACATTACAAAACGTTATAAGCGGAGGTAGAAAATGAAAATTACCCCGAACTTTTTATCCTTCAGAATTAGTGCGAAAGGTATGAGTATCCAAAAGAAAAAAATGGAACTTGTTACGGAAAACATTGCCAATATGAATACTACCAAAACAAAAAGCGGTCAACCTTACAAGAGAAAGTTTTTGGTGGTTAAACAAATCGAGGAAAATAAAAACAGACTAACTCTGAAAAAAAGTCTGAACGGCGATGCTTTTAATGCATTGTTGCCGGTTCGACAAAATTCTTTGTTGGATTCGGATAAAAATATAATCACCGAAATTAAAGAAGATAACGGTGAAGGGGAATTGGTTTATATGCCCGATCATCCGGATGCTAACGAAGAAGGCTATGTACAAATGCCGAATGTAAACGTAGTCACGGAAATGGTTGATATGATTGCCGCATCAAGAAGTTTTGAAGCAAATGTAGCGGCTTTCGAAGCTTCGAAACAAATAGCGAAAAATTCGTTGGAGATATAAGATGAAAATATCCATGAACAGCATAGGGAATTATAATCCGTACAAAGTAAATAACAGCAAAACTCAAATTAATAAAACTAATAAAATTGAAAATATAAAGAACGTGGCGGAGATAAATCAATCGGAGAAAGCATTTTTCAAATCCATGTATCCCCAAAACGAAAAAGAAATAAACAACTATCATTTTTATGAACCGACCGGAAAGCTCTCCGGTGTTTCTTTGGGTTCGTTATTTGATAAGAGAGGTTAAAAATGGAAGTAAACGGATTAGGAAATAATTTACCTGAATTTTCAAACGGTAAACCTAAAAAGGTTAACTCAACCGAAAAATTCGGAGATCTGATTTCGGATTTTGTAAAAGATGTAAATAAAGATCAATTAAGATCGAATGAAATGGTTAATGATTTTCTTACCGGCGGGGATGTTGAGTTGCATGAAGTAATGATTGCCGGTGAAAAAGCAAAAACCAGTTTACAACTTCTAATGGAAATTAGAAATAAAGCAATCGATATGTATAAAGAACTAACTAGGATTTCATAGCTGTGGATAAAGGAAAAAGTCTGTACGGTTCACTAATCGGTATCTTCACAAAATTATCTTTTCAGCAGAGATTGTTAATCGGCGGATTGGCAATCGGATCGTTAATCTTCATAGGTTTTATTTTCTTTATGTTTAACGAACCGAGTTATTCAACTCTCTACACGAACATTAATCAAGAAGATGCCTCCCAAGTTATTCAATATTTAAGGCAGGAAAAAATCCCTTACAAAATAACGGCTAACGGAACCACAATCAGTGTTCCTAAAGAAAAAGTGTACGAAGTAAGACTTGCTTTGGCCGGTAAAGGTATTCCGAGTTCCGGAATAATCGGGTACGAAATATTTGACAAGAATATAATCGGGATGTCGGAGTTCGTTCAAAAAATGAATTACAAAAGGGCGCTGGAAGGGGAATTGGCGCGCACGATTATGCAGCAGAGCAAAATTAAGGCTGCCAGAGTACATATCGTTATTCCGGAGAAAACAATTTTTAAAAGCGAAGAAAAATCCCCCAGCGCTTCCGTTGTATTGAAACTGAAAGCCGGTGCATCGCTTACGGACGATAATATAATGGCAATCGCGAATTTGATTTCGCATAGTATCGAAGGGTTAAGTCCAAATGATGTTACGATAATTGATTCTAAGGGAAGAATGCTTTCCAGAGCTGTTGATCAAAGCCCGCTTTCGGTGAACGGACAAAAACAATTCGAGATTAAATCATCGATAGAAAACTATCTTACTAACAAAGCACAGCAAATACTTGATAAGGTTGTAGGATACGGGAACTCGGATGTTCAAATAAATGTTGATTTAAACTTTAAGCAAGTTGAAAGAACACTCGAAGCATTTGATCCGGAATCTCAAGTGGCAATAAGCGAACAAACCTCGCGCTCGCAAAGTAACGGTGTAAGCGTAAGCGATTCGAACGCTATAGTTTCTGAAAACGTCACGACAAACTATGAAGTAAGCAAAACGATAGAAAAAGTAATAGAAGGTGCGGGAAACATTAAAAGAATTACGGTTGCCGCGGTCATCAACGGTATTCGTAAAGAAGTGAAAGTAGGTGATAAAGTTGAAATTGTAAACGAGCCACGCTCCGAAGAACAATTGAAAAAATTGGAAATGTTAATCGGCAAAGCCGTCGGTTTGGATAATACCAGAAAAGATCAAATTTCGATAGTCAGTATTCCTTTCGAAGCGCCGAACGAAGATGAGTTTAAGGACGAAGGCGGATTTTTAAACGACAATATGCAAATGATAGTCAATTATATTTTGTTAATTGTTGCAATAGCGGGCGCCGGTTTCGTTTTGAAAAATTTACTTAAAAAATTAAAAGAAGAAAAAATCATTATCGGGGGATTGCCGTATCAAGATAATGCTTTCGGAGACCTTGCGCCCTCTGCCGCCGGAACAGCAGGAGGTATAGGTCCGCCCACATTTCAGCCGTCTGCCGCAAAGAAAAAGAAATTTCTTGAAATAGGTGACTTGGAAGATGAAATAAGCGACGAGGCGGCGCACAGACAAATGAAGCAAGAAAAAATTGTTAACTACGTAGCGAAGAATCCTTCGGAAGCTGCAAAACTAATTAACTCATGGTTGAGGGAAGATGAATATGAGTAATACTGCAACTAACGTAACAAGAACCGATATAAGTGAATTAACCGGTTTGCAAAAAGCGGCTTTATTATTTATAGCGTTAAACGTCGATGCCGCATCGCAAGTATTTAAATATCTTGAACCGTCCGACGTGGAAGCAATCTCGGCGGAAATTACGAAAGTAAAAAATATTCCCGCGCATGTTGCCGAGCAAGTAATCGACGAGTATTACGAATTGGTTACGGCTCGCGAATATTTACTTGAGGGCGGATTGGAATTTGCTCAACAAGTTTTGGAAAAATCGTTCGGCTATTCCAAAGCTTTGGAAGTAATTGAAAAAGTTAAGAATATTACTACGTTACACGGATTTGACGTTTTGAAAAATGCGGATTCTTCCCAACTCGTAAATTTCCTTAGCAAAGAACATCCGCAAACAATAGCGCTTATTTTAGCTAACCTTAATCCAGATCAAACCGCGGAAGCATTAGCCGAGCTGCCGGAAGACCTGCGCGTTGAGGTGGTCTATAGAATCGCAACACTCGGAAAAATTTCACCGCAAACTCTTAAACAAGTGGAAAAAGTGGTGGATGAGCTTGCCGGCTTTTCGATTAATCAAACAATGGGACAAGTAGGCGGTTCCAAAACGGTTGCCACAATTCTAAACAGAATACCGGTTTCATTGAACAAAGAAATAATTGCAAAAATAGAAGAGAAAGATGAAAACGTTGCAATGGAAATTAAACGGTTAATGTTTATGTTCGACGATATTATTCATCTGCAAGATAGGGATATACAACGAATACTTAAAGAGGTTGACAGAAAAGATTTGGCACTTTCTCTTAAAGTAGCAGACGATAAAGTTAAAGAAAAAATATTTTCCAATATGTCAGAACGTGCAGCCGATTTGTTAAAAGAAGAACTTCAATTTATGGGACCCGTAAAACTTAAAGAAGTGGAAGCGGCTCAAGCCAGAGTTGTTGACGTAATTAAGATGTTGGAGGAACAAGAAGAAATTACTGTAAGCTTCAGAGGAGGCAGCGAGGAGGTTTATGTCTGATGTCGTTAAAATCTCGGTTAAAAGTAAAAAAGTTAAAGCCGTTGTTGGTCAACTAACGGAGGAAATAATAGAAAGAGATGAAAAGCTCGAAGAGAAAGACATTATTAATGAACAGCTCGAAGAAAAGTATAAGAAAGGATTTCAAGAGGGTTATGAAAAGGCTAAAGAAGAACTTGAGAAAACCTATACGGATAAGTTAGTTGAACAGTCGAAGGAATTTTATATCATACTTTCTTCGTTTGAAGAAAAGTTGAAAACGTATGAAAACGAATTAACTAAAATTATAATTAATACCTCGGTTAAAATCGCGGAAAAGATTTTAGACAAGGAACTTGAAAAAAAATCGATAATCGATAACACGCTCAAAAACAGCTTGAGTAAAATTCTGGGCGCTAACGAAATGATGATAAAATTGAATCCGAAAGATTATGAGCTACTCGAGAAAAACGAATTGATTAAAAAACTGGATACGGGTCTTGCAAAAATAAAAATTAAGAAAGATGAAAATATTAAAATCGGTGGATGCGTAGTTGAATCGGAAATCGGAAATGTTGATTCGAGAATTTCTACAATGCTTGAGGAAATTGAACGGCAATTATCAAACAATCTACTGGATGAAAATAAAGAATAATGGAATTTACCGAAATACTTGAAGAAAGAATTGATGAAGTTTTAACAAAAACAGAGTTGATTAAAATCAACGGTAAAGTTACCGATGTAATCGGTTTGGTGGTTGTTTCGATTGGACCGAATGCATCGTTGGGCGAAATATGCACGATAGTCGATAAATCCGGAAGGGAAGTCAGTAAAGCGGAAGTAGTAGGATTTCGGGAAGGTAAAGTATTATCGATTGCACTTGGTGAGGTTGAAGAAATTTCCCCCTCATGTCAAATCATCGCAACAGGAGAGACTTTTTCGGTTGGCGTAGGGGAAAGCTTGTTGGGCAGAGTGATTGACGGTTTTGGAAATCCGATGGACGGGAAAGGCGAAATTCAGTACGAACACAAAAGAAAAGTTTACAGAGAACCGCCGAATCCATTGCAAAGGAAAAGAATCAAAGAACCTTTACAAACCGGTGTACGCGCAATCGATGGTTTATTAACCGTAGGGCGGGGACAGCGAATAGGAATATTTGCCGGTAGCGGTGTAGGTAAAAGCGTTATGCTTGGTATGATTGCCCGAAACACCGATGCTGATGTAAGCGTAATTGTTCTTGTTGGTGAAAGAGGAAGGGAAGTTCGTGAGTTCATAGAAAAAGATTTAGGTGAAGAGGGTTTAAAAAAATCCGTTGTGGTTGTTGCTACAAGCGATAAACCGGCATTGATGAGGATTAAAGCTGCGTTTATAGGTACAACAATAGCCGAATATTTTAGAGACAAAGGAAAAGACGTTGTGTTGATGATGGATTCCGTAACAAGATTTGCAATGGCACAGAGGGAAGTCGGTTTAACTATCGGAGAACCGCCGACGACGAAAGGCTATACACCGTCCGTGTTTGCTATTCTTCCTAAGTTGCTCGAAAGAGCCGGTACGGCGGCAAATGGCAGTATTACCGGTTTTTATAGTGTTCTGGTCGACGGTGACGATATGACCGAACCCATTGCCGATGCAGTGCGTTCGATTCTGGACGGGCATTTTGTCCTTTCGAGAAAGCTTGCGAATAAAGGACAATTTCCGGCAATCGATCCGTTACAAAGTGTAAGCAGAGTTATGCCCGATATTGTTCCGGACGATCACCGATTGCGGGCGGTTGAATTTAATGAGATTTTGGCTACTTATAACGAAGCAGAAGATTTAATTAATATCGGAGCCTATGTTAAAGGCAGTAATCCGCAAATTGATCACGCTCTCTCGAAAATACAATCGCTTCGGAGCTATTTGAAACAAGACATGAAAGAAAAATCAACTCTGGAAGAAGCTGTGCGTAAGTTAATGCAAATTATAGAGAAACCGCTGGTTGAATAATGGCAAAATTCTCTTATAAATATGAAAACATTAAAAGAATTAAAAAAATATTCGAAAAAGAAATCCAAAGACAAATAAGTGAATTAAATATAAAAATTCAGAGATTAAATGAGTATAAGGAAGAATTAATTAGAGAAAAGGAAAACGAAAAAAGAAAAATTCTCGAAAAGAGTTTCGTGGAAAATAAGGAGCTTCATTTTTATTCGAAATTCGAAAAATATATAAACGAAAAATTAGAGTACGTTGAAGAAAAAATTAAAACGTTGGAAAATGAAAAAAAGGAAAAGATAGAAGAATTGGTGCAAAAGTCCAAGGAAACCAAAATATTTGAAAAATTGGAAGAACATCATAAAAATGAATTTGAAACGGAGCAAAACAGACTTGAGCAAATTCGGATGGACGAGATAGCTCTTAAAAAGCAAGGGAAAGCGAGATGAAAAACACGATAATGTATATTTTAATATTTACACTGGCCTTTGCCGCAACTACTGCAGGACTGTTCGTACTGAACACGAAATACAATGATGTTTTTTCTTTGGACTTTTCTCCCCCGCAAGAAGAAATTGCCGATTCACTTCAACTGGCAATGGCGGATTCTCTTGCTCAAGTTCCGGATAGTTTAACAATTATGATGACAATTGTGGATTCGTTAGAGAATGAATTATCAAAATTAAAATTAGAGTTGGGCGCTGCTCAAACTCAATTGCAACAAAAAGATTTGGAAATCGAAAATCTAAAAAAGAACATCGAAACGAAAAAAGACAGTGCTTATTTAGCGTGGTTGAAATCCACCCGGAAATTATACGAAACAATGGAATCGAGTAAAGCGGCTAAATTATTGTCATCCATTTCCGATAATGAAGCGAGAGATTTACTCTACTCTATGAACAAAAAGAAAGCTGCTGAAATACTCTCGAATTTGTCAACTGAAAAAATTAAAAAATTAACAAGTCCGAAATGATGCAATTTAATCCGATGTACATAAACGTAAGCGATAATACGGCAAATGTAAGTCTTGGTAACTCACCAAAACTGAAAAACAATAAATATCTATTTGCCGATATAATTAAAGTTTTAATGGGAAATATTGAGAACGGTTCAACCGAGCAGGTTACGACGGATTTAACGGGTGAGAATATAAAAGTTTCCGAAACGAAATTAATTGATATCCACAAGAAAGAAGTTCCCGTAAATTCTGTCCCTACTCTATTCTCCGTTCTTTCGGTCTTACCCGATTCTTTACATGAGAAAGTAGAGAAGAGTTTTACGGATTTATCTGCAGGTCAATTAGTATCAAGTGAAAGTAATGTTAAAATATCCACCAAGGAAATTAAAGAATTGCTTGGGCGTAATTTGAATATTAAATCCGTTAAAAAAGAATTGCTCAAAGGCAAAGAAATGTTGGTAAATATCGAAAGCGAAACGGAGCAACTGAATCTTAACATAATTGCGGAAAAAACAAATAAGAGCACCGAATATTTCTCAAATGTTTCTTTAATAAAAAATAAAGAAATAATTGTTAATACTGTTTCGGAAATGTTCGACCGTAAACCGGTTCGTAGTGATATTGTAAATACAATTAAAACACCCGTAAATGCCGTATCCGGAAAGGGCAACGCGGAAACTTCAGGAAAATTAAACACAAAACCGACAGCAAGCAGTAAAAATGAAATCGTAATAAAAACTTTTATTGGTGATAAGCTTACAAAAAACATTCATGATAAATCACTCGAGAAAGAAGATACCGTAAAAATCCTTTTGCATACTACTGGAAAAACCAAGGCGAAAGTTTATGAGATTAATAAACGGAGCGGGATAAATTTAGTCTCGAAATTGAATTCGGATTTAAACGGCAAATTGAATTTCAACGAAATAAATAAAATTGAAATACATAAAACTTCAAATAAAGACTTATCACTTCTAGCCGATTTTACAAAGCCGGAAAAAACAACTGTTGATTTTACTGTTGTTCCGGAAAAATCGGAAGAAACGGAAATAAAGCGAAACGTTGTAAATCATGAAGGGTCTAAAAAGACTTTTGTAAAGGGAAATGCGGGGAATCAAATCGAAAGTAAAAAACCGGTTACCGGAAAAGAATTATTTGAGCAGGAATATTTTCTAGTCAAGGATAAAACCGTTAAGAAACAACCTAATGAAATAAAATCCCATTTCAATAAAAATGTTCTTCAAGTGGAAGAAGAGAATGATGTTGTAAAATCGAATCGTTCCGAACAACCGTTAACCGAGAAAGATGTTATAATTAATAACAAGGAAACGGGTTCGTTAAAAAACGCTGACGAAAAGCAAGTTCTTAAACCTCAACTGAAAATCAAAGTTGCCCGAATAAAACAATCGGTTAAGGTTGATGAAAAAATTCAGCCTAAAGAAATTAAAAATACAGATCGATCGCAAAAGGGAATAAAAACCGGAGATTCAGATTCACAAATCAACGAGGCTAAACAACACTCCGAACCGGGATCCGGAAAGGTTCGGGTAGATGCTAAAGATATGGTGAAAGGTGATGAGAGAATTATTCAACCGCAAGAAAAAGTTAAGCATCCGGAGAAGGGCGTTTTGAATAAGACTGCGGAAATAAAACAAGTTTTGAACGAAAGCAAAACGGTTGTTGAAAAAGACAATTCGGAAAAAGCGGGTATTCAATTACCGGAACAAGCGAAACGGAATGAAAATAAAATTGCAAAACCAGTTTCTGAGCATGAGGTACAAGTTGAGACGAAGAAGCAAGTTCCAGGTGACGAGGAAGAAATTTCCAAAACCGAATATTCGATAGATAAAGAAAACAAGAATTCGAAAAAAATTAACGAACAAAAACCGGAATATAAAAACTTAAAACACACTGAAAAAAAATCCGTAAACCGTCCATCGGATAATGCGGAAATTAAAAACGAACCGATTAAGGTACGGCATGAAAATAAACATACGCCGGTTGCCAAAGTAGAGTTTGAGACGCAAGAAAAACAAGGGAAAACGACGAAAGATAATGCAGATGAACCGGTACATAAAGTAGAGAGTAACTCGAAAGTAGTTTCAAGCAAAGAAGAGAAAAGCGAACATAGAGAATATACAAATTCAAATAATCAAAATAATAACGATGTAAAAATCAAAGAAACATTGAAACATCATAATTCCAAAACCGGCTTCGAGCAAGTAATGGATAAAGCAGAATTACATAAACCGGAATCTTCTCAACCGCAACAGAGACCGGAAAATGTTTTAAAATCGGTTAAGTATACGGAACTGTTTAAGGAAGTATCCCGGTTTATACAAAAGAATGAAAAATCGTTTATGGTACTTGAGTTGGAACCCAAACATCTTGGAAAAGTGAATATTACTTTGGATTCGTCAAGCCATTCGATTAAAGCGCATATTCAAGTCGATAATCTTCAAGCAAAGCAATTGCTGGAAAATAATTTGGATGAATTGTTCTCGAATTTAAGTAAGAACGGTATTCAGTTGGGTAGTTTGGATATATCTCTGAACGATGCCAACAAACAGCATAACGAAAATATGATGAGTAAAAATAAATCGGGGAATTTTAATCCTGAAGACTTTGATAACGAAGTTAACGGAACATCGAATATGAAGTATTATGGTTATAACACTTACGAATATTTAGCATAATGGAGCAAAGAAAATGGAAGGAATAACATCGTTACTAAATCAAAATACACCTAATTTCGGACCGCAAGGGAAAAGTGCGCTGGGTAAAGACGATTTTCTAAAATTGATGATGGAACAAATTAAGAATCAAGATCCGTTGGAACCGCTTGACGGAAGCGAATACACTGCACAGCTTGCGCAGTTCAGCAGTTTAGAGCAGTTATCTAATATGAATGATTCTTTAAACCAAAGTATCGACGCAAACTATTTGTTAACGCAAGCCGTAAATAACACATTAACCGCTGCGTTAATCGGTAAAGATGCCAAAGTTAATTCCAATTCGATTGATTATAACGGTCAATCGAAAGCGCAGTTCGGTTATACGCTCCCGACCAGTGCAACTACGGTTACGGTTAAAATTCTGGACGCCAGCGGAAGGGTTGTTAAAACGTTTGATAATGTACCGAAAACCGCAGGCGAACATAAACTATCGTGGGATTTTACCGATAATGAAGGCGAAAAAGTGGCTACCGGTCAATATACTTTTGAAGTTGAAGCAACCGGTGCAAACGGAGAATCCATGGTGATTGACACTTATAGCATTGGAATGATTGAAGCGGTTAGATTTAATGAAACCGGAACGGCTTTGGTTATTAACGGAGTCGAATATTCACTCGGTGAAATCTTTGAGATTTTGCAACCGTCCAATTCTTCAAGCAAAGCAGAGACAAAGGATTTTGAATCATGGCCGAAATCATAAATGGCGTAAAAGTACCGTTTATTCCGGTAATTCCTAATAGTGGAATTACGGAGCCGAAACCCACCGGGAAAGGTTCCCGGTTCGATGACATATTTAAAACGGAACTTGAGAAAATAAAATTTTCGAGTCATGCGGCAAAAAGATTGGAAGCGAGAAATATCAATTTAACCGATGCTGATTTGAACAAGCTGAAAACAGCGATTAACAAAGCGGAAAGAAAAGGAGCAAAAGATTCGCTGGTAATGATGGACAGGACGGCTTTTATTGTTAATGTACCCAATAGAACGGTAATAACGGCAATGGAAATTTCGGAAAAGGAAGATAACATTTTTACAAATATCGATAGTGTAGTTTTTGCAAAATAAATATTAATTAAATAATGGGGCGGGACCTTCCAAGGACGCCCCCGATTCAACCGAACGACTGACGTTGAATCAAAAAAGTATAACAAATAACCTTAGGAGGTCATTATGTCACTTATTAATTCCCTTTTTGCCGGTGTATCCGGTATCAGAAACCATCAAGCTATGTTAGACGTAATTGGCAATAATATTGCCAATGTTAACTCTATCGGTTTCAAGGGTTCCAGAGTAACTTTCAGCGATACATTCAACCAATTTGTGAGGTACGGAACCAACCCGACTGATACTTCGGGCGGTACGAATACTTTTCAAATCGGTTTGGGTATGAAATTGAACTCGGTCGACAGAAACTGGAACCAAGGAACGTTTGAACGAACCGGTATTATTACAGATTTAGCAATACAAGGTGAAGGTTTGTTTATACTGGAAAGAAACGGTCAAAGATTGTATTCGAGAGCCGGTGCGTTCATTTTCGATGCGGAAGGAAAACTTGTAAATCCGCAGAACGGTGCCGTAGTTCAAGGTAAAGTTGCTACGGAAGACGGTGTAATTCCACCCGGTAACAATTTGGAAGATATCGTAATTAATTCAAATTTGCGTTTGCCGGCGGTTGCTACAACTTTTGCATCGTGGGGCGGGAACCTCGATAGTACTTCGCCATTAACTCGTTCGGAAAATTACATTCAAACCGGTAGTATTAACGGTTCTATGGCTGTTGGGGAAAGTGTAGAGGAATCGAACACGGTTTACGACGAAATGGGTAATAAATATACTTTCAAAGTTACTTATGAAAAAACAGCTGCGGATACCTACGATGTAACTTACGAATTGTTGGATGAAGATGGAAATCCGACTGTTCCCGCTGTTGGTCCAACAACTGTAGAAGCCGTATTCGATAGCTCCGATCCCGAAGGTGCGATGTTATCATTAGACGGCAACTCGCCTCCGCAACCGATTCAAATTCAAGAAACATCGTTAGGTATTAATTTTATTTTCGATCCCACCGGCGTTGAACAAAAAGGAACCAATACTATTAGTTCGGCAGTTGATGAAAACAGAGACCCGACTATAGTTAAAGGAACAGTATCAATATTTGATTCTCTGGGAAATGCGCATACGTTAACTTTATCGTTTACTAAATTGGATAGTAACAGTTGGAGTTGGACGGCAGAATTACCGGCGGAAAGCGGAGTGCTAACCGGTAACAGCGGAAGTTTGACTTTTAATTCCGATGGTTCTCTATCTTCGGTTTCACCTAATCCACCTGTACTGGTATTCAAACCTGAAGGTGGTGCCAGTCAAAGTAATATCGAATTGGATTTCGGTGAAAAATTCGAAGGTATTACACAAACTTCGGCTAATTCGGTAATATCGGCATTGAATCAAAACGGTTCGGCCGCCGCTTCACTTTCGAACATCAGCATTGATCAGCTTGGATTTATTGTGGGTGTGTTTACCAACGGTCAGTCCAAAAAACTTGCACAAATACTTGTTGCAAACTTCCCGAACAGAAACGGGTTGGTAAGCGTTGGTGAAAATATGTACACGGTATCGGCTAATACGGGTGACCCGTTAATCGGAGAACCGGGTGAATCTACAAACACTACTTTGCAATCCGGTGCTTTGGAACAATCTAATGTGGACTTATCCGAAGAATTTACAAGGATGATAGTTTCGCAAAGAGGTTTCCAAGCCAATGCAAGAGTAATTACGGTCTCCGATACGTTACTCCAAGAAATCACAAGTCTGGTTCGATAGGGATTTTTCCGAGGGCGCTGACAACGTCAGCCCCTCTCCTCCCTCTATTAATATTTACTTGAACAATTAATTATTGTTCAAATGTACAATATTAACCAACCAGTTTTCCCGCTCCTTTTGAAAACCCCTTTTATCAATTGTTTTCAACGGTTTTAATTTTATTATTAATGGCATACCTCTTGAATATAGGATAAGGTAAACTAAAAAAGAGGTATCAAATGGCTGATAAAAAAGATGCTAAAAAAGAAGAAAAAAAAGAGCAAGAAGGGAAAAAGAAAGGCTTTAACTTTAAAATCATTTTGATTGGTGTTCCGCTTTTTGTTCTTCAACTTGTAATAGTTTACTTTGTTACGGCTAATTTTCTTGTAAAACCCGCACTTTCGGCACATGCGGAACAAGTAAAGGAACACGGCGACGAAGGCGAAGAAGCTGAAGCCGAAGAAGCGGAAGAGGAAGAAGACAGCGGAGAATCGTTTATTTATCCCATTGAAGATTTAATTATCAATCCCGCTCATACCAATGGAAAAAGATTGTTACTTCTTTCCGTTGGCTTCGAAGTAAAAAGCGAAGAGGCAAAAAAGAAATTGGAAGAAAGAGAAGTGATTGTAAGAGATATGATTATATCCACGCTATCTAAAAAAACATTACACGAACTGAATAATCCGCAAGAGAAAGATTCGCTGAAAATAGAGTTATCGGAGCAGATTAAAAAATTAATACCGAAGACCAAAATAAAAAATGTTTATTTCAGTAAATACGTGTTAAACTAAAATGGCAGAAGTATTATCGCAAAATGAAATTGATGCCCTGCTAAACAATATGGGTGGGCAAGAAGAACCGAAAGACGTACCGGAAACAAATAATTCCGGTAAAGAGGTAATTCCGTTCGATTTTCGTCTTCCTAATCGCATTTCCAAAAATCAACTGAGAACGATTAGAAATATTTACGAAAATTTTGCGGAGTTGTTCGGTTCATATTTGATGTCGAAATTACAATCGATTATAAATATTAATGTTTTAACGGTAGATCAAATTTATTACTCGGAGTATGTACTTTCCGTTTCTAATCCCGCTTGTCTTTTTACGTTCGATATTAAGAAAACCGATATTAAAGGCATTCTTGAATTCAGTAACGAGTTTGCTTTTACACTTATAGACCGGTTGCTTGGCGGAAACGGAACGGGTTCCAAAAGTTCAAACGTTATTACGGTAATTGAACAGAGGGTTTTGCAAACGATCGTAGAAAAAATTATGCAAGACCTGGAAAAAGCTTGGCAAATTATCGGGGATTATGAATTTGTAATCGATAAGTTCGAACCGGATGTGGATTTCGTGCAAATCACATCTCAAAGTGAAAGCGTTCTACTTATCACCTTCGAAATTTTAATCGGTGAGCAAGCTTACTTGATGAACTTATGTTTTGCCACTTATGCTTTCGATACTATTCTTTCGAAATTGTCAACTCAAAATTTATCTTCGATAAGACCGATAAAGCACGACGGTACGACATCGAAAAGTATATTAACACAAAAGTTAATGGATACCGAACTATTGGTTGAAGTCGAGTTCGGGCGTTCTTCAATTTCGTTTCAACAATTGATGCAGTTGAAAGTGGGCGATGTGATTTCGCTCGATAAAAAAATAGGCGAGGAAGTTTTAATTAAAATTGATAACAAAGAATTATACTACGGAATTCCCGGAAAATCAAATAAACATAAATCAGTAAAAATTACGCGAAGAGCATTTCAAGAGGAGTAAATAACATGGCAGAAGAAAACGTTCAAAATCAAGATGAATTAAACAACGAGCAAACTCCGGAAGTTAACGACGCGGAATCCACAGATAGCAATGCTGCTGCCACTGTTCCGAACGAAGCGGATAAAGCGGCGGATTTTCAGAATACGGAGCAAGCGGCCGATGTTGATGCCGCGGTTGCGGAATTTCCGGCTTTTGACGATTCTAAGAAAAAAAGCGTTGCCGATGACGATAAATTGGAATTTCTGAAAGATTTGCAGTTGAATGTTTACATTGAATTGGGCAGAACCAAAATGCAAATAAAGGATATTCTCGAATTGGAAAGAGGTTACGTAATCGAACTGGAAAAGCTTGCGAGCGAACCGGTGGATATTTACGTAAATAACAAAAAAATTGCCGAAGGGGAAGTAGTTGTAATCGATAAGCATTTCGGAATAAGAATAACAAACCTGGTTGATGCTTCCGAAAGGTTAAAAGGATTCGAATAATGAATTATTGGGATATTGTAAAAGTTTTTCTCATACTTTTTGTAATGCTCGGTGTAATGTATGGAATGCTTTATTTGCTTAAAAAGTATTTTTTTTCCTTTTCCGGACAAAATTCGTCTTCGTTACGAATAAAAGTTATTTCAACACAAACCGTAATGCCGAAAAAATTTATTTCAATAGTTAAAATTGATGATAAATTATATGTTCTCGGTATTGCGGAAAACTCGATAAATCTTATTGATAAACTGGAAGGTTCGATTGAAGAAAATCTTTCGGAATTTGACGATCCCGAAAAACCCAATTTCCTTCAGCTGCTGAAAAAGAATATGGGATTGAGATGAAGAAAAAATTTATCATTACCGTATTGTTTCCGATTTTATTTTTTGTAGCCGGTAACATAATTGCCCAACAGCAAACAACAACGGTTCCGTTGCCGTCCGTTGGTATAAATATCGGAACTTCGAACAATCCGGAAGACCTTTCGGTTACTTTGCAACTCCTGTTGTTATTGACAATTTTGTCTTTGGCGCCATCAATTTTAATTATGACCACTTCATATTTAAGGATTATAATCGTATTTCAATTTTTGAAAACCTCGATGGGAACAATGCAAATGCCGCCCAATCAATTATTGGCCGGTATAGCTTTGTTTATAACTTTTTTTATAATGGCTCCCACTTGGGAAACCGTTCATCAAAACGCTCTTAAACCTTATCTCGATCATCAAATAAATATTGAAGAAGCATACGATAAGGGAATAGAACCGATAAGAAATTTTATGTTGAAAAACGTGCGAAACGAGGACCTTGAGTTATTTGCAAGTATGGCGGATATTGAAAGACCTGATACTCCCGCTGATTTACCCATTCACGTATTAATCCCGGCTTACATTCTTAGCGAATTGCGAGCCGGGTTTATTATAGGCTTTTTTCTGTTTATTCCATTTGTGATGGTCGATATGATAATTTCAAGTATTCTTATGTCCATGGGTATGATGATGCTTCCCCCGATGCTGATTTCACTACCATTCAAAATTTTACTTTTTGTTTTGGTGGACGGTTGGAATTTAATAGTTAGTTCATTAGTAAGGAGTTTTGCATAATGTCGTTGGATTTAATAATAGGGATACTTACCGAAGCGTTTTATCTTGTGCTATTGATTTTATTGCCGATACTTGGTTCCGGGTTAATCGTCGGTGTGCTGATTTCGATCTTTCAAGCGGCAACTTCAATCCAGGAAATGACTTTAACATTTGTGCCTAAAATTATGATTACGGCAATAGCCATTATTATCTCGTTGCCGTTTATAACGGATAAGATGATTGAGTTCACGAATAAAATCTTTAATCTAATAACAACAGTAGTAAAATGACCGAAATCCTCGTTTCCGATTTTCTCGGCGGAATCATGATTTACATCCGTATTCTGGCAATGTTTGTTGTGGTACCGTTGTTTAACAATAAAAATATTCCGATGGTGCCGAAACTTGCATTGTCTTTATTAATCACTTATATCATTTTATTTCAAGTAGATACCAGTAATGTAAAATACGACGATTCGCTTATTCCCCTTGCATTTATTGCCTTGAAAGAAGGTATTACGGGAATGCTGATGGGGTTGATTTTAAGATTCGTTTTCGAGGGAATCGGTTTTGCCGGGTTGAATATAGGACGGGATATGGGAATTGTTATGACGGAAATGTTCGACCCTTCAACGGAATCGCAAAACAATATGCTAACGATTTTAATGATTATGATGGCAACGGTTGTATTTCTGATGATTAAAGGACATCACTTCATAATACAAGCTTTGATATATTCGTTCAAAGTAATTCCTTTGGGATTCTTTCCGGTGAATGAGAGCGTTCACGGTTTGATGATTAAATATTCGGCAATAATGTTTATTCTTTCCATACAGATTGCCGCACCGATAATCGTTGCGTTTTTCTTAATACACTTGGCAAGCGGAATACTTTCGCGCGTAAGCCCGAATTTTCAAGTGTTTTTTGTAATACTGCCGTTAAAGATTGTTGTGGGAATAGCGATATTCATCGTGTTGATTCCAATGTACGTTTACCTTTTCGAAACATTACTTAAAAACTACGAGACGAAATTGTTGGACATAATCAAATACATGGCGGGGTGATGAATGCCGGAAGTTAACGGTCAGGAAAAAACCGAACAAGCAACCCCGAAAAAGCTGGAGGACAGCAGAAGAGAGGGACAAGTTGCAAGGAGTCAAGAACTTAACTCGCTTGCCGTATTTGCAACCGGACTTTTCATTCTTTTTTTTAGCAAAACCTTTATCGGTAATCGTTTTCAAGAATTAAGCGTATATGTTTTCGGCTCGCTGGGGGAATTGGATTTAACCGTTCAGCTGTTGCGGGTTTATTTCATGAAAGCGGTTATGTTTTTTATGTTAACCTTAGCGCCTCTTTTGCTGGGATTGGTTCTTATCTCGTTGATTGTCGGTTACGGTCAAGTGGGATTTAGGATTACTCCAAAAGCTTTGATGCCTAAATTTTCGAAACTGGATCCGCTGAAAGGATTGAAAAATAAATTTTTCTCATCCCAACCTTTTGTCGAATTGCTAAAATCTATGTTCAAAATTCTGGTTGTGGGCTGGATTTCTTACGTTATTCTTGCTGATATGGTTATGGGAACGTTTAATCTGCTTCATTCAACATTAAGTGAAATAATAGATTTCCTTTTGGAGAACTCGATTGAATTCCTTTGGAAAATAGCGCTTGTATATGCAATTATTGCTGCTGCGGATTTAACTTATCAAAGATTTAAATTTAAAAGAAATCTGATGATGACCAAGCAAGAAGTAAAAGAAGAACACAAACAAACCGAAGGTGATCCTGAGATAAAAGCAAGAATCAAAGGTAAACAAATCGAAATGGCAAGAAACAGAATGATGCAAGAGGTGCCCAAAGCCGATGTTGTTATTACTAACCCGACTCACTTTGCAGTTGCACTAAAATATGAAGTTGGCTCATATTCAGCACCTAAGGTTGTGGCGAAAGGAATGGATTTGGTCGCTCAAAAAATTAAAAAGATAGCAAAAGAAAATGATGTAGTGCTTTATGAGGATGTACAGCTTGCAAGAGCGTTATATAAAGCTTGCGACGTGGGAGACGAAATTCCTGAAAACTTATATAAAGCGGTGGCACAAATATTGGCGTATGTTTTTCAATTAAAGAATAATAAGAAAAGTATTATCTGATGTTTAAAAAGTTAGTAGAAAATAGCGATTTCCTTTTTGCGTTCGGAATAATTTTCATGCTCGGATTGATGATTATTCCGTTGCCGGCATTCTTCCTCGATTTTTTGCTTGCTTTGAACATCACATTTGCAGTACTGATTTTAATTGTATCTTTATATATTAATTCACCGCTCGATATTTCGGTATTCCCGCAATTATTGCTTGTCTTAACAATCTTCAGATTGGCTTTAAATATAAGTTCAACACGGTTGATATTGTTAAACGGTTACGCCGGTAAAGTTATCGAAACATTCGGTTCTTTTGTTGTGGGTGGAAGTTACGTTGTCGGTTTTGTAGTATTCTTGATACTCGTAATCATTCAATTTATTGTGATTGTAAAAGGTTCGGGAAGAATTTCCGAAGTAGCTGCAAGATTTACTTTGGATGCAATGCCCGGAAAGCAAATGGCAATTGATGCCGATTTGAGCAGCGGATTGATTACCGAAGGCGAAGCGCGTGAAAGAAGGGAAGCAATTTCCCGCGAAGCGGAATTTTACGGCGCAATGGACGGTGCAAGTAAATTTGTGAAAGGTGATGCTATAGCCGGACTTCTTATTAACGGTATTAATATTATCGGCGGTATTATCATCGGTGTTGTACAAGGCGGTATGGATATTACAACTGCATTGCAAACATACACTATCTTAACAATAGGCGACGGATTGGTTTCGCAAGTACCGGCTTTGTTAATTGCAACATCGGCGGGTATGGTTGTTACTAAAAGTGCCGAAGGAAAATCGATGGACAAGCAAATGCGAATCCAATTGTTTTCAAATCCGCGTGTACTCGGTACTGTTGCCGGAGCCGTAACTTTGTTTGGAATAGTTCCCGGTATGCCCACTATTCCTTTTATGTTTTTGGGCACTTCACTCGGTTTAATAACGTTTTTCCTTAACAAATCGAAAAACGAAGAATTACCTTTGGAAGAAGAAGAGGAAGTTGTTGCTACCGAAACAACGGAAGAAAAAGTTGAAGAATATCTGCAAGTTGATCCCGTTGAAGTTGAAATCGGTTACGGATTGATTTCTCTCGTTGATGAAAACAGAGGAGGCAATTTATTCCAGAAAATATCTTCCACCCGAAAATATATAGCGTTGGAATACGGAATTCTTGTCCCTCCGGTAAGAGTTCGCGACAATTTACAACTAAACCCGAATGAATATTTAATAAAAATTAAAGGTAATCTTGTTGCGCAATACGAAATATACAGCGACAGATATTTGGCGATGAGTTCCGGTGAAATTACAGAAAAACTCAGCGGTATTCCCACAAGAGATCCTGCATTCGATTTACCGGGCTTCTGGATTACCGACGATGAGAAAGACAAAGCGGAATTGTTAGGCTACACAGTAGTCGATAGTATTTCTGTTTTATCAACGCACTTGCAAGAAACTATTAAGAAAAATTTCGATAAAATTTTAACTCGTCAATCCGTTAAACAGTTATTGGAAAATCTTAAAAAAGAATATCCCGCAGTAGTGGAAGATATAAATCCCGAATTATTACCGTTGGGGACAATACAAAAAGTATTGCAAAATTTATTGAAAGAATTGATACCGATAAAAGACCTTGTGCAAATTTTGGAATCGTTAATCGATTATTCAAAAGTAACTAAAAATGTTGATGTGCTTACGGAATACGTACGTCATTCGTTAAGTGATACGATTGCCGGATTATATAAAGATTCGAACAATACTATTCACGCAATTGCCGTTGGCGAAAAACTCGAAGAATATATCACCAACGCATTAAGTCAACAAGGCGATGCCACACAAACATTGGGACTAACTCCGGATATGTTAAAAGCGTTGAATCAATCAATTCAAGAAAATGTCAATTCGGTAAAAGAACTTGGCTACATGCCCATTTTAATTACGTCTGCAACCATTCGTCCGTATTTGTTTAGATTGTTACATTCCACTTTCCCGGATATCGTTGTGCTTTCTTACACCGAACTTCCGGCTAATATTGAAATCGAATTTTTGGGTAAAGTAGAGGTTTAATATGCAAATAAAAAAATTTGTTGCTCCAACCTTAAAAGAAGCTATCGAGTCTATGAAACAAGAATTCGGCGGAGATGCGATTGTTCTTAATACAAAAGTGCTGGGAAACGGAAACGGGAAGAAAATGTTTGAAATTACGGCGGGTTTCGATAATGTGGAGCAAGCGGAAACGAAAACCCCGAAAATAAAAAGCAACTCGAACGTTGCCGATTTTGAAATGGAATTGAAAAAGTTATCCGAGAGAATTTATCAACAAAAACAAAGTAAAAAGTCCGTACCCGAACCGAAATCAAAAAAAGAGAATTCAATAATTGATTTTCAAACGGTTAAAGATAAATTAATTAAACAAGATGTTAACGAAAACCTTGCCGAATCGATTGTTGCGCAATTGAAAAAATATTCGGCTATGCTGAATGAAAACAATTTGGATGAACATGTTATATCGATAATCAGTTCGATGATTCCGACCGAAGGCTTTGAAGTCAAACGTAATACGGGTCCAAAAATAATTGCATTGGTAGGGCCTACGGGCGTCGGAAAAACAACTTGTATTGCAAAGCTTGCCGTTATTTCAAAAATACTTCACAATCTTGATATCGGTCTGATATCTATTGATACTTACCGTCTTGGGGCAATGGATCAGTTAAAAATATTTTCGGAAATAAGCAATATAGATTTTTATGTTGCTTACGAACCGGCCGACTTGAAAAAGCAAATTGCAAAACTTAAAAAGAAAGATATAATATTTATCGACACTGTAGGTAGAAGCCAAAATAAACCGGAATTGCTTGAGGGAATAAACGATTATTTGAAAGCCGTTAAGGTAGATGAAACTTATTTGGTTTTAAGCAGTACCGCACACATAAAAAACATGGTGGATGTAGCACTGAAATTCAAAACTCTGAATTACAACGGTTTGGTGTTTACAAAATTGGATGAAGCAATTTCTTACGGAAATATACTCAATCTTGTTTCAAGCATAAATAAACCGGTAAAATATTTAACGAACGGTCAAGTAATTCCGGATGATATAATTGCAGCGGATCCAAATTTTATTGCCAACATGATTTATACGGGGAAAATAAATTGATTGGACAGGCTAAAAGACTGTATGAATTGAATGAAATTGCCCGGTTGAAATATGATAAAAGTGAAAGCGGTAAAATCGTTGCTTTCGCCTCCGGTAAAGGCGGAGTAGGAAAAACCTTTTTGTCTTTAAATTTGGCTATGGCGTTAGCCGAAAGGAGAAAAAAAATTCTTGTAATCGATCTCGATTTTAATTTGTCCAATATTAATGTTCTTATTAATTCCTCTTCCGGTAACAAGCTGCAAAAATACTTTTTGAATGAGAAATCCCTTTCCGAATTAATTTACGGTTACAACACCAATCTGCACTTTATTTTCGGGGATTCAGGTATTAGCGACTATCCCGAAATAACGGAAACGGCTTTATATAAATTGTTTCAGGATGTTAAATATAACTTGTCGGTTAAATATGATTTTGTTTTTCTTGATCTTTCGCCGGGTTTAAATAAAAATGTTCTTACCGCTTTAACGTTGGCGGATGAAATAATTTTGTTAACCACCCCGGAACCCACGTCGGTAATGGATTCGTATGTGGTGGTTAAAATGCTAAAGGCAAGCGGCTTGGATAGCCCGGTTAATATAATCGTCAATAAAGCCGATAAAACTCAAGCCGAAACCGCTTACGGGAATTTACATCAAGCTGTAGATCATTTTTTGAATTTCCAAATAAAATATTTGGGTAGCGTTTCTAATTCGGCTGAAGTAACGGAATCCATTATTGAGCAAAAACCGTTTTTCGAACATTATTCCGATTCTCCGGTTGTAGCCGATTTACGCATGATTGCGGAAAAAGTAATTAAAATCAATCACGTGGTTAATAATAGCCACAGCTAAATTCCAGCCTCTTTTCCTTTCTTGAAAAACCTCGAATTTTAGCTTAAAAACAAACTTTTAAAAAGAAGTTTTTTGGTATGCTCTTTGTAATTCACATTGGCAAGGAGGAACCTAAAATGAGTAAAATAATTTTCAACTTCGGTCTGTTAATATTTTTCATCTCGATCGTCATTTTCACACAGAAAGGAATGATGGTTCAAGATGTAATTATTAAATCTACAATAATATTTCTTGTAGTGACCATTTTGTTTTCGGTAATAACGTTAACATTTATCAAAGCTATTAACAAAGCTTTCGGAAGCAAACAAAATAATATTAACCAAGAATTAGTGGGAAGCGGCGATAATGAATAATGCTACTCTTTGGGCTCAATACAAAAAGAAGCCCTCCCCGCAGATTAAAAAACAGATAATGTATAATTATACTAATCTTGTTCATTACGTAATCCATCACTCGAAGTTCATTAATCTTAATGTAATTGACGAAAAGGATTATTTCCAATTCGGCGTGGAAGGATTAAGTGAAGCAATCGATAGATTCGATCCGGATTACGGAACAAAGTTCGAAACTTATGCTATTCAGAGAATACGCGGTAAAATAATCGACGAGCTTCGTAAACTGCAAATTAAACCGAGAGCGAATCTCAACGATGAAGAAAGAGTCGTTTATCGGAACGTTTCGCTTCATCATCATTACGATGGAGACGACGGTTACACATTGGGAGAAGTTATTCCTTCCGATGCGAAAAAACCGGACGAAGAGTTTGATAAAAACGAACAAAAAGAGTTTTTGAAAGAAGCAATTAAGGAATTAAACGAAAGAGACAGATTAATTATCAGTTTGTACTATTACGAAGAAATGAATTACAAAGAAATTGCGGATGTATTGAACATTACTGTTTCGCGCGTATCTCAAATTCATTCTAAAATTATGAAAGAATTAAGAAAAAAATTAGAAAGGAATTATGAAGGAAGTAAAGTCAGATAATCTTGAACAAAAAAAGAAAAGAGCAATACGCATTCTGTCGTCTGTCTATAACTTGCCTTCAATTCCGTTTATAATAGTGGAAGTTTCAAAAATGATTGACGACCCGAAAACAAGCGCTGCACAATTAGGTAGAATGATTAGCCAAGATCAAGGTTTGGTAACTAAAATTTTGACCGTGGCTAATTCGCCTCTTTACGGAATCCCCAAGCGGGTTTCAACCATCGATTTTGCAGTTGTGATTTTGGGATTCAATCAAATAAAAAATATCGTTATCGCCCTTTCGATGATGGAAACCCTTAAGAAAATGGGCGACGGAAAATTTGTGCACAAAAAATATTGGATGCATTCTGTTATTACCGCAACCGCCGCAAAAAGAATTGCCGATGATCTCGGATACCAGCTGAGCGGCGAAGCCTTTACGGCCGGCCTGTTGCACGATTTGGGTATCCCGATTATCTATAAATATTTCAACAAAGAATACAAAGAAATTATTAATGCGGTTGAAAATAAAGGTCTGTCGTTTCTTGAAGCGGAAAGGGAAATACTCGGTATAACCCATCAAGAAATCGGTATGTATTTATTGGATAGATGGAATTTGCCGGTTAGTCTATCGGAATCCGTCGCATTTCATCATACACCATCGGAAGCCGAAAATCATAAGGAACTAACGGCATTGATACATTTGGCGGATTATATGACGGTTAAACTGGGCACCGGTAATTTTTATTGGGATAAAGATTTGGAATTGGACAAGAGTATAATCGATATATTAAAACTGGGAGACGAAGAATACCTTGAAAGATTTATTGAGAGCTATAAGGAATTATTTGAATATCAGCAAGAAATAATTAATTACTAAAATAGTTAAGGATAAACAAAATGGAAGAACAACTCATTCAAGAAAAGCGAAAACAATCCGAAGCGATGCTTTCTAATATTTACAACCTTCCGGCTATGTCGTCGGCTGTAATGGAAGTATCGAAATTGTTAGACGATCCTTCTACTAATGCCGCCGAACTCGGTAGAATTATCGGAAAGGATCAAGGAATGTCTACTAAAATTTTATCGATTGCAAATTCTCCTCTTTATGGATTGCCGAGAAAAGTCTCCACTATCGATTTTGCAATATTGATTATCGGTTACCAAGACATAAAAAACATAGTGGTTGCTTTAACAATGGTTGACTCTTTTAAAAACAAATCGGATAAGTACTTCAACCAAGCCGATTTTTGGAAACATTCAATTATCACCGGTTCGGCGTCGAAAAGAATTGCAGAGGATTTGGGCTACAGAATCGGTAGCGAGGCATTTGTTGCCGGCCTTTTACACGATTTGGGTATTCCGGTGATGCACAAGTATTTCAACTCGGCTTACGAAGCAATTGCCAACGAATTTACATCTTCGGAAAAATCTTTGGAAGAAATTGAACTTGAACAATTGGGCATGACGCATGCGGAAATTGGAAAATTTCTATCAAACAAATGGAAACTACCCGTTCATTTATGCGAAACAATCGAATTCCATCATAAACCGAAATTAAGCACAAGTTCCGATGTTCTTACTGCAGTTGTTCATCTTGCGGATTATATGACGCAGTATTTGGAACTTGGTAATTTCTATTTGGATGATAGATTTCAATTGGACGAAAGCATTTTCGAAACTCTTAAAATTAACGAGAGCGATTTGGAAGGCTTCATGGAAAGTTACAGAAATCTCTTTATAGAAGAACTAAACTCGGATATTTTTTAATTATGATACTTCATAAAGAAAGAAATATTAACGCAATCCCTTTTTTCGAATCGCTTGTAAATTTGAGCGAATACAAAGAAAAGGCTGCGGAAAGAAAGGCGGAGGTTAATAAAATCAACGCTTTTCTGCTTGAAAAGTATTCTTTTATTATTCAAACAATAATTGCGTTTGAAGAGGAAACCAAATCGACAACCGAACCGGATTTACTGGCGGCAAAATTAAACGGCTACTTAAAAAAAATATTACCTGTCAAAGATTCCGGTTTACTTTTTTTTGATAGCGAATACTTGAACCTTATTCCCGTTAATAAAACGGATAGTTCCAAACTTGTTAAAACCATTAACGGTTTTTATAAAGAAGGTATTCTGAATATGGTTTTCGATTCCGATAAAGAACTGGTTGTTCCGGATTTGGAAAGTTACGATTCGAACGGCGCAACACTGAATTACTTGATTGTGCCGATAAAAGATGAAGGTAAAAACGAAGGTGTGCTCGCTATGCTCACTCCGGTCACGAAGGAAAAGCTCGGTGATTTGGAAAAGAAAAGTATCAGGATATTGCTGAACTCGGCTGTATCGAAGATCGCGAAAGCAAATTTGAAAGAAAAGTTAAACGAAGCATACAACGAATTGCAAACGTATCAAGCAAAACTTTCTAATGATTTTCGTTTAGCCGCAATCGGAGAGTTGACGAACGGAATAGTGGAAGAAATAAAAAATCCCATGCAAGTTATAATTTCGCAACTCGATTTATTGAATGTTAAACCGGAATACAAAAAAGAAACTAATAAAATTAAAAGGCAAGTAAACAAAATCAGTAAAGCTATCGATAGATTGGTGAAGTTTTCGGAAATTAATCATGATGAAATAAAAATCCAACCTTGCAATATCAATAAAATAATTAAGGAATATTTTTCCCTTGTAAAATCGACACTTGAGGGCTTGAATTTGGAAGGAGTGTTGGATTTGGAAAACAGAATCCCCTCGGTTCTAAGTCACCCGAATTATATCTATCAATTGTTGAATAACATTTTCGGTTTGATTAATACGGATTGGCAGAGCCGCGGAGGTGTAATCATTCAAACCAGATACAAAAATAACGAGGTGATACTTAGAATTATTTCCACTAACGAATTAAAGAAAGATTCCGGAAGCTCGCAAAAAGAAAGTGAATATAAAATTAACGTTAACATAATTTCCAATTTGATGAAAAGACACGAAGGAGGTTACAAAATAGAATCGTTTGAAAATAAAGGCTCGGCTATTGTTTTAACGTTTCCCTTAAAAAGGAGAATCAGATAAATGAGAATGTTGTATTTACTAATTGTTTCGGGAATGTTTTTAATTATGCCGGTTGAAACGGTGGTTGCACAAGAGCAATTAAATCTTAAGGAAATTTTTGATAAAAAATTACAAAAAAATGCCAACGACAACCGTTCCGTAACCGGCGTTGAGCCGGGATTAACCGAAAGAATTCACATAAAAGATAAAACGAGAACGCTATACGGAATTGTTTTTGCAATGTTGGAATTTAGTCTTCTTGTAATGCTGATTAAAAAATGGAAAGATAAAAACCGAAATTATGAATCGCTGTCTAAAACGGAATTGAGAAATAACATTGAAAAAATAAGGCTTGAAAAAATCATACGAAGAAACAACGAAGAAATGGAATTGCTCAGAAAAAAACTGGGGGAAGGTAAGATTAAACTCGATTTGACAAAAAGTAATTTAACCCGTGTGGCTAAAGAATTATCGGTATCGAAAGGAGAAATTTATTTAGCCGCTAAATTAAAATTAATGGCGAGCAAATGATGGAGAAAAAATATTCGCGGAAAAATATTATGCCAACGACAAAATTGAGTTTAATCCGTGATAAATCAACCGGATTAGCCACGGTAGGTTATGAACCTGTAAAAATCGAGGTAATTGAAAAATATTCGAACGGCGAAAAAGTTTTAATTAACGGAAAACTTTACATAACGGAATTACCGATCGATTTGGAGGTAGGAGACGTTGTTGCGGGCAAAGTAATAAAGAATAATCCGTTGACCGTTTCGCTCGACATTAAAAAAGAAAACCGACTTCGTCAAATCGACAGATTGTTGAATATATTAAATATTAAGAAAAATCCGATTAGCAGCGAAGTGCTGAATTTATTGCTTGTTATGCAAAAACCGCTCGTAAAGAAATATACGGAAGAGTTGATTTCGTTTATGCAGCATAGCGGATTTAGTTATTCGTTCGAGGAAATTAAAGTTTTGGTTTACTTGATTTGGAACGGGAACCGAAATTCATTAAATAAAACGTTAAATCGGTACTCCGAGATTTTTGAGGAAAGTTTTGAGAGTATCGGCAGAAAAATATTTAATCTTTTATCCGGATTAAAAATTGAAAGCGCCGATAAGGAATTAATTAATAAAATATGGAACGTTTTTGTTCTTGAAAATCCCGGGCAATTATCTTCTTTCCTGAATAATAAAACGGAAAAAGAATTGGAACTGCTTGCGTTTCTTAAAAGTCGGGATAAAAATTTAATCGATCTGTACAGAAGCGAATTCAAATCATTAAAACATTATTTGAAAAAGTTTATCCTTCAAAAAAGTTATTATGCTTTAACAGATGCATATAAAGAATTTGTAATACTTAAAAGCAATAAAGGTTACAGACAATATTTCATTAAATATGAACATGAAAACGAAACGGAAGTATCCAATTTGCTTATTACAACAAACGAAAGAGAGGAAAAAATTATAGGATATCTGACTAAAAATATTATTTACGGTGAAATTCATACCTCTGCTGATGAACTTATAAGCGAATATTTGGTAAACGAATTTAACAGAAGTATTAATTCCAAATTAAAAATAAAATCATATTTAAGATTTAAACAAATAAAAGAAAAAAGAAAAAGAAACGAATACCGGTCGGTTGCAAATTATTCTTAAAAAGGAAATGAAAAGAGAAACAAAACAAATATTGAACAATAGTAAAACGCTCTTAGGGCAAACAGTCTTGGAAAATACGGGATTAAAAAAAATGCTCGAAAGGGCGAATCCGATAAATAAAAATTCAGTTGTAACGCAGCAGCTTATAGAATTGATGGAAGTACTTTCAAAAAATACAAGGGAAGAAATATAATGGTTAAAGGACTCTATTTTGCGGCGAAAAGTTTGCAAGATAAAATCAGAAATATTCAAATAGTTGCTAATAATCTTGCAAACATTAATACAACCGGGTTCAAAAGAGAAATTCCGTTTGCGGAATACCTTGACCGTGCCGAAAATAAAGCATATAAACAAATAACCGATTTCACAGAAGGAAGTTTGGTTGAAACCGGCAACCCGTTCGATCTTGCCATAACCGGTAAAGGTTTTTTCCTTGTCAAAACGGAACGGGGTTTCGAAATAACCAAAAACGGCAGATTTAAAATAGACGAGGAAGGATTTTTAACAACCGAAGACGGTGAAAGAGTTCAAGGTAAAAACGGTGAAATATCTTTCCTCGAAAATATATTTGAGAAAAATAAACCGATTACTATTGCGAGAGACGGAGTAATAAAAGTAGGCGATGAAATTGTCAATCAATTGAAAATAGTTGAAGTTGAAGATACGAACCGTTTGATTCGTACGGAAAACGGGAAATATTTTTTACCGAGTGAAGATTATTTGAAATCGCCCGAACAGAATTATACGGTACATCAAGGTTATTTGGAAGAATCGAATACTAATCCGATTTTGGAAATGCAAGCTATGATTAAACTGGAAAAGGATTACGAAGCGTCGCAAAAGATGATTGCATCGTTGGATCAAATGATGGGACATGCAAAAGAAATCGGTAGAGTTTCATAAAGGAGGTATAAATGCCAAACAGAGCATTAAGAGCAGCTGCATCGGGAATGTATGCCCAGCAGCTTAACATTGAAGTTATAGCAAACAATATTGCTAATATCAATACTACCAGCTTTAAAAGAAACAGAGCTGAGTTCAAAGATTTAATGTATCAAGAAGTTGCGGCGAATCCGCGCAATTCCAATATCCCCGGAATTGTTGAAAACGGCGATACAATGATTCAAGTCGGTAGCGGTGTGAAAACTTCGTCTACCCAGAAAATTTTTCAGCAAGGTGATATGCGCCAAACTGATCATCAATTGGACGTTGCCATTTTAGGCGACGGTTTCTTTCAAGTTAGGAAACCGGACGGCACATACGCTTATACGCGCGACGGATCATTTAAAATTTCGGCCGACGGTTCAATTGTAACAACCGGCGGATATATTTTGGAGCCCGGTTTCACGATAACAGACGAAACATTGCGAATTACTATTTCGAAAGACGGTGCTGTAAGTTTAACCGAATTGAGCGGCGATAAAATAGAACTCGGTAATATCCAACTGGCAAAATTTGTTAATCCTGCCGGACTCAAAGCTTTAGGCGATAATCTGTATGCTGAAACCGAAACATCGGGACCCCCGATTTTGGGCGACCCGGCTAGAGACGGATTCGGTGAGCTTAATCAAGGTTTTCTCGAAGCTTCGAATGTTGATATTGTTGAGGAAATGATTAGCATGATTGCGGCTCAACGTGCTTATGAAATTAATTCGAAAACCGTTAAAACGGTTGAAGATATGTTGACCATTGCAAACAATTTGAAAAGAGGTTAATAACAAAAACTATGTTGCATATACTTTTCATATTGTTGTTTAGCCTTTTCGGAAACGGGATTTCAGAAAACCGTGTTTCTGCGTATTTGAAAAACCGTTTAGGCGAATATGATAAATTCGAATTTAAAATTGTGTCGTTGCCGAAAATGTTGGAATCCAGAAATGTTAAAGTGAATTTTGCCGAGGATAAGGAATTAAAAATAAACGGCGGTATGGCTTATGTTCCGGTGTACATACAAAAAAAAGGAGCAAAGACACAATCGTTTATTACGTTAAAAATTAAATTGTTCAAAAATGTCTTGGTGGCAAGAAGAACAGTAAGGAAAGGTGAAAAACTTAACATATCGGATTTTGATTTAATGGAAATGGACGTTGCAAAATTGAGAGGTAAACCGGTTGCAAACAATTTTGAACCCGGGCGATACATCGCAAAAAGAACGATTAGAAAAGGAATGGTTCTGCAACAAGCTATGCTCGATGAAAAAAATCTTTTGGGTAAAAACGAAATAGTAAAAGCGGTTAAGAAAATAGGCAATGTGGAAATATCGTTTAATGCGAAAACAAGAACGTCGGGTAACAGCGGCGACATCATAAAAGTATACAATTACAGTAACGGAAAACAATATCTGGGCAAAGTGATAAATAAAAATTTAGTTCAAATAATCGAGTAAAAAATGAAAACAAAGATATTAATAATACTTTTTATTGCGATGGCAAGCTACGGGCAAACAATGAAGCAGTATGCATCGAGCTCGTTGTTTTCCGATTATAAAGCATCGCGGGTTGGAGATGCAATTACAATTATTGTTGTGGAAGCGTCACAAGCTTCAAATAAAGCCGAAACATCGACCGGACGATCCAGCGATATAGGCTTGGGTGGCAAAGGCGGAGTCGGTGAAACTTCTATACCGGGGGTCGATTTCGATTTGGGAACGAACAGTGAATTTAAAGGTGCCGGCGTTACTAAATCATCGGGTATGTTCCGGACAAAAATTAGTGCTCTAATCGATTCGGTATTGCCGAACGGTCTCTTACATATAAAAGGCAGCAGAAAAATTTCTATTAACGGCGAAGAACAAATGATTTCGATTAAGGGAATAGTTAGAGTTTCCGATATTCAAGCGGATAATACAATCTATTCTTATAACATTTCCGAGGCGGAGCTTATACTTGAAGGAAGCGGTGCTATCGACAGAGTTCAAAGTCCGGGATGGTTAACTAAACTTTTCCATTGGTTATTTTAGGTGATAAAAATGAAAGTGATAAGAATTTTAATATTATTAATATTAATTAACGGAATTATTGACGCACAGCGTATCAAAGATATTGCCTATTTCAAAGGCGTCAAATCCGAACAACTGATCGGCTACGGATTGGTTGTTGGATTGGCCGGAAGCGGCGACAGTTATCGTTCCACTTTTACCGTGCAATCCGTAATTTCTATGTTGAAAAGATTCGGAATCACCGTTCCGGAAACGAACTTACGAACCCGCAATATTGCTGCCGTTATGGTAACGGCAACAGTAAGCAATTTATTGCAACAAGGCGCAACTTTCGATGTGCTGGTTTCTTCTTTGGGCGATGCGACAAGTTTAATGGGCGGTACATTACTGATGACACCGCTTTCGGGTAAAAACGGAGAAGTTTACGCAATTGCTCAAGGTGCGGTTTCGGTTGGCGGATACGATATTAATACCGTAAGCGGTGGAAGGGTTGCAAGAAACCATGCTTTAAGCGGACGTATACCGAACGGCGGTGAATTACAAAAAGGGATTACGAACTCGAGCAATTACAACTCGAATGAGGTTACCATACTTTTAAAAGAACCGGATTTTACAACGTTAAATAATATAGCAAATGCGATAAATACACAGTTCAACGATTCATTGGCTAAGCCGGTTGGCGGAAGCGAAATTAAAGTTAAAGTTCCCAACAATCAAAAGGGAAACATTACCGGGTTCCTAGCGTCGTTGGAATCGATTCAGGTTAGTAAAGATGTGGTTGCTCGTGTTGTACTAAACGAAAAAACCGGTACTGTCGTTTCCGGTACGAATGTTAGAATTTCTCCGGTTACAATTACGCACGGAAGTTTAAACATAACAATTAAATCTTATCCGATAATTTCTCAACCCGGTGCATTTTCGCAAGGACAAACGGTATTTTTTAACAATCGGGTTCCGAAAGTCGAACAACAGAACAATTCGACTTATTCAATTAACGGAGCGACAAATGTACAAGAAGTTGCAGCGGCATTAAATTCTCTGAAAGTTTCGCCGCGTGACATTATCGCAATATTTCAAGCTTTGAAAGAAGCCGGAGCTTTAAACGCGGAATTAATTATAATTTAATATGAAACCGTTAGAATTAAAAATAACGAATCCGTTAAAACAAATTAACAAACCGGTTAAAAGCAATAACAGATTTTCACCGGAAGAAAAGAGAAAGCTTGCCAAAGCATCGCTCGATTTTGAGGCAATGCTGACAAGAATGATGTTGAAAAGTATGACAAAATCAACCGGTGGGTTGTTCGGTAAGGAAAATTATGGCGGCGATGTGTTCAACACGATTTTCGAAGGCGAGCTGGCAACTTATATGTCCGAAGCGAAAAGTTTCGGTATCGCGAATCAGATTTTTGAAAAACTGACGGGTGAAAAACTTAACCTAAATGAAATAAAGTTTCCGAAAATAAAATTGAAAGAAAACCTGCGTGTAAAATCTATACGGAAGAATAAAATTCATAGTAAAAAATTGCAAAAAATTAACGAGTTCGAAGAGATAATCTTAGAAGCGTCGAAAAAGTTCGGAGTTGAATCGGAATTAATCAAATCGGTAATATTGGCCGAGTCGGGTGGAAATCCCAAAGCCAAGTCCAGAGCAAATGCAAAAGGATTGATGCAGCTTACGGATTCGACAGCCGAATATTTAGGTGTAAACAATGTTTGGGACCCACGGGAAAACATTTTTGCCGGAACTAAATATCTGGCATTAATGCTTCGACAATATAATGGAGATAAAGATCTTGCTTTGGCCGCATATAATGCGGGACCCGGAAATGTTAAGAAATACAAAGGCATTCCGCCTTTTACCGAAACAAAGACTTATATCAAAAGAGTAAAATTTTATTTAAATAGCTTGAGTTCATCATGAAAATCGAAAAATTATTAACCGTACTGGAAAATCAAAAAAAAGATTTGCAATCGCTTTTGGAAGTGATTCGCAAAAAACAAGAAGCGTTGGTCGCGCGGAATACATCGGTTCTGGAAGATGTAATTAAGCAGGAAGAGAAGCTTTTGCTCAAAGTGCAAACAAATGAAGAAAAAAGACTGGATACAATTATTGATATATATAAAAAATTAAACTTAAGTAATAACGATTTTAAGATATCAAATTTAATATCAGTTTTGGAAGGTAAAACGGACGGAAACCAATTGAAAATATTAAAAGGGTTAAACCACACAATTAAAGGATATATTTCCGAAATAATGAAATTAAATAAACAAAATATGTTCTTAATTCAGCATACACGGCAATTTGTTTCCGAAACAATATCGGCAATATTGAATACAACAACAAAATCGTTAATTGATAAAAAAGGTTAAAAAATGGGGATAAGCAATTTATTTAATATATCGCGAACAAGTTTGTTCACATATCAAAGAGCTTTATCCATTGTATCGGATAATATTGCCAATGCCAATAACCCGAATTACAACAGAAGGGTTGTTATTCTGGGTACGGAACGACCGGACTACCGGGCGCAATTTACATTTGGCGCCGGAGTAAAATTGGATCATGTTCTAAGGGTAAGCAATCAAATAACGGAAAGACAAATTCGAAATGCGAATGAAAATTTTTATTCCGCGCAAAAAGAATCGTTAGTTCTGAGTCAAGTGGAATCTTTATACAGTGAACCGTCGGACTACGGGCTTTCGAACTTAATTAATAAGTTTTTTGAATCTTGGGATGACTTGTCGGTTGACCCGACCTCCTCACCTTTAAGAACAAGCGTTATTCAATCGGCTCAACAACTTTCGGAAAAAATTCAGAATATTCACGATGATTTAACTCAAATGAAATCGGATATGCGTGCCGATGCAAAAAATATGGTTGATAAAATAAACACGATAACCGAACAGATACACATGCTTAACAAGCAAATATACGAAGCTTCGGTTGTTGGGTACAGTCCGAACGACTTGCTCGATAAACGCGATGCCTTGTTAAGTGAGTTAAGTCAGATTGCAAATATTAATGTTAACATAGATAAAAATAATGTCGCAAATGTATCGATAGGCGGAGTGTTTGCGGTCGACGGTTTGCATCGTGTTGAATTCAAATTAACGCAAGAAGACGGAAAGCTTAAGGTGCAAACGGAAGACGGCGCTGCAACCGTTTCACTTAGAGGCGGTGAACTTAAAGCCGTTACGGAAATTTTCGCAGATAAAATTCCGAAATATTTGGAAAATCTGGATGCACTTGCCGAGAAAATTTTCAATTCGGTTAATAACATTCACGTTAAAGGTTATACGAACACAAATCCGCCGCAAGACGGCGTACTGTTTTTCTCGTCGTTCGAAAACGGAAAGCTGGAAATAAACGAGGAAATCTTAGATAACGCAAATATGATTGCGGTTTCGAAAGACGGATCGAATGGAAACAATGAAATTGCTTTGGAAATTGCCGGTCTCAGAAACGTTACTTTCGAAGACGGCTTAACTATTACGGAAAATTATTCGAATTATATAAGTGAAATTGCGAACGATATTCAAGTAAGCTCGCAAGACGCTGATTCGTATAATTTGGTTTTAGCTCAACTCGAGCAACAAAAAATGCAATATTCCGGCGTCTCTACGGATGAAGAAATGGTTAATGTGCTTAAATATCAAAAATCGTACGACGCGGCTGCAAAATTAATAACTTTAGCCGATGATTTACTTGAAACCCTAATTAATTTGGTGTAAAACTATGAGAGTACCGGACGGATTTTTACAATTTTCTTTTTTAAGAAATCTTAATATGGCGCGAGACAGAATCGCGTTTATTCAAGAACGGATTACTACGCAAAATAAAGTTAATAAACCATCTGACGATCCTCTTGCAAATTCCAGAATAATGCGTTTGAAAAATCAGATCCGGAATAACGAATCTTTTGCAAACAATATCGAAAACAGTATATCGATGCTCGATAGTTCCATTGTGGCAATGGAAGGAATTCAGAGTGAAACTCAAAAGATTTTGGTGGAGTTCGCCAAAATGAATAATTCAACCGTGGATGAAGACCTTGATGTTTTTGCGTCCAATGTGGATGCCGCCCTTAACACAATAATCGATCTGGCTAACTCTCAATATAATAATATGTATAACTTCGGTGGTACGGAGCACTCGACCAAACCCATCAGCTTATCGGCCGACGGGAAGAGCGTATCGTTTAACGGTGATTTAGGCGGTGTGCAAAAAATCCGGCTTTCGAATAATGTTTTTCAAAAAATTAATATTTCGGGTAAAGAACTTTTCCAGCCGGTTCTCGAACAAACCGGAAATCTTAATTCCTCGGCAGCGGTAGGCTCCGTGCAACAAAGTAGTGAGAAAATTTATGATGCGGACGGAAATGAATATACCGTTACTGTTAGTTATACCAAAACTGCGGATAATACGTACGACTTATCGTATGAGATAGTGGATTCGGATTCAAATGTGGTTGATAGCAATACGGTTAACGATTTGGTTTTCGATTCTGCAAGCGGAAAACTTGTATCCGTTGACGGTGACAATCCGTCGGATTTGATAGTGGAACTTTCCGATCCGAAAATAAACCTCGTAATCGATTTTGACAGAATGATGGAAAAAGCGGAAGATACCAATATTGTTAATTCGCTTAGTCAAAAAGCGGATATATTCAATACATTGCTTTCAATTAAAGAAAAATTAAGAAACGGTGAACGGCCTAATGCCATACAAACCCAAATCGTGGAAGAATTTAATAACCATGTTCTCGATAAATTATCGGAAGCCGGGAATATTACCAACAGACTGAACGACACGCTCGATTTGTTACAAAATCAAAAATTTGAACTTTTAAAACTTTTATCCGTAGAAAACGATGTGGATATGGCTCAAGAGTTAATCGATTTGGAGAGCGCGCAATTCAGTCTGGATTCAAGTTATAAAATTTCATCTATGATATTACCTAAATCATTATTGGATTACTTGTAATGTTCCGAAACAAAGGAAGCGTTTATGGTTTAATCCTTGGAATTATATCGATATTCGGTGCTTTTTTTTTGGAAGGCGGAAGAGCGGAAAGCTTATTTCTTTTACCGCCCATTGTAATAGTTTTCGGCGGAACATTTGCCGCAACAATAATCGGATTCGGGTTCGATAAATTTTTAAAAATTTTTCCATTGATTAAACTCGCGTATTTCCCCAGGAAATATGACGTTAAAAAACTGATTAACGTTTTTGTATATATAGCAACGAAAAGCAGACAAGAGGGATTGATTGCGGTAGAAAAAGATTTACCCAAATTGCAATATGCTTTCCCTCAAAAGATGTTAAGATTTGTGATGGACGGTACCGACGCCGATGCCTTGGAAAGTATTGCTCTTGCTGAAATGAAAGCAATGCAAGATCGTCATTTCAGTAACATTTTTATTTTTAGTAAAATGGGCGGTTATGCGCCCACAATGGGAATTATAGGTACGGTAATGGGATTGATTATGACCTTAGCCCGTGCCGGTGAAGATCCCCAAATTCTAATTCATAATATTGCAACGGCTTTTATTGCAACTTTATGGGGAATTTTCAGTGCTAATTTATTATGGTTGCCAATAGCGGATAGATTAAAACAATGCCACTTGGAAGAAAAACATATGATGGAAGTCTCGTTAGAAGGGGTGCTGGCGATTCAGAGTGGAGAAATCCCCTCGCTGATAAGATCGCGGTTAATGAGTCTGTTACCACAAAAAGAACAAAAAATGCTAAGAGCCGCTTAAAAACGGACGATACATTTTTTCAAGAAGAACACGATAAAGACCGCTATTTAATTACGTATGCGGATTTAATTACTTTATTATTAGGATTGTTTATCATTTTGTACACAATATCAAATATCGATGCGGGCAAGTATAAAGAAGTTATGAACGCGTTCGGCAGTGTTTTCAGTACGCAAAAAACCGTGCAAGGTTTGGGTTCGAAAAATCAGCTGTTTAGTGGAAACGCCAATTCCAGCAGAACCTTGCGCGAAACTTTGCAAAGTGTAATTGACGAATACAATTACGGCGAGAATGTTCAGCTGATAGAAAACGAAAGGGGAATAACGATAAGAATTCTCGATAATATCCTTTTTAATACCGGAGAAGCCGAGCTGAATCCCGATTCGAAATCGATATTGAGCAAACTTGCTAAAGTTTTACGAACAATTCCGAACGATATCAGAATTGAAGGGCATACCGATAATGTTCCGATTAATACGGATAAATATCCGTCGAACTGGCATCTTTCCGTTGCCCGTGCAACCAATACCGCATATTATCTGATGAATACCGAAGGTTTAAAGCCCGAAAGAGTAACGATTGTAGGTTATGCGGAATATAAACCTATTGCGTCCAACGACACTGCGGAAGGCAGGGCACAAAATAGAAGAGTTGATATTATAATATTAAAAAGGTAAAACTAAAATGAAATTACAAACCGGTCAATTTGGAGAAGTGGAATTCCAAGAAGAAAAGATAATTCTTTTCGAAAACGGAATCCTCGGTTTTGAAGAACTTAAGAGATATTTGTTGATTTCGGAAGACGACGGAATTTTTTATTGGTTAACATCCGTCGATCAGCCGGAAATAGTTTTCCCGCTGTTTCCGATAAATTTGTTGCAGGAAAACTACAAACAAGTTGAAAATTACGAACCGTTTGGAATAGTTAAACTCGATAAAGATCCGGCAAACATAACAATTAATCTTAAAGCTCCCATTTACATAAATCACGAAAATAAAACGGGATATCAGAAAATCATCGATTCGGAAAAATATCCGGTCGATTATCAACTATTTGTTAAAAATTAGAGAGTGCAATGTTAGTTCTAACAAGAAAACAAGGCGAAAAAATAAGAATAGGGAATGATATCGTATTAACCGTCGTCGGAGTTACGGATAATCAAGTAAAAATTGGAATTGAGGCACCTGCGGATGTTAAAATTTTGCGGGAAGAAATATACTTAAAGGTTAAAGAACATACGGTTCAAGCCACTAAAATGAGTAAGATTCAACTCGATATGAATAAACTGCAATTAAACAAAATCAATAAATAAAGATGATTACACACAAAGAGAAAATATTGATTATTGACGATTCGAATGAAATCTTGCAGTTTCTTAAAAGGTTTTTGGAATCCAAAGGTTTTATGGTTTATACGAGCACCGACGGAGTCGAAGGTATTCAAAAAGCTATTGAAGTTAAACCGGCTGTTATTTTCCTCGATTTGATGATGCCGAATCTCGATGGTCTGAAAATGTTAAACGTAAAAAAGGTATTGGATGAAATTAAAGACATTCCCGTTATTGTAATAAGCGCAAATACAGCAAGGCGAAACGTTTTAGCCGCGCTGGAAGCCGGCGCCGATAAAGTACTTTCCAAACCTTTAAAAAATGAAAAAATTCTCGAATATATAAACGAAGTTATAGGTAAAGAATCAACCGTAATATCCGAAAATATACTTACGAAAGAAGAACTTGGTGAATTTAAAAACGATTTGATAGAATATTTTTTAAGCGCTTTTCCGGAAAGGAAAGCTAAAATAACAAATGCAATCAGAAACAAAAATCGGGATGAACTTAAAGAAGTAATACACGAAATAAAAGGTGCGGGTGGAACTATGGGATATCCGGAATTATCGGAAATAAGCGAAGAAATAGAAAAAAGAGAATTTAACTCCCCCACCGACTGGGTGTTTGCAGAATTTAAGTGTAACGAAATTTTTCAAATAGTAAATAATATTAAACAAAAGTTTTCAAAACAAATTAGTTAATCGTTATGTTCATTATAATTGGCGGTGTAGTTGTACTCGCAAGCTTAATTGCCGGATTTACAATGGCCGGCGGGCATTTGCTTGTATTGGTTCAAGTCTCCGAGTTTATCACAATAGGCGGAGCGGCCATCGGTAGCCTTTTGATTATGGCCGGACTTGACAACATTAAGAAAATTTTCGCTACAATTCCGAAAGCTATAAGCTTAAAACATCCTACAAAAGAAGATAATTTGGAATTGCTTAAATCTTTATACGATTTGTTTTTAATTGCTCAGCGAGACGGTTTGCTTGCAATTGAAAAGCACATCGAATCGCCGGAAGAAAGCGATATTCTTTCTGCAAATGAAAAATTCATTAAAAATAAAACCGCAGTCGCATTCCTTTGCGATACTTTGAAAGTTATGCTCTCCGGTGGTGTACCTCCGCATGAAGTGGAAGCGCTGATGGATGTTGAAATAGAAACGTTCGAAGCGGAAAACCACCCCATTAGTGCATTGCTTACGAAAGTCAGCGATGCCTTCCCGGGTTTGGGAATTGTTGCCGCGGTGTTGGGTATCATTATAACAATGGGAAGCATTAACGACGGCGCGGAAGCCGTTGGTCACCACGTTGCCGCCGCTCTTGTTGGTACTTTTCTAGGCATCTTGATTTCTTACGGTTTTGTGGGCCCGTTAGCAACTTATATCGAACATATGATTGAAGACGAAGTGAGATATCTCGAAACAATTAAAGCTTGCGTTATAGCCTACGCAAAAGGTAATCCGCCTATAGTTGCGGTGGAAATCGGAAGACGTACTTTGATTTCCGATGTGCGTCCGACATTTTCGGAACTTGAAAATTATTTGAGAGGAAAGAGCGAGTAATCGATGGCGGAAAACGAACACAACGAAGCCCCGATAATAATTAAAAAAGGCAAAAAAGCCAAACACGGTCATCACGGCGGTGCATGGAAAGTTGCATATTCCGATTTTGTTACCGCGATGATGGCGCTGTTTATAGTGTTGTGGATACTTGCTCAAAATGAAGACGTGAAAAATAATATTGCCGGTTATTTTAACGATCCCAGCGGGTTCGGTTCGGGTAACGGTCCCAGTGTTTTCAAAGGGCCGGGAAGAAATAATAATGTGGAACCGTTGGCGTTAACGGAATTTCAGAAAAAGGAAATTGAGAAAGAAAGACTAACCGCAATGGGGAAAGCTCTTAAAGAAGAACTTGATAAAAACGGATTCGAGGAATTTGAAGGTTTGATGGATGTGGAAATAGTTGACGAAGGTTTGCGTATTGAACTTGCCGAATCGGAAAAAGGGGAATTTTTTCAAGTCGGTACCGCCAAAATGAAACCAAGCGTAAAAAAGATTCTGGCAATTATCGCCAAACGACTTTCGAAGATTAACAACAAAATTGTAGTTGAAGGACATACGGATGCCCGACCCTATCCCGGCAACGGAATGGGATATACTAATTTTGAGCTGAGTGCCGATAGGGCAAACGCCGCCCGCAGGGTTCTTATGGCTAACGGTGTGAAAGAAACTCAAATAGATGAAATAAGAGGTTATGCCGATAAGAGGTTAAGAAATCCGAAAAACCCCTTCGACGCTTCAAACAGAAGAATAAGTATAATAGTTAAATACTCCGAATAACATGTCCGGCCGTTTGTTGCTAATAGAAGACGATCCCTTTACGAAAAAATTTTATTCTCATTTATTTAAAAAAGTAAACATTCCGTTTTTGTTATCGGAAGATCCGGCCGAAATAATGTCGATTGTGGAAAACGAAGATGTGCAACTTGTTTTGCTCGATATAAACTTGAAAAACTCAAGTATCGATGGAAAAAATGTTAGCGGTATGGAACTTGCAAAGCAAATAAAACAAAATGCCAAATCTTCCCATATCCCCGTAATTTTGGTTTCGGCTTATAAAAAAAACAAGGAGATTAATTATTTTTTAGAAAATGGTTTTGCAGATGATTATATTACAAAGCCGATAACCGATTTAAATTTGTTTCTGAAGAAAATTAATAAATTCATTGTAAATTGAACGAAGAAGATAAAATATTATTGGTCGAAGACGAGTACGATACCCGCTTTATATTCGAACGTTTGCTTACCAAAAATGATTATAATGTTAAAGCGGTCGAAAACGGCGAAGAGGCTCTTAACGCTTTGCAAGAATTCAAACCGAAAGTAATTATTGCCGATTGGACGATGCCGGTAATGGACGGACTTCAATTGTGTAACGCCGTAAAGAGTAACGATGAATACAAAACTATTTATTTTATTCTGCTTACCGCCCGTTCGTCGTTAAAAGACCGGGTTACGGGACTCGACGTAGGTGCCGATGATTTTCTCGTTAAACCCGTGGAAAATCAAGAACTGCTTGCAAGAATTCGTTCCGGAATAAGAATTCACAATCTGCAAAATGAACTTAAAAAAATCGAACACAGTAAAGCAATTGTTGAGCTTGCTACAACAATCGGGCATCGAATAAATAACCCGCTCAGCAGTTTGGTTGTAACATTGCAAGATTTGAAAAGTGAATTGGCCGAAAACGGAAAAAAATTCGATGAGGATTTTTTCATTATAGAAGAATCAATTAAAAGAATTCAAAAATTTGTTGACGCACTGAAGAACCTTCAATCTCCCGAAATGAAGGATTACGCACTCGGAAATAAGATGTTAGACATCGATTAACCGCAATTAACCTCAATCAACTTTTGCCTATTTCTTTCGATAGTTAAGATGGAGGAATAGGCGTGTTGGAAAAAATTTTAAATATTAATCCAAACGGCTCTTACAAAGGGAAGAAAAAAACAAACTCGAAAACGGAGTTTCCTTTGCATTATAATATTTCGGCAAAACATTCTATTAAAGATACTATCACGTTTTCGCCGGCAGCATTATTCCTTGCACATATTAATTGGGAGCTTAAGGAAATTCAGTATCCGACCTCCGAACATGTGCTATTAAAATTTGTTATAGGCGGAATTGAATTTTTTGTGGAAATAAACTTAAACGAACTTTACGCAAACGTGATGCAACAGTTCAGCATACTTAACGTACATAGATCGAAAGTGAAGGAGAAAGCGGTTTTGGTTAAAGTGTCGGTAGCAAAAGATAAAATTACAACGGTGGAAAACCCGATGAAGTTTGAGATTCCGTTTATCAATCAATTGTACGATAGAATTATGGATTTGGAATTACATTCAGCTCTAACGGAAGAAGACGAAATAATGTTAAAAAATTTAACGGACGGAATAAAAGAACAATTATTGGAAGAATTCAGAAATATTCTTTATGGAGTTTATACATTTTTAGATAAACTGGGAAAATTCAATTTAGTAAAAAATTATTTATTTGCTCATGAGGTGAATGAACCTTTAATTATAGAAAGAATTACTGTTATTCATGGATGAAATCTTAAGAACCGGAAATTTTCCAAAGGACGGAGCTGAGAGAAACGGTTTTGATAAAAATAAATTTAAAGATTTACCCGATGCAAAACCGTTTGCTTTATTGAATGATAAAGGCACGGTTGTTCATTCCAATTTAAACTTTCAAAGTTATTTTAATCTCGCAGAAGGTTCGTCGATTCTTCAACTTAAAACGGAACCGCACATTGCCGAAGTTTTCGATAACTTTAAAAATTCCGGCTATTCCCAATTCAATTTCGATATATTCATTGAAACGGAAACACTTGCCGATTCCTTTTATGTGGAGATGCAACGCTTTGTGTTGAATGACGATGAGTATTTTTTTGTTGCTGTTTCTCCCTCTCAACCGAAAAACAAAATCGAAGAAAAAATCGATAACCTTGCCCAAGCAATCGAATACGGAAATATTTCCGTATTAATTACCGATGCAAACGGAGTTATTAATTATGCTTCAAAATCGTTTGAGAGTTTCTTCGGTAAAAGAATAGAACAAATTTATAACGCTTATTTACCGGAAATTATTTCCGATTACCTCTCCACTTCCGATCTCGAGGAACTTAAAAATCATTTGACGTTAAGAAGAAGCTGGTCGAAAATAATTACCGATTTGAACGAGAAAAATCAATTATGGTTTAAAGAACTGAGATTGAATCCCGTTAAAAACAAAGGCAGAAACGGCGGATTTATTGTTGTTGCCAACGATATAACTCATTACGTTCTTAAAACGAGATATGTTAAACAATCGGAAGAAAAGCAGAAATCCATAATTAATAATATTTACGACCCGTTGCTCATTGCGCGAAAGACCGACGGAGAGTTGTACTTCGAAAATATTAATATTGTTTTCGAAAAATTATTCGGACTTGAAAAAAATATGGTTACCGATAAAAGAATAAAACGGTACCTTCCCGAAGATTTTTTCGAAAAGATCGTTGAAAATATCGAAAGTTTGGAAAAGTCGAATTTGAATTCAATACAGTTCGATTATTCTTACAATGAAAAAAGTTTTACGGGGAAAATTACATTTATCGACGACTCTTTCCATCGTGAAAGAGTGTTTATTTTAATCTTAAACGATATTACCGAACAGTTGATTATTCAAAGAAAATTACGCGAAGCCTACGAAAAGGAAAACAGACTGAATAAATTAAAATCCGTTTTCCTGGCAAACATGTCCCACGAAGTGAGAACCCCGTTGAATGCAATTGTAGGTTATTCCGAATTGCTTGAAGACGATTTGGAAAATAACAGAATTGAGTCTTCGCTTGAAATGATAAGATATATGAAAGAAGGAGTGAACCGTTTACTTTATCTGGTCGATAATATTGTGGAAGTTTCATTATTGGAATCGGGTAATCAGAATTTCGATTTGATACGAACGGATTTGAATCCTCTCGTTTCCGAAACCTATCTCGATTATCGAAACAGATTGGAGAACTCCGATATCTCAATTCAATCGGAACTTTGCGGAGAAAGGCTTATTGTGAAAATTGACGAAGAAAAGTTCAGAAAAATAATGGATGTATTGGTCGATAATGCAATTAAATATAATGTACCGAACGGCAAAATCCATTTGCGCACAAAGAAAGAAGGGGAGTATGCCGTTGTAATCGTTAGCGATACGGGCATCGGAATTAGGGAAGAGGATTTAAATAAAATAGTGGAACCTTTTCAGCAAGTTGAAGAAGAATCTTACAGACGAAGATATGAAGGTGCGGGCTTGGGCTTAACCATAGCAAACAAATTAACGTCACTTCTTAACGGCAATATGGAAATAAAAAGCAGAATCGAAAAAGGCACCGATGTTGTTTTGAAGTTCCAACTTCTACCGGAATAACCTT
>CAZKKI010000093.1:0-3758 GCA_964553325.1 uncultured Melioribacteraceae bacterium | reverse complement strand
AATCTTTTTGCATTATTTTATATGCTTCTTCTATCGTGTAGCCGGCGGTTATTAACGTATCGAAATCATTAAGGACTTTCAATATTCGTGAAATAATGGGTAATTTTTCGCCTTGTAATCTGAAAGGATCTTCGGGTGCGGAAAACTTATCGAATTGATGATAAATTGCTTCCGCAACATTTTCCAATCTCGGAATATTCTCCAATAATTTCTTTCCAACCGCGGGATGCGAAAGATAAAGTTTTTCCTTCTCGGGCGGTAAAGTTTCACCGGCATATTTTCTTTCAAGAATTTCCGGCGGAATAATAACGCATCCTATTTGAGAAAGGAGTACCGCTATTTCCAATTCCCAATAATCTTCCACATTCAGCAATTTGGCCAATTGTGGCAAAAACTTTTGTATTCTCGAAGTTCTGCTGAAGGCAGTCGGGTTAACCGAAGCTTGAATATCGGCAAGTATTTTAATCGTTCCCTTCAAAGTTTTTTCAAGAAGTTCCTTTTCGGCGGTTACCAAACCGTATTGCTTTATCCCGTCGTCCAGCGATTCCGAAAGAATTTCGGTTGTACAGGGTTTGGAAAGCAATCGGAAAATATTTCCTCTGTTAACCGCCTCGATTGCTGTGTTCAAATCCGCATAACCGGTTAACATCATTCTGACCGTATCGGGAGCAATTTCTCTTACCATCGAAAGAAATTCGTTACCGTTCATTTCCGGCATTTTAAAATCGGACACCACAACCGCGAACGGGCCTTTTTGCCTTATTAATTCGAGTCCTTTTTTTCCACTGTCGGCGGTATAAACAGTATATTTTTTGTACAAGGTTCTTTTGTAACCCGATAAAACCATTTCGTCGTCATCAACAAGTAAGATTTTCTTATTCATTTTCTTTTTCCGGGATTATTTTATATAAATATTTTTCAATTACGGAATTGAAATTGTCTCCGGATATTTCTTCAACGGAAACGTTCGCGTTTATTAGAGTGTCCGAAATTTTCAAAACACTGCCAGCGGTTAAATTTTCAACATTCACGGCGCTATCGTCATGATGAAACAATATCGGTGCGATTATCGGATCGGGGAAGCCCCACAAGCCAAGCAAATATGCACTTAAATGCGCATGGTCGGTATCCAAAAATTTTCTTTCGGCTTCCACGTAAGTGCATTGTTCTTCTTGCATAATTCGGTTAACCGTTTCAATATAATCATCCAAATTTTCGGCAAGTATTAATTTTCCAATGTCATGAAACAATCCGGCTAAAAACAAATCATCTTCCGGTTCTTTGCCAAACATTTTGATTTTAGCAATGTGTTTCGACATTAAGGCTACTTGATTACTGTGCTGCCAAATGTTTTGATAAAACCTGACCTTCGAGCCCTTATCATCTATTAATTTGAACAGTTTTATGGTTAATATCAAACTTTTAATCAGGTTAATTCCCAGAAAATTCACAGCTTGTTCGATGTTATTGACTCTAAGCGGGAAACCGAAAAAAGCGGAATTTGTTAACTGTAAAATTTTAGCCGTTATTAACGGATCTTTCGATATAATTTCACTTATTTTTTTCAAAGAGCTGTTGTTGGAAAGAATTTCGTTTTCCAGTTCCAAATAAATTTCGGGTAAGCTCGGTATCTGTTCGAGATTATTAAACAATCGTTGAATTTTATTATTATTCAAGCATTCGCGCAGCTTGAAAGCCCTTTTCAAGGTCGAAATAATTTCATCGGGATCGGCAGGTTTTGCAATTGCCTGGTGTGCAAGCCGTGCGGTGTGCAAAGTTGTTCTGTCTTCCGCAAATCCGGAAAGCGTAATTCTTATTACTTCGGGGAATTCGTTTTTAATAATTTTTAATAATTTATCACCGCCCATGTGCGGCATTCGGATATCCGTTACAACAACATCGATTTTCCGTTCTTTCATAATCTCCAAGGCTTCGGATCCGCTCTCGGCAAAATTAAGTTCCCATTCTTTTCTGTACGGATACAACATCCGCTTCAGCGCACTAACTACATTTTTTTCATCGTCTACAAAAAGTACACTTTTTTTATCATTTACTTCCATTTTTCTTTCCGGTTTGTTCGGGATCAAGCGGTAAACGTATAATAAATTCGGTACCTACGCCCACTTCGGAATTTAAGTCCAATTGACCGGAATGTTTATTAACAATTATATCGTAAACAATTGCCAAACCTTGTCCCGTACCCTTCCCGACTTCTTTAGTTGTAAAAAACGGTTCGAAGATCCTATCCATAATTTCTTCGGGTATTCCCGTTCCGTTATCTTTAATTGAGATTTCGACAAAATCGCCGTTCAATTTTGTTTTGACGGTAATTAATCCTTTTTGTCCCGAATCCTTAAATTTTTCTTCTATGGCGTGAGCCGCGTTAACCACCATGTTAACGATAACCTGGTTCATGTCGCTTTGCAAACATTTCACGGGAGGCAAATTTTCATCGTAAGTCGTTTCAACTTCCGCCACATATTTCCATGCATTTTTAGAAATAATCAATGTGTTATCGATTAATTTTTTAAGATCCACTCTTACAAATTCATTCGGTCTTTCGTGCGAAAACTCTCTCATCGCACCTACAATCTTAGCTATGCGTTGCACACCTTCAATCGATTGTTCAATAGCGTTCGGGATTTCATCGACGAGAAACTCCAAATCGATATTATCAACGGCAGTTTGTAAATCTTTTACGTCCCTTTTTCCTTCGGCAATTTCCTTGGCCAAGAAGAGCACTTCCTTAACTTCACCGAAAACGTTTTTCATAAATGTAAGGTTATCGTTTACATATTGAGAAGGCGTGTTGATTTCATGCGCTATTCCGGCTGCAAGAGTACCGATTGCTTCCATTTTTTGCGCATGTCTGATTTCGGTTTCCAGTCTGATTTTTTCCGTAATATCCCTCAATACGCCTTGCGTTGCTATTTTTCCTTTATAATTAATATAACCGACGGACGCTTCTACAACTTTTTTCTTTCCCGTTTTGGTAATCAAAGTAAATTGATATACTCCGTCAACATTTTCATTTTGTTTTAATTTTCTTTGTCTTTCCAGTACTTTTTGTCTGCTTTTTGGAGCTATGTAATCGAATAATTTAAAATCTTTCGATTTAAGATCTTCTTTCTCTATTTCCAACAAGTCGAGAAATTTGTTATTCACCAGTTCAAATTTGTTATCGATTAACAAATAAACCGCATCGTTAAGTTTATCCAATAAGGTTCTGTATTTATTTTCCGATTCTTGAAGCATCTGCATAAACTGGTTATGTTCCGTCATGTCTTCAACGATAGCTTCGTAATAAACAAAATTTCCTTCCAAATCGTATATTTGCCATGCACTTTCTTGCATTTCGGCTATTGTTCCGTTTTTTCTTTTCCATTGAGTTTCATATCCGTAAATTTTCTTTCCTTGCTCCAGTCGAAGCAGCATGCGGTTTCTCGCTTCCGGATTCGGGAAAATGTTTTGTTCATCGAGTTCCAGAATTTCTTTCTCGTTCGTATAACCCAAAATTTTCACCAATGCGGGGTTTAACATTAAAATTTTACCATTTTTATCGAACCGGTAAATGCCGACAGTTGCGTATCTGATTAAATCTTCAAATCTTTTTTCTTTGTCCTTCAATATTAATTCATACGATTTTCTTTTCGATATATCGCGAATAATTCCAATGGCATTCCATTTATCTTTAATTCGCACTTTGGAAAGAGAGAGTTCGACGGGAAAGATTTCCTTTGATTTTTTTAATCCGGCCA
>CAZKKI010000092.1:0-37041 GCA_964553325.1 uncultured Melioribacteraceae bacterium | reverse complement strand
TAAAAGCATCTGCTTTCTACGCAATGTTTGTTTTAAATTTTTAGATTAATGTAGTACGCAGATTTTCATGATTTTTTTTGATTAATCATGACAAAAGATAATTACAAGCACAGTGATATAACCGATAAAATTATTAGGGCTTATTATAACGTTTATAATAAACTCGGTTATGGTTTTCTTGAAAAGGTCTATGAAAAAAGTTTGATGATCGAATTTACCAAAATGGGGCTGAAGTGTGAAAGCCAATTTCCAATTACAGTTTATTATGAAGGCAAGGAAGTTGGCAAATATTTTGCAGATATTCTTGTTGAAAATGTTGTGATTCTTGAACTAAAAGCTGATAAAAACCTTTGTCCGGAACACGAAGCTCAATTATTAAATTATTTAAAAGCTACTAATATTGAAGTGGGAATGTTATTGAATTTTGGAGAAAAGCCGCAATTCAAACGTAAAGTATTTTCAAATAAATTTAAAAATCAGCGAAAATCATGAGTTTCATAAAAAATCAGCGTCCTATAAAAATTAGATAAGGAGAAATGCCGAATGGTTACACAACTTAAAGGGAAGCACTTTTTAACAACAGACGATTGGACTAAACAAGAACTCGATACCGTTTTCGAAACGGCGTTCGATTTGAAAAGAAAATTCGCATTGGAAGAACCCACTATATATCTTCCCCACAAAACACTTTTCATGTTGTTCTTCGAACAATCCACCCGTACTAGAAATTCGATGGAAGCGGGAATGACACAGCTCGGCGGCCACGCTCACGATCTGACCCCCGATAAAATGCAACTTTCACATGGCGAGTCGGCAAAAGACACCGCAATTATTTTGTCGCGTATGGGGCACGGAATAGCATCGCGGAATTGTTTTTACGGAATCGGTAAGGATTATCTGGCCGAAATGGCAAAACACTCAACCCGTCCCGTAATGTCACTTCAAGACGATGTTTATCATCCGTTTCAAGGATTGGCTGATTTGATGACCATTTTCGAATACTTCGGCAAAAACCCGAAAGGACTAAAAGTAACGATAAGTTGGGCATACGCCGATACTCACGCCAAACCACTTTCCGTACCGCAAACACAAATTCTGCTTTTCCCACGATACGGAATAGATGTTACGGTAGCCCATCCGAAAGAATTTCCATTAAGTAAAAATATTATAGAAAAAGCAAAACAAAACGCGGAGAAAGGCGGGGGCTCATTAAAATTTACCAACGATATGGACGAAGCTTTCGAAGGTGCGCATATTGTAATTCCCAAAAACTGGGGTGGTTTCGGTTATTACGGAGTTCAAGAATATTTGGACAACGAAGAGGAAATTTCCAAGCAAATGAAATCCGATTTGGAAAAATACCACGACTGGATTTGCGATGAAAGAAGAATAAAATTAGCCGACAAGCATGTAAAACTAATGCACGCTTTGCCGGCTGATAGAAATCATGAAGTTACCGACGAAGTTATAGACAATCCCGACATATCAATAGTTTTCGACGAGGCGGAAAACAGACTTCACACTGCAAAAGCAATTATGGCTTTAACGATGTAATAAAAAGGGGCTTATTAAAGCCCCTTTTATTCTTTCTTTTCACTTCACCTAAATATATCGGAAAACTTAACGCAATAAAGTCATCTTTTTAACTTGAATATGATCTCCGGCGGTTAATCTGTACAAATATACTCCGCTTGTCAGATTATGTGCATCGAATACCACACTGTGTTCTCCTGCCGGAAATTTATCATCAAGAAGTTTACCTAACAATTCGCCGGTTATAGAGTAAATTTCTAATGAGACTTGCGAAGTCTTAGGTAACGTAAATTTAATTGTCGTGGTCGGATTAAACGGATTCGGATAGTTTTGACTAAGCGTAAATTCCTTCGGCAACGTTTCCGTTCCGGTTACACCAACAATTCCGTTTGTATGAATATCTTCGGCAAACGAAGCCGCCCAAGCAACATCCTCGTTTGTATGGCATCGCAAGCAAGCAAAATCGAGGGTTACCGCAGCTAATCCTTGGGCATCCAATTTAACCAAAGTTCCGTCTTCGTTAAACATTGAGTCCTTTGTAACCGCTGCCGTATTGATTTTGAAAATATGGGTTTTAACATCACCTCTCCATCCGTTACCTACCTGCATACCAACGGCGGATTTACTTGCCGGTGCCATGTGGCAATCGACGCAAGAAATTTGCTTAGGTGAACCGTTAAGCATAATTTCCTTGTTCGGATGACAAGTCTCGCAAGTTGTTGTTATTGCGGTTAATCCTTCGCCCGCTACATCGGGATATCTCAAAGCAATATGGGCATCGTGACAAGTTCCGCAGGTAAAATTAATTTGACCGTGTTTGGAAGCAAGCATTTCGTTTGATTGTTCGTGATGTTTGATATAACCACCTTTTGCGGGTATTGAATTTGAAACTCCACCGCGATTATGACAAGAAGCGCAAACACCCCAAGTCAAATCAACTCCGCTGTTCGGGGGATGAACACCGGTCGGGTCAGCGGCATGTTCGCTGCCGGGACCATGACAACCTTCGCATCTGATACCCGGTTCGCTAAAAGTACCCAAACTGTCTTCCGGCACTCCGTTCCACGAGCTATCGGGCGAAGCACCTGTTGTATGGCATTTGAAACATCCTTCGTTATACCATTTGGTTTCACCATAATGATAAGGAACCCATGATTGGGTTTCAAAATTATATTGAGCCGAGGAATCCGTTGTAAAGATTAACCCGTTTTTTCTCACAAAGCGTGCTTTCCAACCGTAACCGCCAATTACATAAGCGAAATCGTCCCAAGTTGTTCCGGGTGGTGTTTGAGTAACTCCGGGCGATGTATTCGGCGGATATTCGGGAGGTGCACCGTTTACCGGATTCAACTTATAGGGATGTCCGGTTTTTATGTACTCCTCGTAAATGTTATATCCCAAATTTGCATTTACCGTGTTATGACATGTGATACATGTCTCGGAACCAACATAAGTTTGGGCTTCGGTTTGGTTTACAAGCAACAGTGTGCTCATAAAACCGATTAGAATTATTAACACTGCTTGCTTCATATTACCTCCGGGTGTGTTTAAATTATTATTTTAGATATTTAGATGCCAAAGTATTATTATCACACTTCTAATTTAATATTCATTATTTATTGAGCAAAGAAAACAATTATTAAATTTTTTTCACTTTTATTTGACTGATTTATTCTTCTTTTAATATTATTTTACAGATAGTTCTCAGGAGTTTATAATGAAAATTTTAATTGCGGAAGACGAAAGACAAATTGCAAATTCTCTCAAAAAAAACTTTGCCGACGAAGGACATACAGCCGTAATTGTTGAAGACGGAGAAGAAGCGGTTGACGTAATATCCAAAGATGATTTCGATGTTTTGTTATTGGACTGGAGAATGCCTAAACTTACCGGACTGGAAGTCTGTAAACGTTTAAGAATAATCGGTTATAACAAACCGATTATTCTTTTAACCGCCTTAAGCGACGTAAAAAACAAAGTTGAAGCACTAAATTTCGGTGCCGATGACTATATAACCAAACCGTTCTCATTCGAAGAAGTTATTGCCAGAATAAACGCCGTATTTAGACGATATGAAAAAACCGTAACCTATCTTGAATTCGATGAATATAAATTAGACCTGATCGCTCATACTCTTGTTACACCGAATTCTAAAATCAAACTTCCCGAAAAGGAATTTGAGTTGCTGAAATATTTTTTGGAAAATACGGGAATTATAATTAACAAAGACAGACTTTGTCACGACGTATGGCAACTTCCTTTTACTCCATCAACCAATTTAGTGGAAGTTACAATAAAAAATCTGCGCAACAAACTGGAAGAGTTAACCGGGAAAAAATTCATTAAAACTATTTACGGCGAAGGTTATCTTTTTATTGTAGATTAGTTTATGAAAAAAATCCATCTGACAAAAACGGTTAAACGCCTGGCATTTTGGAATGCAATGGTTATGCTCGGGCTTTACCTTGCATTTATATTTTTCACATTTACTATTACGAATTATGTTGTAACCGATAATTTGGACATAAGATTAAAACACGAAATAGAACATATTTTAAATTCACTCGATATTGTAAGCGATTCACTTGTTATCCTTAACACCAATGAACTTAACGAACCGACGTATGCTTCACTCGGAGACGAATCATTTCTATTACAGATTTACGATTCTGAAGGTAAAGTATTCGTAAAAAGTAAAAATTTGGAACAACTGCCCAATTTTCTTCTCGGCTTTCCAAATAATTTTAATCCTTATTATTTCGAGGATTTATTATTTAATAATATGGATTTGAGAATCGTTTACAAACAACTTTTTAACAAAGACTATAAACATATCGGATACATTCAGCTCGGAGCAATAAAATCGGGCATGAATTACATAACTAAAAAACTGCTTTTATTCAACTTGATTGCTTTACCTTTAGTAGTTGCGATTATTATAATACTCAGCGTTTTTCTCGCACAAAAAAGTTACGAACGTTTAAATAACATAATCGATTTGGCCAAAAAGATATCCGCCACAAATCTAAACGAACGGTTAACGTTTGAAGCCGACCCCAACGATGAAATCGGGAAATTACGGGATACTTTAAATTCCCTTTTCGACAGATTGGAAAAACAAATAAATCAAATTTCTCAATTCACCGATAATGCTTCGCATCAATTAATGACACCTCTAACAACTCTTAAAACGGAATTGGATTATTTATCGAAAAAAAAACGTTCCGTTGACGAATACAAAGAGTCGATTGCCATTTTTAAAAAACAAACCGACAGAATGATCCGAATAGTAAGAACAATGCTTATTCTTTCGAGAGATTGTGAGGATTGCAGCGATACTAAATCGGTTTTCGAACTTTCAAACTTAGTAAAAAACGAACTCGTAAAAGTATATAAGAACAAAAACGTAAAATTCGATTTCTCCGGGAAAATTTATTTGCGCGGGAAAGCGGAATATTTCTCCATCGTGTTACAAAACTTGATCGAAAACGCATTGAAATATTCGGACAATAAAGAAGTAAAAGTAACGGCTACCACAGATGATAATTTTGTTGAAATAACCGTTGTCGATAAAGGTATAGGGATTCCCGATTCGGAAAAAGATAGAATTTTCGAACGCTTTTACAGAGGAGCTTTTACGCAGAACAATGCTAAAGAAGGTTACGGTTTGGGATTAAGTCTGGTTTACTCAATCGTAACTTCAATGGGTGGAAAAATCGAAATCCGAAATAATTCTCCAGCAGGCACAAAGTTTATAATTATACTTCCGGTTGTAAAACTCAGTTAACTTTCGATTAGTTTAGGTTTCTCTTGTTCTTCTTATCATTGAGATAATAAATCCTAAGGTGGTTATTATTACGCCAAGCCATACAAGTCCGATAAACGGTTTAATGCTGGCTTCAACAGTAAACTTTTCCACCCTTTCCCGTGTTTTAGGTATTTCACTTAAAGATGAAACCACGATATCTATTGTTCCGGCGTTCAAACCGACGAGCTCAATATTTAAATCAGCGTTTTCCAAAACCGCTTTTTCAAAAGAGCGTTTACCGTTAACCGTTAATAATTTCGGTTCAACTTCGTAATTCTTTTTACCGTCGTTAACGGAAATTTTGGCACCTATCATAAAATCATCACCGGCTCTCATTTTTTCCATTTCCGATTTTGGAAAGTTAAACTCCACAAACCTAATCGTTTTGCCTTTATAATTTATTTCTTCTCCTTCCTTAAGAGTAAATTTATCACCGCTGTGCGTATGCTCTTCTTCTCCCGTGGAGTAACTTAAAGGTGTAACGTAAAAGTCTTTTGTCCACATGTTCAATATATCCGGCTCGCGCATAAGACTGTTATTAAAATCGGCTCTATACATTACCGGCGCAATAAGTTCAACTTCGTCACCGTTTTTCAGTTGTACATTAAAAGCAAATTTCTTTCCGTTTTCAATAGGTTTATATCCTAAAAACGTCATTTCATAACCGAAAGCTTGTACAGGTTTACCTTTTTCAAGTTCAATTTGCTTTTCTTTCGTGAATCCGCCGGTAGCTACAACACCGAGCATAAAAATCGCCAAACCCGTATGTGCAACATATGCGCCTGTGTATAATGCTTTATCTTTTATTATTTTTATCATAATCTCCATATTCACTACCAAAGTAAAAACGGACGAAAACGTCATTATTGCCAACATCAAATCATCAATCTTACCGAAAATAATAATCACAACCGAAAGAACAACCGAAAGAATTAATGAAGTACGTGTACGTTTCCAAAAACTTTTTCCTTTGGTCACTTTCCAACTCAGCGTTAAACTGATTGCGTTTAAAATTCCCAAAATAATTGCTATCGGCAAATTCAACTCATTGTAAAATCTGATTTCCACGGCTTGCCCCCAAATGGGTGCGGAGGTACCGACAAGAATTATTATCGCCGAAGCAATGAGGGCAACGGAACCCGTAAACAACGCCAATTCACGGGAGAGAAAATTATCCTTGAAGTTTTCGAATTTTTCCAAATACTTCCATCGTATTCCCAATCCTATCAAACCGATTAACAAAAACGTAAGCATTAAAATTATAAGGAACAGATAAACGAGCATTCCCGGTGCAACAAAAGAATGCACGGACGAATCCCCCAAAATTCCGCTTCTGGTTAAGAAAGTACTGTACAAAACTAAAATAAACATCATTATTGAAAGGATAAGATTTGTTTTAACAAATCTTCCGTTACCGCCTTTCGACTGATATTTTTTCTGAATTAAAAACGTATGAATAGCCGCCGCACCTATAATCCACGGGATAAGACTCGAATTTTCAACGGGATCCCATCCCCAATATCCGCCCCATCCGAGTACGCCGTAAGCCCAATAACCGCCAAGCATTATTGCGAGACCCAATACCATAGTTGCACCAAGCAACCACGGAAAAGATTGTTTAATCCAATCTCTGTAATCGTTTTTTATCAAAGCTGCAATCGCAAAAGAATACGGTACTGCAGACATTGCAAAACCTACAAAAAGAAAAGGGGGATGAATTTGCATCCAAAAGTTTTGAAGTAACGGGTTTAATCCCTTACCTTCCACAATAAACTCGTTTATTGGAATTCCGCTGGTATGCAAAATAGCATAAAGCTCGCTGCTCATTTTCACAAAACTTTGGTTGTTCGTCGTATCCGTAAAAATAAAATTCCTCATAAACGGCATTGAAATATAAGTGTGATTTATATTTTTCAAATCGATAAATACCGGATCAACCCAAATGTAATTGAACGGACTTTTTAACGTAGGATTAACCAATATTAATAAAAAGAACACAACCAACATGTAAACCATCATTACGCGGGTTTCCAAATCATCCCTTTTCGATGTGTATTCCAACAACACCAATCCTACCATTACGGCGAAAAATATCCACAGCATAAAACTGCCTTGCTGCCCCGCCCAAAACGTTGAAAGTAATAATCCGAGGGAAAGTCCGCTTCCGCTATATTCATAAACGTATTTGTATTGATATTGGTGAGTCAGAATAGCGTGAAATAATAAAACGGAAGCTGCGATAACTAAAATTGTGGTGGTATGAACTCCGAGTCGTGCATAAAGTTTGGCATTCACGTATCCTTTGAAATCCAGATAATACATTAACACTGTAAATATACTTGCCGCAAGGGCAAGTGTAAGTAATATATTGCCGATCATAATTTACATTCCTTTCTAAAGACCTTAGCTTCCGGCCGTATATTCTTCCTGATATTTCGATGGACATTTGGTTAATATATCGGACGCATGAAAATACCCGTTTTTATATTTGCCGGTAACAACCACACTTGTAGCGGATTCGAAATTGTTGGGAATACTACCTTTGTAAATTACTTTCATTAAATTTCCATTCTCATCGCGCATTGTAAACATAAACAAGTTTTTATCTTTATCGTATTTATAATTTTGCTCTCTTACCCAACTTCCCGTTACTTTCAAAGTTTTATGGGAATTCATTACTTTCGCAAAATTGTTTTCGTACGAGATGTTTGTTTGTGTAAACAGATATGCCATAAAAGAAAAGAATATCAAAATGATTATTCCGCCGAATATATATTTATTTTTCATCGTCGTTTATCTCCTTTATTTCCTTTTCAATTTTTTTCAAACGCTTATCAACCGAAAGCAGATGAAGAAAAATACCGATCCATACAGTTAATGTAATGAACAGAACGATGTATATTGAATTTTTTTCCAAAAAATCGAAAAAACTTTCCACTTTACTCCTCAATCATATTCTTTGATAATTTGATGTTTTATTAAAATCGATTTATATCCCATTTTCCACATCCATACATACAAAATTGTAAAAGCAAAAAGGGATATATAAAAAATAACTTGCATTGTGGAATTCATCTGAAAATCGACAACCGGGCCGGCATTCGTATCGTCGGCCGAACCGGGATGTAAACCTGCCATAATTCTGGGCATAATAAAAACGAAAAACGGAACGGTTAAAAATGCAAAAATCGAATAAACCGCCGAAAGTCGTGCCCTTTTTTCTTCATTCTCTATAGCCGATCTGAGTGCAAATAGCGATCCGTAGATTAAAAGTAAAATAAAGATACTCGTTTCCCTCGGGTCCCAATGCCAAAAAGCGCCCCAAGTAAATTTCGCCCAAATCGAGCCGGTAACGGTTGCAAGAATAGCGAAAACCATTCCTATTTGTAAAGCGGAATTCGACTTTGCATCGTGCTCGAAATTGTTGGTACGTAAATATTTTATTCCTTGAATCATTGCTGTTAGAAAAGCAATTACTGCAAGCCACGCCGTAGGAACGTGAAAAAAGATAATTTTGGCTTTTTCTTCCAAACCCGGAATATTCGGCAGTTCATACCAAACCGAAGGACTTTTAACTATCGGAAGAGTAATTCCCGAAATAATAACAATCGTCATTAATACGAATAATGTAACTTTCCAAAATGTATTCATATAATAAAATTCTAATTTAATTTGCCTTTACACCAAACGAAAGATAAGAAAGTTAATTCTAAAACTCAAAAAAAGATATTCAAGTTTTATTTTAAGTTTTATACAGTCAAATCCGGAATTTGTTACAGTTCATCGAACGTATACTTTTCCTAAAAAATTAATTCTTCTCCGGAAATAAAAAAACATCCAACAGGCTTAAAAATCAACTTTTTCAGAAATTCATGGAATTTCCTCTAATTTTCCTTTATTTTCATTGGAACAATAATCCGAAACCTTTGTAAAAGAAAAAAGTTTAAAAAATCGGGAGGATTGCTTAGAGCTAAACAGTTACTGATTAATTTTCCAACAATCTAAAAGGGGGCACTATGTCCGTTACAAAAAATGAAAAAATGTACAATCCTCTTTCGGAATTAATCAGTGACGAAATTTTCGAACTTCTTCAAAGCAGAGGTTTAATCAACAAAAAGTCCCTTCGCGATTACGAAATCAGAAAGAAATTCAAACAGATGCGCAACGCCAATATCAGTGCGGCTGAGGCAATTAACCGGCTGAGGGATGAATATCCTTATTTGCAATTCGATACGATACGAAAAATCGTATATCACATTTATAAATAATTGTGCTTGACAAAAATTTCAGGTAGGTGTATATTTATAAATAATACTTCGGAGGTTTTTTACCTCCGATGATTACTTAGCCCAGTGCCTCCCCCAACACTGGGCTTTTTGATAATTTAATCGGGAAAATTATGGCACAAGTTAAAAGAAGAATCCGCTCACAGAAAAAAGTATTAAAATCACCGTTCAAAGATTACTGGACAAAAGAAAATTATTATATTTTGGGGTTCGGTTTCATTCTTTTAATAATCGGTAACATTTTGCTTTCCCAAAGTCCGTACGATAACCCCGTTTCTCTTTCGGTTGCGCCCATCGTGTTGCTGTTTGCATATCTTGTTGTTTTCCCGTTCGCAATATTATATCGTAAGAATAAAAAAGACAGCTCGGAAAATGTTTCTGGCTAAAATAACGGGCAATATTGTTGCCACACAAAAAAACAAATACTTGCAAGGACATAAACTTCTCCTTTTTCAACAAATCGACCTTTCCGGTAATTTCATCGGGAAAGAAAATCAAATTGCGCTCGATTTAACCGACGCCGGGATTGGCGATACGGTTTTGGTTGTGAAAGAAGGTGCTGCGGTACAACAAATTTTAGGTCATAAAAACGCACCCGTAAATACGATGGTTGTTGCCGTGGTCGACGATATCGATATTCAAGAATAATAATTTATCCCGGGAAATTGACTGACGATAAATTACAAAACCTCGTTTTTCTCAATTTACTTTTAAGCATCGAAGGAATCGGTCCGCACAAATTGTTAAACCTTTACGCCAAATTCAACAGTTTCGAAAAAATTTTGGAAGCGGATTTATTCATGCTGACGAAAACGGACGGAATAAGTGAAATATTAGCAAAAAAAATCTTGAAATCCCGTACAAAAATCTCCGAAACAAAGGAACGAACTTTCGCCGAACTGGAAAAGCTTCAGAAACTTGATGCTAAAATAATTACATTCTGGGATGAAAATTATCCGAAATTATTAAAAACAATTTTCTCGCCACCGTTAATTTTGTATGTACGAGGGGCTTTATCGGATGAAGATGAATATTCCGTTGCAATTGTAGGAACCCGAAGAGCAACAAATTACGGAAAATGGACTACCGAATTTTTAGCCGGAAGTTTAGCCGAACAAAATATTACAATTGTTAGCGGTATGGCAAGGGGAATCGATTCGATTGCACACAGAACAGCTCTTAAAAAAGGCGGCAGAACAATTGCCGTTATCGGTTCGGGTCCCGATGTTATTTACCCACCGGAAAATAAAAAACTATTTTTCGAAATAATTGAAAGCGGCGCCGTAATATCCGAATATCCGCCGGGTACAAAACCCGACGCACAAAATTTTCCCAAACGAAACAGAATAATTTCAGGACTTTCTTTGGGCACCGTTGTTGTTGAAACTAAAATCAACGGAGGAGCAATTCAAACCGCCAATTTCGCTTTGGATCAAAACAGAGAAGTTTTTGCCGTTCCGGGCAACTTAAACGTACCGCAAAGCGAAGGCACGAATACATTAATAAAAAAAGGCGAAGCAAAATTAATAATGAACGCCGCCGATATTTTGGACGAACTGGAGATTAAACTGAAACCCGTAATCGGTAAAAACATACCCAAACCGTCCGTAGAATTGAATTTATTTGAAGAAAAAATAATGAATATTCTTAATTACGAACCGAAACAAATCGATTTAATAGCAAATCAATCGGGAATAAACACTTCCGAATGTTTGGTGCATCTGCTTTCTCTGGAATTCAAAGGATTGGTAAAGCAATTACCCGGCAAAAACTTTATGCTGGTTTAATTAATATTTCTTTTTCCCCTTCCATAATTTTTTCAATCTTTCTTTAATGTTTTTTTCTTGTCCGTTTTCGGAAGGAAAATAATATTGAACATTCTTTATTTCATCCGGGAAATAATTTTCCAAAACAAAATTATTTTCAAATTGGTGCGGATACTTATAGTTTTCCGCATAACCGAGTTCTTCCATTAATTTGGTCGGTGCATTCCTCAAGTGTAACGGTACTTTGTACATCGGTTTCGATTTAACATCGGCAATAGCTTTTTCAATGGCTTTATAAGCGGCATTACTTTTGGGTGCACCGGCCAAGTAAGCTGCACATTGAGCAAGTATTATTCTACCTTCCGGTAAACCGATTTTTTCAATAGCGCTAAAGGTATTCACGGCAAGTACCAGCGCGTTCGGTGAAGCGTTTCCAATATCTTCGGAAGCGAAAATAATCATTCTTCTGGCAATAAATAAAGGGTCTTCGCCACCTTCAAGCATTCGCGCCAACCAATATAACGCGGCATCGGGATCACTTCCCCGTAAACTTTTAATGAAAGCAGAAATTACATTGTAATGCTCTTCTCCGGCTTTGTCATATAGCGTATCTTTCTGCTGCACGACGTTTTGCAAAACTTTTTTCGAAAGGTTTATCTCGGGTTTATTTAATTCTTGAATAACTGCGGCTTCTAAAACGTTTAACATAATCCGCGCATCACCGCCCGAAAGATAAATCAAATAATCCCTATCAATATTTTTAATATTTAATTTCGAAAGGAAATCGTCCTTTTCCAATGCATAATCGAGAATATCTTCCAAATCTTTTTTGGAAAGTTCTTCCAAAACGTAAACGCGGGCTCTCGAACGCAAAGCCGGGATAACTTCAAAGGACGGGTTTTCCGTAGTTGCACCGATCAAAATAATTTCACCGGATTCAACCGAAGATAAAAGAGCATCTTGCTGGGCTTTGTTAAATCTGTGAATCTCATCGATAAACAAAATGGTTTTTCTGTTATATACAGTATTTTCTTTAGCCAAGTCAATTATTTTACGAATATCTTTTACACCGGATGAAACGGCATTAATTTGGTAAAACTCGGATTTGGTTTGCGCGGAAATAATTTTGGCAAGTGTGGTTTTTCCTGTTCCCGGCGGTCCCCATAAAATGAACGAACTTAACGAGTCGTTTTCAATCATCAAACGGATGGGTTTACCTTTTCCAACCAGTTTACTTTGACCTCTGAATTCATCAAGAGTTTTCGGTCTTATTCTTTCGGCTAGCGGTGTTGCGGGTATTACGATTTCGTTTTTCATTTCTTTTCAATCAAAAATTCTTCCTCGTTCGGTCTTTTCATGTGATATTTTTCGCGGGCAATCTTTTCGATTTTTTTATCGCTGTGTTTCAAAGAATCAATTTCAGCCGTAAGTTGCTTAATTTCCCTCTTGGACTGTTCTATTTTTTCATCCAACTCATTTATTTCCGCTTTCAACTTAAAATATTTAATCACACCTTGATCGTTAAACAACAAAAACAAAACCGCAATTATCAAAAAAGCAAGATAAATACTTTTCAACAGATTTCTTTCTTTCTTTATTACTTTCTTTTTTGCCATCAGTTTACTAAGGAAATTATTTGTTCTACCAGTTCCTCAAAACTTTTTCCTTCGGCTTTTGCCATTTTGGGTACAAGACTGTGAGACGTCATTCCGGGCAACGTATTAACTTCGAGACAATAAGATAAAAAGTTTTCATCCAATCTAAAATCCACCCGACCGTAATTTTTACAACCCAACGCATTAAACGCAAGCAAGGCTTGATGTTGCAAATGTTTGGCAACTTCCGCCGGCAAATCCGCCGGAACAATATACTCGCTCATTCCGTCGGTGTATTTGCACTCGTAATCGTAAAGTACGTGTTTCGGTTTAATTTCCAAAACCGGTAATGTATGGTTTCCGATTATTCCCACTGCAATTTCCCGCCCGGGGACAAATTCTTCTATCAGCACTCTATTGGAATACCGGAATGCCAAAGCCAAAGCATCGGAAATTTCTTCGGGTTTTCGACAAATGGAAAGTCCGATTGTCGAACCTTGATCATTTGGTTTAATGATGCACGGATAACCGAAAAACTTCTCAATTTTACCGGAGATGATTCCGGTATCTTCATTTATATCATCCACCACAAACCATTGGGGCGTTTTAACATCGAAATGCTGGAACATAATTTTGGAAGTCGATTTATCCATGGAAAGCGCACTCGGTAAAACCCCCGAACCGGTATATTTTACTCCGCGTAAATCCAATAACGATTGCACCGTTCCGTCTTCCCCGTATTTACCGTGCAAAGCAATTACAACCAGATCGATATTATCGAGAAGATTCGAATTAATTGCTTCAATTACATTCTTATTACCTATTTCGGTAAAATCTTTTTCGGAAAAAAAATCTTCATTGGTGTGCGGTTGGTTGGTGCCGTAAGCGGGATCGAATAATTTTACGTTATAACCCAATGAATTCAGAGCTTCGTAAATTGCTTTACCCGATTGTTTCGAAATTTCCCGCTCGGGAGACGTACCGCCGAGCATAACAGCAATTTGAATGTCGGTTTTATTCATAATACTTAAAATTTAAATTCTTTGATTATTTTATTAATTTCGTCAATTGCTAATTTTCTATTCTCTACTTTTTCATTAATCGAACGCGGGCGAACATCGAACGGATTAACCTTCGGATTTCCGGCACGCGATTTTAACCTGTTTTCAATTATCTCGGTATAACTTAGTGGCTCGCTTGAAACTTTGCGCGGCTCACTGTTTTCCGGAGATAAAGCGGATTCGGCGTATTTCCCGAATCTCGGCTTTATACCGTAAGTTCGTTCGGCTATTTCCAATAATTTCGTAACGTTTTCTTCGGAAAGCGTATTAACACCGCCCAAAACCTTTGCGATAAAAATAGTTTGAGCCGCATGCTCGAGTTTTTCCATTTTGTAATATGCATCTTCAATCGAAGAACCCAAAGTTACCGCACCGTGATTTTGAAGTAAAAACGCCCATGCGTAGTTGATGTATGGTTTCATAGAATCCGGTAATTCATCGGTGGAAGGTGTTCCGTATTTGCAAAGAGGTATTTCACCTATGGAAAGTATAACTTCAGGAAAAACCGGTTGCGATAAATCTATGCCCGCGGTGGCAAATGCCGTGGCATAAACCGGATGGCAATGCACGACGGCGTTTACTTCAGGTCTGGAGTTATATGCCAGCAAATGAATTTTCGCTTCCGTTGTTACCTTGCCTTTACCTTGTAATTTGTTTCCCGAATAATCTATTACAAGTAAATCTTCGGGTAGTACTTCCCCTTTGTTTTTTCCCGAGGGTGTAATTAAAATCCTGTGAGAATCAAGTCTAAGAGAAAGATTTCCATCAGTTGCCGAAACAAATCCCTTTTCATAAACTTTATGGCAAAATTTTACCAGTTTCAATCTTTCTTCCATCCACTCTCCAATTCTTCCATTAGTTTTAAGTTTATGTAACCGTCCATTCCGGTAACTTTCAAAGGTTGTTTTTTGAAAAACGTTTTCTGAATCGATCGGATCAAATACAAAAGTTTGTTTGCCCTTTTTCTGAATATTTTTTTCGACTCCCCATCGAGATCGATAATTAATTTAGCGGGAACGTTTTTTTTGCCCACAAGATTTTCAATACTTATCGAACCTTTATAGCCAGTAATTTCAATTCTGTTAAAAGATTTTTTCGAACTGTATGAAACCTGGAAACTTCCGTAACCGCCTTTTTCGAACTTTACCAGCCCGGCAGCAAAATCTTCAACTTCGCTGGTATAAATAGCATTATCGAGAAAGCCTTTAATTTCGGTTATCTCACCGCCGAAAAACCGCAACAGATCTATCATGTGAGTTCCCAAATCGCGCAAAGCCCCGCCACCGCTTAATTTTTTCTTAAATCTGAAATTATCGTTTGGAGGAAAATCAATATTAAATTGGGTCGATATCGAAAGCACCTTGCCCAAAAGATGATTATCGATTAAGTCTTTTGCCTTTACAATAAGCGGATGAAAGCGGTACACATAATTAACCGAAAGAAAAACATTGTTTTCCTCACAAACTTTTACCATCTCCTCCGCTTGTTGGGAAGTTACGGCAAGCGGTTTCTCACAAAGAATATTTTTCCCCGCCTTTGCAGCTTTAATTACTTGCTCGTAATGATGTGCATTAGCGCTCGATACATAAAGAACATCGAAATCACTTTTTAGAAACTCGTCATAATCCGAGAATGCACTTTCCGCTGCAAATTTCGAAGTTATAAAATTCGCCCTTTCCGGGTCGGAACTGTAAACGGAAACGAGCTGACTTCTTTTTGCTTGTTGAAGAGTAGGCAAAAAGGTATTTTCCAAAAAGTGACCGCAACCGGCAACACCCCAGCGTACTCTTTTCAAACTTTTCGGTATAGGGATTTTTTTCTTTTCTTTAATAAGTTTCATTATAACTTAAATATTTAATTTTTTCATTAGTTTTTTAATCGGTATAGTATTTTGCATTACGTAAAAATGAATTGCCGGTACGTTTCTGTTGAGCAATTCTTCCGCTTGTTTAAAGGCCCATTCAACTCCTATATCCACAACATGTTCCGGTTTTGCAAGCGTAACCTCTTCGGCAAGTTCGTTCGGAATATCGACGTGAAAGTTTTTCGGAATGGAAGTCAATTGATTCTTTGACGTAATGAGTTTCAAACCCGGAATTATCGGCACAACAATTCCGTGCGCCCTGCACAATTCCACATACTCGAAATACTTTTTATTATCGTAAAACATTTGAGTAACAATGTAATCGGCACCGGCATCAATTTTTGCTTTCGTGTGCCTAATGTCCATTTCGATGTTCGGCGCTTCAAAATGTTTTTCGGGATATCCGCCAACTCCGATGCAAAAATTCATGGGTTGCGCATCGAGAAGCGAATCTTCCAAATATTTTCCTTTATTCAAATCGGCAACCTGCTTTACCAAATCGATTGCATATTCGTTCACACTTCTGTTAAACTTCAACGGTTTTTCGTAACCGCTCTCGTCTCCACGAATTACCAAAACGTTATCGATACCCAAATAATGAAGTTCAATCAAAAAATCTTCCGTTTCCTCCTTTGTAAAACCTTTGCAGATTACGTGCGGCACGGCATCGATATTATACTTGTTTTGAATCAACGCACAAATGCCCAGCGTACCCGGTCTTTTCCGTTTGATTTTTATTTTGTATCCGCCTTCGGGTGTTTCTTCGTATTCAACTTCGGCAGCGTGACTTGTAATATCGATAAACGGAGGATTAAATTTTACCAGGTCATCCAAAGCCGACATCAATTGCTGAAAATTTCCGCCCCGTTTCGGAGGAATTATCTCGAAACTGATAAGAGTATTATTCGCTTTACTTAAATGTTCCGTTATCTTCATTTCGTACTATTTTTTAGCTGCACAAATTTAACATATTTTGACCAAACATCCTTTGTGTGTTCGTTTAATGTTGCGGTACCAATTTCAATAAATCAAATCCCGAACCTGTAATTGTTTGTAAGTCCGTTTTTAATGTTATCAATTCTCCGTTCAACCATTTTTCCGTCATATCTTTATAATGATCGCTATAAAAATTGCCGGATTGGCCTGTAGTTAAAATAAAATGGAATTCGTCCGGTTTTGCGAAATCGTAAATGTACCGCATCGAGGGACCCAATTTATTCGTATACGGTTTTGTGAACGAGTACTCGGTATTAAAAACGGTCGTGCCGTCACCTCCTATTCCGAAAGGTCCGATGTTAACAACTTTGGCAACCAAAGGCGAAGCTTTTTCGAATAAATGTTTGAAAACCACTTTATGCAATTTCCCCCATTGCCAAAATGTTATATCATCACCAAAGCGTTCGCTTAATTCGTTAATTGCTTCTACCAGACTTTTTCTGATAATTGCGTCACGCGTTTCAATTTCCGGAGTGTTAATATCATCGAACCATTCCGATTTGTTTTCTTCCAATAAAACGGGAATATTCCTGTACGGAACGTTTGCAATAAAAACGTATTCCATCAGTAAATTTTTACCCATCTCATCCTGATAAATGTTCTTTATAAGATTCTGGAAAAATACGGCATAAATCGTCGGAACTTGGCTATGCTCATCCATTACGAAATCCCAATTTCCCAAAAGTTCAAGTGCCAGTTTTATTTCTTCGTTTTCAACATTAGTGTTTTTATAAGCTTGCAAAATATATTTTGTTATATTCTTTGCATAGTGCGAATAAAAATCAACTTGGAATTTTCTGAAATCTTCAACATTAAACTTTTCTTTTGACGTTAGTAACTCCGTTATTCTTTCTATCCGTGAAGGCGGTTCCCAAATATTAGATATGTGATATTTAAAGTTTTTAACGGTTTTGTTGTTTGCGGAAGCTATGAAATTTTGTTTGGGGTTTAATATTTTCGGCATTTCATCGTACGGAACAAAACCAATCCAGTCGTATTTATCCGTTGTTCCGTCGAATACCATTGTCGGACTGTAAAACTTGCGCTTCGGTAATCTTGTACCGCAAATATAACCTATGTTTCCGTCTTTATCGCCGTAAACGAAATTCTGTCCCGGCGCCGTAAAATAACGCACACCTTCTTTGAATTGCGACCAGTTATTACTTCTGTTAATCAAGTAAACGGCGTACATTTCATCGCTAAATTCGTATGCTGTCCATCTGATACTTAAATCCGCTTTATTTTGTTGTTCGTTCGGAAATAACTTGTTGTATGCATGGATACCGCTAACAATCGGTCCGCGATGAGTTTTGCGTACCGTTAACACCACGTCCGAAGAATCTTTTACTTTTATAGTATCTTCTCTTACCGTAAGAGGTAACCAATTGCCGTTATAAAAATAATTTTGTTTCAGCGAATCTAACTTTTCAACGTAAAAGTCACAATCGTCCGTCATTACGTTTGTAAGAACCCACGATACATTTCCGTTGTTTCCGATAACCACACCGGGAATTCCTGGTAAAGTAAAACCTTCCACATTCAATTCATTGCTTCTTATGACAACGACAACCCACTTTCCCGGAGCTTGGAAAGCAAGATGCGGATCGTTGGCGATTAAAACTTTTCCGGACTCCGATAGTTTTCCGTTTACAACCCAATTATTCGAACCGATATGCGTTCCGACAAATCCGGTAAACTTTCTGAATTCCCTATCCACTTGAATTAAATCGAGCGGAATCTCGGCAAACTTTTTAACTTCTTCCGGTATAATCGTCGGTGCGTTTTCATCGTACGAAGGCATAATTTCTTTCGCTTTTTCAAGCCCCAATTTTTGAACCAAATGCGTAAAAGCCAAATCGCTCCACCAGCTGATGTTTAGTTCCCAAGCCATTAATTTTACAAGTAGCAAACTATGTTCGGGTTCCCACGGTTCCGGGTCGTATCCCAAAACATCGAATTCCACTTGATATTTCCCTTTTGCATCTTGTATGAATGCATTTACACCTTTAGAATAAGCTTCAAGAACATTTCTGGCTTCCTTGTGAATTTTCGGATAGAAATTTTTTACCGTCCGGTATAAATCCAATGTTCTGAACATCTTATCGAACGGCAGAGTTTTATTTCCCAATACTTCGCTTAATCTGCCTAAACCCGCCCGCCGTGTTATGTCCATTTGAAATAATCTTTCCTGGGCGTGAACGTAACCCAAAGCGAAATATGCGTCCAAATCATCTTGGGCCACAATGTATGCAACTGCATTGGAATCCCTGTAAATTTTTACTTCTGAAGAAATTCCATTTACACCGACCGTGCCGTTATATTGCGGTAATGTTTGATTTAATAAATAATAAGAAAGGGAAACCAAAAAGATTATCAAAACCACAACGACGGAAACTATACCGATTAGAATTTTCAACCATTTTTTCATTATTTATCCGCTATTATTAAATGATTATTAGTACTTTGAAAAAAACAAATAAAAATAAAAGTAGAAGATTAAGCGGTGAAAAGCAAGATATTAAATAAATGTAATTATTAACAGGTAACATTTAACGGGAATTGATTATATTTCGATAAAAAACAGGACGAAATGGAAAATTTAATTTTAAATATTGTAATATTAATTTTTGTTTTAATTGCCACAATATTTTTGTTTCTGATTTACAAGAAACTGAATTTATTCAACCCATCCCAATTGTTCGATGAACTTTCCGGGAAATTTAACGAATTTCACAAAGAATCCGACGAGCTAATTGAAAAGGAATTCCAGAAAAGCCGCGAAGAAAACCAGACTAACTCGAAGTTAACACGCGAAGAAATAAGCGGTTCGTTCAAACTATTAGGCGAACAACTTTCGGAGAGAATCAAAGAAATTGCCGAACGGCAGAAAGACCAACTTGAGATTATTGAAGAACGAATGGATAAATTGACAAAAACGAACGAAGAAAAATTCGAAAAACTAAAAGAACAAGTTTCGGCGCAACTTTCCGATATCCAAGAAAGCAACGAGAAAAAACTGGAGGAAATGCGCCGTACCGTGGACGAAAAATTGCACGAAACTTTGGAAAAACGGTTGGGTGAATCTTTCAAACAAGTAAGCGAACGGTTGGAACTTGTTCACAAAGGATTAGGTGAAATGCAAACTTTGGCAAGCGGCGTAGGCGATTTGAAAAAGGTGCTTACAAACGTTAAGACCCGCGGCACTTGGGGCGAAGTTCAATTAGGTAATTTGATTGAACAAATTCTTGCTCCGAATCAATATGAAAAAAACGTGAAAACGAAAAAAGGCAGTTCCGAAATCGTAGAATTTGCGGTTAAGTTACCTGGAAGAACCGGTGATGAAAACGAAATAGTTTGGCTTCCGATAGATGCAAAATTTCCTATGGAAGATTATCAACGGCTTCTTGCGGCACAAGATGCGGCAGACCCGGTTGAAGTTGAAAAAGCTTCTAAAGAAATCGAGAAAAAAATCCGTGCCGAAGCAGCAAATATCGCAACAAAATATTTGGATCCTCCGAACACAACCGATTTTGCAATCATGTTTTTGCCGGTAGAAGGTTTGTATGCAGAAGTGCTGAGAATACCCGGATTGGCGGAACGCATCCAGCGTGAAAGCAGAGTGATTATCACGGGTCCGACTAACCTGGCCGCTTTATTGAACAGTCTGCAAATGGGATTCAGAACTTTGGCGATAGAAAAACGATCAAGCGAAGTTTGGAAATTATTAGGTATCGTTAAAACCGAATTCCGTAAATTCGGAGACATTCTGGAAAAAACGAAACAAAAAATTGAGCAAGCCAGCAATACTTTGGGCGAAGCCGCAAGAAAATCACGCACAATCGAAAGAAAACTGCGCAACGTTGAAGAGCTTCCGGCAAAAGACGACCAGCTCGGACTTTTGGAATAATAATTTGTGGAACATTGCTCCATAAATTTTATTAAATTTGTGGAGTATAAATCCATATTTTAATCGGAGATATTATGATAGAACGGTTTTATAAACTCGACAAATTAATAAAACCGGGTAAAGTTTTAATAATTTACGGTCCGCGTCAAGTCGGCAAAACAACCTTGCTGGAAAATTTCTTATCTAAAACTAAGTTGAAATACCGTCTTGAATCAGGCGAAAATTTTCGTATTCGCCAGATTATAAGTTCACAAGATTTCGATTTACTAAACGAATTCGCCGAAGGATACGAATTAATCGCTATAGACGAAGCACAGAGTATTCCCGATGTAGGCTTAGGATTAAAAATTTTGATAGACCAAAACAAAAAGCTTTCGGTTGTTATAACGGGTTCTTCGTCGTTTGAAATTTCGAAAAAAACAGGCGAACCTCTGACCGGCAGAAAAAGAACAATTATTTTATTTCCGATTGCACATCTGGAATTGTTGAACACTCGTTCGCCCTTTGATCTTAAAGAAAAACTGGAAGAATTTCTCCTTTTCGGTTCTTATCCAGAAGTGCTAACCGCTAAAAGCAGAAAAGAAAAAATCGAAATCTTACAAGAACTGGTTGATTCATATTTGCTGAAAGATATATTAATCTTCGATAAAATTAAAAAATCTCAAAAACTTTTCGACATGTTGCAGCTATTGGCTTTTCAAATCGGGAAGGAAGTTTCTCTCAATGAACTCGCTTCTCAAATAAAAATAGATGTTAAAACAGTGGATCGTTATTTGGATTTACTTGAAAAAACATTCGTTATAAAAAAGATCGGAGCATTCGGAAGAAATTTAAGAAAGGAAGTTACTACAAAATCCAAATATTATTTTTTGGATAATGGAATACGAAACGCTATTATCTCTCAATTCAATAAAATTTCCGCAAGAAACGATGTTGGAGAGCTTTTCGAAAACTTTATTATAATGGAAAGGTTAAAAGCAAATCATTACAAAAAAAGATTTACAAAAACATATTTCTGGAGAACTTACCAAAATCTCGAAATCGACTTAGTCGAAGAAAGAAACGGCAAATTGTTTGCTTACGAAATTAAATGGTCGGATAAAGTAAAGGTAAAAAAACCTTATGAATTTCTGAGTTCATACGAGAATTCCGTTTTCAAGGTAATCAACAAAAGCAATTATATTAATTTTATTGTTTAATCAATTCACCCCACAAATCACTATAAATAATTTGTGGAACACTGCTCCATAAATTTTATTAAATTCGTGGAGTATAAATCCACATTTTATCGATTATCTCGCGCAAGATTCCGTAAGCTTCGCCAAACTTTCGGAGGGGCCTATCGCTATTAATTTATCGTTTTCCTCAATCATCGTATCGGCACTGGGATTGTATATCAATTTACCGTCTTTTTTGATGATTGCAACAATAATTATGTTCCAATCTTTTCTAAGCGGCGACTCTTTCAATGTTTTGTTAACCAAGGCGGATTTTCCGGGAATGCTGACCTCTTCGAGACTAATTTCAACTTCCCTGCTCCTTGCAACACCATCAATAAAATCTATAACGCTCGGTTTCAAAAGCAAATGTACCATTCTGCTTCCGCCAAGTTCAATCGGTTTAACCACGCGATCGGCGCCCGCTCTCTTTAACTTCGATTCCGTACCTTCTTCAATCGCACGTGCAACAACAAATAGACCCGGATTAATTCCTTTCGCGGAAAGAACGGTAAACACATTTTGCGCATCGGTGGCAATTACGGCAACCAATCCCTTCGCCCGTTTTACACCGGCTTTCAACAGTAAATCGTCATGAGTCGCATCTCCTTCCAAAAACAAGTAACCAATCGATAAAAGTTCATCTATTTTCCTCGGATTGTTTTCGATCACCACAAAAGGAATATTATTGTGTGCTAAATCTTCGCAAATTACTTTTCCCATTCTACCGAAACCGCAAATTATATAATGTCCGTTCAATTCGTCTATTTGTTTATTCATTTTTCTCCTCCTGAAATATTGCGTTTCCAAGAGCAATTGAACAGCCCTACCGCCGGTGTAAGCGATTGCCAATACTCCGAAAATTATTAACATGATTGTCAGAACGCGACCCGGTACGGTTAAAGGGCGCAATTCCCTGAAACCGGTTGTGGAAATTGTAATTACGGTCATGTAAAAAGAATCAAATAAACTCCAACCTTCAACAACGGTGTAACCAATTGTGCCGAAAGCGATAACGCCGACAATCAATGCAAAACCGACTCTAAGATATGCAAGGGAAGTTTGAAATTTATTCATCTTAAAATTCTAATTTTTTTTAAGTAAAGTTAGGTTCTTTGCAAACCGATATCAACCGATATTTATCAATTTAGGAATCCGTAAACATCAAATTTGCGGTTTTTATTTGCTATTTTTATATTGGCAATAAATTTTAAGAGGTGAAGATGAACATAGATAAGGATATTCGCTCAATTCAAGAAATGCGGGATTTAGTAAAAACCGCAAAAGAAGCGCAATTGGAATTTAAACATTACAACCAGAAGCAAGTAGATGAAATTGTTAAAGCCATGGCCGATGCCGGTTACAAAGAATCCGAGCGATTAGCAAAAATGGCACATGAAGAAACCGGATTCGGTAAATGGGAAGATAAAGTTATTAAAAATCAATTCGGAACGAGAAACGTTTACGAATCAATAAAAGACTTAAAAACAGTAGGTGTAATTAATGTCGAGAAAGGCGGAAAAGTAATCCGAATTGCCGAACCTATGGGAGTCGTTGCCGCGCTTATTCCGTCAACCAACCCGACGTCAACCGCTATGTTCAAATCAATCATTTCGCTTAAAAGTAGAAACGCTATTGTGGCAAGTCCCCACCCCAAAGCCGTAAATTGTACAATGGAAGCAATGAGAGTTATGTCCGAAGCGGCCGAAAAAGCCGGTGCTCCGAAAGGTTTGATACAATGTATGTCGTTACCCACTTTAGAAGGGACGCACGAGTTAATGAAGCATAAAGACGTTGCGGTAATTTTAGCAACCGGCAGCACCCCGATGGTTAAAGCCGCATACAGTACCGGAACTCCCGCTTACGGTGTCGGTTCGGGTAACGTGCCTGCATTTATCGAGAGAACAGCCGATTACAAAAAAGCAGTTGCGGATATAATTGCCGGAACAACTTTCGATAACGGTACGCTCTGTTCTTCCGAACAATCGATGATAGTCGATCGTCCGTTACTCGAAAAAGTGAAAGAAGAAGTTCGCAAAAACGGCGGGTATTTTGTTTCTCCCGAAGAAAAAACGAAGCTGGAGAAAGCCATTCAAAAAAACGGACGCATCAATCCCGAAATCGTTGGTAAACCCGCAACGTTTATTGCGGAATATGCGGGATTCAGTGTTCCGCCCGATACAACCGTACTGCTTGCCGAATGTACGAAAGTCGGCAAAGACGAACCGTTTTCAATGGAAAAACTATCACCCACTCTTGCTTTTTACGTTGTCGACGGTTGGCTGGAAGGATGTCACAGATGTATTGATTTACTTAAGTTCGGTGGAATTGGGCACACAATGGTAATTCACTCGAACGACAGAGAAATTATAATGAAATTCGCCATGGAAAAACCGGCATTCAGAATAATTGTAAATTCACCCGCATCTTTGGGCGCCGTCGGTTATACTACCGATTTGGCTCCTTCACTTACGTTGGGAGTAGGTACGTGGGGCGGTTCAATTATTTCGGAAAACGTTACCGCCAAACATTTACTTAACATTAAAACTCTCGCATTTGAAACTCACCCCATAAATAAAGGAGAAAGCGTAAATTCATTCGACGGTGTTGCAATCGGGGCAACCGATTTTGCTCACACCGGAAGCTTTACCGAAATTATCGAAGAGAGATTAAGAGCCAGAGCGGGAAATCCGACGGTTTCTTCCGTCGTTTCCGGCGGAACCGCTAAACCCGATAGTACGAAAACAACTCTTGGTAACAATATTACAACTGCGGAGGTTGAGAAAATAATCCGGGAATTTAAGTTGTGAATTAATAACGGAATGGTTGGTCATTTGTCATTGGCTATTGGTCATTGATCGCTTGTCATTGGTAAATTGTCTCATTGTTATTTGGGATTTTGGGTTTGAGTTTTGTGATTTACCAACTGGAAACAGCGGACTGCCAACTGGAGATTGATCGTTAGTTACTATTAATTGGTTCTGGAAATAGGGAAAGTCTGAATATCTTAAAAAACATTATCTTCGATAAAAAATCTCTAACTAATCGAACACCCATGAATTAGAAATCCGGAATCTCAAATATATTCTTTTTAAGAGCCTTCTTTATTTCCAACTTTGGCTTTAAGTTCACCTGCAAGTCCTTCGTAAGACGTTAATTCAGCATCAATTGATCCGATAATTACTTTTGTTTTGACTTTTACCGGGATTTTCAAATCGTCGTCGGTCATCCAAATTATTATATTGCCCTCGCTTTTGAACAAACCGCCTTCCACAACGAGAGGTTCCACCATAATACAATTAAACGTTCCGGCTTCGACCGTAATTGTTTCTTTGCCCAAATAAACAACGTCGAGCGGATAAACTTTATCCTTATAAAAATTTTCCAGATGAATTCTATCGCCCACTTTCTTATCGGAATAATCGAATGTACGGGCTAAATAGAATGCCGAAACAATGTCATTTACATAAAGCGGAATTTTGTAAGTTCCTTCGCTCGTTTTTGCAATTCCTCTACGATGATCGAAAAAAGCAGAGAAATCGCGCTTAAAACCACCTTCGCGTATATGCTGTTCGAATCTCCACGGGAACAATCCTTCCTTATCCAAATAAGTTTCGTATCTATCCCTCACTTTATAAAACGGATCGAATGCCGGGACGGAATTTACACGAAATACTACATGATAAACATCACGACCGAAAATCCTTTTCATTTTCGGGATTGCCATTACTGCGGTTCCGGCAACCACAAATCCGTAACGCACATCGAACGTGAGTTTTTCGCCCACTGTAAATGCTTTATTTTCAACCGTTCTGAATTTCTTGACTTGCGCGAAGGAAATACCTCCTAACACAACCGTAAAAATCAAATATTTTAATATTAAATTTTTCATTAATTCCTCTGTAATATTTGTTTAACTGCATCAACAACTTCGCTGATTTCAATCGTGTTCATACAATTCAACTCTTCGCATTTTTTTCTTGTACAATTTTCACAATCTAATTTAGGTGTAAAAATCACTTTCTTGCTTGTATACGGTCCCCATCTTTTGGGCGATAAGGCAGGTATCGGCGGATAAAATCCGATTACATACTTACCCAAAGCACCCGCAATGTGAATAGGGCCGGTTGAATTTGCAATTAAAATATCGGCTTTATTAATTAAAGCAATTAATTCGCTCAAATTGAATTTACCGGATAAATCGATACTTTTAGAATTTCCTTTAACTTCTTTGCAAATTTCTTTTTCTTTCTCCGAACCCGTAATCAACAAGTTTAAGTTCAATTCACGTGCCAAATTTCCGGTTAGATCCCGGAATTTGTGAATTGGCAAGTCAATCGCACTTCCGCCGCTTCCCGGATGAATTATTACAGTAGGAATATTCGGATTAAATCCGTTTTTTTGTAGCAAATCGTTTACTTTTTGTTCACTTTTCTCATCAATTCGAATATCGAACGAAATGTCGTTTTCCGGTTCGATATCGTCAATTCCCAATAATTTCAACAAATTAATGTTATACTCAAGTTCGTGTTTTTCTCCGTATTTCCGGTGTTCATAAAATTTCTCATTAAATAAGAACGAATACCATCGGTAACCGGTGCCTATTCTGTGTTTAATTCCCGCTAAAAAGAGAATAAGCGAAATTTTGAATGTCGGATAAACCACAACGCAAGTATCGAATTTAAGTTTCTGAATATTTTTGATGTTTTCCTTGAATTTTACAGTCCCGCCTTCCTCTTCCAAAATCAGCAAATTATCTATGTACGGATGATTTCGAGCCAAATCCTTTGTATAATTTTTTAACAAAAACGTAATTTTTGCTTCGGGGAATTTTTTCTTAATTATCTTTGCCAAGGGCAACGATAAAACAACATCACCTATTCTGTCGGTACGAACAATTAAAATATTTTCAGGCTTTTTTATCATTTTCTGGACACGTACGGATTGTTTTTAATGTAAAATCTCCACGGTAATTCCGTCGATTTTTTTATTCCGATTCTTTTCGTTTGAACCACATTTTCATCATCTACTGGTTGGGAATTAAGAATATAAATTCGATTACCCAAAAGGGAAAGACCGTTTTCATTTCGTTTGATGTTAAAAGCTTGACAAATTTTCCCGGGTCCGTTCGTTAAATTAACTTTTTCTTTTTCCGAAATTTCCGTTTTTCCGAATCTTCTTTTTGCAAACAAATCGAAATTGTTCAAAGGTTCAAAAGCGCGTAATAGAACCGCTGTTCCCTTGTCTTTTCGCCCCGTTACAACATTGGCGCAGAAGTGTACGCCGTAAGTAAAATAAACATAAAGTAAACCGCCTTCTTCAAACATAACGGCATTACGCTTTGTTTTCCCGATGTAAGAGTGTGCGGATTCGTCAATTGCTCCGTCGTATGCTTCGGTTTCAACAATTTTTCCAAGTAAAATATTTCCGTTTTCATTTTTAACGAAAATCTTTCCCAGCAGTTCACGCGCAACCGTTAACGGATCGCGCACGTAAAATTTTTTATCGAGCTTTTCCGCGTCTGTAATTTTATTGAGTTTAATCATTTTCGTAAAATTAATAAACCGAGAAGAAAATATCGGGAAATATTATGAATTAAATAGGCGGGCAGAAAATTAATCTTTTTTTCTTTTGGCAATAATTTCCTCAATCCGTTCGATTTTTTGACGATAAAAATCAGCTTTTTCGGGGCGAATATTTATCAACTCTTTGTAAATTTCCAATGCCTTATCCCAAACATTCTGATCCAAATAAATTCCGGCTAACGTTTCCGTAACAATTTTCGTATTCGATTCAGTTAATCTTTTATGCTTTTCAATAACTTCGGGCGGAACTTCCGCCGCGGTGATTTTTGCCACTTCCAATTCTTTCGCCAAAATATCCAGATTATCTTCAAATTCGGTTTGGTCTTTTGTCCGCGTAGATTCATCATGCTCAGCTTCACCCGATTCATTTTTTCCTTCGTTTTGTTCCGGATTGGAAACCCCGTTACTCAAAATATCTTCAAGCAAATTTTTATACCTTTCACTTGATTCTTCGTAACCGAGCAAAGCAGCGGCTTTGTGTAACGCTTCGAACGATTCTTGTTTTTTCCCGGCAGTGGCAAGTGTTTTGGCATAAATCAAATATGCCGTTGCATAGTTAGGAAATTTAGTTAAGCCTTTTTCCAAAATTTTAAGGGCCTCATCCAAATTACCGTTTTCAAGACTTTTTTCCGCCGCATAAGCAAAAAGCGGAGATTCGTTATTAATTTCGTAAATCAGAATAAATTTATCGGGTTGATTTACACCGCCTGCATTACTTTCCATTTATTTCAATCTACCTTTTAATTTTGCCTGTTTCCACGATAAAGCCGCCACGGAACTGAATCCTAAAAAGAACATTAAATGAAACGGCAGCGCCGCAATTTCCATAAAGTAAATAGATGCAACAACTCCGATAAAACAATATGCCGCTAAAATCATTTCGATAATTGTAGAAGGTTCCAGTTTACCGACCGTTAAATATTTATTTCTCAAAAAAGAATCGTTTTTATTTACAATTCTGAATTTCGGAGTTCTCACAAATTCGCTTTTTCTATCGAGCAAACCTTCAACCACTGCACGCGAGTTGTTCACAGCAAAGCCCATACTTCCGGCCATAAAAATAGGAAACAGCGCCATCTTTTTCCGCCAATCTTTCGAAATATCTTTTTGGGCGTACAAATAAAACATAAACGAACTGATAAAAGCCAAAACGAAAATCGACATAAAATTGAAAAACGGATCGTACGGACCGCTGTTTTTAATAAAGACAAGCGGTACGTTTAATATTCCCGCAAGCAGAATAAAAGGAAAAACTATGTTATTAGTAAGATGAAAAGTGGATTGTAATTTAATTCTGAACGGTAAATTCGATTTCCACACTTCGGGTAAAAGTTTTTTCGCAGTTTCTATTGCGCCTTTTGTCCACCTGAACTGTTGTGCTTTAAGCGCATTAATTTCCGAAGGCAATTCCGCCGGAGTAGTAAAGTCTTTTAAATAAACGAATTTCCAACCCTTAAGCTGCGCACGGTAGCTGAGATCGAGATCTTCCGTTATCGTATCGTCGTGCCAATTTCCGGCATTGATAATACATTCTTTTCGCCAAACTCCGCCCGTACCGTTAAAATTAATAAAGAATCCGGCTTTGTTTCTCACGGCTTGCTCGATTACAAAATGCCCGTTTAATGCAAGAGCCTGAATTTTGGTAAGTATCGAATAATCTTCGTTTAGATGTTCCCATCTCGTTTGAACCATTCCGATGTTCGGTTTCACAAAATATTTAAGAGTATTTTTCAGAAAATCTTTTTTCGGTACAAAGTCGGCATCAAAAATGGCAATGAATTCACCTTTTGCTATTTTTAGTCCTTCTTTCAAAGCGCCCGCTTTAAAACCTTTCCTATCCGTTCGGTGAATATGTTTGATATCGAAGCCTTCTTTTCTTTTTTCGGCAACAAGTTTTTTCAGCAGATCGTATGTTTCGTCCGTGGAATCATCCAACACTTGAATTTCAAGTTTATCTTTGGGATAATCGATTTGACAAACGGCATTAATTAATCTGTCCACCACATAATATTCGTTATAAATGGGCAGTTGAATTGTTACCGTTTTGTCAAAATTTTCTGAGTCGGATGCGTCGTGTGCATGTTTGAAATATTTTCTGTAATAATAAATCATAATAAAACCGTGACTTGCAAATACGAGCAATACGGTTAGCGAGAGTATATATGTAATAAGTACAATTTCGTCGAGTAACATTTTTTTCCTTCTAATTAATTTACAATTCAGAACAATTCCGGGAAGAGAAACAAGTTTAATATAAATTCGAATGAAGTGAAAACATCTGAAAATTCTTAAATCAATGATATTAAATATAACAATTTAACAGATATTTTGTCTTATTTTCCTTGTTTCACCAGTCGGATACCACACCTAACAAAATATCTTCCGTAATTTTATCTATTGCCTCTTTAATTGCATCATTCCGTTGCGTAAGAATATCGCCGCTGTTTTTGTAATCGCTGTAATTCGAAAATGTCCTTTCGAATATTTTTTTCTTTTTAACCAAGTCCTTATACACGGCTTTTACCGAAATTTTAACTCTTCTTCGGGAAACGTCTTCACCGCCCGCAATAACTACAGGTTGATCGGAAAGGGATAAGATTGTGCATTCGAGCAATGCATCGGCATTTGTTTTGCTTGTAACTTGAAGCGAGTTATCGCTTAAAAACTTTTGAATCAATTCGTTTGTAAAATCGTCGCGCAAATTCGGTTCGCCGGATCCGCTTCTATCGACCGCATTGGGAATTGCTATTGTTTTCAGATGCGGAGGTACCGAAGCCCCGGTAAACGAATAACTGCACGACGAAATTATTATTGCCAATCCGGCAATTACAATTTTCACCAAATGCAATTTAATATCAATCTTTTGATAATCCATATTCTTTTATTTTCCGATATAATGTTCTTTCACTAATTTTTAACAATTGCGCCGCTTTCCGTTTGTTTCCTTTCGTAAATTTCAACGCTTTTCTAATTGCATTTTTCTCCAATTCATCCAACGGAATAATTTCTTCGACTTCAATGTTCGGGTCTTCGTTTTCGTTCATATTTTGGTTTTTGTACGCAAAGCCTTTTAGTTCGTTCAAGTCTTTTTTGATTTCAATCAGTGCGCCTAAAATCATTTCGCGGTCCATCGATTCGGCGGATTTATGAACATGTACCGGTAAATGTCGCGGGTCTTCTTCTATTTGTCTGCTTGTAAGCAAAGGAAGAAATGCACCGGCATCCAGAATTCCGTTTTTCGTCAATGCTATTGCCGATTCGATTGTATTTTTAAGTTCTCTGATATTTCCGGGCCAAGGATAATCCATTAGCAACTCAAGGGCATCGCGTGTGAGTGTTGGTAACGGAATTTTGTTTTTATCGGAATATTGCTGCAGAAAATGCTCTACCAAAGCGGGAATGTCTTCCTTTCTTTCTCGAAGCGGTGGAATTACCAACGTAACCGCTTTGAGGCGGAAATATAAATCTTGCCTGAACCTTTTCGCATCAACTTCTTTTTGCAAATCGCGATTGGATGCGGCAATTATTCTCACATCAACTTTTTTAACGGTTTCGCTTCCTACCGGCATAATTTCTTGGGTTTCCAAAACCCGTAAAAGTTTAACTTGAGTGGTAAGAGGCATTTCTCCGATTTCATCGAGGAATAAAGTTCCACCGTCGGCAATTTCGAAGTAACCTTTTCTATCATCCACCGCGCCGGTAAACGAACCTTTTTTGTGACCGAATAATTCGCTCTCCAAAATTCCTTCGGGAATTGCGCCGCAGTTAATTGAAACCAACGGTTTATCGGCACGCTTGCTTGCTTTGTGAATTACCTTGGCAAAAACTTCCTTACCCACGCCGCTTTCACCGTAAAGCAAAACGGAAATATCGGATTGCGCAACTTGAAGCGCTATATCGATTAAATCCCGCATTTTTCTGGATTTGTAAACAATCCCGAAATTATTTTTTAAGAAATCGCTGTCCATTTTATCTTTTAAATCTCAATCGTTTGCACATTTAATTTACCACAAAATTCGATTAAAAAAACAATAATATATCAACCCAAAAATGAAAATGTTCCCGAATTTTCATCTTAATTTACAAAGTAAATTCCGCCCGATCTTGCGCAATAATTATTTTATCGTCGTTTAATTTTCGAACCCAATTGTTCAGTTCGCTTTCGTCTTCTTCGTCAATATGAGTTAAAAAAGTTTTTTGGGGATTCAGTTTTTCGACGGCGGCTTGAATTTCCGCCGTTGTAACGTGGGTTGTTTCCGTGATTAACCAATTGATTTTTTCATTTTCGAACAATAACAAATCTTCCGGCGCTCCTACATCGGAAGTGTAAAATATTTTTTTATTGTCGATTTCAAATAAAAAACTTGAAGAGACGAAACTTATGTTTTCCGCATCAACGCCGTGAGAATTTTTAATATGATTATTTTGTTTGGCAACAGCGTTTAAGCCGTGTGTGATTTTGAATTTTTCGTCGAATTCGAATCCGTTAATTTCAACTTCAAATCCCGCCGTTTCCAAAAACAAGTAAGTGGTAGCCAAAAATTCCGTTAACGGTTTAACGAGAGATTTATGCGTATAAAATTTCAACCTTTCCGTTCTGGCGGTTAATTTCATCTGAGTAAAGAGCGAAGCAATTCCACCGAAATGGTCGGCGTGATAATGGGAAAACAGTATTGCATCAACGGAATTAAAATCCACTTTTGCAAAAAGCAGAGCTTTAGAAATCCCGTCTCCCGCATCGACCAACAAATTAAATCCGTTTATGGAAAAAAGCAAAGACGAGTGGAAACGATCGGTTCTGGTTTTACCCGAACCGGTTCCGACAAAAGTAAGTTTCATTTTATTTGCCGACTTTTTTTATTCTGCCTTCGAGCGAAAAATCGCGTTTGAGAATTTTAAGAAATTTTTCGGCTTCCTGCCTTGAAGAATATTTCCCGACCGTAACAATATTTAAAAAGGAGCCTCCTATTTCTTTCGACGTAATCTGTGAAATATATCCGGCGGCAATAAATTTTTTATGTAATTTTTTTGCGTTTTCGTAATTAGTGAAAGCCCCGGCTTGAATTGTATAATATTCTTTTCTCTGCAAGCTTTGTTGTTCTTTCGCCGGCGGTTCAGATTCATCAAGAGTAATTTCATCGTTACTGGGAATTGTTCTATCCGCAGCTTTTATGTAGGGTGAATCCGGATATTTGGATTTGAGCTCATTCAAATATTTTTCGGCCCGCTTGTAAGAACCGACGGAATAATAATACGAAAACATTCTGTATAGCGCGGCATCGGCAAATTTGCTTTGCGGGTATTTTTCATAAACCGTTTTATATTTTTCCAATGCTTTGTTTCCCTCACCGGTCAACACGGCATCGAGGAAAATCACATCGGGATGTAACGGATAATTACTCTTTAGCTTGGCCAGTTTGGTTTCCGCACTTTCCACTTTGCCGTTTTCTATATCCTTAAGCGCACCGGTTATATCGGGACTTTGCGCGTAAATTACAATTGCGATAAATAAAACTAAGAGCGTAATAATTTTCGTCATTTTCTACCCGGTTTTTGTAATGTTATTTTCGGTTAATGTAATTATTTCTTCCACTTCGCCGAAAAGCGTTGCGGATGTTGCACGGTTAATTTTCACTTTAACATAATCTCCGGTTTTAACTCCGCTTTTTACGGGGAAAATTACAACTTTGTTCGTACCGGTTCTTCCAGCAAGAAATTCTTCGGATTTTCTGCTGAACCCTTCAACCAAAACTTCTTCGGAAGTACCGATTAATTGTTGATTTATTTCATAAGAAATTTTTTGCTGTAAATCTATAATTTCGCTCAACCTTCTGCCCTTCACGTCATCCGGAACATCGTCTTTCAATTTATAAGCTTTTGTTCCTTCACGAGGAGAATACTTGAACATATATGCTCCGTCATAACGCACTTTTTTCATAACCTCCAAAGTCATTTTATGATCTTCTTCGGTTTCGGTCGGGAATCCGGAAATTATATCGGTGGAAAAACTTACGCCGGGAATAATTTTTCTCGCTTTTGTTATTAGATTCAAGTAATGTTCAATTGTATACGAACGGTTCATCAATTCCAAAATTCTATCGGAACCGGATTGCACCGGAAGGTGAATATAATTACACAAGTTTTCATGTTCGGCAATTGTGTAAAGAAGTTTGTCCGATAAATCTTGCGGATGCGAAGTTGTAAACCGGATTCTGACGGAACGATCGACAACCGCACATGCTGCAAGAAGATCGGCAAAATCCCTACCGTTATCGTTATACGAGTTTACGTTCTGGCCCAGTAACGTTACTTCTTTAAAACCTCTGGCGGAAAGCCGTTTAACTTCTTCCACAACCGATTCGAGGTTACGGCTTCTTTCCCTTCCGCGAGTGAACGGCACAACACAGAAAGTACAAAATTTATCGCAGCCGCGCATAACCGAAATCCATGCGCTTAAACCGTCTTCGCGATACGGTATGATATCATCGTACGTTTCGGTTTTCGATAGTTTTACTCCAATACCTTTTTCCCCTGCGTAAGCCGTATCGATAAATTCCGGCAGTCTGCGGTACTCGTCCGGACCCACAACCAAATCCACAATACGTTTTTCTTCAATTAAATCTTTTCTTAACCGTTCCGCCATACAACCGAGAATGCCGATGACCGTATCGGGATTGTTATCTTTCAGCTTTTTTATATTTCCCAAACGACCGTAAATACGCTGTTCGGCGTTATCCCTAACACTGCAAGTATTTAACAATATAACGTTTGCGGAGTTAAGATCGTCCGTAAAATTATAACCTTTGTCTTTTAATATACTTTTAACTATCTCCGAATCAGCCAGATTCATTTGACAGCCGTATGTTTCAATATATACTTTATTTTTTGCCATTTTCACTTAATTTTTTACCTGAAATTTGAGTTCGAAATTTAATTATATTGAGTTCTAATAACAAGGTTAATGATTTTTCACTATTTTAGCAAAATAAAATATTTGTCAACTTACATTCGCTTTTTTGAGGTAATAAATGAATTTGGATGAACTAAAGAAAATAGCCGCTGAAAAAGCGGTATCGTTTATCGAACCCGGAATGATTATCGGATTGGGAACCGGCAGTACGACAAAATACGCATTGTTGAAAATTTCGGAAAAGCTTAAATCGGGTGAATTACATGACATTATCGGAATTCCAACATCGGTGCAAACGGAAAAATTGGCAAGCGAACTCGAAATTCCGGTATCGGAACTAAACCGTTACCCGCGCATAGATTTAACGATAGACGGGGCGGACGAGGTAGATAAAGATTTAAATCTGATTAAAGGCGGAGGCGGTGCACTTCTTCGCGAGAAAGTTGTCGCCCAAGCCTCAAAAGCGGAAATTATTATAGTCGACGAATCCAAATTATCCGATTCACTCGGAGAAAAATGGGCTGTTCCCATAGAAGTTTTACAATTTGCCGTGGAAGTGGAAAAAGATTTTTTGAAATCGATTGGCGGCAAACCGGAATTAAGAAAAACAAACGGGAACGAACCTTACGTTACAGACGAAGGAAATTTTATTTTGGACACTGATTTCGGAAAGATTAAAAATCCGGCCGGACTTGCAAAAATGCTGGAACGGCGCGCCGGCATTGTTGAACACGGTCTATTTATCGATATTGCAAGTAAAGTAATCGTTGCAACAACAAACGGCGTGGATATTTTACGAAGGAATCCGTAGATAACACAATAATCAAACCGGATTAATTTAAATAAAATAATCCGATATTGCTAAAACATAGGGCTAAAGATAAACGATTAATGCTGAATATTATTTTTGCCGCATCCCGGGCTATTTTAAGTTAGAATAAACTGAATGCGTAACCGATATTTAAGTATAGAGCATTGAAACTAACTGTTTTCTCCAATTCTTTATTTTCGGTAGTTCCGTTATTGTAATACTGTACCAATTCCAGATTAACGGTAGGCTTGTGTACAACGTATTTAAGTTCCACAAAAACACCGAAAAAGTCCGAAACCCCAACGTTAAACAAAATGCCGAAACCGTTCGATATCTTTTCTCCCCAAACGTCCGTAGTTTCATCATACGAAACATGGTGACCATGAATTTTGTGATTAATCAGATAATATCCGATTCCCGCACCGATATATGGTTCGAACCGGAAAGAAGCAAACCGGTATAAAACGGATTCTTCCATTTGAACCAGTATAATAAATTCGGCTTTATATAACTCCGAATTTCTCGCTTTATCAAACAACATAACGGAGGCGTTCGACAAAGATGAAAACTTATCGCTGAAACCATACTTAAAGTGAAGTTTTAAACCCGGGATGGAAGAAGAAAAATTTTTGTTCCCGAACAAATAAAGCTGAGCGCCTATTCCCATTTCACCGCTTTGAGCTAATAAATTAGCAGAATAAAATAATATTAAAAAAAAGTATTTTTTCATTTTGTTACCCTCTAATTGATTTTGGTTACAAACAATTATTATAATAATATACTTATACTAACAGTTATTTTTTTGTTTAAACCATATCAAAAAATGCTAACGCAAAACATCAGAAAGATTTAATCTAAAATAGTGTAAACTCATATCCGAAACTGAAAAATATGGAATTCAAGTTAATTGTACGGTTGACTTTTCTCTTCTGCCTTATATCTCCGTCTTTAATTACGTCAAGGACTAATGTCGGATTCAGTATCAATAACTTTAATTCTGCAAAAAATCCTTCCGTAATTGATAAGCCGGTGTTTATCAAAAATCCGAAACTACCGTCTATAAATTCACCTATAACTTGTTCGTTAGTTTGCAAATTAAAAGTTTTAGGATGGACACGGCCTTCAGTTCGGAAAATATAATAACTGATTCCAGCGCCCATATAAGGCCTCAAGTCGGACTTAAAAAGATAATATAAAAATGATTCCTCAAATTGAGCAACATAATAGTTATCTGCTTGATAAGTCTGACCTTTCTTTGTATAATCATCAAACAAAAGCATTAAACTTGTATTTGTTAGAAGCGCATATTTTTCGTTCAACTTATATTTTCCATGGATTTTTAATCCGCCAATAAAAATGGGTAAAAAAGTATCATTCCCACTTAAATAAGTCTGATAACCGAAACCCAATTTAAAATTTTGAGAGCAGATTGCTGAATTTACCAACAAAATTAAAATTAATATTCTTTTCATAGTTTTATTTTCCTTATTTAATGAACGGGAAAATCTTCTCGGTAAACTCCCTCTTCTATTCTTGCATCTAATATCCAACCGGTATCAGTTTCCTGGCAAGAACAATCGTTGTACATACATTTATACCAATATGTTACTTTTTTACTAAACCTTCTTAAAAAATACCAATACCAAGCATTAGAAGTAAATTGCCAAATATTATTATCACTATAGCTATCCGTGTTATCTTC
>CAZKKI010000091.1:0-23103 GCA_964553325.1 uncultured Melioribacteraceae bacterium | reverse complement strand
TTGAAAAACATTTCACGCTTATATGCTTCGCTTCTTGTTTCATATTCTTCATAATAGTGCAGCTTCCACGGTCGATAAGCCTTCGTCGAGCGTACTTTTCCCGCATTGTGAGTCTTTACTCGCGCTTGCAAATCTTTTGTGTGTCCAAAATAATATCTGCCGTTTTTCAAACTGATTAAAATATACACATAGTACATTTGTAGCATTAGCAAAAATTAACGGTTTGAAAATCAATTATTCAATCTATATCAACAACATGCTATTTTTCAATCCGGTGCGGAGGGGGAGGGATTCGAACCCCCGGAGGCTGTAACACCTCAACGGTTTTCAAGACCGCCGCATTCAACCACTCTGCCACCCCTCCGGATGTTTGATAGGTTTAATTAAGGAAAGAACAAAAATTCGAGTCATAAGAATAAGTATTTTTTAGATAATTCTCCACTACGGATCTCCGGTAAACTGAAAAAGAAATTAGTAAATATTTCAGCGGGATTGATTAATTTTATTATACAAACTAAATAAAATGGGAAGTTTCAACCGACAAAATTTTCTCACCAAATATGAAAAACAAAATGAATCCGAAATTCTTATTACTTATACTATTAGTTCTTTTACTATCCGGTTGCGAGGCAATTAAACTTGTAAAAGAAAAACCGACCGTTCAAGAAATTATCACCGAATTTCAAGATGCGTTTGAAAACAATGAATTCAAGTTTGCAAAATATCCGGAAGTAAACATCGACAGTATCAAAATCGATTCCGTATCATATAAAATCGGAATATTCTTTAACGATGCTCTTTCATACGTTCCTATAAGAGAAAGCTATGTGAGAGAAACATATACCGAAATAAGGAATTTCTTCAAAGGAAATTATTACAACGGGGATCTGACAATATATTCGTTAAAAATTCCCTTAGAAGAACTGATACCGAATTTTTATCGAAGCGATTCCTCCAAGTACGATACCGGCCGAATGTTTGTAATTAACAGAAATAACAAGCAAGTAGTCAAGAGAATTAATACGGGTTATAAACCCGAAAACGGACTGCTCGGTAAAAACATTGCCCTTTGGCACAGTCACGGTTGGTATTACAACCAAACGTTGGACAGATGGATGTGGCAACGAGCACGACTTTTCGAAACCGTAGAGGATTTGGGTCCGCTTGCTTTTACAATTCCGTATTTGATTCCCATGCTCGAAAATGCCGGAGCGAATGTTTTTGTACCCCGCGAAAGGGATGTTCAAACCCATGAGGTTATTGTAGATAACGACAAACCGCTTGAATTTTATATCGAAACCGCACTTGAAGGGACTTGGGAAACAGCCGAATCCAACGGGTTTTTATTCACGCCCCCGCCTTACCCCGGAGGTTATAATCCGTTTCTGTACGGGACTCACAGAATAATTAAATCGAAGAAAAAAACAACGGCTTGGGTAGAATTTATTCCGGAAATACCGGAGACCGGAATCTATGCGGTTTACATTACTTTTGCGGCAACTCCCCAAAACGTAAACGATGCTCATTATACCGTATATCATCTCGGAGGTACAACGGAATTTGAAGTCGATCAAACAATCGGAGGGAACACTTGGATTTATCTCGGAAATTTCAAATTCAAAAAAGGATATAATCCGGCAACAGGGAAAGTTGTTCTAACCAACAAAAGCTCTAAAGAAGGGAAATTAGTTTCCGCCGATGCCGTGCGTTTCGGCGGAGGTATGGGCGTGATAGAACGAGGTGGCAGAACCGGCGGACGTCCAAAATTCACAGAAGGGGCAAGATACTATTTGCAATACTCGGGTATGCCCGACACACTTGTTTATAATTTGAACAATGACGAAAACGACTATAAAGACGATTATCAATCACGCGGTGAATTTGTTAACTATTTAGTCGGCAAACCGTTCGGACCAAATAAAAAAAGGGATGTGAACGGTTTAGGTATTCCTATTGATATTTCGCTGGCATTCCACACCGATGCCGGAATTTCCAAAACCGATACGGTTATCGGGACTTTATCTATTTACAGTATCGAAGATATCGACTCGGTTAGAAATTTCCCAAACGGTGTTTCCAGACTTGCAAACAGAGATTTAGCGGATATTCTCCAAACCCAATTGGTTGAAGATATCCGAGCCAAATACGATCCGGTTTGGAAAAGAAGAAGGTTGTGGAATGCAATGTACAGCGAAGCGGCACGACCGAACGTACCGGCTGTATTACTCGAATTGTTATCGCATCAAAATTTCCTCGATGTAAAATTCATGCTCGATCCGGTATTCCGTTTCGATGTAGCCCGTTCAATCTACAAGGCGTTCCTTAAATTTTTATCTACCGAATACAAATTCAATTACGTTGTTCAACCTTTACCACCCGATCATTTCTCAATTGAATTCGGAGAAAACAATACTCTTAAACTTTCATGGGAACCGGTTGACGATCCGCTTGAACCCACCGCCGTTGCTACGCAGTACAAAGTGTATGTAAGAAAAAACGGTAACGGTTTCGATAACGGAACCGTAATAGATACAAATTATTTTGAATTTAAACTTCCCACAACTGATGATATTTACAGTTTTAAAATTACCTCAATAAATTCCGGCGGTGAAAGTTTTCCGACGGAAATTTTATCCGCATGTAAAGTGTTAAAATCTAAAGGCAAAATACTTATTGTAAACGGATTCGACAGAATTTCCGCGCCCGCTTTCGTTGAAACCGATAAATTCACCGGTTTTCTCGATATACTCGACGCCGGAGTTCCGGATAAATTCGATTTGGGTTATACCGGTATGCAGCACAACTTCGATCCGACTTCCCCTTGGAAAACCGACGATATTCCCGGTCACGGAGCAAGTTATGCGAATTACGAAACAAAAATAATTGCCGGTAATTCTTTCGATTTTCCTTACATCCACGGTAAGTCGATAAAACAAGCAGGTTATTCATTTGTTTCTTGCAGCGATGAAACCGTAGCAAACAACCAAGTCGATTTAAACAAATATAAAATTATCGACTTTATTTTCGGCGAAGAAAAAGAAACCAAATGGCAAAAGCCTTATGCGGATTCGCTTTGGGGAACACGGTATAAAGTCTTCCCGAAAAATCTTAAGGAAAAAATTATACGGTATATTGCGTCGGGGGGGAATGCATTTTTCTCCGGTTCGTACTTGGGAACGGACATTTTCTTAAATCCCAATTCCGATACAACCGATATTAATTTTGCCGAAAACATCTTAAAATATAAACTCGCTTCCGACCATGCTGTCCGTGAAGGAAAAGTTTATTCAATCGACGAAAATATTTTACCGAAAAATTTTACAATGGAATTCAATACCGAACCCAACGACAAGATTTACGCAGTTGAAGCACCGGATGCAATCGGACCCATTAACGGAAGTAAAACTTTTCTGCGATATGAAGAAAACCGGTATAGCGCCGGTGTTTATTTCGAAGGAAACGGTAAAATTGTTGTAATCGGTTTTCCGTTCGAAACTATAAAAACCGAATCGAAGCGAAATAGTTTTATGCAAGCCATACTTAATTTCTTGAACTAAACGAATAACATCATGAAAAAATTAAATCTTTTTATAATTGGGCTTTTTATCTCCGGAATTGTTATCGCTCAAACTTACCTACACATACAACGTGAAATAGAAAATTACAAAAACACGAAACTGATGCGTTCCGCTCAATGGTCAATCTGCGCACGTTATTTAAAATCCGGCAAAGAAATAATAAACTACAACTCAAATATGAGTTTGGCTCCGGCATCTAATCTTAAACTTTTCACAACGGCTGCTGCACTTGAATATCTCGGCGAAAATTTTCGCTTCGAAACAAATTTATTTTATACTGGTGAAATTGACGAACATGGAAATTTAAACGGTAATATCTATTTTGTCGGCGGAGGCGATCCCACTTTTGGTTCCGGTCTGGTTGAATCCTCTCTCCCGTTGGACTCGGTTATGCAAAGAATTATTTCAAGAATAAAGTCTTTAAATATTAATAAAATCGCGGGAAATATTTATGCCGATGATTTTCTTTTCGACGGACAATTGATTCCCGACGAATGGAATTGGATTGATTTGGGGAATTATTACGCCGCTCCTCTTTCCGCACTTACAATTCATGATAATTTATATTACTTATATTTTAAACCCGGTAAATCGGTTGACGCTCCCGCAAAAGTTTTGAAAACCGAACCCGAAGTAGCAGGATTAACATTTCACAATTACATGAAAACCGGAGCTGTCGGATCGGGCGATAACGGTTATATTTACAACGCACCGTGGCGTTACGAGGCCGTTTTAAGAGGAACGATTCCAATGGGTAAACCGGAATTTTCCATTAAAGGATCATTACCCGATCCTCCTTTATTTGCAGTAAAATATCTAAAACAAAAACTCCTCGAAAACGGAATAAAGGTTGCCGGGGAAGCATTAAAACTTGCAGCGCCTGTTAAATATCAAAACATGAAATTACTTCTCCGTTTACTTTCGCCTCCACTGAAAGACATTGTTTATATCATAAATAAAAAGAGCAACAACCTTTACACGGAATTACTATTAAAAATGATTTCATATAAAATCAATGGAATCGGCAGTACCCTCGACGGTACGGAGCTTGTTAAAGAATTCTTGGATAATAACAATATTAACACGGACGGAATTTTATTATACGACGGTTCCGGGCTTTCGAGAGAAAACGCCATTACAACCAAAGCTATGGTTGAACTTTTAACGTTACTTCCGGGAAAAAAATATTTCAATACTTTTTACAATTCTTTGGCCGTTATGGGAGACCCGAACGATATAGGGCATTTCAGAAATGCGGGTAAAGGAACTTTACTCGAAAATAACGTTAGAATCAAATCCGGTGTAATTGAAGGCGTAAGAGCTTACTCGGGATACTTGAAAAGCAAGGACGGCAAAACAATTGTTTTTTCGATGATTGCAAATAACTTTAACGGAAAAGGAAGTGAAGTTACACACATCCACAAAAACATTTTATTATTATTAGCTAATTTAAATTAATATATTTGAAAAAGTTAAACCCTAAAAGACAACTCGGTTTAATTCAAACTTCGTCGATTATCATCGGACAAGTAATAGGCTCCGGAATTTTCATTAACATTCCTATAGTTGCCGCCATATCAGGAAATATTTGGGTCGCAGTTTTAATTTGGTTTTTAGGCGGATTGCTTTGGTTACCGCAAATATTTATTCTCGCCGAAATGGGAAGTGCATATCCGGATCAAGGTGGTCCCTATCAATTTATTAATAAAGCCGGTTCCCCGTTTCTCGCTTTTCTTTATACTTGGACGGCATTTCTGACAAGCGATACTCCGACTTTAACAATAATAGGATTACTTGCTGCCGACGCGCTTAGTTACTTTTTCCCGGAGCTCGGACTTGACATATACGCGCGAATTTTTGCTGCGGTTTTGATTTTGATTTTTACAATAATCCAATTCAGAAGTGTAAAATTGGGCGGAAACGTCCAAGTGTTATTAACTGCAAGTAAACTTTTACCCTTGCTTGCCGTTGTGTTAATCGGATTCTATTTAATTGCCGCCGGGAAAGGGCAACCGATGAATTTTTCCGCAGACAAATCTTTTTCGTTAAACGTTTTAACCGCCGGAATTGCCGCTACGGTTTGGGCATACGCCGGCTTTCTAAATATTTTATATACTTCGGGAGAAGTATTAAACCCTAAAAAAGTTTTACCCAAATCACTTATCGGTTCGGTCTTATTTGTAATGTCGGCTTACGTTTTAATCAATATCGGAACGGCCGCAATTGTTCCGTTTAACAAATTGGTTTCCGTAGAAGAGGGCAAATTTATCAATCCCTTTAAATACATCGAAACATTTGCTCTCGATCCCGGCGCTATATTTGCGATTGCGGTTTTTATTTCAATGCTTGGAGTAATGAATTCCTCCATCATAACTCAACCCCGGTTAGAATATGCAATGGCGCGAGACGGTCTGTTCTTTAAGGTTTTCGGTCATCTTCACGAAAAATATTTAACGCCGGACTTTTCCATATTCATTCAGTCGTTCGCCGCAATCGTTTTGCTTTTCGGTAATCTGGGTGATCTTCTCGGTTATTTTACTTTATCGTATGTTTTACAAAATATGCTGGTGTACGGTTCAATTTTTTCACTACGGCGGAGAAAGGACTATAAACCTTCTTTCAAATCGCCATTGTGGTTTTTAATGGGTGTGTTATCGGTCATTATACAATTGTATTTAGCATACGGCGCTTTTTTAGCCTATCCCCTCGGAGGATTGCTTGCTTGTGTATCGTTAATTGTTACCGGTTTACCGCTGTATTTGTATTTTGTGAGAAGGAAAAAAGCGGGACATGTTTATTAACAAATCCCGCTTAAACTTAACTTTTATCGTATTGTTGACGGGTAAGCAATTCTACCGGTTTTATTCCTTTTTTACTGAGTATATCGTTTATTTTTTTCAATTCGGTTTGGATTAACCTGTCCGTCTCACCGGAAATTCTTTTAAACTCTTTCGTTAATAATTCAAGTCTCTTCATCTGTGAATCGGTCGGCTTTCCAAGATAATTTATTATTCCTGAATAAACGTCCGCAACTTTTTCCGCCAGTCTGATTTGTCCTGAAATCCTATGAGGACTTGTTGAAACCAATGTTTTATGAATCTTTTCCAATTCCCGGATAAATTCATCACAATCTATATTCACTTTATCTTTAATATTTTTAAGTTTTGTTTGTAATGTTGTTATTTGTTTGTCCTTAAATGATATATCTTCCAATAAACCGTATGCCTTACTCAAAACTTCGTATTGCAATTTCATTTCTTCGAGAGAATGTCTTTCCGTTTTGGGATATTTTATTTCCACCGGAGCGGAATATTCTTTATTTCCCTTGATGATTTTTACAGTGTACTTACCCGGAGGGAAAGTAGGCCCAAACGCCGTTCTAAAGGCCAACGTAGGCGACGACGCTTTAACTTTAGGCGGTTTCTTGCGCACATACCATGGAACTCGATTTATTCCTTTTCTTTTTCCCGCCGGTAAAGTTTTTACCAATTTACTTTCGTTGTTATAAATTTCTATTTTCATATCACCGAAAATATGTCTCTTTTTCATATAATAGTTAATCATTACCGCCGAGCTTGGATTGGGACCGAAAAATTCTTGATCGCCTGAAATACCGTAAGCAAACTTCGGATTTGTTATAAAATACGGTTTGGTCGGGAAAATATAAATATCGGAAGCCAAAACCGTATCCGTCAATAAACGCAATGGAGAAATATCATCAATAATTAAAACTCCCCTACCGTGTGTTCCAATCACCAAGTCCGATGTTTTAGGTTGGATCGTCATTTCGTAAATAGGTACTTTCGGAACTTTATTTTTAAATCGCACCCATTGTTCCCCGCCGTCAATCGATACGTAAAGTCCGAATTCGGTTCCAAGAAACAATAAATCGGGATTTACCGGATCTTCCAAAATAGTTCTTGCATACCCTTCAATATCCTCGGTGGCAAGCGAGAACCAATTTTTACCGAGATCGGTTGTTTTATAAACATAAACGTTTTTATCGCCGTTCCGGTGTCCGTCGAATACGGCATATGCCGTTTCCCTATCGAAGTTGCTCGCTATAATTTTTGCACACCAAGTGTTTTCCGGTAGGTCCGGAATGTTTGAAACAACATTCTCCCAAGTTTTTCCGCCGTTTGTGGTTATTTGTAAATTTCCGTCGTCAGTTCCCGCCCAAATAACATTTTTATCCTTGGGGGATTCACTTATCGTAAAAATGGTGCAGTGGTTTTCGGCGGTGGAATTATCTATCGTCAATCCACCGGATTCTTCTTGTTTCTGTTTTTCCGGATCATTGGTTGTTAAATCCGGTGAAATTTTTTTCCACGAATCACCTCGGTCATCCGACCTAAACAAGAATTGTGCTCCGATATACAAAACACCTTTTTGAGTCGGCGAGAAATAAATCGGTGTATCCCAATTAAATCTCAGTTTTATATCCGGGTCGTCCGAAAATGGTTTGATTTCTTTTATCTCGCGCGTATCTTTATAAAACCTCATCAACTGACCACCTTGATAAAGCCAATACAAAATATTTTTATCGGTCGGATCAGGCAAAACATTAAATCCGTCGCCATACCCCACATTTTCCCAATCGCAATTCGTGATACCGTTTAATCCTTTCGATTTACCAATCCACGAACCGTTATCTTGCAAACCGCCGTATACATTATACGGTTCTTCATTGTCGGTGCTGATATGATAAAATTGGGCCACAGGTAAATTTTGTGCATGTTGCCATGTGCTTCCTTTATCGTAAGAAACGTAAAATCCTCCGTCCGTACCGATATATAAATGTCGGTTGTTATTGGGGTTTATCCAAACAGCATGAATATCGCTATGTACTCTTCCGCCTTCAACGAAAGGAGAAGTATACGAATAACCTCCGTCGTCGCTTACATATAAAGTAAAGCCGGGTTTATAAAATCTGTTCGTATCGACCGGATCGGGAATAATTGCGGAAAAATAAAAAGGACGTTCACCGACAATAGACGATGAAGATCGCTTTTCCCAAGTTTTTCCTTTATCGAGCGAACGATACAAAGCGGTTTCCTTCGATTCGATTAAAGCATAAACTATATTAGTATTAACGGGTGAAATCGCCACCGCAATTCTACCGAGTTCTCCTTCGGGTAAACCTTCGGATAATTTTTCCCAAGATTCTCCGCCGTCGGTCGATTTATACAAACCGCTACCCTTGCCGCCCGACCGGAACGTGTAAGGTTTTCTTCTAAAATCCCACATACCTGCAAATATTATATCCGGATTTTCCGGATCAATTGCCAAATCGGAACAACCTGTATTTTCATCGACAAAGAGAACCTTACTCCATGTTTTTCCGCCGTCGGATGTTTTAAAAACACCGCGTTCATTGTTCGGCTTCCAAATGTTACCGAGTGCGGCAACGAACACTTCATCACCGTTCAAGGGATTTATAACTATATCTGCAATATTGTCGGTGGCTTTTAATCCCGTAAATTCCCAGTCTTCCCCGCCGTTTGTTGTTTTGAACACTCCCGCTCCAACACTTACACTGTTACGTGTCCACGGTTCGCCCGTTCCTACCCAAACCGTATCGTTATGGTTTTGATCGATCGCTATTGCGCCGATCGATTGTACATGTTCGTCAAATACAGGTTTAAAAGTTGTACCGCCGTTTTTTGTTTTCCATAAACCACCGCTTGCCGAACCGACATAAACCAATAGAGGATTTTTAGCCGAGGCATCGACGGCTGAGATTCTACCGCTCATTATTGCCGGACCAATTTCCCTCGCTTTCAATTCTCCGAAAAATGACGGTTTAAGTTTTTTCTTTTGGGTTTGCGAAAACGTTGCACCGCCCGCCAGAAGAATCGCAAGCAATACTAATAACAGTTTTTTCATTTTATTTTACCTTTTATTTTTTCTCTTCAGCCGGTTTATCCGCAGGCATTTGGAAAATCGAATCGGGTAAATCAACGTTATAATCGATCGAATCGATAATGATATGGCTAACCGTGTTTCCTTTAAATTTCGTTTCGATATCGAACGGGTCGACTATTCCATCAACGGATTTATAGTTACTCAAATAAGTTTCGAATTCTTGTTCGGTACCTTGCACTTTCGTTTTAAATTTCGTTTTCAAAATCACATAATTTTCCGCATCCATATAAACTTTAATATCATCTCCGTTAGGTCTTAAAAGTTCGATAACGTAAACATCAACATCGTCCATTGTTTCTTTACCGAGTAAAGTCACCTTGTAACCTTTTTCCTTATAATTGTGGAACAATCCCCCGAAGTCGGCTTGAATTTTCATCTTTTCGTTCTGTTCGTCCGTAAGCGGTTCGGGTTTTGTGGAACCGGTAAACGGATTAATTGTCCAACCTTTCTGTCCGTCGAATGCTTGAACAATTTCCATCCCTTGAAAAGTTGCAACCGATTTGAACTTCATCGGTTTTTTATGAAAAGACGTGTAGGGTATTTCCATTTGTCCGCGAATTACTTTACCTTTAGCAACAAATTGCCCTTTTTCCAACAATTTTTTTTGTCCTATTGCGTCAAAATGTTTTTGCAAAATGTCATCTATCGACTGAGCAAACATTTGCGACGAAAAAAACACTAAAATTACCGCTAAGAATTTTACAAATTTCATTTTCACCTCTTGTTTTTGATGTTATTATTTTGACGATTAATAATAAAAAAAGTTAGATAAATTTTATCCGAATATTTTCCGGCATTGAAATAAAACTACGGTAACGGCGGCAGTCGTATTTATTTTTCATATACGACTTTTCCATCCACAACCGTCATTATAACTTTAACATTATTAATTTCTTCTTTATTAATTTGAAATATATTTCTGGAAAGAACCGCAAAATCAGCAAGCTTTCCGGTTTCTATACTTCCCAACTTATTTTCTTGAAAAGCCGCATAAGCGCCGCCAATTGTGTACGCTTTAACCGCTTCTTCCACCGTGAGTTTTTCTTCCGGGATCAGGCCTTCCCCTCTTTCGTTTTTTTCCGTGTATCTGGTTACCGCAGCATAAATTCCTTTAAGCGGATTTATAGTAACAACGGGCCAATCGCTACCGAAACATAATTTTATATTGTTTTTTAGGAATTTTTTGAAAGCGTAAGAATTCTTTAATCTTTCTTCGCCTATTTTTTCCGACATCCAATCGCCGTCAACGTATAAATGATAAGGCTGTGCCGAAACGATTATATTCATTTTTCTCATTCTGTTAAAATCTTTTTCATGCATGTGTTGAGCATGTTCGATGCGGAAACGTCTGTCCCACTTGGGATTAACCGAATCAAGCCGTTCAACAATATCAATAATCTCCGAAATTGCACGGTCGCCGATTGCATGAATAGATAATTGTAATTTTTTCTTATCACTCTCGAAGATCATTTTTTCCAATTCACCGGATTCAAGAATTTCCATCGGAAGTCCGTAATTATCGGGGTTGTCGGCATACGGTTCGAAAAAATAAGCGGTTGATGAACCCAAAGCCCCGTCGGCAAAAGCTTTTAAGGAGCCGACCTTCAAAAAATCGCTTCCGAAATCATATTGAATTTCCGAATCGATTAAAGCTTTATATTTTTCTACTTCCAACCGGGTATAAACACGCGCCGTCAACCGGTTTTCCTTTTCGGCTTTTTGCAATGCCCAAAAATGATTTTTATAAGTTATATCGTGAATAGAAGTTACACCGAACCTTACCGCTTCGTTCATTGCCAGATTAATAGCTTGTAAATAGTCCGCCACGGAAGGCTGCGGAATTATTTTCTGTATTAACCCCATCGCTTTATCTTTCAAAATTCCCGTCGGCTCGCCCGTTAATTTGTCCCTTTCAATAAACCCCCCGGGCGGGTCGGGAGTGTTTTTCGTTATTCCGGCTAACTTTAACGCAACCGAATTTGCCAAAGCCATGTGATAGTCCATTCGTACAACAAATACAGGTGTGGTATTACTGAATTCGTCAATCCACTCTTTTCTCGGCAAAGTTTTCTCAATCCAATTTTGGTGGTTCCAATTACCGCCGGTAACCCAATTGTTTTTATTTTCCCGAACGTATTCGGCAAGCGTATTCACAAATTCCTTTCGGGATTTTGCCGTCGATAAATCCACGCTTGTCAAAGAGAACCCGCCGAGAACAATATGAGCATGGGAATCAATGAAACCGGGCAACATTAATTTCCCTTGAAGATCAATTATTTCCGTGGAACCGTCCAGATATGCTTTTACTTGGTCCGTACTTCCCACAAACCCTATTTTATTGCCAAAAACCAAAACCGCTTCTGCCCACGGCTTAACAGAATTAACGGTATAAATCTTTCCGTTTATAAAAGCTTTTTTAACCGAATTCATTTCCGATAAATCGCTTGTTTTTATTATATTCAATATACAAATTACTTATTAAGGTTCAATGAATAATTTACTTTACTATAAAACTGTATTTTTTATAGTTGTTATATTCGGATTGTTCGATACTATTCTTGCGCAACAGTTCAGAATAGAGCGGCCCGTACCCGACAATATTGAAATATACGGAAGTTACCTTTACGGAGAACCCAGATTTTGGGATAACGAAAATGCCCACAGAGGTATCGATATGCGTATAACTTACGATACCGTTTATGCTGTTACCGATGCAACCGTTTATTTTGTCGGTTACAATCCCAATGACACCATCGGTGGCTACGAGCCGAACGGGGCAGGCAATTACATATTTCTCAAAAGCAAATGGAATAACAAAGATGTATATTTCTTATATTTTCATTTAACCAAACCGTTAGTACAAACGGGTAATTCAGTTAAAGCAAAAGCCCCGATTGCCATCTCCGGCAATACTGGAAATTCGACCGGACCTCATTTACATTTTGAAATCAGAATGAACGATCCATCCTATGCAGCTCAGCGCTCCAGAAGAAACCCAGAATTGTGGTTCGGAATGAAAGGAACCGGCGCCATTTACGGTTTCGTTCCGAATGCCAAAGATAATACGAGGGTTGATATAACTCCCGATCCGAAACCCCGGCCTCCATATACAACGTTTAGTTACGCGCTGACTTACGGTTTTTACGATCCGACAATCGGTAGCGATGATGTTTATAAAGAAAATTATGCAATCGGTGATGTTAAACCCGGAACATACACAATAACCGCTCTTAACGGCGCTTACGTACGAACCGTTACCGTAAATGCCGGGGAAGTTGTAAATGCCGATTCCATGACCGATATACCGGACAAAAATACAATTGCGAACGAGTTTAAACTATTTCAAAACCATCCGAACCCTTTCGGAAAAGGCGCCGGGAATTATACAACTACAAACATAAAATATTCATTATTTCCCGAATATAATGGAATATTTCACAATGTAACTTTAAAAGTTTATGATGTTCTCGGGAGAGAAGTCGCAACACTGGTAAACGGCAATCAAACCGCCGGAATTCACTCGGTTTCGTTCGATGCGGGTAATTTGCCCGGCGGAATATACTTCTACGTTTTAAGAGCCGGAAAATTTACAGAGACCCGTAAAATGATTTTAATCAAATAATACTTGACTATGAAAACTTTATTAATTTTAACTATAAGCATAATGACAATAACAGCACAAACCAAAAACAGAGAATTGCAACAACTGATAGAAAACGGCGAATTTTCCAAAGCCGGTGAGAAAATCGATTCGATAATAACATACGGAAACATTACTTCCGAAGAAAAACTGGCATTGTTATTCGAAAAAGAACGGATGGAAAGAATCAAAAAAGATTTCCGCTTAACGGAAGATAAACTTTTGGAATACATACGAAAATATATACCGAACGCAACCGTTAAAGATCTGCAGATCTGGGGAAAAGAAGGATATTTGGAATTTAAACTAATCGACGGCAAAAAGTATTATTTTAACCGTGCTCATACAAACTTTTTTCTGCTAAATAAGTACGCAAAAAATATTAAATCAAAAATTGAAAGGACGCAAAGAGACAAGTTTCGCGATTATTTACAAAACTTAATTTCCGGAATTAAAGACGAAATTCAAACTAATAAAAGCAATACCGTATCGCCGGTCGTTTTCAATATAAATTATAAACTTTCAGTTTATCCTAATGTTGTTCCAAACAACGAAATTATTCGATGTTGGCTGCCCTTTCCACGCGAAGGTCATCGGAGACAAACAGATATTGAGTTTATTTCCGCTAACACGGATGAGTATGTTGTCGCATCGAACGAACACTTGCAGCGGACAGTTTACTTGGAAAAGAAAGCCGTTAAGGATTCCGCTACCGTGTTTAATATTACGTTTAAATTAAAATCCTACGCACAAAAATTCGAGATCACCCCGGATGAAATTAAACCATACGATACCGGAAGCAAGTTATACCGTTTGTACACTTCGGAAAGAGCGCCCCATATCGTTTTCACCGAAAAGATAAAAGAACTTTCGGAAAAAATTATCGGAGATGAAAACAATCCGTATTTAATTGCAAAAAAGATTTTCACTTGGATTTCAAAAAATATTCCATGGGCGGGTGCGAGAGAATATTCAACAATCCGTAATATCTCGGAGTACTGCATTACAAACATGCATGGCGATTGCGGAATAAAAGCGATGTTGTTTATTACGCTCTGCAGATATAACGGAATTCCGGCCAAGTGGCAAAGCGGTTGGATGTTACATCCCGGCTTTGTTAATCTGCACGATTGGGCTGAAATTTATTTTGAAGGCATCGGATGGATTCCGGTCGATCAATCGTTCGGGTTAATAGACTCGGACGACGAATTTACGAAATACTTTTACTTCGGTGGAATTGATGCTTACCATTTAATAATAAATGATGATTTTTCACAACCTCTCTTTCCTGCAAAAATTTATCCGAGAAGCGAAACGGTCGATTTCCAACGAGGGGAAGTAGAGTGGCGAGGCGGAAATTTATACTTTGACGATTGGGATTACGATATGCACGTCGAATACAAATAAAAATATTTTTAGAATATCAATTATTTTCTCCCCGAGTTTCAACCCGGGGAGATTCGCAATAATTTCAATAATGTTTTTAATAATTTTAACTAATTCACTTATCTTAATAAAATCATTTTCTTCACGTCGATAAATTTTCCCGCTTGAAGTTTATAAAAATAAACACCGCTCGGGATATCTTTGGTGACGGAAGAAACGTCGAAATCTATTTTATATTCTCCGGAATTCTGCGGTTTGTTAACAAGCGTTAAAATTTCGCGTCCCAAAATATCATAAACAACAAGTTTTGTATCGGTCGATAAATTCGAGCCGACCGATGCGGGAATCGTATATTTAATTGTTGTATTTGTTTTGCCGGAAGGACTTGATTCGCCGAACGGATTCGGAAAATTTTGGGACAGTTTGAATCCTAACGGTATGTCATTTTCGTTTACCGATGTTACTTGGCTCAACGGACGTTTCCATACGGCATCTTCCGGACCTCCGGCAAAAACATAGGAATCGTTAACGACAACTGCTCTAGCATAAGGATAAGTCGGAAACCCGTCGTTTATAGGGTGCCAACTATTACCTAAATCGCCGGAATACATTACTCCGCCGTCGCCCGAACCGAGGGTTGCAAACAAATAATTACCGCTAACGGCCAACGAAGTAATTATTTCATTTCCTATGCCGTTATTTGCAGCATTCCAAAGATCTCCGTTATTGTCGGAGTAATAAACACCGCCGGTTGTACCGATAAATATTTTGCCGGAAATTTCCGTAAAACATCTAACGTATTCATTGCTCGGCAAGCCGTTATTTACCTTCGTCCAATTAATCGAGTTTAACGGGCTTCTGAATAACCCGTCGGAATAAGTTGATACAAAAATATATTGCCCGATAATTCCGAGAGCTCTTACATCCAAATCCGTTAAACCGTTGTTTACCGCAGTCCAATTTGCACCGTTATCGGACGAATGATAAACACCCGAATCACAGCCTACAAAAAGATCATTCCCGCTAAACACAAAAGATTTTATGTATGGAGCGTTCGGTAATCCGTTATTTGCTTCCGTCCAATTATTACCACCGTCGTTCGAAATATAAAATCCCGAATATATGATAGTTGCATAAAACGTAGAACCGTCACAAGCCACGGACGAAACTTCATTTAAGTATGCCGGCAGTCCGTTATTTTTTTGCAACCAAGTTTGACCGTTATCGTTGGATATATAAATTCCTTCCGATTTGGAACCAACCATAATAGTATTTCCGCAAGAGGTCATTGATTCCACCGAAGCGGTTGAAGGATAACTCGTTTTTACCCACTGAGCATTTATATTGAGAATAAAAAGGAAAGAAAAAAATAAAAAGTAGAAATTATTTCTTTTCATGGTACATCTCCTTTTAATATATTAATGTGTTTATTAAAGTATTTGTATTTAATTTATTTATTTTAATAATGTTTACAAATGCTTTTTATCTTGTTAGAAGGTAGCCCCCGACGCCCACCTAAACAACAAATTAACCGGATCTTTAAAGGCGTTCTTTCCTAATCAAATTTCTACTTTGATTTTAAGAAGTGTATAAATGCAATTGCATTGTATATGTGCGCAACTCAAACCAACAAAATTATATATTAATGCTTATTGTATTTAGAAAACAATAAAAAATCACAATAGATTAACTTAAAAGGATATATATACCCACGTTATTAAACGATCAAACGAAAAGAAATGTTTTAGAATGCGCAAATATATAAAATAATATTAAAGCGGTCAATCGGTAAATCATTTACCAATCGACCGCTAAGCTTATTGAATTAACTTTTTATAATACTAAAATAAAGTTATTTCATCAACAACATCTTTTTGGTAATTCTCACTTTCGGAGTTGTCATTTCATAAATGTACATCCCCGAGGTTAGATTTTTTGCATTGAAGTTAACACTGAATTCGCCGGCGCTTAAATCGTCGTTCAATAATGTGGCGATTTCTTTACCCAATACGTCGTAAACTTTTACGGTAACATGGGTCGCTTCGGGGATTCCGAAAGTAATAACCGTTGATGGGTTAAACGGATTAGGATAATTCTGTTTTAACACATATTCGGTCGGAAGGGTTTTACCCATTTCAATAAATCCTGTACCCACCTTTACAAATTTTTCCATTCTCGGGGTAGCTGTAGTAAAGGTACCGGCGTAAGCAATCTTACCGTCTGGACTAAAATCAAGTCCGCGCGGATATTCTGTATCGTCATCTGCCGGAGTCCATTGGAAACTATCGACAAGGGTCTTTGTCGTAACATCGAAAGCGTACCAAGTTAAGTGAGAGTATGGACCACCGCCTCTAACATCGTGCGAAACCCAAAGCATACTGTCAGCCGGGTTCCAAGCGGAAGATTCGATCGACATTCCGATAAGTGCGGAATCCGTAATAGCAAACTCGGAGAAAACATTATCCCTTGTGTAAATATACATTTTCTTTGCAGTGAACGGCATCCAGTACAATGTTTTTCCGTCCGCTGATACTTCAAGTGTTCTGCCGATTGCCGGTGGTCCGACCGCAGCATTACCCAAGTAGCTTAAATCGGGGCTCAACATAACAATAGCGGTTGTTCCGCCGCCAACAACCGGACCCACGTAAATAACGCCGCTTGCATCGACAGCAGGAGATGTAGGAGAGGAACCCAATTCATCTTCAAAATCGTGCCGTGCAATACCTTCACCGGTTTTGTAATCTATTTTAAATATTTTGCTCGGGCTCGATTGTACGTAAAGAATATTGCCTTCGTGATCCACTCCAAGACCGCGGCAATTTCCGTTTAACGTATCCACAACCAATCCGCTGGAAGTTGCAACGGTAGTTATCGGGGAAAAATCCGCTTCAGTTCCGTCAGGGTTAAAAACCAATATTCCGGAGGTTAAAATTGTATCTCCCGAAGGGGACGCCCAGGGAACATCTTTGAAATAACTTGCGACCCAAACCTTTCCGTCGGGGTCTACAGCAATACCGTGCGTACCGCCAACATAAGAAGTATCAGGCCAAGGACCTTGATTTTCCCATTGACCCCAAGAAATTCCGGCGGTAAACACAATTACAATTAAAACCGTAAAGATTTTTTTTAACATAGCACCTCCTTAGTTTGTTGTTAGTTTATTTATGTTACTTTAGGTTTTTTTGTGTTACTTTAAAAGTAACATTTTTTTACTTATTCTTTTTCCGTCAACGTACAAAACATATAAGTAAATTCCACTATTTAATCCGCTTTCGGCTAAGTTGGCATCAAAACGAACCGAATAATTACCCGGCGGTTGGGATTGATTTACTAACCTTGCCACTTCTCTTCCCAAAACGTCATAAACAATTAATCTTACATTAGACATACCGCTTTTACCGTTCGACGGAATACTATATCGTATTGTTGTTACGGGATTAAACGGATTAGGATAATTTTGTCTTAAAACAACAGCAGAGGGAATCTTCTTTTCATGCAAAATACCAACAATTTGTTCAGTCTGGAACTTAAATAATTCGGACCACCCGCTAAAACCGTATTGATTGAAAGCTCCTACCTGCCACGAATAAATCGTTTTACTTTCCAACGAATCAAGAGACAAAGTAGTATCGGCTATTACCGTATCCAAAATAATATTGGACGAAACGACGGTTAAACCCTTCGCAATCTGAAACCGGAACGAATCGGCTGTTGAGGGATGCGACCAGGAAAAAACGGGCGTTACAGATACATCAACCGTCAAATTAGCCGGTTCAAGCGGTACTGGCGGTAAAGGGAAGCCGGTTGCAAAAGATCTTGTTTCCGAAAATTCACTTTCACCCAAAACATTTCCCGCCGCTACACGCCAATAATATTTCGTTTGGCCTTTCAAACCAGTTACACTCATAAATGTATCCGCAATCGAATCGAACTCGAAATCCACAATTGCAAATACCGAATCGGTTGAGATTTGTAAAATATTATAACTCGAATGAGCGGAATTGTTCCATACAAATTTTACCGTATCCGGTAAATTTACGGCGTCATTTTCCGGCAAATACAATTGGGGCGTTTCAGGAAATTGCACATCGGCAAAAATAACATTACTTCCGTTGCTTTCATTAAAATTTCTATCCAACGCAGTTACGACAAAATAAAGCTTGTTATCCGAAATATCCTTTTGCGTAATTTTATAATAATTATCAGAAGTTACGGTTAAAAGATTAGCCGGATCATTCAAATCTTCTGGAATAACCGACGGCGTTGCAAAATGATAAATTGCATACATAAAAGCCGAATCGCCATCCGAGGCAATTGTTGGAACATCCCAAACCAAACCGTCCCCTCGCAACTCATTCAAAGAGCCGAATGCAAAATTGTTGATTTCGTTCGGTGAAACGACATCTTTCCAATCCATTACCGGAGGCAACGCTTTGAATTTATAGTAATTTTCAACCAACGAATCGGTCACTCCGTTAGGGTTAGAATATAAATTTTGCGCGCGAAATAAAATATTTCCATAGCAATTTTCCGTTGTACGGTTTAACCTAATCTGGCGGGGAATTTCTTCCGGGGACCAATCGCTTGCACGGTAAAGGGCTTGCCCCGAATACAAATGTCTTCCGTTTGTTTGGGAAGCCCACCACGGAAGGAGCTTGCCGTAATCTTGACCGCCGCCGAAGGGCCAATATAATTGCGGAGCCAAATAATCAATTATTTGCTCATTCAACCACGAAACCGCATCGGCGTAAATTTCACTGTAAGCATCCAACCCTACAATTCCTTGCGGCACTCCGCTTTTCCAAATACCAAAAGGGCTAATTCCGAATTTAATGTACGGTTTAATTGCCGAGATGGAATCTTGAACCATTCTGATTAATTCATTTACGTTATCCCTTCGCCAGTCTTCAATATTCGTAAAACCCCGTGGATATTGGTTAAACGTTGCTTGGTCGTCCGCATCGGTAATATTATTCGGTGGATAGGGATAAAAGTAATCGTCGAAATGAACTCCGTCTATATCATATCTCCTTACAACATCGGAAATTACACGTGCCACATATTCCCTCACTTGCGGAAGTCCGGGATTCAATATTTTCAAATCACCTTTGCGAATTATCCATTCTGGGTGCAAAACGCTTACATGATTCGACGCTTGAATATAATTGCCCACTTGTCTTACCGCCCTGTACGGATTAAACCACGCGTGCAATTCCAATCCTCTTTTGTGCGCCTCTGCGATTGCAAACTCCAACGGATCGTAAAAAGGCTCCGGAGCTTTTCCTTGTCTACCGGTCAGCCAATACGACCAAGGCTCAAGCGGGGAGTTATACATTGCATCACATTCGGATCTGATTTGAAAAAAGATCGCATTTATATTTGTTGCGGCAATTTTATCGAATAAATTTTTAAGCGATTCTTTTTGCTGCGCAACACTTGAACTGTTCGAGGTAGGCCAATCGAGGTTAACAACGCTTGCAACCCAAACACCTCTGAATTCCCTTTTGATAAAATCTTGTGAATATAAAATGTTTGAAATATTGAACAGAAGAAAAAGAAGCAATAGTTTTAGTTTATAAGACATAATAAATATTCTTAATAAAATTTATGAAAAAAGCCGGTTTTTCAACCGGCTTTTAAGAAAAAACGGGAATTACTTCATTAACATCATCTTCTTAGATGTAACGAAATTACCGCTCTTCAAAGTGTACATATAAACACCGCTGGACAATTCGGAGGCATCGAAAGTAACTCTATATGTACCGGCTTGTTTATTTTCATTCACAAGCGTTGCAACTTCCCTACCCAACATATCATAGATTTTCAACGTAACATCACCCGCTTCGGGAATGCTGAAATTTATAACCGTAGTCGGATTAAACGGGTTGGGATAGTTTTGACTCAGTTCATATTTTGTCGGAACAGCATCTCCAATTTCTTCGATACCCGTTCCAACTCTTGTCCATACGCCTACAATGTTATAATCGTAATCGGCAAGATACATTGTTTTACCGTCGTTGCTCCAAGCGGCACCACGTGGACTGTAAACACCACCGGCAGATGAATCGCCCAAAGGAATACCGACGCTGTCAACTTGCTCTTTTGTAGTAACATCAAATACATACCACATTCCACCTTTAATACCCGACCAGTCAGGTCTCAAATTACCAGCCCAGAGATATCCGTCCGGACCCCAATCCAAGCAGCTTGACCACAATTTAACTTCGGGGACGATACTATCGCCTACCGGATCGTAAACATTGTACCAGTTACCAAAAGTATCAACAGCCGCAAAAGGTACTATTCCAGGCAAATCGCTGTGCCAGTGTTCTATACCGAAACCGTTCCAAGTTGAACCGACATATAAATCTTGACCATTATCGGAAATTTCCATTGTTCTTGTAATATGTCCCAATGTGTCAATAGCATTTCCAATATAATTAAAATCGTTATCCAAAATCATGACAGGACGTGCAGCACCAAGAACATATCCTGCATAAATTTTTCCGTCAACCGATTGCACCGCTTCGGTCATCGAAGAAACATCATCCGGTGTAAATTTGTTGAGTCCTTGACCCGTCTTATAATCAATTCTATAAACGGTGGAATAAGAAGTGTAAAGGATATTTCCATCATTATCCACACTGATACCTTTACCGCTACCGGTTGCAGGCGTTACGCCAAGTGTATCCACCGTTCCATCCGGCAATTCGATAAATCTGATCGGTGAAAAGGAGACATGTTCACCCGTTGCCGGATCTAGAACAAAAATAGGTCTAAGATTTAAAGTGTCACCGTTAGGTGTAAAAAGTGTATCTTGAGCAAGATCCCCGTGTAAAGCAATCCATACTTTACCGTCTGGATCAACAGCTACGCCGTGAACTCCCCAGCTATTACTTTGGGGCAAATGTGCATCATATAAAAGATGATCGAACTGCCATGTCGGTGATTGACCGAACGACAAAGATGTTACCAACAATGAAGTGAAAAGAAAGAATAAAAGTTTTTTCATAGAGATACTCCTTATAATTTAGTTAGTGATTTATTTTCGTCCATAATATGGTGCTCCGTTTTTAAGCATGTTAAGTTTGATTAATTTCCGTTTTTCCGGATCTTCATTTTTTCTATTCACATACATAAACTTACCGTTACCCCAAGTCATATAAAAAGAAACCGGTTCAATAACGCCGGGATACAAACCTACAAAATTACCCGACGGACTCAAAACAACAATGGCTTCCGGCGCATCGGTTCCGATATACAAAGTACCGTCTTCAGCAAATGTAATAGAATTTATTGAATAACCTACAAAATTCGCGTCAAAATCAAAAACAACTTCCGGCGTTCCCAAATCCCCGTCCGCCGAAGTAATTTCGCTACGCCAAATTCCCGTTGTGGGTTGGTTAACATCGGTACCGTCGTAGCTACCGGCAAAATAAACATAATTATCATAAACCCGTAAAGAAGTTATTGAAATATCGGGAACATCCAATACGGTTCTAACGGATTTATCGAGCTTAACCCGATAAATGGCATTACCGCCCCCGCCGCAATATATGTTCTCGTTTTCATCGAAATCCAAATCGAACGCAAAACCCGGAAGGATTGCGAAAACTTCGTCGTTTCCTCCGCCGGCCGGAATTCTGAAAATGCCTTGAAGAACATTCAGGTAGTAAATATCGCCGTTAGGTCCTACCTTCATACCTGAAGCTTTATCGACCGTAAGAGTAGCATAATCGATTCTTTCCCCGCTTTGTGTAACTTTTATTACTTTCTTGCCTTTCAAAGCGATATAAATATTCTCTTCCAAATCGCATGCAATTGCATAAGCGTCGTCAAATTTTCCGAATTCAAAAAATTCGATTGCCGCTCTATCCAATTTATACGGGTACCATTCCGCAAACAACAACGCGCCTTTAACATTGATTTGAATTTTAACGGAATCTCCCGGTACATTAGGAGCTTTAACCGTAAGCAAATCCGTTGATGCCGATAATACTTGCGCTTTTACACCGTTGAAGAAAACCCTGTTTTCTTCAATAACGGGCGAGAAGTTTTTCCCCATAATTTGTAAAGTATCGATACCGGCCAGAGCCGAATCGGGTACGACCGAAGTTATTACCGGATCGGGTTTGTACTGTGCATCGGGGTTGTAAATGCTTTCAGGATAGTCGTTGGTACAACCGGATAATGCAATAATTAAAACGGATATGGCGCTTCCGATGCCAATTATACTTTTCGACCATTGATTTAATGCGAACAATTGTAAAAATCTCTTCATTTTAGTTACCGATATTTTTTATAAAATTTTAATAAGCAAAACCAACTGAAAATCGATGAACATTGTTAAAAACATCAAACGGGGTAAATGCGTAATCGAATTGGAACCCGAAAGTTCTCAAACCGAAACCAACGGAATAACTGTAAAGGTCTTGCCCCGTAACGTATCCTCCCCTTATGGCAAACATATCCATAAAAATGTATTCTCCGCCTATCGAAACATATTCGGCATGCGATCTTGGATGCGCAGCATCGACAGAGACCAAAAACGAATGATTCTCTTGCATCTCGGGG
>CAZKKI010000090.1:0-16711 GCA_964553325.1 uncultured Melioribacteraceae bacterium | reverse complement strand
GCAATCAGAGGAATGTTAAAAGATTTGGATCCGCATTCGATTTACATTTCCGCCGAAGAACAAAAAGAAGCGGAAGAAATTTTTAAAGGAAATTTTGAAGGAATAGGTGTCGAATTTCAAATAATAAACGATACGATTACCGTCGTCTCGCCCATTAGCGGAGGTCCGAGTGAAGCCGTGGGAATTTTACCCGGCGATAGGATTGTAAAAATCGAAAACGAAGATGCAATCGGTTATACGAATAATGAGGTAATTAAAAAACTTCGCGGGAAAAAAGGAACCCAAGTAAATATTACGGTAATACGGCCCGGTTACAAAGAGCCGCTCGAATTTACAATAGTTCGAGACGAAATACCCATTCACGCCGTAGACGTGGGAATGCTTTTTAATAATGAAATAGGTTACGTTGTTCTTACCAGATTTTCCGAAACAGCGCGTAAAGAATTAATTAAAGAATTAAGCGAATTGCGAAATAGCGGAATGACTAAAATCATTCTCGATTTGAGAAACAACCCCGGCGGTTTGCTGCAACAAGCTTTCGAAGTTGCCGACGTTTTTATAAGCGGAACGAAACTAATCGTTTACACCAAAGGAAGATTGCCCGATTTCGATGAGGAGTTTAATGCTCAACAGCAATATTTATACGAAAAATTTCCGCTTATAATTTTGGTAAACAAAGGAAGCGCATCAGCAAGTGAAATTGTTTCCGGGGCAATTCAAGATTGGGATAGAGGTTTGATCGTCGGCGAAACAACATTCGGAAAAGGTTTGGTACAACGTCCGTTTATTTTGAAGGATAATTCAGCCGTAAGAATTACGGTTGCCAAATATTTCACACCGAGCGGCAGAGCGATACAACGCGATTATGAGCACAAGGATAAAAAGAAATATTACGAAGAAGTTATAAAACGCAAAGAAAAAGAAGGGGAAAATCTCGAACATTCCGCAGAAAGCGATTCGTCCCGGCCTGTATTTTTCACTAAAGGCGGAAGAAAAGTTTTCGGTGGAGGTGGAATTACACCGGATTTTATCGTAACGAACAAAGATTTGAACGAATCGACTTTGGAACTTTTGCAAGCGGGCACGTATTACCAATTTGTTCGCGACTACCTAGATGTAAACCGTGAAAACATAAAGAAAAATTTTCCCGATTTAGTTTCTTTCACCGAAAAGTTTAATTTTACGGAATCGGATTTTAATAAATTTATTAAGTTGGCTAAAAAATCGAAATCCGATATTAAAATCGAAGAACTTGAAAAAGATAAAAATTATATTTTCACCCGGTTGAAAGCTCATATTGCAAGGGAATTTTGGAAAAACGAAGGTTGGTATTACAATTTGTTGAAAGTTGACGAGCAATTCAAAAAAGCGATAAAACTTTTCGACGAAGAAAAAAACTTTTTCGAAGGGAAATTTTAATGGGAATTAATTTTAAATCCCTCGATTCGGAAAATAAGATTTTCGAGTATCAAGGAATGTTGCCCGAATTGGATCCGAGCGTTTTTCTTGCTCCGGGTGTAAAAATTATCGGCGACGTTAAAATTGGAAAAGATTCGAGCATTTGGTATAATACGGTTGTAAGAGGAGACGTTCATTATATCAAAATAGGTGAATTAACAAATATTCAAGATTTATCCATGCTTCACGTTACAAACGGAAAATATCCGCTGAATATAGGAAACGGAGTAACTATCGGTCATAGCGTTAAACTTCACGGCTGTACGATCGAAGATTATTCATTAATCGGCATCGGTGCAATCGTTTTAGACGGTGCGGTAATTGAAACCAACTCGATGGTTGCAGCCGGAGCGGTTGTAAGACCCAATACAATAGTAAAATCCGGAAAACTTTATGCTGGCGTTCCGGCTAAAGAAATTAGGAATTTAACCGCGGCGGAAATCGAGGAATTTCAAAATTCGGCTAAACGCTACAGAAAATATGTCGATTTAACATTAAGTTCGGAAATTAATACGGATAATAAATGAAAATAACTTTTTGGGGAACCAGAGGTTCGATTGCAAAGCCCGGAAGAGGTACTATAAAATACGGCGGAAACACTCCGGCTATTGAAATTGTTTCGGATTCGGGCAACAAACTTTACTTAGACGCCGGAACCGGTATTCATGCACTCGGCAATAAAATAATCGAAGAAAATTCGCCTAAAGAAATAAATTTGTTGATTACTCACAGCCATTGGGATCATATACAAGGTTTACCATTCTTCAAACCTCTGTATTCAAAAAATTTCAAAGTGAATATTTTTGTTAGTCCGAATAACTCTTTTAATCCCGAAGATATAATTAACCGCCAGTTTACAAGTCAATTTTTCCCTGTGGATAAAGATGTTTTGCAAGCGGAGATAGAAATAGTTAAATTAAAAAGTTCAATGGAATTTACCGTTAATGATTTTAATGTTAAAACGATAGCGGTACACCATTCGAATAATACTCTCGGTTTTAAAATTGAAACCGGAAACAAAAAATTTGTTTATTTAACCGATAACGAAATTTATTACGACGGCGAAAGTCCGGAATTACATAGCATTTCGGAACGCAATAAAGATTTGGTTGACTTTGCAAAAGGCGCAGATCTGCTTGTACACGATTGTATGTTCGATTTTAATGACTATGCACCGAAAATAGGTTGGGGGCACTCGAATAATTTATCCGCTATCTTATTTGCCTGCGCCGCATCGGTTAAAAAAGTTTTGCTGTTCCATTATAATCCGGAATATACAGACGACCGTTTGGACGAAATTTGCGATGCAACTCGAAAATTCGTTAAAGATAAATCCTTAACAATCGATTTCGAATTGGCCGCAGAAGAAAAAATCTACGAAATATAAGATGGTTAAGGGCTTAAACGTAAATAACGACAGTGAATTTCGGATAAATAAAAAGCTCGTTCATAAAATAGTCCGTACCTTATCCCGTTTAATGAATTATGAAATTTTATTTTTACAGATAAATTTCGTATCATCGGAGTACATTTTATGGTTAAATAAAAATTATTTGAGCCATGATTTTTATACCGATATAATTACCTTTAATTATTCGGGAGAAAATTATAAGTTTGATGGTGAAATTTTTATTTGTCCGGAAACGGCTGAAAAAAATGCCGTTAAATACGGCGTTACGTTGAACGAGGAAATTCTTCGTTTGATAATTCACGGGTTGCTTCATCTTAAAGGATACGACGATATGTCGCCCGAAGAAAAAAGACTGATGAAAAAACTCGAAAATAAATTTTTGAAAGAAACCGAATTTCTAATTAAAGAGAATATAATTGCCCATGACAGCTAAAATAGTTGAAGTACTCACAAAAATTTTGGAAGGATTAAATCAAAATAATTCTTTGGAAGAAGTAAACGACAGGCTAAAACTAAATAAAGAATTCGATTCGCAAACGCTAAGCGCTGCTTTTAGTCTTATTTACGATAAAGTTCTTATAAACAAAAGCAAAGCCGGCGGCAAAAAGAACAAAAAGAATTTTAGAATTCTTACTGAAGAAGAAAAAGAAATATTGGGAAACCAAAATTATAATTATTTAATGCATTTGTTGAATGTCGGATTAATCGATGCATTCGATTTGGATACAATCATCGAACAATTATCTTATTCCATGGGAGAACCGATTTCCAAAGAAGATATTAATTGGATTATCCTTTTCTCTTTGGTGGAATTCGATTCCGAAATTTTACCCGGCAGCAGAGTACTTCTTTATGCCTCCGACACGATAAACTGACAAAGGGAAACAATGGCTAAAAATCTTGTATTGGTGGAATCTCCATCGAAGGCTAAAACTATAAATAAATACCTCGGCAGAAATTATCTTGTTGCCGCAACTATCGGTCATGTTAAAAACCTCCCCAAAACGAAATTGGGCGTCGATATTGAAGACAACTTCAAAGTCTCTTTATTGAATATAAGAGGCAAAGGGGATATAATTAACAAAATAAGAAAACTTGCTTCCAAAGCGGAAAAAATATTTATAGCAACCGATCCCGACCGCGAAGGCGAAGCAATTGCACAAGATATTTGCGATATTCTTAAAGGAAAAACCAAAGCGAAAATTTACCGCGTATTGTTTAACGAAATTACAAAAGAGTCGGTAAAAAGAGCGATTAAAAATCCGCAAGAAATAGACACAAAACTTGTCGATTCCCAAAGAGCCCGCCGTGCAATGGATAGAATAATCGGGTATAAAATCAGTCCGCTTCTCTGGCGCGCAATTATAGAAGAATCCGGTAACTCGCTTTCCGCCGGAAGAGTTCAATCCGTTTCTCTCAGATTAATTTGCGAACGTGAAGAACAAATCGAAAAATTCATCCCGACGGAATACTGGTCGATTATAGCGGAATTTAAAACCGCCGACGGGAAAATTCTTCAAACGAAACTTTTTGAAATCGAAGGGAAGCAACTAAAAATTAAACCCAAACCGGAAATGACCGATGAGGATTGGGAAGAATTTCTAAAGAAAAATTTTGCAATAGATTCAAAAGAAAAAGCCGATAAGATTGCAGACGGAATAAAAAAAGTAAACGATTTTTTTATTTCCGAAATATCTAAAAGGGAACAAAAGAAAAATCCACCTCCTCCGTTTATTACAAGCACATTGCAAGCTGTTGCTTCGCGCGAACTTAGATTTCGGCCGCGCAGAACAATGCAAATTGCGCAAAGCCTTTACGAAGGCGTTGATTTGGGAAGCGAAGGCACTACAGGTTTGATTACATACATGCGAACCGATTCGACCCGCTTGAACGCGGAAATTGTTGAGGAAGCACGTTCGTTCATTGAAAATAAATTCGGCAAGGAATACAAACCCGAATCGGCAAAAAGCTACGAAAGCAAAAAGAAAAACGTGCAAGATGCACACGAGGCAATAAGACCGACAAGCTTAAAATATTCACCCGATTTTGTTAAAGATTTTTTAACTCCCGATCAACTTAAACTTTATACTCTTATTTGGAACCGGTTTATCGCTTCGCAAATGGAACCGGCAATTCAAGAAATTACAACAGTAACGGTTAAAGGCGATAAATTTATATTCAAAAACAGCGGCACCGTTCTTAAATTCGACGGGTTTTTGAAAATTTATAATATCAACGGAAATAACGAAAACGGCGACGAGGAAAAAGACGAAGCGAAATTAATTCCACCCGGCTTGGAGAAAAACCAGAAACTCGATTTGGAAAATGTTATCGAAAATCAACATTTCACCAAACCGCCTCCGCGTTATACGGAAAGCACTTTAATTAAAGAATTGGAAAGCAAAGGAATCGGCCGGCCAAGTACTTACGCTTTGATTCTCGGTACAATTCAAGATAGAAATTACGTTGAAGTTAAAGACCGGAAATTATACCCGACCGACTTAGGTAAAAAGGTGAACGACGTATTGGTGAAAAGTTTTCCGAAAATTCTCAACGTTAACTTCACGGCACAAATGGAAGAAGAACTCGATCAAATAGCATCGGGAGAAATAGAATATTTGAAAGTGATGAACGATTTTTACAATCCGTTTTCGGAATCGCTGACACGTGTTGAAAATTCCCTTGAAAAAATAATTTGTGAAAAATGCGGTTCGGAAATGGAAATTAAAATCGGGCGTTACGGTAAATATCTCGCTTGCACTAATCCCGATTGCAAACACGTCAAATCGCTTAAAGCCACAACCAATTCAGAGCCGGATTACACTGGAGAAACATGTCCGAAATGCGGTGGTAAACTGGTTTTCAGAAATGGGAAGTTCGGCGAATTCATCGGTTGCGAAAATTATCCCGATTGCGATTACACTGAGCAAATCAAACTTAACATTAAGTGCCCTAAATGCGGCGAAGGGGATGTTGTTCCGCGTCGTGCCAAATCGGGCAGGGTTTTTTACGGTTGCAGCCGGTATCCCGATTGTGATTTCGTAAGTTGGAAAAAACCGGAACCGAATAAAACCGAATCGCAATCAAAATAATTTCAAAAATTTTCAAATAACACTTGAATATATGATTTTGAAATATTATAATATAATTGATGAATGACCTCTCTATTAACTCGGCTATTCAATCTTATTTGGAAGAACTTTCCGGTCTTCGAAGAGTTTCGGGCAACACTTTAACGGCTTATAAAAAAGACCTGGCGCAATTTGCCGAATTTTGCAGCGAACTAAATCTCGATTCGGTTGTACAAATTACCGAGAAGAAAATAAGATTGTTTTTAATCAAACTGAATGAACAAAATTTAAGTAGAACCACCATCGGAAGAAAACTTTCGGCAATTAGGGGATTAATGGGATTTTTATACAGAAACGAATTGATTTCATCCAATCCGTTGAAAAACATTCATAATCCGAAAACAAAAAGAAAATTACCCGAAACAATTGATTTGGAATCTTTTCTTAAAGTTTTGAAAAGAATAGACGAGATTGAAGAAAAAACCACAAACGAAAAAGTAATATTCGAATTATTGTACGGATGCGCTCTCCGGGTATCGGAACTCTGCAATTTGAACGTTGGCGATTACGACGGAGGAAGAAAAATCATTAAAGTATTCGGTAAAGGTTCAAAAACCCGTTATGTTCCGGTTGGCAGCGAATCTATTAAAATTTTGGAAGAATATTTAAGCTCGCGCGGAAATCCGGCTCCAAGCGAACCGTTAATAGTTACGAAGAAGAATAAACGAATCTACCCGCGTTACGTAAGAAGAGTTGTACACAAATATCTTTCGAAAGTTTCGGACGTTGCAAAGAAAAGTCCGCATGTATTGCGTCACAGCGCTGCAACTCACATGTTGGACAGAGGAGCGGATTTAATGGCCGTAAAAGAAATTTTAGGTCACGAGAATTTATCGACGACACAAATCTATACGCAAGTAAGCATAGAGCGTTTAAAAAAAACATACAAACAAGCACACCCAAAATCATAAAGGAGCTGTTATGAACATACAAATAACATCTCGAAAATTTCGAGCAAAAGAATCACTGAAGGAACAAGTTAAAAGCGAATTAAAATCTCTCGAAAAAATTTACGATGACATTCTTGATGCAAATGTGATTCTTAGCTACACGCATCCCAAGGATAGCATTAAAACCGTAGAGATTCAGCTTCAAATTCCCGGGAAAGTTCTAACGGCAAGCGAAAGCAGCGACGATTTCAGAAAATCGCTCAGCGCCGTTGTAAACAAACTTGAACGGCAGCTCATTAAACATAAAACCAAAAGAATGGCAAAAGTCAAACAATGAAAATCGATAAAAAAAGCATTGTTAAGAAAAAATCCATTACAGTCGGATTTTTGTACGAGCAGTTAAAAGAGCGTTTTAATCTCAGATTGCTAACAAAAAATGCCGACCTGGAAAGACAAATAACCGAACAAAATTTACACAGACCCGGCTTGGCTCTTGCCGGGTTTGTAGAATTATTTTCGTACAAAAGAGTACAGGTTTGTGGCAATACCGAAATGAAATATCTAAGAAGTTTAACAAAAGAGCAACGAATCGAATCGTTGAACAGAATTTTTCAGTTCGAAATTCCTTGTATTATTATTACAAACAACAATAAACCGACAAAAGAACTTTTGGACATTGCAACGGAACGCAAAGTACCGATTTTAAGTTCAAAATACACTACAACAAAATTAGCTTATCTCTTGAGCGATTTCCTCGACGACCAATTCGCTCCGCGTTTTTCCATTCACGGTTCGTTCATCGATGTGTACGGTGTGGGAATTTTATTCGTCGGGAAATCGGGTATAGGAAAAAGCGAAGTTGCGCTTGATTTGTTGGAAAGAGGGCACCGTTTGGTAGCAGACGATGTTGTTCTTTTCACTAAAAAGGGGGAAGGTATTTTAATCGGTTCCGGCACACAACTCGTAAAACATTTCATGGAAATAAGAGGTATCGGGCTAATCGATGTAAAAGAAATGTTCGGTGTAAGAGCAATCAGATATCAAAAACGCTTGGAAGTTGTTGTGGAATTGGAGGTTTGGGATAAAAAATCGAACTATACCCGAACCGGTTTGGAAAACGAAACCATAAACCTTCTCGACGTGGAAATTCCGTACATAAAATTACCTATCTTACCCGGTAAAAACATTACGGTTATTTCTGAAGTAATTGCGCTTAATTATTTGCTGAAACATTATGGCTACGATGCGGCAGTAGAATTTCAAAAAAGATTGCAAGCGAAATTGAAAAAGGGTGAATCCCCGCCCAACAGAGTAGTGGATTATTTCGAGCACGATTTCGAATAGGTCAACCCCTTTAAATAAATAACTTGACTTAAATACACTGATTTATTAATTTCGCAGCGACTTATGAAAAAAATATACTACTTTTCGAAATCGAAATTACAGTTTGTTGAGATTAACAATTTTTACAAAAAATTTGTTTTTCTCGTAGCCGTTTTATCTGTAATTATAGGCTTCATCTTATTCGGAAGTTACTACGTTATTAACGGGTTTTTAAACCCTGAAAACGACGTTGCCGCTCTTCGTGCTAAAAATCATGAATTGGAATCCAAACTTAAAAGTTTGTTGGAACAATATGCCGATTTGAATAATAAAATAGACCGGATTGCAAAAACCGATAACGATTTAAGACTTGCGGTTAACCTCGAACCGATACCGGACGAGGAAAGGGAAGTGGGAATCGGCGGAGGAATGGATTTTAATATGATTCCGACCGACAACAGTGAAGTTAGCGAAGTGATTTCCGGTCTTACTCATTACGCCGATATTATTTCGGCTAAGGTGAATTTTGAGCTTAATAATTACAAATCCATTTCCGAAAAGTTGGAAACAAACCAAAAACTTTATGCGGCTATACCGGCTATTCGACCGATGGAAGGAAGAATAGGAGACAGATTCGGAATTAGAAGGCATCCGATACTGAAAGTACGGAAAATGCATAACGGTCTTGATATAATTGCTAACGTTGGGACCAAAGTTTATGCGCCCGGAAACGGTAAAGTTATACGAGTAGGTTATCAAAGCGGTTACGGAAGGGTTTTGGAAATCGATCACGGTTTCGGTTACACGACAAAATATGCTCATTTGTCCAAAATACTTGTTAGAAAAGGACAAAAAGTTAAAAGGGGAGATGTAATTGCGTTATCGGGTAATTCCGGTAGATTGACTACAGGTCCGCATTTGCATTACGAGGTTAGGCACAACGGTGTTGCGCTTAACCCCAAAAATTTTATGTTCGACGATATTAAAATTTTTGATATTGTAGCTAACAAAAATTTAGCGGGGGAAGATTAATATGATTTGGACGGTAGAATTAGCTTCATATTTAATTGATGCACCTTGGCCGGCTACAAGAGACGAACTTATAGAATACGTAGATAGAATCGGCGCTCCGTTGGAGTTGCTGGAAAACTTAAAAGAACTGGAAGATACCGACGAAATTATTTACGAAGGAATCGAAGATTTGTGGCCGGACTATCCGACGGACGAAGACTTCTTTTATTTTGACGACGACGAATACAGTTAATCTTAAATGAATTTGTCAGAATTCGAAATTACCGGTCAAGGTCGTCAAACCGATATTTTAAAAAAAATTTACTCATCCAAAAGAATCCCTAACGCTTTTTTGTTTTACGGTCCAAGCGGTACGGGCAAACATTTTACTGCAATTAAATTTCTTAAACTGTTAAATTCTAACCAAACTCCGCCCGTCGATCATAATATCGAAAAATTAATGGAACCTTACGTACAGTTTGTTATTCCACTCCCGCGCGGTAAAGGTGAAACGAACGACAGCGGTCCAACCGAAAAATTAAGCGAAGATACTATCACTTTAATTCACGAAGAAATCAGAAAAAAAATAGAAAATCCTTATCATCAAATTCGGATAGAAGACGGGTTTAACATTAAAATAAGCAGTATAAGGGATATAAAGAAAAAAATTTCGTTGAATTACGATGATGTTTCATACCGCGGCATCATAATTTCGGATGCCCATTTAATGAGCGTTGAAGCACAAAACGCTTTGCTGAAAAGTCTGGAAGAGCCACCACCGGGAGTTGTTTTCTTTTTGATTACCGATAATGAAAGCAAACTGTTGCCCACAATCCACTCGCGTTGCTGGAATTTGGAATTCAATCCGTTAAAACCTTTCGAAATTGAAAATATTTTAATTAAATATTTTAATTATGAACCGGATTCTGTTAAAAAAGTATCACATTTTGCAAACGGTTCAATTACTTTTGCCCAAAAACTGCTTGAAAACAGATTCGATTATTTGCTCGATAAAACTATTACGATTCTCAGATATTCCCTTGGAAATAAATACAACACTGCATTTTCCACATTCACCGAAATAATAGATGGAAATTCAAAAGAAAAATTTCTTATTGTAATGCAATTGATAATGAAATGGCTCGACGACGTAATTAAAAATAAAACCGATTTCGATAAATATTATTTTAACGATTATAAAGAAACGTTCATTAAATTCAATCGTAAATTCAACAACGTAAATATCCAAGAAACCCAAAGTTATTTGGATTGGCTCTCTTCCTTAATTTACAACAATATAAGCTTGAATATAATTATTATGAATACTATATTTAAGTTAGCTTCATTGACAAAAGGGTAAGTTTATATGAATATAGATACAGGAAAGGAAGAGAATAACGATTCCTCAAAAGACAATCACTTCGTTATTCCCGAGTCGCATAAACAACACTATCAAGAATATATCGTCGAAACGATAACAAACGACGATAATTGTATCCATTGCAACATAGATAACGAAATTAATACTCCAATCGACGAAAGAAATATTGTTGAAGTCGATTGCCCGAGTTTACTCGGTCAGAACTATTGTTTGAATTCTAACGATTTGAGTATTAAAGAAAACGACAAAATAGTTATTAAGAACGGCGATTTCATTGACATTGCACGAGTGACGTATGCCGGGAAAATGGTGCAAATCCGTCGTCAGATTTTCGGATTGCACGGCGAAGACTTACCCGAGGTTATCCGCGTTGCCAATGAAGAAGATATTTACAAACTGAATAAAAATCTCAACGATATATCTAACGCCAAACCTACTTTCGAAAGGCTTATAGATGAATTGAATTTGGATATGAAACTTGTTGGAATTCATTTTCAATTCGATAGAAAAAAACTATTTTTCTTCTATACCGCAGACGGACGGGTGGACTTCAGGGAATTAGCGAAAAAACTAGCCGGCATTTACAAAACAAGAATCGAACTTCGACAAATCGGAGTACGCGACGAAGCGAAACTTATAGGTGGAGTGGGAACTTGCGGAAGGGAATTTTGTTGTACCACTTTTTTGAATCACTTCAAACGAATTACCACCGATATTGCGACCGAGCAAAATATTTCCATGAACTTATCGAAACTTAGCGGACCGTGCGGCAAATTAAAATGTTGCCTTGCTTTCGAACTTGAGTGATATGAAACGGTTTATTCTTTTACGCACCGGCTCATCTTTTTACTTCAATTCAACCTCGCAAATATCTATCTTTACAAAAACGAAAATTAATTTTAAACACTCTTACGGGAGAAGTTATGAGAAAATCAGTCATCGTTGCGGCTAAGCGTACACCAATAGGGTCGTTTATGGGGAAATTATCATCCGTTAGCGCTCCGCAATTAGGAAGCATTGTTATTAAATCTATACTCGATGAGACAAATTTGGATAGTGAAAAGGTCCAAGAAGTAATTATGGGAAACGTACTTACCGCCGGTGTTGGTCAAGCTCCGGCAAGGCAATCGGCAATATTTGCGGGTTTGCCCACAAAAACAGAATGTATGACGATAAACAAAGTTTGCGGCAGCGGTCTTAAAGCCGTTATGTTAGCCGATCAAGCAATAAGATGCGGTGATGCCGATATAATTATTGCCGGCGGTCAGGAAAACATGTCCCAAGCCCCGTACTTGCTTAAAAAAGCCAGATCGGGATACAGATTGGGTAACGGTGAATTGATCGATTCGATGGTGCACGACGGACTTTGGGATGTGTACAACAATATTCACATGGGAAATTGCGCTGAAGCTTGCGCTAAAGAAATGAATTTTACACGCGAAGAAGTTGACGCCTTTGCGGTTGAATCGTATAACAGGGCATTGAAAGCTCAAAAGGAAGGTAAATTTGATGATGAAATTGTTAAAGTTCCGGTTAAATTAAGAAAAGAAGAAATTCTCGTTGATAAAGATGAAGAACCGGAAAACGTTAAATTCGATAAAATTCCCAAATTGCGACCCGCATTCGATAAGGAAGGAATTATCACAGCTGCAAACGCATCGAAAATTAATGACGGAGCCGCCGCTTTGCTGGTAATGGACGAACAAACTGCTCTGGACCTAGGCTTAACTCCACTTGTGGAAATTGTGGCGCAATCCGCTGCAGCAAAAGATCCGATTCAATTCCCAACCGCACCGGCCGATTCAATTACAAAAGTTCTCAAAAAAGCCGGAATGACAACCGAAGATATTGATTTGTTCGAAATAAACGAAGCTTTTGCGGTTGTTTCGCTGGCTGTAAATAAACTTCTGAATCTTGATACGTCCAAAGTAAACGTAAACGGCGGAGCAATTGCACTTGGGCACCCGATCGGAGCAAGCGGAGCACGCATATTCGTTACATTAATTCACGAATTAATCAAAAGAGATTTGAAATACGGATTGGCTTCCCTTTGCATTGGCGGTGGGGAAGCTGTTTCAGTTATCGTTAAAAATTATAAAAAGTAGAGGGGAATTAATATGGAAATTAAACACGTAACGGTTATCGGCGCCGGAACCATGGGAAACGGTATCGCTCATGTTTTTGCGCAAAACGGATTTAACGTCGATTTGGTTGATGTAAAAGAGGAGTTCATTGAAAGGGGATTAGCTACTATTTCGAAAAATTTGGACCGGCAGATCAAAAAGGGAACAATTAACGAAAACGACAAAATCGATACCCTTGCTAGAATAAATGCAGTTGTCGGTACGGAAAACGTTTCCGCCGATACCGATTTAATTGTTGAAGCCATTGTTGAAAATAAAGATATTAAGCTCAATCTTTTCAAGGAGTTAGAACAAAAGGTTAAAGCCGATTCTATTTTTGCCAGCAACACTTCGTCCATATCAATTACAGAGCTTTCCGCCGTTGCGAGAGCCGATAAGTTTATAGGGATGCATTTTATGAATCCGGTACCGGTAATGAAATTGGTAGAAATTATTCGCGGGTATTCCACAAGCGACGAAACATACCAAACAATAAAAGAACTTTCCGTTAAGTTGGGAAAAACGCCTGTGGAAGTTAACGATTATCCCGGTTTTATATCGAACAGAATCCTTATGCCGATGATAAACGAAGCTATTTTCGCTTTGTACGAGGGTGTGGCATCCGCGGAAGATATCGATACTGTTATGAAACTTGGTATGGCTCATCCAATGGGACCGTTAACTTTGGCAGATTTTATCGGTCTTGATGTTTGTCTTGCAATTATGGAAGTATTGTACGACGGTTTTAACGATCCGAAATACAGACCTTGCCCGCTTCTTAAGAAAATGGTTGCGGCAAATAAATTAGGTAGAAAAACCAAAGAAGGCTTTTTTAAGTACGAATAAAACGAGTATAATTCAAACGTCGCCGGAAACAAATAAAATTACGGCGACGTTTTTTATTTTTACGGTTTAATATGGTGAATTATTTACGACGAAATAAAATTTCAAAATTTCTTATAGCCTTAAAAATTTCCGTTCAATCATACTTCGAAAGGTTAAACCTGCCGGAGTATACTTTCTTTAGTATTTTTGCGATTATCACAGGCGCCGCGGCTGGAATTGCTGCCGTTCTGTTTCACGAATCGATAGATTTTTTCACGGAATTGTTTTTTAACCACAGTTTAAGTTATTTGATGGTTTTGGGAAGCGGAGCGGTAATTCTGATTCCGGTTTTGGGAATGTTGATTCAAGCGTTTATGATAAAAACTTCACCCGAAACCGCAAAACAAAAAGGCGTTTACGATGTAATTAAAGCTGTAGCTTTAAGAAACGGATATATTCCCTTTAAAACCACGGTTTTTCACTTTCTTGCTCCCGCAATTTGTATCGGTTCCGGCGGTACGGTAGGACCTGAAGGACCGGCAGCACAAATAGGCGGGGGAGTTGCAAGTAAAATCGGTGTTTTGTTCGGCTTATCGGAACAAAGACGACGAATGTTCACAACCGCTGGCGCCGGCGCCGCAATTGCAGCTGTTTTCAATACTCCTCTTGGAGGTGTATTTTTCGCACTTGAAATTATTCTGTTAAACGATTTTCAATCGCCCACTTTTTCCGCTTTGATTTTGGCTTCGGTTACGGCAAGCGTGATTTCTAGAATTTTTTTGGGGAATCAACCGACTTTTGTTTTCAGTCACGAATCATTCTCGAATTATAATCACCTCGTATATTTTATTTTAATGGGAATTGTTGCCGGACTTATTTCGGTTGTGTACATAAAATATTCCGATAATCTGGAAAGATTTTTAAAGAGAAAAGTTCTGAACAAATTTCCGCAATGGTTTGTGATGCTTTTGGTCGGTGCAATTGTGGGAACCGCCGGCTATTTTTTCTCCGATATTTTCGGTATCGGATATACAGCGATTAATAAAATTTTAGCTCAAAGTTTAACTTGGAAAATAGTTGCGGTTTTGTTACTCCTAAAATTTATTTTGGTACCTCTAATATTGCATTCCGGCGGATTCGGAGGTTTATTTGCTCCGTCTTTGTTTATGGGAGCAAGTCTCGGATATCTTTTTGCGGTTGCGTTTAATTCGTATTTTGATTTGGGACTTGATACAACGCTTTTTGTTCTTGTAGCGATGGGAGCGTTGCTCGGCGGCATAAATTCCATACCGATTTCCTCTATAATGATAATCTTTGAAATGACGCGCGATTATACTATAATTCTGCCGCTAATGCTTTCCGTAATTATAAGCACCACAATTGTGCAATTGGTTATGAAGGGTTCGGTTCATCTTAAGCATTTGGAACAATTAGGCTTGAGATTAAAATCGGGCAGGGAAATAAACCTTCTTGCGCATCTGAAAGTAAAAGATATAATGCAAAAAGATATTGTTTTAATTCCGGGCAATGCTCCGTTGGCAAAAATCGTAAGCGAGTTAATCGAAAACAAACATACGGTTTTTTACGTAACAAACCATCGTGGCGAAATAACGGGTCAAATCACCGAAAGGGAATTACGACCGATAATATCGGAATACGAAACTTTACGCGGAATGATTATTGCCGACGATATTGCTAATCCGAATGTTCGATTTGTTCATCCCGATGATACGTTGGACAAAGTACTAAATTATTTCGATATGGAAAACGTTGAAGAATTTCCGGTCGTTTCGGAAACGGATAAAACACAAATTTTGGGAACGATTTCCAGACAAGCGATAATTAAAGCATACAATAAGGAAACGTTAAAATACAATCTTGCCGAAGGTATGGCAAGACAATTACAAATAATCGACAGCAACAAAGAAACTCCGGTAACCGAAGGTTATTCGATTATAGAAAAAGTTGCATTGCCCGAATTTGTGGGTAAAACCCTCGCACAACTTAAACTCCGCAACAAATACGGTCTCGAAGTGTTGATGATAAAAAAGGCGAAATCGCAATTCACCGATGAGACCGAAATAATTGCACCCGACCCGAATTACAAAATTCGGGAAGGAGATTCGCTTGTTGTTTTCGGTTCGGATGAAGCCATAAATAAATTTAAAAGTTTATAGACTTTACTAAATAAATCTCCGATTTCGTACGACCCATATATTTTTTGCCTGCAATCAAACCTAAAACGTCTAAAAAACAGTTTGACTTAAAAATGAATGTATAATAATAACGATTATAGTTTAGTATTAAATATTTGATTTTAAATTGCAAATAATTTATATTAAAATAAATAATCAATAATTCATCATAATTGAAAACGGTTTTTAATACCCAGAATATTTGGAAATAAAAGGGTTGCAATCCTGGGAAGTTGGATTTACAAAATGAAATTAAAAATTTAAACTTTATTTTCTCCGAATTCAAAATTCAAAAAATTCTTACGATAATTATATCGTAAGACTTGCGAATTTGATACTATATATAGTATATTTGTAAATGCCATTAATGACGAATGAGTAGAATTGAAAAAAGAATTCAAAGATGGAAAAACCATCAGTTCAAGCAAGATGTACCTGTTGATGATCTTTTTTCGGTTTTGGAATATTATTTTCCGGGGTCTTACAAATACGGTGAAACTCGCGGTTCACATATCATTAAGGTGTGGCACGAATGTTTAAAAGGTATACAGGGTTTCGGGCCGGAAGGTGATTTTACAATTCCTACAAAAGGAGGGAAAAAAGTAAAACATTTTTACTTAAAAGATTTGGTAAGAGCAATTGATATCATAAAGGAGTGCGTCCAATGAAAAAAAATCTAAAGTATTATATGAACTTAAAGTATCCGATTGAAATAAAAGAACTGTCGAAAGATGAAGGCGGCGGGTATTTGGCATCGATTCCGTTGTTGGGCAAATATGCATTCAGAGCCGACGGAGAAACTGTTAATGAAGCATTAAAAAATCTAACCGCTGTTAAGGAATTTTTATTCAAAGATTATTTGGAAAAGGGAATTCCAATTCCGGAACCCGAAAACGAAGAGGAAAAAACATATAGCGGAAAATTCTTACTAAGGGTTCCGGTTGAGTTACACCGCTTTTTAGC
>CAZKKI010000089.1:0-2540 GCA_964553325.1 uncultured Melioribacteraceae bacterium | reverse complement strand
GCTGATCGAATTCATACGGTTTGGTTATGTAATCGTACGCGCCTAATTTAATGCACTCGATTGCGGTGCGAACTTCGGTTTTTGCGGTTAAAACAATAACTTCAATATTCGGGATATTTTCATTTACAAATTTCAGAACGTCAACGCCGGAAACTTCCCGCATATCCAAATCGAGCAGAAGCAGATCGTATTTTTTGTTCTTTAGTTTATCTATCGCATATTTTCCGTCGTAAACAATATCTACGTTAAAACCTTCGTTAATTAATTCTTCTTTAAGCAGATAACAGAGGGTTTCGTCGTCGTCCGAAATTAAAATATTAATATTTTCTTTATTCATATAGGAAGATTTGTTTTATGCAAAAATAGAGTTAAATTGTCAATAAAAAAAAATAGCAATCAGTAAGTAATTTATTATCGGTTTAAATGCTCAATTTTAAAGCAAATTTTCAATAAATTACAGTTTAAATTTTCAATCACTTTGTGAAAAATGACATGCTGAAAGTTTTACTTGTTGACGACGATCCGAGCATAACGATGTTCGTTGAAAGACTTCTTGTCAAAAAGTTTGCGTGCGCTGTACGTGTTGCGCATAACGGACTTGAAGGCTTGAACAAAATTAAAGAAGAGAAACCCGATATAGTTTTTCTTGATTTGACAATGCCGGTTATGGACGGACTTGAAATGCTTGAAGCTCTCAGAAAAGACCCGGCGACGGAATCTTTGCCGGTGGTTATGTTAACGGCGGTAAGCGATATTGAAGTCGTGCGTAAAACCACAGAAAAGGGAGTGATCTCTTACCTTTTAAAACCGCTGATGTATGAATCCACATACGAAAAATTAAAAGAACTATTTCAAAAACTTCGAACTCAGCAAAACAGCGAACCAACCGAACAAAACCGAGAAACGTCAATAGGCGGTCTCGATCCGAAAAAAATTCTGATAGTGGAAAAAGACGCCGAATTCAGAAAAGCTTTTGCCGAACAGATGAAAGATAAATTTGAAGTGCTACAGGCGGAAGACGGCGCCGAAGGTTTGAAAATATTTTTAAGCAAACTTCCGAAAGCGGTTTGTTTGGGTGAAAATCTTCCAACGCTCAACGAACTTCTTTTGGCAAAAAAAATCCGCTCTATAGAAAGCGAAGAAAAAGTTACGATTTTCGCAATCCGCAGCAACACAAATTTAAAGGAAAGCGAAAAAGGACTTTATAATTTGGTAATCCCGAGAAAAGAAGACGGAACGATTCAGTTTCCTTAAAATTTTACGGTCCCCAAATTTATTAAGTCAAAATCCTTTCTTATTCAGTAGATAATTTTACTGAATTCCTTTTAATTATTTCAAACACTTTTTGAAATTGGCTGAAAAAGAACGTAACTTCTTTTCATACTTCTCTCTTTTAACTCATTAGGAGGATTTTATGAAAGCCAAATTTTCATTTCTAATTTTATCAATTCTTATTTTACCTTCCCTCAATTTTTCACAAATAGTTATCGACAAAGACGATCTTATCTTTTTAAACGATCCGGGATTTGAATTTTCATTACATATTGATTTTGACGATACTTCGCTAAACATAGGAGAGCTTGGAGAAACCGCTTGGGACTTTTCAAATTTGAAAATTTCGGAAGAAACGAATTTTGATTTAATGCTCCCCGAAGAAACTCCATTCGGAGACCAATATCCCGGCGCTACAACCGTAATCCACCAACTCGCCACGGAAAAAGGAAACGAATTGTGGTCGTATAACTCATACAACGACGACGAATTTGTCTATTACGGCGAATCTTTTACCTCTTCAAAAAAGAGGGAAGCCGTCGGGTCGGTAAAATACATTCCTCCTCAAACAAGAATTCTGTTTCCGGCAACATACGGCGACAATTGGAGTTACTACGGAAACGAAATAATGTCCTTTATCGATGGGGACGATTCTTTTGTCGATACTACCTACACAAAATTTGAGTTTAGCATTGACTCATACGGAGACTTAACTTTACCCGGGAAAGGAACAGCAAGCGCAATTAGACTCTTTTCCCACCTCACGTATTATTTCGATAACGACAGCGTGTCAACCGCGGAAATTTGGTGGGTTTCCGATCAAGGCGATTTGGTTATCGTATATCCGGCGTTCGGTTACGCCGATCAACGAACCGGGGAAATCCAAGTCGGTTCAATCAGTTGGGCGGCGGGTCAATTGACCGAAGTTACAGAAGAAGAAATTTTTCCGGACAAAATTGTTCTGAGACAAAACTATCCGAACCCTTTCAATCCGACTACTAAAATCGATTATTCGATTCCCGAATCCGGTTTTATTGAGATGAAAGTTTACGACGTTCTCGGAAATGAAATTGCCACGCTTGCCAGCGGTTTTAAGCAAGCCGGAAAATATTCCGCAGAGTTTAACGGCGCGGGTTTGGCAAGCGGAACTTATCTTGTCAGATTAACTTCCGGCAAAACAAGCGAAACCGTTAAAATGAGTTTGATAAAATAGTTAAAGCGCTTTTAAGAGAAAGCCCATCAAAATACCCGCCGCGACCGCGGAGCCG
>CAZKKI010000088.1:0-3570 GCA_964553325.1 uncultured Melioribacteraceae bacterium | reverse complement strand
GGATTTTTTAATAATGATTCGACATTATTAATTTCCCCACGCAAGAAATACGACAACCCGCCAAAAGGAGAGCCCGGTTTCTATGCTTTTCACCTGTGTATAAAAAATCAATTGTGAAACTGAATAGAAGTCAAAACATTTGTAGGAATTGTTCGTCTAATAACGGTAGTGTACACAATCTCATATAACGTTAAACGTACGGCAATACCGATTGTTGGTTTTACTAATCCGGGGAATAAATCCTAATTTGAATAAAAAAAATACAACCGGTTCAAACTATTTATGAGGTTAAAAATGAAAATCAAGCGAATCTTAAAAATCGGATTTGTCTCCGGTACGGTAATGGGAATAACTCTATTTATTGCGGGTGCAATATTTTCCAGATTGATTTACGGACCGCAATTTGCACCTCCCGGGAAATTTGAACCCGAACAACTTAACGCATGGTATTTTATTTGGACAAAAATTTTGATCGGGATATTTTTCGGATTATTATTTACATTGCTTTATGAAAGTTTGCCTTTAAAGAAGAAAATTGGTAGTGCGTTGAAAGGGTTGGTTTACGGATTTTTCTTATGGTTTGCAATTTCGCTTTGGAATATTTCACATCCCTTAATTTATGGTTCCATTGACAATAAAGATCAGTTGTTTTGGTTGCTTTATTCACTTTTCGGATTTTTGGGATACGGACTGATGGTTGGTTCAATGTATAAAAAGAAAGAAATGCCGATAACGGGAACCTAATTTTTTAATATGATATTTGATAATATTACTAATTATAATTAAATTTTAAAGAAATTGCAGAGTAATCGTGTTTTTAGTATGTTGTGTACGAGAATACGGAAACAACATCAAAATTTATCTTAAAATGAAAAACATCGTTGTTGTGTTGCTGTTTTTTATTTCAATTACACTCAATGCACAATATCCCGTTGATACGTATTACCGTACAATTCTTCCCGGGACCATTCCGCCTTTGCCCCAACTCAACTCGTCCGTAGTTGATTCGTCTGTACCCTCACCGGTTAGATTGACAAGAATTACCGAATATAATGCGGACTGGGATTGGTACCCGATTCACGAATATGCTAAAATTCAACCTTGGAACGCCGACGGCACAATTTACAAGTTTTATACGGTCGCCATTTACGATGCTGCAACTCACGATATCATAAGAGAATTGCCCGGAGATTTGTATCCATCGTATTGGTCGAATACAAATCCCGATCTTTTGTACGGATTTAGAGAAAACGGCGATGTAAAAGTCTATTCGGTTTCGGGGGATTCAAGCGGTTTGCTTCTTCATATCGCTGGTTACGAATTAATAAAACTTGGTCCGGGAGAAGGAAATATTGATAAAAATGATAAATATGTCGCATTGGTCGGGAAAAATTCTACCGATATGGATGTAATAGTAATTGATTTACAAACGAAAAGCATTGTAACCACAAAAACTTTCGCCGGTGCATGGGGAAACGGCGGAGATATGCCCGAATATGTAGATTGGGTTTCGGTTTCGCAATCCGGTAAATATACCGGAATTATGTGGGATCATAATACAACATCCGAAAGCGAACCCTTCTACGGACACTACGGTGTGGAAATTTATAACACAACCGATATGGAATTTGTTCGGAGAATTGCCAAGTACGGTAATCATGGTGATTTCGGGTTTACTCCCACCGGTGAAGAAGTATTTGTTCAATTTTGGGGGGAATACGGAACGGTCAATGCATATTATTTGGATAAAACCGGAAACTTCATTGTTTCTTCCCATCCCGATTTCGAAGGGGAAGGGCATATTTCGTGCAGAAATTTAAAACGACCGGGTTGGGCTTACATAAGTATAGACGAACCGCAATACGGAATTATTGTAGCTATGAAATTAGACACGAGCGGAATCGTGGAATATTTCGGGCATCATTTCAGCAGTTCAGTAAATTATTATAAATCGCCTATGCCAGTTCCTATGCCGGACGGTAAAATCGTAATGTTCAAAAGCGATTTCGGAAACTCCCAGAATCCGGAAGAAGTTTATTGCTTTTTAGCGGAATCTGATATTTCAACATCCGTAAAAGATAATCATCAAAATACAAACAATGCTGTATTTCCAAATCCCACATCTGGTTTAGTAAATATCGTAACAAAAAAGAATATTAAAGAAATAAATGTGTATAATATTTTGGGCGAGAAAGTTAGAAGTGTAACTCCCGCCGCCGGTAATGTTAGCTTGGATATTGGTGGTTTGCGCAACGGCGTTTATTTTATTAATATTAAAATGAAAAACAATGAAATATTAAATACAAAAATAATTAAGAATTAATTGCATGCTCATGTTTCAACATTATGCAAATAGCAAAAACATAATGCTTTCACATCAATATATGCAATAAACCGCCGCCGTTAGCCTAATTCGTTCAGATGAATTGTGTTTAGCAAAGAAAGAATATTTTCGCGACTGATAATACCGATTATTCTATCGTTCTCGTCAAAAACGGGCAATTGATTAACACCGTCTTTATCCATTTGTTTTAATGCATCGAGAAGCGGTTCGGACGGTGTGGTTTTCTTAACTTCGTTCATCGGTGTCATAATTTCCTTTACGGTTGTCGTTTCCCATTGATGCTTAGGTACGCTCTTTATTGCGTGAATCGTCACGAAGCCAATATGTGTTCCGCCTTCTTCGACAATAAAAAATCTTCTATTCCTAAGCAAAATTTCATTATCGATAAATTCTTGAATTGTAGTATTTGCCGGGAGTAATGCAAAAGCTTTGCTCATTGCATCCTCAACCGTTTTGCCGGAAAGAAGTTTATACAAAACTTGCTTTTGAAGTTGTGCCAATGCGGCACTTTCCAAAAACCAACCGATAAACGCAATCCAAATTCCGTCGATTACGGCACCTTTCATCATTAGGAAAAAACCGATTAATATGAAAATGAATCCGAAAAACCTTCCGACCATAGCCGCAATTGTAGTTGCTCTTTGAAAATCTTTTGTAACCGACCAGACAATAGCTCTGAACACCCTTCCGCCGTCCAAGGGGAATCCGGGAACAAGATTAAATAACGTTAAAATTAAATTAATTTCAAACAAATAATTAAAAATTGCATAAAGTTGTGAGTTCTCCGGTGAAATTCTGCTTATCAAATAACTTACAACGGCAATTGTCAAACTCATTAACGGTCCTGCAATCGAAATCCAGAATTCTTGTGCGGAACTTTTCGGCTCCTCTTTAATTTCCGCTATACCTCCGAAGATAAAGAGCGTAATTTGGTTTACTTTAATATTGTACTTTTCAGCAACAATTGAGTGCGAAATTTCGTGAAGCAGTACACTAAGAAAAAATAAAACCGAAGTTACCGCGCCGGCAAACCAGTATTCGAAACTGGACCACCCTTTAAATTGAGAGGGGAAATAACTTCCGGCCAAAATCCATGTAACCATAATGAAAACAAGAAACCACGAGTAATCCAATCCGACGGAAATCCCTTTGATTTTACCGATATAAATTTGATTCCTTTTCATTTTGTCCCCGCTAAAATTTATAAAGCTTTGCGTTATAAAATT
>CAZKKI010000087.1:0-2885 GCA_964553325.1 uncultured Melioribacteraceae bacterium | reverse complement strand
ATTGGGCTGTTGATAACACAATGGAAAACAGTTACAGACTGAATCAAAAACTTTTAAGCATTATCGGGAAAAATGTAAAAACCCGCCGGGGTGGCAATAACAGAATGTATGATTGGGGCGATTTAGCTAAGCATTCTGCAGCGGCGTACGAAATTATTAAATTGTCAAAGCAAATTCCGCAAAACGAAAAATTAAATATTATCGCTTTGGGTGCTTTAACAAATATTGCATCGGCGGTTTATATTGATTCGTCAATTCAATCGAACATTAGATTATATTGGCTGGGAACAAATTACAATTTCGAAAAGAACTTTTTAATTAAAACGGACTTTAATTGTGTAATGGATTTTCAAGCGCTTCATTTTTTGCTTAATTCCGAAGTTGAAATGCACGTCATGCCCGTAAATACGGCTTCGTTAATGAATTTCAACTATTATGAAACGGTTAAGAAAATTAGCGACAAAAACGAGCTTGGAAAATTTTTGTGCGATCGTTGGTATTCCCATCTCGACGATTCTCACAAGAACAGAATAATATGGGATTTGTCTTTAATCGAAGCGATAATTCATCCCGAATGGGCTGAAAAAATTATGGTCGAAACATCCAAAGAAAACGGGGAACGGAAAATTTATTTTTATAAAACAATAGATGCTGCGGAAATGAAAAAAGATTTTTTCGAAAAAATATCACAATTTAAAAATCACAATAATTAAATTACCACCTCTAAACAACATCTCGGAAATATGAAAAAAACATTTAAGTTATTGTTGCTCTTACTCCCCTTGATTCTTGCAAGTTGCGAACTAAAACCACCGTCAGTTCGGAAAAGCATAATTCAAAAAAATTGGAAATTTAAAAATATTGACGATACAACATGGAATTCCGCAATCGTTCCGGGCGTGGTTCATTTGGATCTTCTCAACAACGGTTTAATAGAAGACCCGTATTACCGTTTGAACGAATTGGATTTGCAATGGATTGACAAAACAGATTGGGTTTATAAAACCGAATTTAATATATCCGAACATGATTTTAGTAATGAAAAAATGGAACTCCGGTTTGGGGGATTGGACACTTATGCAAAAATATATTTAAACGATACTTTGATTTTAAGAACGGACAACATGTTCAGACGTTACGAAATCGATTGTAAACAATTTGTTCACGTTGGGAAGAACGAACTGAAAATAGAATTTTTATCTCCGATAAAAGAAGGCATCAAAAAATACGACGCCTTGGGTTATAAGCTTCCGGTTTCGGATAATGATATGGCGGAACTCGGCAAAGTGGAAGGGAATAAACAAGTAAGTGTTTTTTCCCGTAAAGCCGCTTATCATTTCGGCTGGGATTGGGGTCCGCGTTTGGTTACAAGTGGAATTTGGAAGCCGGTGGAATTAAATTTTTGGAATGAATTTCGTATAAGGGATTTATTCATCCGACAAGAAGAAATTAAGGATACTGCCAAATTAACGGCTACTATTGAGATTGAATCGCTGAAAAAACTTAATGCCGAGGCCGAACTGTTTGTAAATGGAAACAGCATTTTAACGGTTGATTGTAAATTGAAAAAGGGAATTGATACTCTTGAAATTCCTTTTGTCATTAATAATCCGTCGCTGTGGTGGCCTAACGGCTTGGGGAAACAAACACTTTATGATGTCGAAGTGAAAATTGTGTCGGAGTCCTTTAAGGACAGAATGAAAAAAAGAATCGGATTAAGAACCGTGAAATTGATTACCGAAACGGATTCGATTGGTAAATCTTTCTTTTTTGAAATAAACGGGAAGCCCGTATTTATTAAGGGTGTTAATTATATTCCGCAAGATATATTTTTGCCCCGTGTAACCGAACAGAAATATAGGAATATTCTAAATGCTGTTAAAACCGCCAACATGAACATGATACGTGTTTGGGGAGGTGGAATTTACGAGAATGATATTTTCTATGATTTGTGCGACGAAATGGGAATATTAGTTTGGCAAGATTTCATGTTTTCCGCAGCAATGTATCCGGGCAATAAGGAGTTCATTCAATCGGTTAAAGACGAAGCAATTGATAATGTTAAACGACTTCGAACACATCCTTCGTTGGCGCTTTGGTGCGGCAATAATGAAATACTCGGAGCTTGGAAAGAATGGGGTTGGGAAAAAAATGTAATCAAATACCAATCGAAAAGCATTGCCGATACAATCTGGAATTCTTATGAAACTATTTTCCATAAAATTTTACCGGAAGTTGTTTCTAAATACGATTCAAGCAGACAATATTGGTCTTCTTCGCCAAGTAGCGGTATGGGCGAATTGGCAACGCTGAATAGCGGGGATATGCATTATTGGGGTGTTTGGTGGGGGCAAGAACCGTTTGAAAACTATTTGAAAAACATTCCGAGATTTATGTCGGAATACGGATTCCAGTCATTTCCCGAATTTTATTCAATTAAAAAATTTACTTTACCAGCCGATTGGGATATATACTCGCCGGTAATGAATTCCCACCAACGTTCCAGCATAGGGAATAAAACTATAGAAAAATATTTGTTATGGTATTATCCCAAGCCGAAAAATTTTGAATCGTTTCTTTACTTAAGCCAATTACTTCAAGCGTACGGAATAACAATGGGTTTGGAAGCCCACAGGAGAAATAAAGGAAAATGCATGGGTAGCTTGTATTGGCAATTAAACGATACATGGCCCGGAGCTTCGTGGTCGGGTATAGATTATTACGGTAAGTGGAAGGCACTGCACTATGCCGTTAAAAAAGCATTCGGTGCGTTTCTGATTTCTTTTGAAGATAAAAATAACAATTTACAACTGTTCGTAATTTCCGATTCCCTGAAACCGGTTAATGCGGAATTGAAAATAAAATTAATCGGATTTAAGGGAGAA
>CAZKKI010000086.1:0-12062 GCA_964553325.1 uncultured Melioribacteraceae bacterium | reverse complement strand
TGCGGGGCCGACGAGACTCGAACTCGCGACCTCCTGCGTGACAGGCAGGCGTTCTAACCAAACTGAACTACGACCCCAACAACATTTGAAAAAGAACGAACCAAAACATAAAATTTTTTTAATCGGAAATCAAGAGTAAATTACAATTTTTCCGTACCGAAACTTACTCCGACCGCTACGGCAGCTTGTACCGCCTGATCGGTCGGTTTTACCAATTTTTGTTTGGCAATGGCATCTTCAATTTTCACGCTCGAAATTTCATTGCCTTTTAATGCTACCATTCTCCCGAACTTCTTCTTCATAACGAGATTAATTGCATAAGTTCCGAATTTTGTCGATAAAATTCTATCGTACGGTGTTGGACTTCCGCCGCGTTGTAGATGTCCTAATATAGTATACCTTGTTTCCAAATCCGTGTTCCGCGTAATATTTTCCGCAACAACTTCGGCAACGCCGCCGAGTTGAATCGGGTCGGTTCTCTTAATATCTTTGGCTCTTACAACCAGTTCCCCGTCAACCGGGCGGGCACCTTCGGCAACGCAAACTATGCTAAATCGCTTTCCGCGCATGTGTCTTTGGATAACTTTGTCGTAAACCACTTCCCAGTCGAATGGAATTTCCGGAATTAATATTATGTCGGCTCCACCGGCCAAACCTCCGTGGAGGGCAATCCAACCGGCATATCTACCCATAACTTCTATCACCATAACACGATGATGGGTCGATGCGGTTGTATGAAGTCGATCCAACGCCATTGTAACGACGTAGACGGCCGAATCGTGGCCGAATGTTTGATCCGTTGCATCCAAGTCGTTATCTATCGTTTTGGGAACTCCGACAATATTCATTCCCATGTCGCTAAGCTTTTTGGAAATGTGCATTGTTCCGTCACCGCCGATAGCAATTAATGCGTCCAAATCCCAAGCTTCGTAATTTCTTAATGCTTGCTCGGAGCGATCGACAATTTTAATTTCATCGTCGAACTTTTCCGGCCAATGGAACGGATCACCTTTGTTAGAAGAGCCTAAAATACTTCCGCCTTGAGCCAAAATTCCGGACACATCCTTGTTGTACAATTCGATTGCTTTTCCGGTTACAAGGCCCTCGAATCCGTCTTGAATTCCAAGAACACTTAAGCCGTTGTCATGTGCGGGTTTTGCAACTCCACGGATTACTGCGTTCAACCCGGGGCAATCGCCTCCGCCGGTTAAAATTCCCACTCTTTTTATTCTTTTGTTTTTCATAAAAACCCCGTTTTGTAAATCTATTATCGCCAAAGCATAAATTTTCTTAAAATATCATACAAATTTAAGTATTTAGTTTCTTTGTTGTTTTAAAATGTAATTTGGCAATTTCCCGGAGTTTATCCTTTCCGAATTTTGAAATTATTTCGTTGGCTGTTGCCTCTATGTTATTCGACGAACCTTTCGGTAAGGCTATTCCTTCATTTTCCAGCTTAGCAAACCAATTTAACATCTGTTCGCGTGCCAATATTGATGCGGCGGCAACACCGGTGTATTTTTCCGCTTTGGGAATCGTGTGGAATTCTATATGTGAGTTCTCGATAGAATTGCTTATGGCTAAAGCCGATTTGCTGAATTTATCCGTAATTATCGTTTTACATTTCTTTCTTTTTAAAAGGTTTTCTATTGCTTTCGAATGTGCCCAATCGAGCAGCTTGTTTAAGTTACCGAAGTTTTCGTAAAGTTCGTTGTATTTTCCGGGGGAGATAAAAATAATTTCAAAATCGTCAAGAAATCGTGATTTTATATCGTTAGCCAACCGCAATATTTGATTTGCGGTCAACATTTTACTGTCGCGAACACCCATTTTTTTTAGTTCGGTTTGAGTATTTTTATCAACGTACATGGCGGCAATCACCAAAGGACCGAAAAAATCACCCTTACCGGTTTCGTCGGTTCCGATATATTCGTCAGGTTCCTTCAATTCGTTTTCGTCAAATTCCAATTCCGGTTCTTCCGTAAGTAGATTGGATATTTCCTTGTATAATTGAGTAGAATCGTTCCCTTGAAAGACGGTTCGCAACCCCTTTTTTCCGAAATAGACAAGAACTTTTAATTTTTCCTTCGTTGCGGGTGACGAAACCGTGAATTCGTAATTATAATTTTTATTCTCGATTTCGGAAACATTATATTCCGTACGGTTAATTAACGTGGAGTGAAATTGCCGTATTTTTTCAAAAGCCTTTTTTTTAACATCCATTTTTAGTTTTTTTTAGTTTCACAAACAAATGTATTTTTAATAAATTGATTTGAAATTTGTTTGCACAAGTTACTAAAAATTATTTGCTTATTGAACAGTTAAAGAGATGATAAAAAAAATAATAATATTAATTCTGATTATCCCAATTCTAAGTATACCCCAAACGGAAAATAAAATTGTAGCCGAGGTTGGAAATTACAAAATAACCGCAAGCCAATTTAAAAAAAGGTACGAAGACTATTTATTTGCAACGGGAGTATACGATAAATTTAATACTCGTATGAAAGTGTTGCGGGATATGATAAACGAAATATTGGCTTACAATTACGATGACAACTCAAAGATATTTAATAACGAAAGTTATAAGAAGGAATTGAAATGGTTATGGAAACAAGCCCTCCTCGCTTATTTGAAAGATCGCGAAGTTTATGCTAAAATTACCGTTAGTGACGAGGAAGCCCGGAGTGCCTTTCGAAGAATGAATCAGAAAATTGCCGTTAGTCATTTATACACCAAAACGAAAGAGGAAGCTGATGAATTGTACGAGTTGCTGAAAAACGGATATTCGTTCGAGAGGCTTGCTCATGAAGTGTTCAGCGATTCGGTACTGAAAAATAACGGCGGATTTTTGGGGTATTTTAGTTGGGGCGACTTAGATCCGGCTTTCGAAAAAAAAGCATTTACTATGAAAGTCGGTGAAATATCCCGTCCCGTTAAAACGGAGTTCGGATACAGTATAATCAGACTGGAAGATAAAGTAGAACGCCCGTTGCTTACGGAATATGAGTATCAAACAAGAAAAAACAAAATTATTTCTGCGGTAAGCATTTATAAAAAGCGTCCTGCCGAACGGGCTTTTATAGAAAGCTTGATAGATTTGAACAATTTTAACTTTAATGATTCGTGTTTGAATAATGTTTTAATGGAATTGAGCGTGGATACCGTATCCGGGGTTTTGAATAATGAGATTGAATTTTCCGACGATTCTTGTGTTGCTTACGGAAATAAAAAATATTCGTTTCGCAGAATTATGGAAAGAATTAACAGTGTTCCCATTTATCATAAAAGAAAAATCAAAAACTTATCCACATTGAAAACAGTTATAAAAGGCTTTTATTTACAAGATACTCTACTAACATTGGCAAAACGGAAGGGTTACGATACCTTAAAAGTAGTTAGGGATAAATATGAAAAGTTGAAGATGAATTTGTTTATGAACCTAAAACAAATTGAGGTGCTTAGAAATTTAAATCTTCCCGATTCGGTTTTGTTCTCATTTTACGAATCCCATCTCGATTTTTTCTCCGTTCCGGCAAAAGTCCATATTAACGAAATTGTTGTGAAAGACAGCATAACAGCCGATTCGTTGTTCGGAATTTTGAAAAAAGGTGAGGATTTCGGTGAGCTTGCAAAACGGTTTTCAATTAATAAAATAACGGCTGAGAAAAACGGAGATGTTGGTTTTGTCTTATTGAATAAATTTGGTAAATTAAAAAATACTTTTTGGTCTTGTAATCTTAATGAAATTATCGGACCAATTAAATTAAAGAACGGTTGGGGTTTGTATAAAGTGCTTGCGAGGGAAGATAGTAAACCGATTTCGTATAATAAAGTTAAAGAAGAAGTGGAAATATTGGCAAAATACTCGTACCGCAAAAAATACTTCGAAAACTATCTCGATAAACTTTCCGAAAAAATCCCGATTCATATTAACAAACCCTTACTCGGCAGTATCAGAGTAACATCTCTTTACTCAAGTCCGACTAAAAACAAATTAAATTTTCAGGAGAAATAAATGAAAAGATTTTTACCGCTTATTATCTTTTCGATATTACCTTTTTTGTTGCTGCAAGCCGGTACTACGGGTAAACTTGCGGGAAAAGTAACGGATGCAAAAACAGGCGAAGGTTTACCTTTTGTAAACATAACACTTGTTGGAACGGCGCTTGGCGGGGCAACGGATATTGAAGGGAAATACGTAATCTTAAACATACCTCCGGGCCGTTATACCGTTAAAGTTCAATATGTGGGTTACCAAACCAAAATTATAAAAGATGTGATTATTTCCATCGATCTTACCACGCGGCTTGATATTGAATTGGAGGAAACTTCGGTAGAGTTAAGTGAAGTTGTTGTGGAAGCCGAACAAGGCGGGTTACGAAAGGATATTACTTCAAGCCAGGCTTCCGTTTCGTCCGAACAAATAGAAAATTTACCCGTTACCGAATTGGACGATTTAATTCAATTGCAAGCCGGAGTAACAAGAGGAGCCGGCGGAGATTTTCATATTCGCGGAGGAAGAACTTCGGAAATCGCTTACCAAGTTAACGGAATTTCCGTTACCGACTCGTACGATAAAAGCCGTGGAATTGAAATCGATAACAGCGCCGTGCAAGAATTACAAGTTATAAGCGGAACTTTTAATGCCGAGTACGGTGACGCAATGTCGGGAATCATTAATACCGTGACAAAAGAAGGAGCCGGTCAATTTCACGGAAATGTTAAGGTTTATTCGAGCGACTATGTAAGCAACCACACCGATATTTTTCCGGGTGTCGATGAAATTAATCCTTTCGCAAATTATAATTTCCAAGGAAGTTTGAGCGGTCCCATTCTACCCGATAACAAATTTAACTTTTTTGTAAATGCACGATATGTTTATAACGACGGATACTTGTACGGAATTAGAAAATTTACACCTACTGGTGCTCCGGGCGACGGTAAATTTGTACCGATGGATTTCGATAGAAGAATTATCGGACTCGCAAACTTAAGTATTTATCCTTTCAAGGGAATAAAAATCAATTTGGAAGGTTTATATTCCGATTCGAAATTCAAAGATTACAATCACGCTTTTAAGCTAAATCCCGACGGAGATGTAAATAAATTTTCAACGAGTTATACAACCACGTTTACTTTGACTCACACATATTCGCAATACTCCTTCTATACAATCAAGGCTTCGTATTTCAACAGGGAATTTAACGAATACCTTTATGAAAACCCGAACGACCCGAGATACTTACATCCCGATTCATTACGAACGGTGAGCTATGCGTTTTTAAGTAAGGGTACGAACAATCACCGGTTTTTCAGACAAACGCAAACTTTCTTGGCTAAGTTCGATTACACAAGTCAGGTTAGCGAACACCATCTGGTTAAATTCGGCGGAGTATTTAAAACCCATAAATTGAAATTCGACGACTATAATTTGGAACCGAAAAAAATAAACGGTATTCCGGTGGAACCTTTCCAACCGGCAATTCCCGATGTTACTTCGCTAAATCGAGACAAATACGAAAACGAACCGATAGAAGCTTCGGCGTACATTCAAGATAAAATTGAATTCGAAGATGTTATAATCAATATCGGGTTACGGTTCGATTACTTCGATTCGCGCGGAAAAGTTTTGGCTGACCCGTCCGATCCGAATATTTATGCACCGCTAAGACCAGGTTTGGATTCACTCTCCCTCGCGGATCGGGAAAGTCATTTTTATAAAGATGCAAAACCGAAATTTCAGTTGGGTCCCAGATTCGGTATTGCCTATCCGATTTCGGCAACCGGCGTGATTCATTTTTCTTACGGGCACTTTTTACAAGTGCCGCCGTTCCTTTACCTGTTTAACAAAGGTACATATAAAGTTCCTACGACCGGCGGACCTTACGGTCCTTTCGGCAATCCGGATATTGAACCGCAAAAAACTGTGATGTACGAGTTGGGATTGCGGCAACAATTCAGCGATGATTTTCTTGTGGATGTAACAATGTTTTATAGGGATATAAGAGATTGGGTTACCGCAGGACCTTTTATCGAAACGAGAAACGGAGTGGCTTATTCAATCTACACGAATAAAGATTATGCAAATGTTAAAGGAATTACGCTTAATCTGAATAAACGTTTTACGCATAACTGGGCGTTCGATTTGAATTATACTTTCCAATTTGCCGAAGGCAGCAACTCAACTCCCGAAGAAGAATTTTTTGCTCAACTGGGTAACAACGAACCGACTCTTTACTTGATACCGCTTGATTGGGACCAAAGGCATCTGTTAAACGCATCGCTTTACCTCGGTGGAAACAATTGGGGTACAAGTTTAATTGCACGGTACGGAACCGGACTCCCGTACACACCTTCGGTAACGCAATTTACGGCCGATAGGGGAATTACTTCGGGATTTGCTAAAAATACTTTCCGTAAACCGAATCAATTTAATATGGATTGGAAATTTAATTACGATTTTGAAATAAACGGAGTGAAATTAACGGCGTTTTTGCGAGTGTTTAATTTGCTCGACAATAAAACGGTTGTTAATGTATTTACCGATACGGGCAAACCCGATTTTACCACGGAAGCCCAAAACGTTGGTTACGATCCCAACAGACCGAATACCGTAAAAGAATATTTAACCCGGCCGTGGCACTATGCACCGCCGCGTCAAGTCCAGTTTGGGATCGATATTAACTTCTAAATTTTGAAACAGGAGGATAAAAACGATAATGGGTAAAATCTTAAAAAATACCGTAATAACATTTTTAAGTTTGCTGTTGATTCTTTCACAAAATTACGGTCAATATAAACCCGGAAAAGAAAGAGGCGATTCCGCCAAGCGCGCAAAAGCGCAACTTGAGGGAAATAGAATCAGAACGACAATTCACAATTTCGGATTCACGGGTAGAACGGGCGGACAATTTCCAATTAATGTGCAAACTCCATACGAATGGCCTAAAAATACCGGAAAGGTTTATCTTGCGCTTACTGCAATTTTTGTGGGCGGTGAAGTGATTGATAAAGACGGCAATCCTCTTAAAATCGTAGATGTGCCTACCTTTAGAAATTCACCAGAAGGAACAAGTTGGAATTTTGAACCCGTACCGGGTTATTATAACGACGACAGAAAAATACGTTCAATCGCCACAAGCGTCGATGAAACAACATGGCCTGCATTCTGGCCGGATAAGCTGCAAGATGAAATAGATCCGGGTTGGAAAGGAAACTGGAACGGTTTGGGCGGTAAAAACGATTTCAGAGCCGACCAGGAAATTTTTTATCGAATGTCGGATGATAAATATACGCGCTACAGCGAACAAGGTTTGTTTTACCCCGATACGACCGATTTAACTCGCGGCGGTTTGGGTTTAATTATCGACGTCAGAGCTTTAGCTTGGTCGCAAGTATTGGTGCAAGACGCTATTTATGTTCTTCATACAATTAAGAACGACGGTACAAGCGAGATTCCGAAAGTTGCGGTAACTGCCTGGCATGCCGATTTCGTAGGTGGAAACGGCGACTCGCAAGATGATATATCCGAATTCGATTTGCTTCAAGATATCGGGTTTAGTCGCGATAGAGATAACCGTGCACCGGATTTCGGAAACGATCCCGTCGGAATTATAGGACAAGTATTTTTGGAAACACCGGGAAATTCGAGAGACCGTATCGATAACGACGGCGACGGTGAGGAATTCGGACCTAAAGTATTACCCGATTTATTAGTGGGAGAAGATCCTGATAATTTAATAGATGATAACGGAAACGGATTAATCGACGAAAATGAAACTCATATACCTTTTCAAAATCAAGTGGGTGTTACCTATGCCGATCGAATAGATCAAAATAACGACGGTGAAGAAAATAGTCCCGTTGTAACACAAGAAATGATTGATTTGGCACAAGGAGATAAATGGAAACGTTGGCCCCGTAATCCCGAGAACGATCCGCTGCAAAACGGCGTTGTACATTTGTTGATGGTTGAACAAGACGATTTGGGATATGCTTTTGCCGACGGAATCGACAACGACGACGACGGTGAGCCGGGAAGTCCGGTTATAACACAAGAAATGATAGATGCCGCAAGTAACGACGCCCCTTATTTTCGTTATGTAGTGCCGGAAACAGGCGTTATTCTTTATGATGTGAAAGCCGAGGACTTAGGAAAAAAATATGCCGATGGAATAGATAACGACGGGAACGGAGCCGTAGATGAAAACATAGACGAAAGAATAGACGAAATGATTGACGAAGAAAGAGATAACGGAATTGACGACGACGGTGATTGGAACCCCCTTACTGATGACGTGGGGCTTGACGGCGTTGCCGATACAGGCGATAAAGGCGAAGGGGACGGTAAACCTACAACCGGTGCTCCTTTCGGTTTACCCGGTGAACCGAACGTTGACGTAACCGATATTTCCGAAACGGATCAAATCGGTATCACTAATGCTCAATACGAACCTGCCGGCTCGATTAATTTTAACTCGATAACGGATTTGGAGTTGTGGTTTAAACTAATGCGACCCGGTCATTTTTACGATCCGCAAATAGTAACGGCAGGCGAATATGATTTGTTCATTTCGTCGAGTTATTTCCCGCTTCGACCCGGAGAAATTCATCCTTTTTCGATTGCCGTTGTTTTGGCAAACGGACCTGCAAACGATCCGGACGGCGAAATTAGAAAAAAGGAAATTATAAGAAAAACCGTTAGAGTAAGAGAAACATACGAGAACGATTATCAATTTGCCAATGCTCCTTTAACTCCAACGCTTACCGCGGTGCCGGGTGATAATAAAGTCATTTTGTCGTGGGACGACGTGGCCGAATCTTCATTTGATTCTTACATACATAAAATCGGTGGTAACGGTTATGATTTCGAAGGATATAAAATTTACCGTTCACAAGATCCCGCATTTCAAGATATCGAAAATATAACAAGCGGATTCGGCAATCCCATTTTCAAAAATGCAATAGCTCAATTCGATTTGGTTGACGAGTATGTCGGATTCGATTCGGTTGGAATAGACGGTGTTCATTATTTTTTGGGCACGAACAGCGGAATTAGACATACATTTGTAGATACAACCGTGAAAAACGGCTTCACGTATTATTATGCCGTTGTGGCATACGATTTCGGATATCCCGAAGGAAATATAATTCCTTCCGAATCGCCGATTAGGATTTCGCTCCAACCCGATGGCAGCGTACGTTTGGGTCAAAATGTCGCTCGCGTAACTCCCGAAGCTCCCGCCGCGGGCTATGTTCCGCCTACTCTTGGGAAAATCGAACTTGTTGAAGGAACTACCACGGGCAAAATCGATTACGATATTATCGATATAAATTCGATTAAAGACGGGCACGTTTATTACATTACTTTCGAAGATACTTTGAAATTGGCACAACGAAGTAACGAATCGGATACTTTAACTACTAAAAATTTTACCTTAATCGATTCGACCGATAATGTCGTTTTAATAGATAGAAGCACTCGCTTTGCGGAAACGGACGAACAACCGATAATAGACGGATTCCAATTGAAATTTTTTAACGAAACAAGGGTTCAGCTTAATACGGAAAAATCGGGTTGGAATAACGATGACGTTCAAAAATTCATTTTCGAAAAATTTGTTTTTGCCGGCGGACTGAAAGGGGAAGAAAGGCCAAACGATTATGAAATCCAGTTCGGGGAAGTAGGATTCGGAACTTCAACTCCGATTACAATTGGCGGAGTGGATTTTCCCGCGAAAGATGTGAACTTTAAAGTTTATAACAACAGTGTCGGCGATTATATTCAATTCGGTTTTGCCGAAGTGGATTTAACCGATGGGGAAGGAAAACTTACGGCGAAGGGAGCTTTAAGAGACAGAATAATATTTTTGGAACCGAATAATAACGATTCACTTATTTACACTTGGTGGTTTTACGTCGATGGCGATACAACCGGAGGAAAACGTTTTCCGGCCGCGGGCGATACCGCAATAATCAGATTGAAAAAACCTTTCCTGTCTTCCGATGTTTTCCGCTTCGTTGCACATGAAGGAAAAATAAATACGGAACAGGCAAAAGCGGAATTGGACAATATAAAAGTTGTTCCGAACCCGTATGTGGCTTCGGCGCGGTGGGAAATTAAAAACCCGTTTAATAGTGGAAGAGGTCCCCGCTCCATTCACTTTACTCATTTGCCTGCTAAATGTACAATAAGGATTTTTACGGTAAACGGAGAACTTGTTAAAACAATAGAACATGACGAACCTTACAACGACGGTTCGGAGTATTGGGATTTGCTCACAAAAGATAATCTCGGCGTTTCTTACGGTGTTTACATTTACCATGTCGATGCACCGGGAATAGGTCAGAAAATAGGAAAATTTGCAATTATAAAATAAAAATTTAAACTTGAAATTTATTCAAGGAGAACAAGGTGTTGAATAGAAAAAAATCATTCTTGGTATTGGCAATTTTATTGATGTTTTCCGTAAATATTATACCGCAAAGTATAAGTAAAACGGGAACGACTGCAGCCAAATTTCTCAGTATCGGAATTGGTCCCCGTGCAAATGCAATGGGCGGTGCTTTTAGCGCCGTAAGTAATGATGCAACTGCAATGTACTGGAATCCTGCCGGTATTGGTGATATACCGGAATATCAAGGGGTTTTTAATTATACAAAACTTTTTGCCGATATTAATCTCAGTTATTTCGGTGTTGTAGTTCCGTTTGACGATTTGGGTACGGTAGGCTTTAATATTAGCGCTTTGAATTTCGGTGAAATGGAAATTACGACCGAACTCGAACCTGAAGGAATCGGAACAACTTTTTCGGCATCAAGCTATGCATTCGGAATTTCATTCGCCCGGCATATTACCGATAAATTTGTAATCGGTGCGAACTTCAAATATATCAGAGAAAATATTTTCAATTCTTATGCCGACGGCTTTGCGATTGATATCGGAACAATATTTTTAACGCCGTTCTGGGGGATAAAATTTGCAAGTGCAATTTCCAATTTCGGAACGAAAATGCAAATTCGAGGAGACGATCTCTTGGTGCGATACGATCAAGACCCCACAACATCCGGAAATAATGAAACCGTAGATGCATTTTTGGCGACCGATCAATTTGAATTGCCGTTAAAATTACAAATCGGAATTTCCCGTGAATTTGAAATTACGGATGCAAATAAATTTTTGGTGGCAATCGATGCCAATTATCCTAATGACAATAAACAATGGGTAAACATAGGCGGCGAACTTAATTTATTTAACGATTTGATTTTTATACGTGGCGGTTACAAAACATTGTTTTTGGAAGACAGTCAAGAAGGTTTAACTTTAGGTTTCGGTCTGAATTATAAACTCCAAGATTCTTTCGGTGTGCGGGTGGATTATGCTTATCAAAAGTTTGAGTATTTGGATAATAACCATAGCTTTGGAATATTGTTAACTTTCTGATATATTTAATTAATAATAAAAATTACCTACTAACTATCACAGGAGTGCTTTATGAAAAAATCTTTAATATTTATTGCGCTTCTTTTGTTCGGAGCATTTAGCCTTATAAATGCTCAGAACGTCAATGTCACATTCCAAGTGGACATGAGCGTTCAAGCGGCAAAAGGCGCATTTAATCCGGCTTCCGACGGAGTTTCCGTTCGAGGCAGTTTTAACGATTGGGGAGAAACCGCAATGACAGACGACAACGGTGATTCGATTTATGTTGTAACTGTTGAGCTCGCCCAAAGTTCTGCTTACGAATATAAATTTTTTCATAGCGGAAACGGCGGTACATGGGAAGACGGAGCAAACAAAACTTTAGATGTAGCTACGACGGATACAACTTTACCGGTTGTATTTTTTAATGGTGAAGAAATGCCGTCGGGTTCACCTGCTCCCGTTACTTTTAACGTAGATATGAGAATCCCGATTCGTAAAGGGGATCTCGACCCTACTCAAGATACGGTTAGGGTTTCCGGTAGCTTTAACGGATGGTCAACTGCAGCCGATGCAATGAATGATAACGACGGTGATTCGACTTATACTGTAACTGTCGATATCAATTCGGCTCAAA
>CAZKKI010000085.1:0-16124 GCA_964553325.1 uncultured Melioribacteraceae bacterium | reverse complement strand
TTCGGTTTCGTTCGATATTTTGATTAAGGCACAAGCTTTGGGAGATCGCCAAGCGCTTTTGAACAAAGGAAGAAAAGTGCTGGCTTTCGATTTGAATAACAATCCGAGCGAAAATTTGAATTTCCTAGTTGAAAATATTTAATTTTTCCCTCGATTGCTTCATATCACACATTTTTGTCAAATTTCCTCTATTTTCAAAGTACTAAAAGATAGATTTACGAAAAATCCGTACTCAAAAAGAAAATAGTGTTTAATCGAAAAGATTTTTAATTTTAGATTGTAAAAATAGTGTATTTCATTATATTCAAAAGCTTTTTAATTAATTTAACGGGCAAATGGCAAAATTACTAATCATAGACGATGACGAACAGGTTCGCGAAATTCTGAACGTCAATTTAAAAGAATTGGGGCATAAAGTTTTTCTTGCCGAAAACGGTTCGCAAGGATTGAAAGCCGTTGAGAAATTTAGTCCCGATCTCATCATTTGTGATTTAATAATGCCCGACATGAACGGAATTCAGGTTCTCGAAAAAGTAAAAAATTACGACCCGCACATTCAAGTTATTCTTTTTACGGCTTATTACGACATGTCTTCCATAATCAAAGCCATGCAGAAAGGCGCGTTCGATTATATGCAAAAACCGATTGACATGGAGCAGTTGAAAATAAAAATCAATCGCGCTCTTAAAATTCAATCGGTCAGCCAACAACTTGAAGCCTACATTTCCGAAGATTTTTTGGAATATCAACTCGATAATAGTCTGATTGGCCGGACTCCGGTTATGCGCGAAATCTTCAAAAATATCGGTCAATTATCTTCGAATAAAGTTTCGGTTTTAATACAAGGTGAAAGCGGTACCGGAAAAGAACTGATAGCAAAAGTGATTCATTACAACGGTGTTTCAAAAGGACAACCGTTCGTTGCCGTAAACTGTACCGCACTTTCACGCGAATTGCTGGAAAGTGAATTATTCGGGCATGTTAAAGGAGCGTTTACCGGCGCAATTAAAGATAAGAAAGGAAAATTCGAGCTGGCCCGCGAAGGAACGATTTTTTTGGACGAAATTTCCGAAATGTCTCTCGATTTGCAAGCAAAACTCCTTAGGGTTTTACAGGAAAGAGAATTCGAAAAGGTAGGCGGTGAATACACTTTACCGATGAAGGCAAGAATAATTGCCGCCAGTAACCGCGATTTGGAAAAACTCGTTGAGGAAGGGAAATTCCGAGAAGATTTATACTATCGCTTGAAAGTTTTTACGATAAATTTACCCCCGTTGCGTGAAAGAAAAGAAGATATTCCTTTGTTGGTAGTTCATTTCTTGAAAAAAATAAACAAAGAGTTGCACAAAAATGTAATGAAAATTCCTATGGAAGTAATGGAAATGCTTCAAGAATACGATTGGCCGGGAAATGTTCGTGAACTTGAAAATATTTTGCTGCAAGCCGTTGTACTTTCCAGTAACGATGTTTTGGTTAAGGAAAATATTTTGCTCAGGAAAAACAGTAAACAAAAAAACGGCGGCGAGGAAGAGCTGTTAAGTCTTGAAGAAGTTGAAAAGAGGCATATTAAATATGTTTTGGAAAAAGTTCGGGGCGATAAACAAAAAGCGGTTCAAATACTCGGTATTTCCAAACCTACACTTTACAGCAAGCTGGAAAAATACGGATTAAGTTGATTCGGTTCCGTTAAAAATTTTTATTTTAATGTTGTAGAATAAATCTATATATGCCAATAAGTTAAATTTCTTTACCGTTCGTTAAATTTTTTAACTCATCGTTTCCCAACACCTTCAAAAATATCTCAAAAACAAACTTTTTATTTGGAACGATTGTTGCCCCATACCCTTAGGCGAAAAAATATTAAAAGAGAGCTATGATTAAAAATATCATCACCTTCAAACTATCGGAACAGATCTTTGCTGTCGATATGCAAAGCGTCCCACTAATTCTCAAAGCGAAAGATTTTCTTCCTAAAAATTTCTTTTTCGAAAATGATTTTAATGCTTTCAAATACGGAACAACCGAAGTTCAATTGCTGAATTTATACGAACTTTTGGATATTGTTCCGAAAGAAATAGAATCGGAAAGCAGAATATTGGTCGGGGAAGAAAACGGTTATTCGTACGGAATAGTGGTGGATCAAGTAGTTGAGATTATCAACTTAAACGGTAATTCAAAGCACATTTATTCATCTGCATACGGAAAGGGAATTCCGTTTTGTAACAATGTTTTGGAAATCGGGGGAATTGAATATCTGCTTATAGATGTTCAAGAAATTCTTAAAACCGTAAATCTGAAAAACAATAAGACGTTAATTCAGGATTAACGGTTATTCTTTATCTCAAAAGTTGAATAAAGGCGAAAAATGGAAAAATTTTACAACGAAAAAACATTAGTAGAGTTACTGTTAAATCGCTCTGATAAATTAGGGGATGCTAAAGCATTCACCTTTTTAAATGATGACGGAACGACGGATATAATCAGCTATGCCGAATTGGACAGAAGAGCAAAAGTAATTGCCGCTCGTTTAATTGATAAGAATTTGACAAGCGAACGGGCTTTATTGTTATTCCCGCCCGGATTGGATTATATTTGTGGTTATTTCGGTTGTTTGTATGCCGGAGTGATAGCGGTACCGGTCTATCCGCCCGATCCGCCACGATTGAAAAAAACTTTACCGCGTTTGCAATCGATTTTACAAGATTCAAAAGCAAAAATAGCTCTTACTACAACAGGTGTATTAACTCAAGTTGATGAATGGAAAAATGATAAAGAATTAAGCGAAGTTCTGAGTGGCGACGATGAATATTCTCTCGGAAAAATCGAGTGGATGGCAACGGATAATTACGATTTGCAAATCGATAATTTGATATTACCGAACGTAAAGGCGGACGACATTGCTTATTTGCAATATACTTCCGGTTCCACCGGCAATCCTAAGGGCGTTATAATTACACACGAGAATTTGCTTTACAATTCCGTTATGATTAAAGACGGATTCGGAATGTATACCGAACATGAAGGCGTTATCTGGTTACCAATTTATCATGATATGGGATTAATCGGAGGAATCCTTCAACCGCTTTTCAGTAGTTTCCATACAACTCTTATGTCGCCCGTGTACTTTTTGAAACGTCCTTTGCGATGGTTGCAAATTATTTCCGATATAAAAGATAAACCGGTTGTAAGCGGCGGACCGAATTTTGCGTACGACCTGTGTATAAAAGCCGCTTCTCCAAATAAAGTTGAGAAACTTGACCTAAGCAATTGGGAAGTTGCTTTTAGCGGAGCGGAACCGGTTCGTTCTGTTACCATTGAAGAATTCAGTAATATTTTTGCTCCGGCCGGATTTAAGAGAAGTGCTTTTTATCCGTGTTACGGACTTGCCGAAGCAACTTTAATTGTATCAGGTGTTAATCGTACGGATATACCGAAAGTTTGTAAACTGAACAAGTTAGCTTTACGTGAAAACAAAATAAAATTCGAAGAAAATAATGAAAACGCACAAGAACTTGTAAGTTGCGGAACGAGACTTCTTGAAGAAGAAATTGCAATTGTTAATCCCGAAACTTTGGAAAAATTAAATGAAAATGAAATCGGGGAAATTTGGGTTAAAGGAAAAAACGTTGCGAAAGGATATTGGGAAAACAAAGAAGTTACCGAAGAAATTTTTAACGCTTTTACATCGAATACGAACGAAGGACCGTTTTTAAGAACGGGCGATCTTGGATTTTTGAAGGATGGCGAGCTATACGTTACCGGTCGCTTGAAAGATATGATAATAATCGACGGTACGAATCATTATCCGCAAGATATAGAGCTTACGGTTGAGAGAGCAAATAATTTACTGCGCCCTTCCAGCGGCGCCGTATTTTCCGTCGAAGTGGAAAACAAAGAACGGTTGGTGGTAGTTCATGAAGCTCGTGCAAAGAAAAACGTTGATTGGCAAACCGTAATTACAGATATAATTTCGGCGGTATCCGAAAACCACAATATTCAAACTTATGCGGTTGTTTTAATTCAACCTAAAACAATATTTAAAACCTCCAGCGGCAAAATTCAACGCAGGGCAACCAAAAAGGCATACTTGAAAGGTGAACTGGAGATAATTGCTGAATGGAAATTGGGCGATAAGAAAGTTGAAAGTCCGGTAAAAGACACTAAAGTAGAAACACCGAAACAAGAGCCCGTAAGCAAAGATGTAAATGAAATTAGAAATTGGTTGGTAGAGAAACTGGCAAAAACTTTAACCGTAAACAAAAATTCGCTGGATACCGACGAACCGTTTACAAATTTCGGAATAGATTCCACGAAAGCGGTAAAATTTGTAGGGGATTTGGAAAATCAATTTAACGTTGATTTACCTTCTACGCTTTTATGGGAATATCCGACAATAAATAAATTGGCTAATTACATTTCCGGATTGCAAGAACCCGCAACCGTAAAAAAACAAACCAAAAATAAAAATACGGAAAAAGAACCGGTAGCAATAATCGGTATTGGTTTGAGATTTCCTGGGGCGGAAACCAAAGAAGAATTTTGGCAAATGCTTTCCGAAGGGAGAAGCGGAATAACGGACATACCGAAAGAAAGGTGGGATGTTGATGAGTATTACGATCCGACGGGCACGCAGCCGGGTAAGATGATTACAAAGAAGGGAGGATTTGTTAAAAATGTAGATATGTTCGATCCCCATTTCTTTGGTATCTCACCACGTGAAGCAAAGAAAATCGATCCGCAACAGAGATTCGTTTTGGAAACAGTGTGGGAAGCATTGGAAGATGCGGCGATTAACCCCGAAGAAATTGCCGGAACTAAAACGGGAGTATTCCTCGGAATAAGCAATATGGATTACACGTCTTTCCAAAGAGGTATTCCGGAAAATATTGATGCTTACTCGGGTACCGGAAACGCTTTCAGCGTTGCGGCAAATAGAATTTCTTATACGCTCGATTTGCAAGGTCCGAGTGTTGCACTCGATACTGCTTGTTCGTCTTCGCTGGTTTCTGTGCACCTTGCGTGTAAAAGTTTACGGAACGGTGAATCGGATATGGCGATTGCCGGCGGTGTAAATATGATTTTGACGCCGGATATTAACATTGCCTTTTCTCAAGCTAAAATGCTTTCGCCGACGGGTAGTTGTAAAACCTTCGATGCGAGCGCCGACGGATATATTCGTAGCGAAGGTTGCGGAATGATTGTCTTGAAAAGACTTTCGGATGCAATAAATGACGGTGATAATATTATTGCGGTTATTAAAGGAAGTGCGGTTAATCAAGACGGAAAAAGCAATGGAATTACCGCACCAAACAAACATGCACAAGCTAAAGCAATACGAGAAGCATTGGAAGATTCCGGTCTTTCAGCAAATGAGATCGATTACATAGAAGCTCATGGTACCGGTACGATTTTGGGCGACCCGATAGAAGTACAAGGATTGGCGGAAGTCTTCGGAGGTAGGGATAAAAGTAATTCGCTTTATATCGGTTCTGTAAAAACGAATATAGGGCATACTGAATCTGCTGCCGGTATCGCCGGTATAATTAAAACCGCTTTGGCTTTACATCACGGTGTAATACCCAAGCATATTAATTTTACAAAAATAAATCCGCACATACCAATTGACACTTTGCCTTTTAGAATTCCGACCGAATCTGTTCCGTGGAACAGTGTGAGCGGTAAAAGGTCGGCTGGAGTTAGTTCTTACGGATTCGGTGGCACGAATGCGCATGTTGTTTTACAAGAAGCTCCGGTTCAAAAAAGAAAAGAAAACAAAATTGACAGATCCGCTCATTTGTTTACGATTTCAGGTTATAACAAAAAGGCGGTAACGGATTTGGCGGAAAAATATCTTGAGTATTTAAATAAAAACGATGCGGTTCCGGTTGGTGATTTGACTTTTACCGTAAATACGGGCAGAAAACATTTCAAAAACAGACTTGCCGCGGTTGTTACTTCGACAACGGAATTGAAAATTGTGCTAAAAAAGTTTTTGGAAAACGGCTCGGGACCTTCTGTAAGAACTACGGGAGAGATTGTTTCCGGTAAAACAGCGTTTTTGTTCACGGGTCAAGGAGCTCAGTATTTCGGAATGGGGAAAATATTGTATGAAACTCATCCTTCGTTTAAGTCCACAATTGACTATTGTAACAAAATACTTTCCGAGCGGCACGGTATCGAATTACTGGATTTGCTTTACTCCGGGCAAGCTAATCATGATGATATTCATCAAACACGGTTTACTCAACCCGCTTTGTTTGCAATTGAATATGCGGTTGCCAAATTATGGGAATCTTGGGGTATAAAACCGGATGCTTTAATTGGGCACAGCATCGGCGAAATAACCGCCGCTTGTTATGCAAACGTACTGAGTTTGGAAGATGCGCTTAATCTTGTGGCAATTCGCGGGAAGTTGATGCAGAGCTTACCTCAAAACGGTATAATGGCAGTTATATTTTCAACTTTGGAAAACGTAAAAGGAATAATTGAGGATTTCGGACATGAAGTATCGATAGCCGGTGTAAACGGACCGAATAACACGGTAATTTCCGGAAAGACGGAATCGGTGGAAAAAATAATTGAAATTGCCGGATCAAAAAATATTAAAACTGTAAAAATCAAAACTTCACATGCATTCCATTCGGCTTTGATGGAACCTATTTTGGAGGAATTTCAAAATTCGATTAAAGACATAAAGTTCAAACAACCCGAAGTTCCGCTGGTATCGAATATTACCGGTAAATTTATTTCGCAAGATGAGATTCAAGATGCCGAATATTGGACTAAACACATTCGAAACGCTGTGAATTATTACGACGGTATAAAAACTTTAGCGGAATTCGAAATTAAGAATTTCGTTGAGGTCGGACCACATCCTTCATTGTTAAGTATGGCGCGCGCGGCTATGCCCGAATATGAAGCTCTTTGGTTGCCGTCACTTAAAAAAGATAATGACGATTGGAAAGTTATACTTGATTCGTTGGCAGTTTTGTATGTAAACGGTCAAACAATTAATTGGAAAGACTTTGATAAAGTTTACAACAGAAATAAATTGAATTTACCGACTTACGCTTTTCAAAAGGCGCGTTACTGGGTTGACATTCCGAATCAACCGAAAAGAAGCGATAAAAAGTTTACATTGGGTTTAGACGACGGAATGATAAATACTTTGATTCAAAAGAAATTTAGTTCACCCGTTATTAAGCAAAATGTTTACGAGTCAATTATATCTTTGGAAAATGTTGGTTGGTTACAAGATCACAAAGTATTTAATGTGCCCGTATTTCCCGCAACAGCTTATCTGATTGCCGTTCAAAGTGCAGCGGTTTATTCATTCGGGAAGCAGCATTTTTCTATTGAAAATGTGAACCTGACGAATTTGTTACCGGTAACCGAAGAAAAGCCCGTTAAACTTCAAGTAATTTTGAATCAACTTGAAGGCGCTGAAACCGAATTTAAAATTTACAGTTCACCGGTTAATTTGAAAAATCCGCAGGATATCGAATGGACACTAAATGCTTCCGGTACGCTCACCACTGTAGTTTCGGAAGATATTAAAAACACTTTCGAAAGCAATGGCGTCGATTTCGGTGGTAGCAATTTTAGCAGCGACGCCTTTTATGCGGATTTACTGAAAAACGGTTTGAATTACGGCAAAGTATTCAGAGGAGTAAAAAATCTTATTGTTCAAAATGGTGAAGCAATAGCGGAAATTGTACTTGATAAAAATTCGGTTGAAGATTTTGATGAATATGAAATTCATCCGGCTCTTTTGGACGCTGCTTTACAAACTTCCGCTGTTCTCATCGAAGAAAAAGATGAAGGGAATCGAAACGATATTGTTTATTTACCGGTTGGTATCGACAAATTCGTTTTGAAAAATAAGACGCAAGAAAAAATAATCAGTAAAACGAAACTAATCGGGAAGAACGAAAACGGATTTACTTTTAACGTATTATTGTCGGATTCCGACGGGAAAGAAATCGGCTATATTAAAAAATTAAAAGTTATAAAACTAAAACGCAATGTATTGCCGGCTGATTTTAGAATCGATGTCGGCGGATGGTTGTACGAAGTCAAATGGGAAGAGTTCGATAACCAAATTTCCGAAAACAAAAGTACGCCTGAAAGTAAAATATTTTTGCTTTTTAACATCGGCAATGACGGAAGTGAAATCTTTGATAGATTAAAAGAAAAGGAACTTGATGTTATAAAAATTACACAAGGTGATGATTATGAAAAAGTGAATCGGAATGAATATAAAATCGACTTTTCCTCACAAGATAACCTAGGCAAACTGTTTACGGAGATTTTGGAGAATACGGAAGGTAAAAGTTTTGAAATAATTATTGATTCTTCACTCCCCGCTTTTCAGGAAATAGCAGGTGTAAATAAAAACATACTTGAATTTGAAAATGCTTTGTTCGAAAAGTTGTTGAACATTATAAAAAGCTTGATTACAAGCGGAATATCAAATCCGGTTAATATATCGTTAGTTACAAGTAACGCGGTTACCGTGCGGGAAGAAAAAAGCATTAATCCGGTGGAAACTTCCGTTTGGGGTTTCGGACAAGTGTTAATGTTGGAACATCCCGAATTCAATACAAAATTGATTGATGCTGGAGAAGGGAATTACGATAAACTTATTAATGAATTTTTAATACACTCAAACGACGACAGAATAGCGTATCGTAACGGCACAAGGTATGTTGCAAAATTGGTAAATGCCGAAGTTGAAGAAACCAATGATGACGAAAAAAACATTTCGGTTAAAAATAAACGGCTTGAGATTTCTGAAAAAGGTGTTTTAGACAATATACGGTATGTAGATGTCGAGAGAACGGAACCGGCGGAAAATGAAGTGGAAATAAATGTTATGGCAGCCGGTTTAAATTTCCGTGATGTTATGAATGCATTAAATTTGTATCCGGGAGACGCCGGGAAATTAGGAGGTGAATGTGCCGGTATTGTTACAAAAGTCGGTAGCAACGTAAAAGATTATAAAGTCGGTGATAAAGTTTTCGGTATTGCTCCGGGAAGTTTTGCAAAATATGTTGTAACCAGAGCTTCTTTAATCGGTAAGATACCGGAGAACTTAACCTTTGAAGAAAGCTCTACAATTCCTATCACATTCTTAACGGCTTATTATGCGTTGGTTAAATTGGCAAATGTGAAAAAAGGAGATAAAGTATTAATTCATGCAGCTAGCGGTGGCGTTGGTCAAGCGGCTATTCAAATATGTAAAATGGTTGGCGCAGAAATTTTTGCTACTGCGGGAAGTGACGAGAAAAGACAATTTTTAAGGGAGTTGGGTATCACGCACATTATGAATTCAAGAACAACCGATTTTGCCGACGAAATTTTACAAATTACAAACGGAAAGGGTGTCGATATTGTATTGAATTCTTTATCGGGTGAATTTATTGAAAAAGGCTTTTCAGTATTGAACGGGAACGGTAGATTTTTAGAAATCGGAAAAGTGAATATTTGGACGCATGAAAAGGTTAAGCAATTCAGACCTGACGTTGAATATCATATAATTGCTTTGGACGATATTTCGGACAAGCAACCCGATTTAGTAAAAGAATTGTTGAATGAACTTATTCCTCTTTTCGAGGAAGGAAAACTCGTCCCGCTAATGAAAAAAGTCTATCCCGTTACCGAAGCGGTTTCTGCGTTCAGGTTTATGGCGCAAACGAAACATATCGGTAAAATAGTTATTTCGATTGATAAACAGATAATACAAAAACGAAATAATGAATTTAAGATTGACAAAAACGGTATGTACGTAATTACCGGCGGCTTTGGTGCTTTGGGGCAAATCGTAATGGATTGGTTAATAAACAACGGAGCTCAAAATATTATTTTAGTAGGGCGAAGTAGTCCAAAAGATATGGTTAAAGAGAAAATTGATAAGATTAAAAATGTTAATATTTATACTGTTCTCGGTGATATTTCTGAAAGAAAACTAAGTGAAGAAATTAAAAATTTGGCAAATACCAAGGAGAAAACAATAAAAGGAATTATTCATGCTGCCGGCGTTTTGGACGATGGGATTATTTTACAACAAACACCGGATAAATTCGCCAAGGTTCTTTCCCCGAAAATCGGCGGAGCATTAACTTTAGATGTTTTAACGGTAGACAATGATGTCGATTTTGTGGTTTATTTTTCCTCGGTTGCATCTTTGCTTGGTTCGGCGGGTCAATCGAATTACGCAGCCGCCAATGCATTTATGGACGGGTTCGCAAAACACCAGCGAAGTAAAGGTGTAAATGCGGTTAGTATTAATTGGGGACCGTGGGAATCATTGGGAATGACGAAAAATGGAATTAGCGCGGGTAAAGATAATCTCGGTTTTAATCGGATTACCCCCGATGTAGGAATGAAAATGCTCGATGTAGTATTACAAAACGATTTTGAGCAAATTGGCGTTTTTAAAGTTGATTGGCAAAAACTTATCGGTGCGATCGGTGAAGAAAATGTTAAAACATTTATTGCCGGATTTGCACGGTTAACGGAAAGCGAAACTGAAAATACGATTCCGCAATTAGTTGAAGAATTACGTTCAATAAAACCGGAAGAACGGAAAGAAAAAGTCATAGAATATCTGAAAGAACAAACAATAAGAGTTTTAGGACTTGATCCAAGTTTCCCTTTGGATACTTCCAAACATCTAAGCGAAATGGGGTTGGATTCATTAATGGCCATTGAACTCAAAAATACTATAGATAAAGCCGTGGGTAAAAAGCTGCCCGCAACTTTGGTATTTAATTATCCGTCAATTGATGCGATAAGTGAACATTTAATTAATGATATTCTAAAATTTGAAGATAAAACCGAGCAAGAAGCGATTGCCGAAACGGAAGATGAAGTTGTTTTGGACGATGTACTTGATGAAATAGAAAATATGAGCGACGAAGAAGTGGAAGCTTTATTACTTAAAAAATTGGACGAACAAAATAATGATGAATAAAATGAACGATAAAAACAAACGTATGGAAAACCTTTCACCGTTAAAAAGGGCTTTGCTGGCAGTAGAGGAAATGCGGCGAAAATTGGAAAAGCTTGAAAAAGAAAAACATGAACCGATTGCCGTCGTTGGAATGAGTTGTAAATTCCCCGGAGCCGATAATTGCGAAGATTATTTGAAATTACTCGAAAATGGAATTGACGCGATTACCGAAGTCCCGAAAGAGCGTTGGGATGTTGAGGAATATTATGACCCGGAACCGGCAAAAACCGGAAAGATGGTAACCCGTTACGGTGGTTTTATTAATAATGTTGATAAGTTCGATACAAAATTTTTCGGTATTTCCCCGCGTGAAGCAATGAAAATGGATCCGCAACATCGCTTGCTTTTGGAAACCGTTTGGGAAGCGTTCGAAAACGCGGGAATAAAACCGTCATCGTTAAAGAAAAGTAAAACCGGTGTTTTCATTGGAATAAGTAATAATGATTATACAAAAATTCAAAACGGTGAAATAAGAAGAATAGATGCTTATACCGGTTCGGGTAACGCGTTCAGTATTGCTGCTAACCGGATATCGTATCTTTATGATTTTCAAGGACCAAGCATATCGGTCGATACGGCTTGTTCGTCATCGCTGGTTACTGTCCACATGGCAATACAAAGTTTGCGTAATAAAGAATCCGATTATGCCGTTGCCGGTGGAGTAAATTTGATTTTGTCCCCGGAACTGACCATTACGTTCTCACAAGCGCACATGATGTCGCCCACGGGAAGATGTAAAACATTTAGCGCCGATGCCGACGGATATGTACGCAGCGAAGGTTGCGGTGTGGTTATTCTTAAAAGACTTTCCGATGCCGTAAGAGACGGAGACCGTATTTTATCGGTTATTAGAGGTAGTGCCGTTAATCAAGACGGTAAAAGTAACGGTTTGACCGCTCCGAACAGCTTTGCCCAGAAACGTGTTATTCTCGATGCTTTGGCAAACGCAAAACTTAAACCCGAAGATATTCAATACGTGGAAACACACGGAACGGGGACCATTCTTGGCGATCCAATTGAAATAGAAGCGCTTGGAATGGTTATGGAAAACAGAACAAAAGATAATCCTTGTTACCTTGGAGCTGTAAAAAGTAACATCGGTCATTTGGAAGCTGCTGCTGGGATAGCCGGATTTATTAAAACCGTTTTAATGTTAAAACATAAATTTATTCCTAAAACTTTGCACTTTACCAAAATTAATCCGCATATCCCGATCGATGAATTACCTTTTGTAATTCAAACCGAAAATATTAAATGGGAAGTAACGAATAAAAAACGTATTGCCGGGGTTAGCTCTTTCGGTTTCGGAGGGACAAACGCTCATGTGATTTTGGAAGAGTATCCGGAACCAGAAATATTAACCAATACTATTGACAGAACTGCTCATCTTTTAACTCTTTCCGCAAGAGATAAAAACAGCGTCAGTAGATTAGCCGATAAGTTTACCGAGTTTTTAGAAAAAAATGAAATGATAAATTTCGCGGACGTTTGCTTTACTCAAAATGTGCATAAAGAGCATTTTGAAAATCGTGCTTTCGTTGTAGCCCAAACTACAAATGAAGCTGTAGCGAGATTGAAAGAACTTTCGGAAAATTCAAATCCGTTTATTCGTACGGTTCCATTAAATTCGCATGGTAAAAGAAAAATAGCTTTTCTCTTTACTGGACAAGGTTCCCAATATTTTGGAATGAGTAAAGAACTTTATGAAACATCGCCGACGTATAAAAAATATTTTGACGAATGTATCGCGATTCTTAAAGAGCAAATAGGTGAAACGGTTTCTGAAGTTATTTTCGGAAATGAAGAGAAAGCGAATTTGATTAACGAAACTCGTTATACGCAAATCGCTTTGTTTATTGTTGAATATGCTTTAGCCAAATTATGGATGTCGTGGGGCGTTAAACCGGATTATTTAATCGGCCATAGCGTAGGTGAAGTTGTTGCGGCCGTTATTGCTAATGTTATGAGTCTGGAAGACGGCTTGAAATTTATTGAAGCCCGCGGAAGATTAATGCAATCCTTACCGCATAACGGTGCAATGTTAGCGGTTTTTGCCGACTTGGAAAAAGTAACAAAAGTAATTAACGATTTTGAAAATGAAATTTCGGTTGCCGCGATCAACGGACCCGAAAATATAGTGATATCGGGAAAGAGTGAAACAATTAATAAAATTAGTGATATATTTAACTCGAAAAGTATAATCTCAAAAAAATTAACTGTATCTCATGCTTTTCACTCACCTTTAATGGAACCGATTTTGGATGAGTTTGAACAAACCGTTAAGGAAATCGATTTTAAGAAGCCCGGAATTCCAATCGTTTCCAATCTGACCGGTAAATTAATTAACGATACAACTTTTTCGGCGGAGTATTGGAAAAATCATATTAGAAATGCGGTGTTATTCGAACCGGGTATGAAATTATTAAGTGAGATGAATTGTAATGTTTATGTTGAAATCGGTCCTCATCCGGTTTTGACGGGAATGGCAAAAAGATTCATTGACGATGATAAAATCGTTTGGATTGGTTCGCTAAGAAAAAATCAATCGGATTGGAAAGAATTGTTAACCGGTATCGGAAATTTATATTTAGCTGGAATGGAATTGGATTTTCGACTTTTGGATTCCGATTATAATAGAAATTTCGTAAACGTTCCTACTTATGCTTTTTTGCGTGAACGATATTGGTTTGACGATTTGGAGAAAAAGATTGCGAAACCTCCCAAAGCAAAAGAAGAGCGGGAAATTGAAATGGTAAATGATTTCCATTTCGACGAAAACGATTTGGTTGAAGCGTTAAACTCTTCGGATGATGAGAAAAAAATATCATCGATTAAGAATTATTTGCGATCTGCAATTGCACATGTCTTAAGATTAAAACCGGAAAATATTAATCCAGATCAATCAATTACAAATTTAGGTTTGGATTCGATTGTAGCAATGGAATTAAGGGCAAAATTACAAAATACGTTAAGGATTGAAATCCCGGTTGCAAAACTTATTGAAGGTCCCAGTATAAATGAACTGGCGAATTACGCATTAAGTAAAATTAATAGCGGCGGAACCTCGAAATACCCACCGATAAAGATAGGAGAGAAATCCGCCGGTACTTTTGAGCTTTCTTATGGTCAGAAAGCAATGTGGTTTCAACATCAAATGGCGCCGGATAGTATTTTCAATCCGGCTTATGCAGTTAGAGTAAAAACCGAAATCGATATTGATTTACTTAAGAAGTCGTTCATTGAAGTCATAAAAAGACATCCGCAATTAAGAGCTACCTTTGTTTATGAGAACGGTGAACCGAAACAGGTAATAAAAGAAAATTACGAAATATATTTTAAATTTGAAGTATTAAACGGCAAAAGCCTTGACGTTATTAAACCGGTATTAAATAAAAATGCCAACCAGGTTTTTGATTTGGAAAAAGGTCCGTTATTCAAAGTTTATTTGTACAAATTAGAACAGCAAGATTATATTTTGCAACTTGTTGCTCATCACATAGTTGTTGATATGTGGTCGCAAGCAATAGTTGTTTATGAAGTCGGGCAATTGTATAATGAAAAGATTGAGAACGTTCGGTTGCCGATTAATAAAATAAAGTATACCGATTTCGTTAATTGGCAAAAGGAAATAATAAGCGGGGAACAAGGCGAGAAGTTATTAGACTATTGGAAAAATGAACTTGAGGGTGAATTGCCCGTTTTATCGTTACCTTTAGACAAATCTCGCCCGCCCGTTCAGACGTTTAAAGGAAAAACAGAAACGATAATTTTTGATAGTGAATTATCTCACAAAATTAAAGAATTAAGCAAAAAATTAAATACAACCGATTACGTTGTTTTACTTTCCGCATTCAATATACTGCTTAATAAATATTCGGGACAAGATGATATAATTGTCGGTACGCCGACAACGGGAAGAACCGTTCCCGAGTTGGAAAATGTAGTGGGCTATTTTGTTAATCCGGTTGCTATTAGAAGCAAAATAGAAAATGAAAAATCGTTCGGTGAATTTGTTGATACTGTCCGGGAAAAAGTAGTGGGCGCAATCGAACATCAGGATTATCCGATAAATTTACTTGTTGAAAAGTTGAAGATTAAAAGGGATCCGAGTCGTTCACCGCTATTTCAAGTTATGTTTATCTATCAACAAGCACATCTTCTGAACGATGAAGGACTTTCCGGTTTTGCAATCGGTAAAGACGGAATGCAAATGAAGCTTGGCGGCTTACCGGTTGAATCGGTTAACGTAGATGATATGAAGTCGCCGTTCGATCTTTCTGTTATGATGGCTGAAACCGATAAGGGATTTGGCGCTTCCATAACTTACAATACCGACTTATTCGAAAACTCAACTGTCTTAAGAATGTTGAAACATTTTGAACGGTTACTTGAAAACATAATTGAAAACGAAAACATTAAAAATAAAGATATTGAAATTTTAACTGAAAATGAAAAAAACCTTTTGTTAACTGAATTGAACAATAGGGAATTCAAGTTACCTGAATATATTAATGCGGTTGACTGGTTTAATAGTGTTGTGAAACGCTATTCCGAACAAAAAGCCGTAGTATTCAATGAACAAGCTGTTACTTATAGCGAATTAAACAAAAAAGCTAATAAACTCGCGAACTTTCTTGTTTCCAAAGGAATTGGGCGAGACGAAATTATCGGTATTTGTCTGGATAGATCAGTTGATCAAATAATTTCACTTTTGGCAATAATTAAAGCCGGTGCGGCTTACTTACCAATCGATTGTGATTATCCATCCGAAAGAATCAAATATATTATAGAAGATTCCGGATTGGATTACTTGATAACGGAAAGCAAATTGTGTAAAAAAATACCGGATAACGGTTACACAAAAATTGTTTTGGATGAAGAGCTTGAAAACATTAACGGAATTTCCGACGGTGATCCGGCAATTAAGATCGACGGTAATAATCTCGCTTATGTTATCTATACTTCCGGCTCAACCGGTAAACCGAAAGGGGTACAACTGACTCACATTGCTCTTTGCAATTTGGTTAGCGAGCAAATTAAAAGATTTAAGATTAATGATAAAAGCAAGGTCTTGCAATTTGCTTCGTTTAGTTTCGATGCTTCGGTTTCG
>CAZKKI010000084.1:0-4193 GCA_964553325.1 uncultured Melioribacteraceae bacterium | reverse complement strand
TCAAACATTTCATTTGAATTTTGAAGATGCTCTGTTATGGTTTTTTTGCTTCATTTGATTTTTTTGTAAATAGTTTTTAGAGGACGTGGAACACAACGTAAAACAACCACAGTCTTTCGGATTTCCCGGAAAGGCGGGATGTAGTATTGCCGTAACAACTAACAAACTACTGTCATTCCGAGCGAAGCGAAGGAATCTATCACACAGAAAACTACTGTCATTCCGAACGAAGTGAAGGAATCTATCACACTACACTCTCTTTTATGAAATTATCCGCCGGTTGCCGAATTTCATTCCTCGCAAATTTCGGCGTTATTGGGCAATACTCATAAGGGAAAAATTCTTTTTAATTCTCAATTTGTTACGAGCTACTTGTTACACAATACGTGTTTTGCATTTTCATCTTGAACGGCTTTGATATAAAATAAATTATACTTGCAAAACTCCGGTGTTTCTTATCTTCAATTCGGTTATCGCATTCTCCCCGAATATTTTTCCGATAAAAATTTTATAACGTTCAACAAGCTCACGGGGTAAAAATACTTGGATTGTTCCCGCAAAACCGCCTCCGTGAACTCTCACTACTCCATTTTTGTCCCCTAAAAATTGTTCACTCAAAACAATAGCAAGCAAAAGCGATTGCTCACCTGGCATTGCTGGCGGAAATAGGTTTTGTAATTTTTTTATTGATGAATTTCCCGATTCGGAAACCAAGTGAAGGAAATTCAAAAATTCGCCGTTCTTCAATGCTTCAGCTTGTTTTACAACACGGCGATTTTCTTCGAAAAAATGTATGCTGCGCAAAATAGAGCGTTCCGATACTTTTTTTCGTAATTCGGCTATCGATTTCCAAAAATCATTTTCGTTTACTTCTCTCAGATATTTTTTCCCGAAAAACCCCGCGATTTCTTTCATTTCTCTCGGAATGGCAGCATAATCGTCGGTTAAATCTGCATGATTTTCTCCGGTATTTACGACAAGCAAAGCGTAATTGGTATTGTCGAAAACGAAATCGATTTTTTCAATTTCTGCTCCTTTTTCAAAATCGATCTTAACAATTCCGCCGTAAGCACACGCAAGTTGGTCCATTAATCCGCACGGTTTTCCGAAATAATCGTTTTCGGCAAATTGTCCGGCACGTGCAATTTCTGTTTTTGAAATTTTTCCTTCGTTAAATAAAACATTAAAAATTTCACCTATTAAAACCTCAACGGAAGCCGAGGAACTTAATCCCGCACCAAAGGGAATATTACTCGTTATTACTGCGTTTAATCCGCCAATATCCCAACGATTGTTGCTTAAATATTTTGCGATTCCGCGAACGAACGAGGCGAGAGTTCCCTGCTCTTTTTTCTTCATCTCCAGATCGTTTAAATCTACAGTAAACGGCTCGTCTCCGCATTGGTCGGAATAAACGACGACTTTGTTGCTGTCGTTTAGGGAAACTGCCGCCAAAGTATCGAGGTTAACGCCAGCGGCAAGAACAACGCCATTGTTGTGGTCGGTGTGGTTACCGCCGAGTTCCGTACGCCCGGGTGCGCTGAAAAATATGATTTCGTTTCTTCCGAAAAGAGAAAGAAATCTGTTTCGAAGATTTTCGTAGCGATAAACATTCTCGGTAATTTTATTCTGTGAGTACAATATTTCCAACTTTTCGATTAAACTTTTTTCTGTAGTATTTAACATATTCAATCCATAAAATTCTATTCCGGAATAACCTTAATCATTATTACATCGTGGTTCTTAACATTTGCCGAAAAACTACCTGTAAAGTTACCGATATCTTTGTGTTTCCACAAATCTCTGACTTTTGCGTTTAGATTGTTCGGATAACCGATATCCGTCCACGAAAAAGAAATTTCCGCTGTATCTTTACCGCGATTAAAAAGAACAACGGCGCGACTTCCGTCGTGAAGTTGTCGTGACCAAACTTCCAAATCACCCAGCTTTTTAACACGTGTCCCTTGTTTTCCGAGCGGGTCTTGGTCAATAGCGATTACTTCCTTGTTTGTTAAAATATCGCGGATTTCATTGTTCATTTTAATAATATCGTTACCGGCGATAAGCGGTGCGGCAAGAATTGTCCATAAACTGAAATGTGCGCGGCTTTCTGAAACGGTCAACCCGCTATTTCCAACTTCGAGCATATCGGGATCGTTCCAATGTCCCGGGCCGGAGTAACATTCCAAACCAACCTGCAAGTCAAGTATATGAACAAACCCCATTCCGCCCCAATCTGTGCGGCAATCCCAACAGTTCAAAATATCTTCCGTAGTCCGCCACAAGTTTCCGCCGATTTGCTTTCCCCAAAGCCAAGGTTTGTTTGTTCCCCATTCGCAGATACTGAACACAATAGGATGGTCTGACGCTTTCAAAGCGTTTGCCATTAATTTGTAAGACGCTTGCGCATTTTGTGTACCGTGATGGCACCAATCATATTTTAAATAATCGACACCCCATTCGGCGTAAGTTCTCGCATCTTGAAATTCGTAACCGCGACTGCCGGGTCTGCCCTGACAAGTTTTTGTTCCCGCATCGGAATAAATTCCGAACTTTAAACCTTTAGAATGAACGTAATCTGCGAGGGCTTTTATTCCGGAAGGAAATTTTTCGGGATCGGGTAAAATGTTCCCGTTTTCGTCCCTTGCAATTTGCCAGCAATCATCGATTATCAAATATTCGTATCCAGCCCGGAGCATTCCTTTTTCAACCATTGCATCGGCGGTTTTCTTTATCAAATCTTCGTTAATATCGCACTGATATAAATTCCATGAGTTCCATCCCATTGGCGGTGTTAATGCCAATTGATTATTATTATCATTTTGAGCGAAATTTATCGAACTCATTATTATCACTCCTAAAAAAGTTAAGAATATGCCAATTTTCATTACCGTTTCCCTTTATTATTTTAATAAAATCATTTTTCGCGTTCGAATAAAATTGCCTGCACGCAAAGTATAAAAATATATTCCGCTAGGCAATTTGTTTGCATTAAATTGTACGGAATAATTGCCGGGTATTTGTTCTTTGTTTACGAGTGTCGCGATTTTTTGTCCTAATGAATTAAACACTTGTAGAGACACAGCATGCTGTGTCTCTACTCCGTTTTTCTCGGGTAGAGAATACATAATCGTAGTTGTGGGATTAAACGGATTCGGATAATTTTGTGAAAGAATAAATTTGTCCAACGTGGTTTCGTTATTTTCGACGTTATTCGGGCGATTTGGAGTAAAAAGATTGAACTCCGACATTGTTGTCCAATTGTTGCCGTTAACTTCGGAAAGGGCAACGAACCTAACATATTTTCCTCGTTTCGCAGTATCGAAAAAAATGCGGCGAACTCGCGGAGTATTACAAAATGCACCCGAATAAATCGGTGTTCCCCAGTTGTTCGGGTCTTCACTTACGTAAATTTCAAAATCTTTTATTCTCCCGTGCGCATCTTTACCCCCGTTTTCTCTCGGCAGATATTCAAAGCCTGAAACAACATACGAACTATCAAGTTTGAACTGGATTTCGTGCGGTAGCGGGTCTTCGTATTTAGTATGCCAAATTGTATTCGGGTATCCGTCTAAAACGTTTGTGGCGCGTCCGTTTTCGCGAGTTGTTTCCTGACTATCCACATAATAAACGGAAAGTTTGTGCTGATTAATAAATACATTTTCCGGCGAAATAAAACCTGCTATCGCGGGGATTTTAATCGGGAAATAATACACCTTTCCGTCATCTAAAAATGGGTTCGAGATTTCAGCTTGAATTTCGTTTCCGTTCGGGTTTGTGTAATATTCAACTCCACCCAGATGCATAATTTCTCCTTCTCCGCCCGTGCGCAAGGTTATTATTTGAAGAAAAACCTTAAAAGGACGCGATAAATCAAAACCGTAGGTCAAGTCTGTTAAATCGAGTTCAAATTTCATCGGCTCGTCGTGAATTTGTCCGTCCGCCCACCTTCCGAGCATCGGCAACGCACCCCGTCCTTGGTTGATAAAATGGTGGGCGTACGCAATTCGTTCGGGCCTCAAAGCTGAAGTATCGCGAGCTATTCCAATTATTAATTTAAGAGCGTTCCGTTTGGAAAATTTCATTTCAATTTTAAAAATCAGTTTCGGTTCGTAATTTTTTTTAATGTGGTAAAATTCCGCAGATTGTCTATGTATTTTTAAAACGCGGTACGGAATATAAACCATTCCGTT
>CAZKKI010000083.1:0-22757 GCA_964553325.1 uncultured Melioribacteraceae bacterium | reverse complement strand
CGGAAGATTAATTTCCGGTTCGTAAGTAAATTGGAGAAATATACCGTTTCCGGCATCGCCTTTATGCAATTGGCCGGTGGAATGCAAGAATCGCGGTCCGAAACCAACCGTGCATGCCGTTTTATACTTCCGCGTTAATTTTTGTCTTAATTTTTGCAACAAGCTGTAATTTTCTTTATCAGGCGTAATAAACGCTTGAAGCGCTATATAACTTTTCGGTTCATCCGCCAAGTTACGTTCAATAAAATTCTCCAAAACGTTTTCAAAACTTTCACCTTCAACAGTTCCGAAAATCTTAATTCCGTTTTCCAGAATTAAATCCGGCGCCGGCTCCGGCAGTTTTCCTTCTTCGCCGAATTTCCTTATTGTTTCGCGGGCGGCAACTTTAGCCGATTCAACATCGGGTTGATCAAACGGTTGAATTTTCAAAACCCATCCTGCAACCGCCGTTGCAAATTCCCAAGCAAAAAATTCCCGCCCCAAATCGTATTCATCTTTCAACGTAAAAATGAACACGGGAAAGCCCTTTTTCTTTAATTCGCTAATTGTGTCGTTTAAAAAATCGTCGGTTTCATATTTCATTACTGCAAAAAGTCTGTCATCCGAATAAAAATCGGTATTAATTGACGGTTCATCGGCAACAGGCAAAATTCCCTTACCTTTTTTTCCCGTGCTTTCTGCAATTAACTGTTCGGCCCATGCTTGAAAATGCACTAATTCGGAAGAAGAAAGAAAAGTCAATTTATCGATTCCGAGATTTGCAAAACGCCCGAGGAATGCACCGAACAAAGCTACATAATTAGCTTCTTGCTTAGTTAGCTCGGCAAGAATTTTTGCCCGCTTAAGAATTTCCCGGATATCCGCACCGATTAATGCGGCCGGTACAAGTCCGAAAAATGACAAAGCGGAAAACCTTCCACCGATATTAGGGTCATTCAAAAAAACCTTTCGGAATCCGTGTTCCCGAGCGACTTTTTCCAACTTGCTCCCGGGATCGGTAATTGCAACAAAATGCTCCCCGGTTTTATCAGTGCCGAATTCGCCGGTACATAAATTAAAAAAGTATTTCATTAACGAAAGGGTTTCCACCGTTCCGCCGGATTTTGTTGAAACGACGAATAAAGCGGTTGAAAAATCGATTTTTTCTGAAATTTTCCGGATAAATTGGGGGTCGGTCGTATCCAAAACAATGAGCTCGGGATGGTTATCTTTTTTATCGAAAGTGAGGCTGAAAACTTCGGGAGCAAGGCTCGACCCGCCCATTCCAAGTAAAACGACGGTTTTAAATCCATCGCGGAGCACGCCGTTAACAAATTCGTCTATTTCCGAAAGTTTCCCGGGCATATCGTACGGTAAATCGAGCCATCCCAAACGATTCGAAATTTCTTCGGGGTTATCGCTCCAAACCGTAAAATCTTTTTCCCAAATTCTATCGACTATACGGAAATGAGATAATTCATCTTTCACCGAAATTACATCTTTTTCAAACCGCCCGAGGAAAAATTCCATTTTCAGCTCACTTTTGTTTGTTCGATTTTTGCTTGAATGTTGTCGAGTATTTTTTGATACGAGTCGGCAAACGCTTTTACTCCGTCGGATTGTAATTTGTTTGTTACTTCGTTCAAATCGATTCCGGCTTCAGCAATCTTTTGCAAATGCAGTTTGGATTCTTCCAAATTTTCATAAATTGTTTTTCTCACAACGCCGTGGTCCAAAAACTTTTCGAGCGTGGCTGGCGGAACCGTATTGATTGTATTGTGCCCGATTAAATTATCCACATACATCGTATCGGGATACTCGGGATTTTTGGTACTTGTGCTTGCCCATAATAATTGTTGGGTTCGCGCCCCTTTTTGAATTAATCTTTGCCAGTTATCGCCTGAAAAAACCTTTAAGAATTCTTGATAAACCATTTTAGCGTATGCAATGGCTGTTTTGCCTTTCAATTCGGGCAAACCTTTTTCGTCGAGTATTTTGTCGACATAAGTATCGAGGCGACTAACAAAGAAGGAGGCAACCGATTCAACACAGCAAAGTGTTCCCTTCTTTTCATCCAAAGCAACAATTCCGTCTTTAAATGCCTGAACAACTTCCAAATAGTTTTCCATGTTAAAAATCAATGTAACGTTTACGTTAATTCCGGAAGAAATAAGTTCTGTTACCGCAGGCAAACCTTCTTTTGTTGCCGGAACTTTTATCATTACATTCGGTTTGTTTAATTTCTCGAACAATCTTTTCCCTTCCGCAATGGTTCCTTCGGTATCGTGTGCCAAATTCGGGTCGACTTCAATACTAACATAGCCGTCTATTCTTTGTGTATTTTCGAAAACGGGCATAAACAAATCCGCTGCCAACTCAATATCGCGCAAAGCTATATGTTCATAAATTTCTTTTGCGCTTTTTCCTTCGCTTACTAATTTTTTAAAATCTTCATCGTAAATATCGCTGCCGGTAATTGCTTTTTCGAATATCGAAGGATTCGAAGTCATTCCGCGCAATCCCATATCAATCAACCTTTTCAGTTCACCGTTCAACAAAATATCCCTTCTAATAAAATCATACCATATTGATTGCCCGAGAGTTGCAAGTTCTTCAAGTTTTGTCATTTTCACTCCAATATTCTTTTGTAAAACAAAACTTCCGGAAAAAGGAAATACTTAACCGGAATTAAATTAAAGACAAAATTATGAAAAATCGGTATGAACAAAAAGAAGTAAATTAATAAAATTTGCAAGTTATGTCGGAATCAGAGTCCCTTGCCCCAATCCGAATGCTGTTTTATTTCAAATTGTTTTTCTTTGTAAAGTACATTGTCCGGATCGGATTTGGGAAGTTCGCCGAAAGACAAAACTTGTGTAGGACAATTAACAACGCAAGCGGAACAACGTACGCACTCAACGTCGTTCATCGGAATGCCTTTGTTAGCGTAATTCATCACATCAATTCCCATGTGACAAACCTTTGTGCAGATGTTGCACGATATACATTTTTTCTTTTCGGAAAAAATTCTGTATTTGGAAAATCTTGCGTAAATATGCATCAATGCCGCAAGCGGACAACCGAACCGACACCAAACTCTTCCGCTGAGGAAAAAATAAACGCCTAACCCCAAAACTCCGGCAAATATAATGTCGATTGCCAGATAATAAAATACATGTAGGAAATCCGCCGTATAATTTACGGGTTCGTTAATAACCGGAATTTGAATATTATACAAAACAGAAATTAATTTTAACCCTGTTACCAAAAAAGCCGCCGCAAGAATGTATTGCCCGATGTTTTCCCACCTTTTCGGTTTTTCCCCGTGCAAAGCTAAAGATCTGTATTCGTCGCCCAAAGTTTCGGCAAGAGCTCCACACGAACAAATCCAACCGCAATACGCACCTTTCCCCCATTTGTAAACGATAAGCGGAATAATTACGAAAGTTTGTACTATGCTAAAAACCAACCAAAACGTTGTAATATTACCGTCGTAAAGATTTCCTAAATTGAGAGGCCAGGCAAGAATAAAACCGTACGAACGCCAATAACTCGGTTGTGCACCCTCCCAATTTCCGGTTGGGAAAATTTGTTGCATAACAAAACCGTCGGGTCCGCCCAACGCACCTATTTTGCCCAAGTACGGAAGAATAAATTCGGGTAATAAAAACAGAGGAATAATTTGAATCAGAATTAACGTCCACGTTTGATAAATAATATATTTCGTGGGTTTTACTTTTATTCGTCTTAATCCGAAAATCAAAATTGTAAGTGAATACAAGCCTGTATAGTAAAATCCTTGACTTTTCCCCCACAAGCTGAATCCGAAATATTTTTCACCGAAATAAACAACCGACATAAAAACGGCAACAAAAATAAAATAAGAATACTTGAACGAATTCCAACCTAAATCAAAATTTTTGATATTATTTTTTATGAATTTAAATAATAAATATACGCCAAGAATAACAAAAAGAATGAATGCGAAATACGCTATCAATGCATTAATGTACTTTGTTACGTTCCACACAAAAATTTCATCGGAAGACAGAACAGAAAACAAATACGCCGGAAGACTAAAAAACTTGCTCCAAAATTCTGCGGTGAAAACCGATTGCAGCATTTCCGAAATGTTACCTTTTTTACCGAGGACGTAAGAATAAACATCAACGCTGCTTTTCCCGAAATAGACAACAGCCGAAAAAAGCAAAAGCGCAGCGAACATTAATTTCGAAGTTGTATCCAACTCCCCTTCCATTTTAATACCGCTGCGCTTAAAAAAATCGACCGGCAGCTCGGTACCAATCATAGCGAAAACCAATGAATTCGGTATTTCGATTTCTTTACCGTCTTTTTCCGAAAGTACAACTGAATTTTTCTTAATCTCTTTCACCGTAGTTTCGAACAGGATTTTAATTTTTCCTTGTTCAACCAACCTGTTTAATTTTTCCAAATTGCCTTGCTTGGGCCGGGCAAACGATGGTTTACGATACGAAATCGTGACGCTCTTCGCAAAATCGGCAACCGCAATTGCCGTTTCCAATGCGGTGTCGCCCCCGCCAACAACCAATACATCGTGACCTTCCGCATCGGCCGGATCGAATAAACGGTTAAATACTTTCGGTAAATCTTCGCCGGGAACATTTAATTTACGGTAGCTGCCCGATTTGCCCGTTGCGACAATTACTTTAAGCGCTTTATATTTTTTATCTTTTGCGATAACTTCAAAATAGTTTTGATATTTTTTAATTTCATCAACTTTTACTCCTTCTTCTACGGGAAGCTCGATGTTTTGCAATTGACGATATAAATCATCTAACAGCGATTCTTTGGTTCCGTCCTTAATTTTAATATCGGAATGTTGCTGAAAACCGGCGGGTTCGGCAAAAATAGGTTTTCCTTTCGGAAAGTTTATTATGGTATTGAATTTACGGGAAGCTTCTAAAATTTTGAACGAAAGTCCAAGTTTTTTGGCTTTTATTCCCGCGGCAATTCCAGCGGGTCCCGCACCAATAATCAAAATATCAAAAATATCTTTTTGAGATTTGCTTTCTTTTTGTTTTTTAAATCCGGATAACGAATTAATATATTCAACGGTTTTCGTACCGCTTTCCGCAGCAAGTTTTAAAAGAGGAACACCCGTTAAATCACCGACGATGTAAATGCCTTTAACCGATGTCTCTCCGTTCGCATCGATGACCGGATATCTTTCTACTTCTCCCGTCGGAACGTCTTTTTGTAACCACTCGAAATATTTCTTAATAATTCCCATATATTATGCTTAATTAATAAACCGAAAACCAAGATTAAAAGTGCTACCGGCACCGGAATTTTTACCCAAATAAAATTTGGTTACCAATCCTTCCAATTCGAGAAAATCGAACAACTGATATTTTAGTCCACCACCAATATGAAAATAGTAAGCATTTCCGCCTGAATAAAATCTTGTTGAGATTTCGTGCATTCCGTAAACGGTTAACTTTCCGGTCGGGTAATAACTGAAAAACACCTTTAACGGAAAGTCGTAATAATTCGAGCCGTTAAATTCTTTATTTATTCTAAACCAAGTGTCGAATTCAACGAAAAGAGAAAAATCATCACCGATTCTTTTATCGTAAAAGAATTGGTTGAGAAACACGTAACTGTCGAATTCAACGAAGGGCGAAGAACCGTTTCCTTCCAAATTACTTGCAACCGGGAAAAGCAAAGTGGATTGAAGCGAAACCTCTTTCAAAAAAGTACCTGTAAATGGTAAAATTTTTATTTTAGGTCCAATGTGACTTAAAACCGTTCGGGAATCCGCGGAATTGTTAAAGTTAAAAATTTCAAAAGGCGAAGAATCAACGGAATTATTTTTTGCCGATTTAAGCCATAACTCCACTCCCAAGTTAAAATCGGAATTAATTCCATAGATAAAAGAAAATATGCCGCTGAAAAAATTACTCCGCGTGTTAGTCGGAATCGAGTTGGAGCCGTCATCGAAATAAGAAGTTTGAGTGTAAAGATTGTTAAAAATCTTTAATTCGAATTCACCCTTGTGAAATAAAACCGACGGCGTGTACGATTGGAAAAATATCTCTTCTTCTTCCTGTTGTGCAAAAACAAATCCGGCAAGCGCAACGTAAATAATTAACAATAAATTTATTTTTCTCATTTTATTTTTCTTTCTGTTTGTTTAATGCCCAATTATATCTGATAAACTCAATATCAACTTCGTTTTCTGCGAGAAATTTTTTGTCATTCTCGTTAATATATTTTTTCACAAAATTAAGAACCGAACCGTATTTTCCGGTAAAATATTTTTCGAACCATTTAAATATTTCCGAAAGGTAAAGTGTTTTTTCTTCTCTATCCAAACGGTTTTTATATTTGTTATTCAGAAAATCCCGCGCATTCGATTCGAGTTGTTCGTATACTTTTTCCGCTTTATATGTTTCCCGAAGCAATTTAGGACAACTAACCGCCGCACAAACCAATCCGAAATGAGTAAGCGCCGGTTCGATTTTAAGAACATAGTCGTATTCCAGTTCGTTTAACGTTAATTCTTCCCCGAAAATTTCAAATTCTATATCGTCGAAAAATCCCCGCACTTGCATCGGAGATTTTATTCCCGGATGATCGATCACATTTTTTATAACCAATGCATTGTACGCATTAATCAAAAATGCGAGTTTTTCGTTTTTATTAAAGTTGGAAATCTCCGCCGAAGCCAGTTTTTTAAGATATTCCGTAAATTCATCACTTTTGGCAAAGCCTTTGTAGTTTACCAAACCTTTCTCGTTTACGTTTTCCATTAGTAATTTTTCAAAAACCGAATGATCGAAAGATTGTGCAAAACCGCTGATACCGGCAACCGTTATTAAAATAAATGACAAAAACGTTTTTTTCATATATTTCCTCATTTTTTTCGCCCATGATAATTAAATTTTATCACAAATTAATAACAAAATTCTAAATAAAGAGTAAATTAATTGACATTCTTCTCCTTTACCTTCGAATTTCAAAATATAGCAATGCTCAACGTTACGCACAAATCAATTCGAACCAAATTATTTCAACGGTAAGAGTTTAAAAAGATGCAAGAATTTCTAAATCGGTTTTATAAAATCAGCCGGCGGAAGTAAAGCTGTGCGTTTTCAAACAACCAGGAAAAGCGAACATTTTTTTGGCGGTTTTCTTTTTATAAATAATATTTTATTAAACTCAAAGTTTGTTCGTAATAAGTTCCGCCGAATAAATTAAGATGATTAAAAATGTGGTAAAGTTTATAAATATTTTCCCTTTCCCTGTAACCGTTTTGCAGGGGAAGCGCTTCATGATACGCGGAATAAAAAGCGGAATCGAAGCCACCGAAAATTTTCGTCATTGCCAAATCTGCTTCACGGTGACCGTAATAAACCGCCGGATCGATTAACACCGGTTTACCGAATTCATCAACCATATAATTGCCGCCCCAAAGATCGCCGTGCAATAAAGATGGCCTTTCCACGATATCGTCTAAAATTTCATGAATTTTATTTTCCAATTGCGAAAATGCTTTTTGAAGTTCTTCGGTAACGTAACCGTTTTTTTCGGCCAAACGGAATTGATACATTAATCTGTTATCCCAATAAAAAGTCGCCCAATCGGTGCATTGCGGTTGGTTAATTTGTTCGTTCGAACCTATAAAATTATTTTCGTAAAAGCCGAACAAATCGTTTTCGAAACGATGCAAATCTGCCAACCGTCTTCCGAATTCTTCCGAAAAATCTTTTCCTTTGTTACCTTGATTAATAAATTCAACCAACAAATAATCTTCGGAAACCGCAATTACTTCCGGAACCCTAATTGCTTCGGCTTTTTTTAATTCAATCAAGCCGTGTGCTTCTGTTTTATGAATTCTTTTATCGTTGTACCGTTTTAATAAATAAGTCTTTCCCGATTCGGTTTCGATTTTCATCGAATTAGCAATACAACCTCCGCCCAAAGGCATTTCCGATAGTATTTTTTCTTGTAATATATCTTCCAAATTTTCTTTCATTTCACTCGCCATTTAAATCTTGTTTAATTTTATTAATTAATCCGTCAACGGAATCTTCCAAAATATCCAAAACCAACTCGAAACCTTCGCTTCCGCCGTAATACGGATCGGGCACTTCTTCGTATCCGTTTGAAGAAAAATCGGTCATCATGGAAACTTTGTGGGTGTAAATTCCGTTCGGATCCATATTTAATATATCGTGATAATTTTCTTTGTCCATTGCAATAATGTAATCGAAGTTTTCAAGATCTTCGTATTTCAGTTTTCTGGCAATACTTGTAAGTTTATAACCTCTTTTATTCGCATGCCGCTGCATACGCTCGTCCGCATTTTCACCTTCGTGATAAGCAATTGTACCTGCCGAATCGCAGCTCACAATGTTTTCCAGATTATTTATTTTTATAAAATGATTCATAACCGCTTCGGCCGAAGGCGAACGGCAAATATTTCCCATGCAAACAAACAAAACTTTTTTCATTTACCACCTTTTATAAAAAATTCGGTTTGTGAAAATAAAATTTTTTGAGGATAAAATGAAATTACGAATGCAATAATCAATAAGTCCAATTTGCATTTATCAAAGTAGAATCATCCACTTCATATTCGAACGGCAGCATATCGGACAGTTTTTCGAACGACCAATACCCGAAAGTTTCGATTGCGAATTCATCAAAAAAATGTCCTTTTCTATCAATGATTACTTTATCTTTATGAAGTTTAATCCAAGAAGTTTGATAATCGGGAGCTTCGTTATATCGCCCGAGCATTTCCAAATATTCATCATCTTCCCATTCCCTATTGTAAGTAATTTGTAAATAATCTTTAAATTCCAAACAATAGTAATTGCTGCCCTCGCATTCGGAAATAATTTTTGCAACGTTTACAGGGTAATACAACGGTGTAAAACGAGATTTCCAAGGCAGGTTACTTGCGGAAAGTACGGTAAAACCGTTTTCTTCCAATTTCGAATTCAGTCTTAAAGAAACTTGCGATGCCAAAGTATCTTCCTCGAAAATTACCGAATCTTGTTTTTCCAAGTAATTAAATTGCTCGACCAATGATTTTAAAAAATGAGTGAGTGAGCCGCAATAAGTTATCAATCGATTTTCGTCGTAAATATTTTTATCGTTTCCGTTGTCGGGAATAATTTCTTCAAAATGCGGTTGCCCCGAAAATTTGGTTGTATATCCGTTGGTTTCGAAGAATTCCAAAAAATAAGTTAATTTATAACCGAGCGCATAATTATCTATCACAATCGGTTCATTGCATTCCGCTTTCAACCAGCCGTCATCCGTTTTGGTAAACTCAACGGAATAAGGATTTAATATTTTACAGTGCTTTGCATTAAACCCCGTACCGAGCAATTGCTTTTCGAACATTTCGAAATTCTCTTCCCATTCTTCATCTTCCGTTTCTTCGACCGTAACTTCAGGTAACTGCAAAAGTTTCGGTTCAAGTTCAACATTCATAATAATTGTATTGCCGTTAGAAGATGATAATCTTTTTTTTACGGTTTTATAATTAATATGGGAAATCACAACAGTAAAATATCCTTCGGGAACATTTTTTATTTCATAATTACCGTTGTTACTTGTTGATGATCCGAGTAGAGTTTTCAAGATAAATACATTTGCGTTAACAACCGGTTTACCACTACCGTATTCCGTAATTTTTCCTTTAATTATACTTTGAGCATAAATCGTAAAAGAGGTGACAATACAGATTAATCCGATTTTGATAATTAATAATTTCATAATTAAAATATTGTGGTATCGGAATCTTCCTTTTCTATTTTTCTTACTCGAACGTATTTGATTTTATACGGATTAATCATAAAACGTTCGTTTTCCGGAATGATAACTTCGCGAGTGGATAGCCATTTGCTTACTTCGTCTTCGTCGTCTTTGTAAACAATCCAAAGCGATCCGTCGGAAAGCTCGACAACGCCGTTTTCTTTATCGAAATTTTTAATGAAATTCAGATATCCGTATTGATACCTGAAATCGTCGGTTCCGCCTAAAGAATTATGCGAAACCCTTATTTTCGTACCGTTCAAATACATATAACCGTTATCGAGTAAACTTTCCAGGACAAAAAACACTTCGGTTAAATTTACGGCAATTATGATTCTGTTTGTTACCCAACTTGAACCGTTAGCAAGAGTAACAACTTTTCTGTTTACATCGTGAATTGTCGCTTTGAAAAACCGGACTTCCCTAATCATATCTTTGTATGTTTCCGTTGCCGGTGCGCAGGATTGAACACCAATTGCGGCAGCCAACAAAATAAATTTTAATACTGTTTTCATTATTTTCCCGTGTGGAAATTTTCACTCAGTTATTTTTTCACAAATTATAAATTGCTCGATCAAATTGCAATGAATAAATTTGGACTTATATTTAAGATTTGTTAATTAATCTGGGAAGGTTACAAAATGGCTAAAACATACGATCCGAGAATGCATTCCGCCGAACATATTCTAAACCAGACAATGGTGAGAATGTTCAATACCGGCAGATCATTCCGCGCGCACATCGAAAAGAAAAAATCGAAATGCGATTACAGATTCAACAGAAATTTAACGGAAGAAGAAATAAATGCAATCGAGAAAAAAGTTAACGAGATTATAGAAAAAAATTTACCGGTAACCGAAGAATTTCACCCATTGGAAGAGGCGAAAAAATTGGTCGATACGTCAAAACTACCGGAAAACGCTGGAGAAAAAATCCGTATAATTAAAATCGGTGATTACGATGCTTGTCCGTGCATCGGTCAGCACGTTACCGAAACAAAAGAAATCGGCGTGTTCAAAATTGTTTCCACGGATTATAAAGACGGGGTGTTAAGAATAAGATTCAAGTTAGTTTCTACTTAATATCAACTTTCTTCAAATCTATTTTTTGGAATTTATCGACAAAATCCGCTTTCGAGGCATAACACGAATGCGAATGGTTACCGGAACCGTGAGCCGAACAGTGACCGCCACCGCAGCAACTGTTTTCCTTTTGTTTGTATTTGCTAAAATGTAGAGACAATCCCATTACGATAGTTGCTAATGCGAAAAAAACTATTACGGCTATTATTTGTTCCATTATATGTTCCTAATCGTTATTTTCAATTAACAATTTAAACTGCGGTGTGGATTTTTCAATAAAATTTTCATTTTCGTTAATAAACATAATCACGGGCAGTTTCTCTTTCAAGGCAAAATTAAATCCCTCAACGGGTCCAAGCACAAGCAAAGCCGTTGCGAGTCCGTCCGCCGTCATACACTCGGGTGTTAAAACGCTCACCGAAACCAAATTATGATTAACGGGTTTACCCGTACGCGGATCGATTGTATGCGAATATTTTTTCCCGTCTATTTCGAAATAATTGTAGTAATCGCCCGATGTTGCCATTGACAAATCATGCATATTCAAAACTCTGGCAATTTTATTCGAACCATCGGGATATTGTATCCCGATTTTCCAAAATCCGTTACCGGGTTTCTTCCCTTTCGTTCTAACTTCTCCGCCGATTTCCACCATATAATTTTTTATGTTATTTTCGTCCAAAAATCCGGAAACTTTATCAACTCCGAAACCTTTCGCAATGGACGATAAATCTATATAAATATCCTTTTTTAATTTTTTAACTTCAAAAGGATTTGATTTTAACTTAATATTTTCAAAACCCACAAACCGTTTACGCCTTTCAATTTCTGTATCCGAAGGAACTTCGTAACCGTGTTGTTCGGGACCGAACCCCCACAAATTAACCAAGGGACCGACCGTAATATCGTAAGCGCCGTTTACAAGCCGGGCAATTCTTTGCGCTTCGTTCAGAACCGTATAAAAATCTTCGGAAATTTGAAACCAAGAAGTATCGTGAAAAGAGTTAAACCTTGAAATTTCCGAAGAATCGATATAAGTGGACATTTGCATGTTAACGGTTTTTAAAACATCCTCGATGCCGGAGCGTATTTTATCAATATTTATTCCGTCAACTCTTTCAAATTTTATTTGATAAGTTGTTCCCATGGTTGTTCCGTTAAGAACAACCAAATCCGTTACACTTTCGGAAGTGCAGGAAATTAATCCGGCTAAAATTAAAAGGGAAAATGTGATGCGGAGATAACTCAATAAGTTTTTTTCTTCCATTTCCAATCTTCGTAATATCGCCAGCTAACCATTTGGTTAAGCCTTTCTATTTCTTTGGTCTTCTCAACCAATAACGCTTTGTTTACATCTCCTATCGAAAGAATACCGATATATTTATTGTTTTTCTTAATTAACAAATGTCTTAATCTCATCCCGAGAAATTTATCCAAAAGTTGATAACATGATTCGGAATAATCGGCGAATTTCAGTCCGGTTACCATATGGTCTTTAACCTTTTCCGTTCTCGGGTTGAAATTTTCGTCCATTACGTCCCGCATCAAATCGCGTTCGGTCCAAATACCCACGTATTCTTCACCGTCCTTAACCAAAATGGCACCGATGTTTTTTCCCAACATAACTTTTAACGCATTGTATATTGTATCATCGGGAGAGACCGAAATTATTTCGTGACCTTTCCTATCGAGAATTTCACCGGCAGTTAGCATATAACCTCCTTTGGCTAATGATTAATATTATTTTTCGCCGTTATATTTTACTTTTATAAAATATAACAAACTTTTAACGTATTAGCCACCAAAATCGTCATATAAAATATTTTCGGGTTCAACGCCTAAATCATCCAACATTTTAGTAACGGCGCTAAGCATTAACGGAGGTCCGCAGATGTAATATTCACAATCCTCCGGTGCGGGATGGTCTTTCAGATAATTATCGTAAAGCACTTGATGGATAAACCCGGTCAACCCGTTCCAGTTATCTTCGGGTAACGGATCGGATAGAGCCAAATACCATTTGAAATTAGGATTATCTTCTTGCAGTTTATTAAATTCGTCAACGTAAAAAGCCTCTCTCAAACTTCTGGCACCGTACCAAAACGTCATTTTACGTTTAGTGTGAACTCGTTTAAGCTGATCGAAAATCATCGAACGCATTGGTGCCATACCTGCTCCACCGCCGATAAATACCATTTCCGCATCGGTATCTTTTACAAAGAATTCGCCGTAAGGACCCGAGATAGTAACTTTATCACCCGGCTTTAAGCTGAAAATATATGAAGACATTTGCCCCGGAGGCGCATCGGGTTTGTTCGGTGGCGGAGTTGCAATTCTTACGTTCAGCATTATGATTCCTTTTTCCAAAGGATAATTTGCCATCGAATAAGCTCTTACAATCGGTTCGTCAACTTTCGAAACGTATCTCCACAAATTGTATTTATCCCAATCGGGTCTATATTCTTCTTCGATATCGAAATCGGAATATTTAACTACATGCGGTGGCGCTTCAATTTGAATATATCCGCCGGCTCTGAAATCCACATTTTCACCTTCGGGAAGTTGCAGGACCAATTCTTTGATAAAGGTAGCCACATTTCTGTTCGACTTTACCGTGCACTCCCATTTTTTAATTTCAAAAACTTCGGCGGGAATTTCCAATTTCATATCCCTCTTTACGGCAACTTGGCAAGAAAGTCTGTAATGTTCCCTAACTTCCTTCCTGTTCAATTTGCTTAACTCGGTGGGTAAAACATCGCCGCCACCTTCCAAAACTTTCACTTTACATTCGCCGCACGTTCCTTGTCCCCCGCAAGCCGACGGTAAATAAATTTGGTTATCGGCAAGCACAAACAATAATTTTCCGCCTATCGGAACGGTAATTTGATGTTCGGGGTCTTCGTTTATATCAATCTTAACGTTACCCGAGGGAACTAATTTCGATTTTGCAAATAAAATTAATAAAACGAGCAAAAGAACAATGAGCGTAAACATTACTACGCCCAATAAAACTAAGCTTGATCCACTCATAAAAATTTATCCTTACAATTGAATTCCAGAAAACAGCATAAATGCCATTGCCATTAATCCCACGGTTATAAAGGTAATACCCAAACCGCGTAAACCTTTTGGAACGTTACTGTATTTCATTTTATACCTTACACCGGCCAAAGCTATAATAGCCAGAGCAAAACCGGCACCGCTTCCTATTCCGTAAACCACGCTTTCGGCAAAGTTATAATCTCTTTCGACCATGAACAACGATCCGCCCAAAATAGCACAGTTAACGGTAATCAAAGGGAGAAAAATTCCAAGTGAATTATAGAGTTTGGGAACAAATCTATCCAATGTCATTTCTAAAATTTGAACCATTGCGGCAATGACGCCTATGTATGTAATTAAACCCAGAAAAGTTAAATCAACATTCGGTAAACCCGCCCAACTCAAAGCTCCTTTAACCAATACGTTTTTGTAAATCAAATTGTTTACCGGAACCGTAATGGCTTGAACCACGACAACCGCCAGCCCCAAACCGACGGCGGTTTCAACTTTTTTCGAAAGTGCAATGAACGTACACATTCCCAAAAAGAATGCGAGCGCCATATTTTCTACGAAAATAGATTTGATAAATAAACTTAGATAATGTTCAACCATTTTAATCTTCCTCTACTTGTTCGGGTTTCCAGGATCTAATAGCCCAAATAATCAAACCGATGATAAAAAACGCACTGGGTGAAAGCAAAAACAAACCGTTGGGATTATACCAACCACCTTCGGTCGTTAATTTTAATACGGAAATTCCAAACAGTTTACCCGAGCCAATTAGCTCCCTTAAAAAACCGACCGTTAATAAAATGAAAGCATAACCCATTCCGTTCCCGATTCCATCCAAAAAACTTAAGCCGGGTGGATTCTTTAATGCAAACGCTTCCGCTCTACCCATGATAATACAATTGGTAATTATTAATCCGACGTAAACTGATAACTGTTTGCTAATGTCGTATGCGTATGCTTTAATTAACTGATCGGCTATAATCACCAGCGATGCGATAATCGTCATTTCAACAATAATTCGAATGCTGCTCGGTACATGATTTCTAATCAAACTTACCGAAAAGTTCGAAAGTGAAACAACGGCCGTAACGGCAAGAGCCATTACAACGGCGGTTTCCAACTTTGCGGTAACAGCCAACGCGGAACAAATTCCAAGTATTTGATAAGCAATGGGATTATTATCAAAAATGGGATCTAATAATACCTTTTTATACTTGCTCATTTTTCTTTCCTCTAAGTGTTTTAAGGAAGTTACCGTATCCTTCGTCGCTTAACCAAAATCTGACCAGATTATCGACGCCTCGAGTTGTCAGCGTAGCCCCGGAAAGTCCGTCTACCATATGATTTGCTTCGGGGCTCGAAGGATCGACCTTGCCTTTTATTACTTTAATTATCGGATTCCAATTTTCGTCGAAAGCTTTTTTCCCTTTCCACAATTGTTTCCAGCGCGGATTATCGACTTCACCGCCTAAACCGGGTGTTTCGCCGTGTTCGTAAAAAGTTATTCCGGTAATTGTTTTCAAATCTTTATCCAAAGCCAAAAATCCGTACAAAGTAGACCATAATCCTTTTCCGTAAATCGGTAATATAATTTTGGAGACATTACCGTTTTCATCCAACACTTTATAAATCAACATATATTTCGGTTTCTTTTTGATTCCGGCAATATCTTTTTCGGCGGGAATTTCTTCAACCAATTCGGGATTGCCGATAATTTTTTTCAAATCGAAATTTTCCGGCATTAATTCTTTGGTATACTGTTCTTCCGGAACAACTTCACCGGTTTCAATATTAATTAATTCGGTTTTAATTTTTTCATGATAAACTTGTTTTATCTCTTCCGAATTCCCTTCGGGTTTCAAGTCGGCCGCTTCCAGAATATTTTCTATTTTATCGAGCTTTTTGTTTTCCTCTTGCTTTGAACTTAAAGCAACTGTAGCCGAAGAAACAAAAACCGAACACACCAAACATACGCCTAACGCAACGCCAATTGTTTTCTTTGCACTATCAGACGACATTTTTTGCTAGCCTCCTTTTGATGTTAGCATTTACAAATATTTTATCTATAATCGGGGCAAATACATTACCGAATAAAATTGCAAGCATCATACCTTCGGGGTAGGCGGGATTAACAACCCTCACCAAAACCACAAGTATTCCGATAAGCAAGCCGTATATGTATTTCCCTTGATCGGTCATTGCTGCCGTAACCGGATCGGTAGCCATAAAAACCGTTCCGAATGCAAATCCGCCAAGTACAAAATGCCATAAAGGGCTGACTTGAAACATCGGATTAGTATCGCTGCCAATTAAGTTTAATGTAAGCGACATAAATACCATTCCGACCACAACGCTAAGCATTATCCTCCAAGAGCCGATTCCGGTAGCAATTAAAATTACCGCACCTATTAAAATCGCGAGGGTGGAAGTTTCACCCATCGAACCGGGAATAAATCCGAAAAACGCATCGGACCATGAATAGCCAGCCGTATGAAAAGTTCCTTCCGCAAATTTTGCAAGCGGGGTCGCTTTACTGACGCCGTCGACCGCAAGCCAAACCTTATCACCCGAAATTTCCGCGGGATACGCAAAAAACAAAAACGCTCTTCCGGTTAACGCCGGATTCAGAATGTTCATTCCAACACCACCGAAAACTTCTTTACCTATTACCACACCGAAGGAAATTCCGATTGCCACTTGCCAAAGCGGAATAGTGGGCGGTAATATCATCGGGAACAACAAACTTGTTACCAAAAAACCTTCGCTAATTTCGTGGTTGCGAATTATCGAGAACAAAACTTCCCAGAATCCGCCGAAGATTAACGTAACAATGTAAATCGGTAAAAAGTAAACGGCTCCGTGCAGAAAGTTAGCCCAAAAATTATTAGGGTCGAAAGGCACGCCCAAAGTTTTTAATAAACCGGCTTGCCAGCTGCCGCCGTTTTCCAATCCTTGCTGGGCTATAACCAAATTTGCTTGCAAACCCGTATTGTAAAATGCGAACAATACGGCTGGAACAAGAGCAATCACTACCATTATCATCATTCTTTTTAAATCGAGTGCATCCCTTACGTGCGAAGGATTTTTAGTAACTTCACCCGAAGTAAAAAGGAAAGTTTCCGTAGCTTCAAAAAGCGGATAAAATTTTTCGAGTTTTCCGCCTTTTTTGAAATGTTTTTCTTGCGAGTCGAAAAAGTTTCTTAAAAACTTCACTATCCTTCCTTTTGAATTATGTTTAAATTTTCCCTTAAAATAACACCGTAATCGTTTTTAGATGGACTTACAAAAGTGCATAAAGCCAAATCTTCCTCGTCCAATTCCAACGCACCTAATTTTTCAGCTTCCTCAATATCTTTAACCGCCAACGCCCTCAAAAGAAATGTGGGTAAAATATCCAACGGCATTACCTTTTCGTAACTGCCAATAGGAATAATCGGTCTTACTCCGCCGTTTAACGAAGATGACAAATCGAATTTTTTATTAGGGAACAATGCCGAAATCAAAACCGGTTTTACGGAAAAGAGATCGGCACCCAAAGTTAACCAACCGAGGAATTTTTTCTCGTTACCTTCGCGAATAACCGAAACTTGTCTATGATATCTTCCCAAATAATTTTCAACATCCTTGGCATGTCGCCCCGAAAGAACCGAGCCGGATATTACTCTGTTGTTTTCACCTTCAATTTCGGATGCCGTTAACTCACCCAAATCGGCACCGATTCTTGTTTTTACCAATCGCGGATTTTTAACCCGCGGTCCGGCAATTGAAATAATTCTTTCTACATTCAGTTTACCCGTTACAAATAATTCGCCGATCATCGCTACATCTTGCGCCGAAATATGCCAAACCGTTTTGTGAAGCGAAACGGGATCGAGGAAATGAATATGCGTACCGACCAAACCCGCCGGATGTGGTCCATCAAATTCTTCAACATTTAAATTAGGTAAATCTATGGTTGGAATTGATTCGGCGGGACTTTTACACAAATAGACTTTACCGTCCGTTAATTTCGAAACTATTTTCAATCCGTTCTTAAAATGATTTTCTTTCCCTTCCAAAACTTTCGAAACTTTAGGCGCATGCGGTTCGGTATCCATAGCCGTAATGAAAATAGAATGCGGTGTGTTTTCGGGATTTGCAACGTTACTGAACGGACGGGCGCGCAACGAAACCCAAGCACCGGATTCGATTAATTCTTCTTTAATATCACTAACATTCAGATTCCCAAGTTCCGTTTCCGAATACGATTTAAAAGTAACCTCTTCCTCACCTTCCAATTCTATTACAAGGGAAAGGAACATTCGTTTTGCGCCTCTGTTAATTTCAACAACCTTACCGGAACCGGGCGCAGTATATTTAATTCCGGGCGTTTTTTTGTCGGTAAATACAACTTGACCTTTTTTAACTTTATCGCCAACTTGAACAAGCATTGTGGGCTTCATTCCGGTAAAATCCCTTCCTAAAACGGCTATTTTAGAAACGGGATTCCCTTCGCTAACTTTTTGTTCCGGTTCGCCTATTAAAGGCAAATCGAGACCTTTTTTAATTTTATAAATTCCCATACCGATCACTTTTATACAATATTAAATAATTTAATTTGCGAGTTAAAGAATTAAAAAGAAATGATTTTTTTGGCATAGACTCAATTAAGATGAATGATTAAAAGAATATTTCCAAATTTTAGCTTTCACAAACTTACGAGATTGTTTTAGTAAGTTCAACGATTTTTTAAAAAATTTTTGTACAAATTTATCTTATTTTTCCGATTGGAAATACACATTTAAGTAAAAGTTCACACAATTGCTTAAGGAACCGGCTATGACAAAATTGGAACAATACTTTAACGATTTTAGAAAAAATATTGTTGGTATCGATCAAGTTTTTAAAACTCCGTTCGGTGAAAGAAAAATCGTTTATGCCGACTGGGTTGCGAGCGGAAGATTGTATAAACCGATTGAGGATTTAATTAGCAACACCGTCGGTACGTTCGTAGGCAATACACATTCCGAATCGAGTGTAACCGGAACGGTAATGACAAAAGCATATCACAAAGCCCGTGAAATTATAAAAAGTCATGTTAATGCAAACGAAAATGATGTATTGATTACAGCCGGTTTCGGAATGACAACCGTGATAAACAAATTTCAAAGGATACTCGGTTTGCGTTATCCCGAACAGTTCGATAAATATATCAATATTCCGGAAGATGAAATTCCTGTTGTATTCGTTACGCACATGGAACATCACTCCAATCAAACGAGCTGGCTCGAAACGATCGCACATTGCGAAGTTATACCGCCGGACGAAAACGGCATGGTCGATTACAACTACTTCGCAGAACTACTCGAAAAATATAAAGACCGTAAACTTAAAATCGGTTCCTTCACGGCCGCTTCCAACGTAACCGGAATTAGTCCCGACTATTACAAACTTGCAAGAATGATGCATGAATACGGCGGTTTATGTTTTGTCGACTTTTCGGCGGCGGCTCCGTACATGGAAATAAATATGCATCCCGAAGATCCGATGGAAAAATTGGATGCAGTTTTCTTTTCGCCGCATAAGTTTTTGGGCGGTCCCGGTTCGTCGGGAGTTTTGGTTTTCGATTCTTCTTTATATAATAGAAAGATTCCCGACCACCCCGGAGGCGGTACGGTAGATTGGACTAATCCATGGGGCGAACATAAATATATAGATGATATCGAACTAAGGGAAGACGGCGGTACGCCCGGTTTTCTTCAAACGATTAAAGCTGCATTGAGTATCCGGCTCAAAGAGAAAATGGGAGTTGATAAAATTTTAGCCCGCGAAGAGGAACTGTTGGAACTTACTTATAGAGAGTTCGACTCGATACCGGAAATTCATCTATTGGCAAACAACATCCGTAAACGTTTGGGGGTTCTTTCCTTCTATTTTGAAGATATTCATTACAATTTAGTAGTGAAATTACTCAACGACAGATACGGCATTCAAGTTCGCGGCGGTTGTTCGTGCGCCGGAACATACGGTCATTATTTGCTTCACGTCGATCCCACCCGCTCAAAAAGAATTACCGAAAAAATAAATCAAGGCGATCTCTCCGAAAAGCCCGGCTGGGTTAGATTATCGTTGCATCCTACAATGACGGATGACGAATTACTTTACATCACATCGGCAATTAAAGAAATAGCAAAACACGGAAAGGAATGGAGTAACGATTACGATTACTCGCCCAGAACAAACGAATTTCACCACAAAAACGACATTAACGTCAACGGTATGATAAACGATTGGTATTCGACTGAATTGTAATTAAATCTTTTCACAAAAATTTTGTAATACTATTCGACCGTTTTCGCCCGATTTTTCTGGTTTGAAAAGAACTCCGTAAACATTTTCAAATTCCAACGATCCGCTGATTTCATTACCGTTTAATTCGAATGTGGTAGTTGTATAAGTGTTTTTCAATACAACACAATGGAAATTAAAATAGAATTCTTTATCGAAATTCAAGCCTTCCAAAAGTTTACTCTCTTTGACCGGCGTTAATTTCGTTTGCAACGGATTATACTTTTCCAAATTATAAAGTTTGCAATCTTCGGTATTTACGGGGAAAAAGCCGAGCCCGACTTTCTCCATTCCAACAATATTTTCGCAACAAAGCATCATTCCCATGTTTATGCCTAAAATCGGTTTTTTCAGCATTTTCAACATGCTGAATAAATTCATCAAATGCAGTTTCCGTATTACTTTTATTGCGTCTTTTCCGTCCGGAAGAATAATTTTATCGGCATTTAAAACATCTGTTTCATTTAAGGAAATTTTGAAATGAACCTTCAAATCACTTAGAATTTCCGCAATTTTTTCCGATTCCGCTTTATCGTAATTTAAAATCAGCACCATAGATATTCCGCAAAAAAAAATAATTTTCTTTATATTAATATAAAATATTTTATTAAATTAAAGGACAAGAAAATCGTATTTCGATAAAATACGAAACCAAAAAAATTTTTCGGGTATATTAAATCATTCAACAAATCAATAAGAGGAAAAACTAATGGCAGACGAAGAAAAAAAAGGTGCAAAAATCGGTGAATTCAAAGGAAATCCCGTCATTTCATTACCTGTAGGCGGAAGCGACAGATATCCGTTCACGTTCGGTTTATCCAAAGCGAAAGCAATTTTGGAATACATCGATGATATAAAAAAATTCGTTGAAGACAACGATACAAAGAAAGAAGAATCAAACGGATAACTTAAGCGTTTAAAATTTCCAAAACTTCAATTTCATAGATGAGAGTCTTCCCCGCTAAAGGATGATTCGCATCGAAAGTAATTTTATCGTCGGTAATGTCTTTAACTCTAAATTGGATAGGTTCTCCTATTTCTTGGGGAATGTAAATTTCTTCTCCGATGTGGGGGATAAATTCGGGTGGAAGTTTCGTTCTTTCTATTTCAACTATCAGCTCTTTTGAACGCGGTCCGAATCCTTTATCGGAAGTAACGGTTATTTTTTTCTTAACACCCAATCTCATCGAAATCAATGCCTCTTCAACTCCGGCTACAATTTCTCCTTCTCCGATTTTTACGAACAGCGGGTTATCTTCTGTATTTGATTGGAAGATCGTACCGTCTTCCAAATAACCGGTTATTTTTAGCTTTACGGTATCTCCTCTTCTAACTCTTATTTCGCTCGCCATTCTCCGCTTTAATTTTTTGGTAAGAATATTGCAAAATAAATAAAAAAATAAAAATAGCAAACTAATATGAAAAATCTACCGGCACCGTTTATGTTAAATATTCGTATGGTTTGTATAATTGCCGTGTTCCCCGAAATAAATAGTTTAAGCTTTGGGTTAATCAAAAAAAATTTGAATTATTTACAATTTACAGTGTAAAACAATTGCTTTTTTTGAAACAATATATTAAGTTACGAATATCCGATTAAAAACACGAGGTGGCCATGAAACGCTTTCTAATTCCTCTCCTGCTTTTTTCATCGATAGTTTTATTAGCTCAAAACGAACATGCTGAATATATCGAAGGACCGTACGAAACGGTTCAAGATGTAACAAACGGATGTTTGGAATGCCATGAAGAAGTAGCTGCCGATATTATGCATACAAGTCACTGGACGTGGCTCGGCCCGGAATTCGAAACTCCGGAAGGTACGAAAACCTTAGGCAAGAAAAATATGATTAACAATTTTTGCATTGCCATACCTTCCAATTGGCCCCGCTGTACAAGTTGTCATATCGGATACGGATGGAAGGATGAAAATTTCGACTTTTCGAAAAGCGAAAACATCGATTGTTTAATTTGTCACGAACAAACCGGGACTTACAAAAAAGTACCGACAGGCGCCGGAATGCCGGTAAAGGGACTTAATTTATTAAAAATTGCTCAAAGTGTTGCTATGCCCACACGTGCGAATTGCGGGGTCTGCCATTTCGACGGGGGTGGAGGTACCGGCGTCAAACACGGCGATATGGACGACTCCCTTTACAGCCCTTCGGAAGAATTGGATGTTCACATGGGCGGGCAGGATTTTGAATGCACCGAGTGCCATGTAACCGAAAATCACAAAATTATGGGTGCGAGTCACAGTTCGATGGCAGCCGGAACAAATCATATATCGTGCGATAATCCCGATTGCCACGATAAAGACCCGCATGAGAAAAAAATATTGAATAAACATTCCGATGCCGTTGCTTGCGAAACTTGCCATATTCCTACTTTTGCGAGAGGATTACCTACAAAAGTTTGGTGGGATTGGTCGGATGCAGGTAAAGATTTACCCGAGAAAAAAGATGAATACGGCAAACCTATTTTTCACAAGAAAAAAGGCAG
>CAZKKI010000082.1:0-177641 GCA_964553325.1 uncultured Melioribacteraceae bacterium | reverse complement strand
CAATCATTTATCCTGTTAATAAGGAAAAACTCGTTAGAAAAAATGTAAAGGATGGGCAAAAAACGCTGAACTCATTCCAGAGTAGTTATGAAAGTACTGCAAGTGAAATGTGGTTTGGCTAAAAATATGTATGAAACGGTTGTGAATGTATTTTTAAGAAGAGGAAGCGCCTTTTTTTACCAACGCCACCCCAGTAAATATTATTATGGACGCCAACAAAATTTGTAAGTTCAATTTTTCTTCCAGAATAAGCCAACCTAAAAATAAAGCAATCAAAGGATTGATATAAGCGTAAGTTGTTACAAAAGACACGGGAAGATGTCTAATTGCATAAATGTATGATCCGTAACCTAAAATAGAACCGACCAATATCAAATATAAAATTGAAAAGTAGCCGTTATATGTTAAATTAAAACTGATTTTCTCGCCGGAAATAAGCGACAAACCGAGTTGGAAAATTCCCGCGAACATCATTTGTACGGAAGCGCCGACCAGCGGATGCGAATTTATTTTATTGTATTTCGAATATAATGAACCTGCCGACCAAAAAATCACTGCGCCGGTTAATGCCGAAATTCCCCATAAATATTCCGCTTCGAAAAGTTTTTGGATGTCTCCGGCAAAAATAATGGCAACACCCGCAAAACCGAGTGAAATTCCGGTAACAATTTTATAATTGAGTTTAGGACCTTTTGGTATGAAGCTTTCCATGCCTACAATCCAAAACGGTAAAGTTGTAATTAACAATGCGGTTAATCCGCTCGGGAGCCATTGCTCGGCAATTACTACAAGTCCGTTTGCAATGCCAAGTAAACTTATACCCACAATAGCAATGTGTTTTAATTCGTTTGCTGGCGGGAATTTAAAACCTCGTAATTTAAGAATACCGAAAAACAAAGGTCCGGCAATAATCCAGCGTATTCCCGCAAAGAACATCGGCGGAACATCGGAAACGCCTATTTTAATTGCCAAATATGTTGTTCCCCATACAATACAAATCGTAACCCATGCTAAAAAAGCTTTTGAATTGTAATTTTGCATCCGGAAAATTTTTCTTCAATTAATTTTGCAAATATAACCAAAGAAATTACGAAAGTATTAGATTAGAGTTACTTATCTGAGTTAAAAATATTGTAAATTTAGCTGGTCTTTTAAAACTAACTAAGATTGATAAATGAGCGGTTTCACAATAAAAAAAGCCGAAGAAAAAGATACCGGAATAATTTTAGGTTTTATTAAAAAGTTGGCGGAATACGAAAAACTTGAAAAAGAAGTAACTGCTACCGAAGAGTTGCTTAAGGAAAATTTATTCGGGGAATCCGCTGTTGCCGAGTGTTTGATTGGTTATTACGATAATACTCCGGTTTGCTTTGCAATTTACTTTTTTAATTTTTCGACTTTTTTAGCCAAACCCGGTCTGTATTTGGAAGATTTATTTGTTCTTCCCGAATACCGCGGTAAAGGATTCGGAAAAGCAATGCTGGTACGATTGGCACAAATTGCCAAAGAAAAAAAATGCGGACGGTTCGAATGGGCGGTATTAGATTGGAATGAACCTGCGCTTAAGTTTTATGAAAGTCTTGGCGCAATCAAATTGGACGATTGGATAATTCACCGCGTAACCGGAAAGGCTTTGGATAAATTGGCAAACGAAACAGTAACAATAATTAAATAAAGTTATGAAAGAAATACAAAATTGGTTCGAGCAATATCCCGTGTGGGAAAATCTGGTTAAATTTTTAATTATCGTTGTAATTGCATATCTCTCATATTTAATTACGAAAAAAATTTTGATTCGGGGGGTTCATAAACTTGTTCAGCGCACGAAAACCCACATCGATGATATTGTTCTAAACGAAAAACTCCTTAGCCGTGTGGCACTGATACTGCCCGTATTGATAATTTATCAATTCGTTTATCTTTTACCTTACGGTTCGCAGATTATCGGAAATATTCTCGAATCGGTTTTAATTGTAATACTCGTTATCATCATCGGATTGATTATAGATGCGGGGAACGAACTTTATGAGAAATCCAAACGTTACGATAGAAAACCGATAAAAGGTTATTTGCAAGTAGTTAAAATTGTAGTTTATATTTTCGGGGGAATTGCTATAATCGGTATTCTAACCGGACAAGAACCGTGGACCATTTTAACGGGACTCGGTGCGCTAACGGCAATTCTTATCTTGGTTTTCAAAGACACTATCCTTTCTTTCGTTGCAAGCATTCATATTTCAGCATACGATTTGATTAGAATAGGCGACTGGATCGAAGTACCGCAGTACGGTGCGGACGGAGACGTTATTGATATTGCGCTTCACACAATCAAGGTGCAAAATTTCGATAAAACAATTGTTGTAATTCCGACTTACAAAATTCTCGAAGGCTCATTTAAAAATTGGAGAGGTATGCAACAAGCCGGTGCCCGCCGGATAAAGCGCTCGGTTTATATCGACCTTTCCAGCGTAAAATTTTTGGATGAAAGATTATTAAATAAATTCAGAAAATTCCAATTGATTACCGATTACATAGAACGTAAAGAAAAGGAAATTGCCGAGTATAATAAAAAACACAACATCGATGATTCAGTTTTGGTTAATGGAAGACGCTTAACGAATATCGGAACATTCCGGGAATATTTAAAAGCTTATCTTAAAAGTCGTGAAGATATTCATCCCGGTTTTACTTTTTTGGTAAGACAATTAACTCCCGGTCCAAGCGGTATCCCGATAGAAATTTATGTCTTTGCCAAAACAACGGTATGGACGAAATACGAGGAAATTCAAGCTGATATTTTTGATCACATTTTTGCGGTAATTAACGAATTCGAGCTTAACATTTTTCAAAATCCAACGGGTAAAGATTTTCGCGTTGTCGCGGAATTCGAGAAAAAACTTTTAAAATAAATTAGGGAATGGGAGAGTTATGAAAACAACACTTTCTGAAGCCATTGGGCAAGCACTAAAAGATTTACAAACTTGTGTAGTTACAAACGTACCGGGATTCGGCGCCAGTGAGGCGTATAAAAGTTACGCGTTAATCAATCGGAAAATGCCGGTGTTGTCTTTTCACGAAGAGGTTGCTTATTCCGTTTCGCACGGCGCCGCTTTGGTTGGTAAAAGAGCGGCAACAATGATGAAAGCACAAGGTTTTGTTAAAGCCGGCAACGCTGCGGTAGATTCTTTATATACATCTCTTTCGGCTGGATTTGTTGTCTTTATTTTTGAAGACCTTACCGGCAGACACTCGGATAACATTATGGAAATCGAACCGATTCTGAAAGGAATGTCTTTTCCGTATAAGCGGGCAACAAAGGAAACCATTTACGATGATATTGTCGGTTGCTTCCGTGAATCGGAGATTCGTAAATTACCCTATGCGCTGTTGATTAATGCGGATGAGATAAATCTTGAAACGGAATTCACTTCGCAAAATCTTACCCACAAAGAAAAGAAATTTGAAAGGAATATTTTGGCGCACGTTGTACATCCCGTTTTAGCCGATTATCAATATAAAGTTTTCACCACAAAAAAAATTACACCCGATTACTCCGGAATTGCTCAACCGCCAATACCCGAGTTTCCTAACGACTTTCCGTTACGATATAAGCAAGGTGCTCAAAAATATGTTGTTCTTTTCGATGCACTTAAAAATCTTAGAGGTGAAGTTGTTACGGGCGATACAAGTGTTTCCAGCGTTTTCGCTTTTCCTCCTTATAATACAATCGATCTTGTTACTCATCTGGGCGGATCCGTTCCTTTGGCAATTGGTGCTTATCTAGCCGGTTATAAAGACGTTTGGGCAATAACGGGCGATTTCAGTTTCCTGGCCGCCGGTCATCTCGGATTAATAGAAGCTTTTGAAAGGGAATTACCGTTAAAAATAGTTATACTTTATAACAAAGAAGCCGGCGCAACGGGCGGACAGAAAATTCGCAAAAGAATTATGATGCGGGTTTTAGCGGGTTATCAAAATTATATCAAACATATTTCCGATCCGCAAGACGTATTGGAAGTAGTTTCCGTTTTGGAAGAAGCGAAAAATGCTGACGAACTTAGAATTATTATTGCGGATTACTGATGAAAATCAAAGTGAAAAATTTTTTCAATTTGCCCCATACGAAATTGAATGAAGAATTAATCGAACGTATTGGGGGAAACGATAACGTTAAAATCGAAAGAATTATTTCGGAAGGACACAAATCGCCCGCCGGTTTTTGGTACGATCAAGAAACAACGGAGTTTGTTCTATTATTGAGCGGTTATGCCGTTTTGGCTTTTGAAGACGGAAATAAAATAATTATGCGGAAAGGTGATTTTGTTACGATACCCGCTCACGTTAAACACCGTGTGGAAGAAACTTCAGCCGATGAAAAAACTTTATGGCTTGCGGTTCATTTCAAGAATAAATAAATTAAATATCATGGCTCAATTAACAAGATCGAAAAATGCAATGATAGGCGGAGTTTGTGCCGGTATTGCAGAGTGGCTTGGATGGGACCCGACGTTAGTACGAATTGGTTATGTTCTCCTTTCCATTCTAAGTGCGGCTTTTCCCGGAATTTTGGTTTATCTTATTCTTTGGATGATAATCCCCGCTCCGCAAAAAGGAGATAACGATAATGCTTAGGTTCGATTCGATTTTTAAAAATCCGAAACCCGTAATCGGGATGGTTCACGTGGAAGCCTTACCGGGTACACCAAAATATAGAGGCAGTGTTTCCGACATTCTCGATAAAGCAATTCGCGAAGCTATGATTTATTCCGATGCCGGCGTTGATTCGATAATGATTGAAAATATGCACGATGTTCCTTATATGAGGAAAAATGTTGGACCTGAAATAACAACTATGATGAGTGTTATCGGTCACGAAATTAAAAACAAAACCGGTTTACCGATTGGAATGCAGATTTTAGCTGGTGCAAATAAAGAAGCATTAGCCGCTGCAAACTCGGCGGGTTTGGATTATATTCGTGCCGAAGGTTTTGTTTTTGCACACGTTGCCGATGAAGGACTAATTGAAGCCGATGCGGGAGATTTGCTACGATATAGAAAACACATAGGCGCCGAACATATTGCCGTTTTTACGGATGTGAAAAAGAAACACGGGTCACATTCTATTACTTCCGATGTCGATATTGTTGAGACCGCCAAAGCGGCGGAGTTTTTTCTAAGCGACGGGATAATTTTGACCGGAAAAACTACTTCCGATGAAGCAAATATCGATGAGGTAAAATCGGTGAAAAAAAACGTTTCCTTGCCGGTTCTTATCGGTTCGGGAGTGACACTGGATAATCTTGAAAAATATTTTAATTCGGCGGACGGTTTTATAATCGGTTCGTATTTTAAAGAAAACGGGTTTTGGGAAAACGGTGTAGATAAAAATCGAGTAACAAATTTTATGGAAAGGATTTTTTCCCTTCGAGCGTAAGTTTGATATGAAAAGTAAAGTTAAAATAATTGCAGTTTTAATTATAATCGCATCGTCCGGTTTTATACAAGGACAAACATCCGGTCTGGAAATCGGCGCCGGAGTCGGTATCGGTTCGATAAAGGGAAACTCGCCCTCGGTTACTTCTCTTGCCGGGAATATTACGCTGGGCTACAACCCGTATTTTTTAAAAGCCATAACGTTCAGAACCGAATTTCTGATTGCCCGGAAAGTGGAATATTTTTTACCGGAGGACCGACGCGGAAGATATTATCCTTTTATTAAAGCGGTTTCGTTTTCCGGCTTTATCCATCAACCGGTTGCTAATAATTTCATACTCGAAGAAGGTTTGGGATTCGTCTTGGTTAACGATAGAACATACAGCGATACGGATGATTTGGATTTCGGATTAGCTGCAACAATTTTAATAAGATATGTATTCCGGCGTTCAAGCAATAACGGATTTTCAATTGCTGCCGGTGCGGAATTCGGTAATACGTTTACAAACAGTACTGCAAGCTATTTTGTCTTTTTCCTGCAAGGACTTTACCGGTTTTCGTTCTAACTGAAAATTTTTTTCGCACTGTTTTTGCAATTTGTGAATTATGATCGATAAATCGGGAAGATAAAAAATAAAAGGCTCAGCACGAGCCTTTTATCTTTTTAACTATTCTGCTTTTTTGTCTGTTGAAATTTTAAACGGGGCATACAGCGGGCAGAAGCCCATAAACGCTGTTAAAAGCGGAACCAAACCGACCAATCCCCACCATGAAGATTCGATTATTCCGTAAGCAATAATTACAATACCTAAAATGATTCGGATGATTTTGTCGACTGAACCAACATTCTTTTTCATACCTTACCTCCAACGATTATTTGAAAAGAAAAATCTTAAACGAAATATATCGTTTCGATGAAACTAGTTCAGTGATAATGTTACAAAACTAAGAAGAATGTTTTACTTTTGAAAAAAGTTCGTTTCGATTGAGTATTTCTATCCGGTTTCGCGAAAGTTTAATTAATTCCAATTTTTCAAATTCTTTAAGGATTCTACTTATAACCTCGCGATGAGTTCCTAATTCATCGGCGATTTCCTGATGAGTTATATTTAAACCGTTCGGTTCGGAGTCGGACTTTTTCACTAAAAATTCGGCTATTCTTTCGTCCATCCTTTTGAAAGCGACTTTTTCTACAACCGTTATGATATTTGCGAGCCGTTTGTTTACCAGTCCGAAAGTATAATTTCTCCAAGCTTCGTCTTTATTTACCAATTCTTTAAAAATGTCTGCGGGAAGAATCAACGCTTCGGTTTCCTCTTCCGCAACAGCAGTAGCCGGAAAAGTTAAATTGCTTAAAATCGATGAAATTGTTAGGATGCAGCTTTCACCTTCGAAAATTCTGTAAATTGTAATTTCCTTGCCGCTTTCACCGAGCTTGTAAACGCGCACTCTGCCTGTAATGATAACGGCTAAAGTGTTGCATTCCGAACCTTCGTCGAATATCACTGTTCCTTTCGGTAATTTTGCCAAAGATCCGTATTGGAGTATTTTTTGTTTAATTTCATCGTTTGCCAACCCGAGGAAGGGCAAATCGTTTTCCAATAAGTTGTATTTTTCTTCGGATAACATTGTTTAATAGACGAAATTTTGGCAAATGCTCGAAACAATTTAACTTTTATTTGATAATAAATCTACTTCGTTTATCATAAGCTATTTTTTAGGTTTCTCGATTTCGCATAGCAAGTAAGATTCGCATATTTTTCTCATCGCGGAATTAGCGGAATTAAATGCCCAAATAATCGAACCGCCTTTTTTACCGGCGCTTAAATCGCCGATTAAAAACAATCCGGGAATATTTGTTTCGTAGCCTTCTTTTAATACGGGTTGGGGTCCGTTAAACTCAATACCGATTGTTTTCAAAAAGTTTTCGGGCGTGCTTCCGCCGAGTGCGTAAATTACGTAATCGAAAATTTCAGGTTCGATGTTTTCCTCTTTGAAATGAACTTCGGGTTTTCCATCCTTATCAACAATTTCGGTAATATTTGAGTTTAACAGCAAACGAACTTTACCGGATTTGGCTAAAGCCAAAAGACTTTCTTTATTGATTTCATTCATTCTTATAAATTCGCCGCGGCGGTAACTGAGTGTTACATCGTTGTTGTTTTCGGATAAAAATTGGCAATATTCCGATGCCGAATCGCCTCCGCCCACAACCAACACTTTGGAATTCTTAATTTCAAAAGAAGTGATGTCGAATAAAATCCTATCTTTTAAACTTCGTGGAAGCGGATAATCCGGTTTGTTCGGCTTACCTAAAATTCCAACCGCAACCGCTACAACTTTCGATTCGTAAACGTTTTTATCCGTATATACTTTGAATTTTTGTTCACTTTCAATTTTCTCTATTTTGTAAACCGTTTCGTTATAATGAACATTCAACTCATAATCCTCAATTGCTTTATCCAAATATGAAATTGTTTCGTGTTTGGTTGAATCGGTTAAGCACATTACGCCGGTACAAACAGGAGTAAAACCCTTGTAATTTGCTGTAACAAGTTTCGTTTCGGGGTAATACTTTTTTATTGTGAACGAGTGTTCGTTAGCTTTTTCGATTATCAATACGTGTTCTTTAGTAACTCCGTAATTCCTAGCCTCTACGCCCATGCTTATTCCTGCAGGCCCGGCACCGATTATAATTATCTGGTACATTTTCTCTCCTCATTTTTTCGCATTTGATGCAATATTGGAAAATTAGTTTCGGAAATCAAGTAAAAAACAGTGATGTGTAAACAGCTTTACTATTAAAAAAAGAAAACCCTTTCCGATAATAGATTACTGAATTGGTTATTTGGTGTTTTCTTTTCAAAATTTAATACAAAGAGCTAAAATGAGTGATAAACCAACAAATCCGATTGATAAAGAAGAAATTCTAGCGGCTTTTGCAAATGTTTATGAGAAAATTAACGGTTATGTTGCCGGATTAAAACAACAAAGTTCCGATGAAATTTTAAACGGAAGTTTGGAAAAAGCACAGGAATTACTTAACGAGCTTGTGCCTTACGAAGGCGTAGTTAAAAAATTAACGGAAGCTAAAGAATTATTCGATAAAATTCAAAACGGTAACAGCGGAAAAGATTTGGACGCCGAAAAAAACGAAGAAAATTCCGACGAACAACCGGAGAGTGAAGAAGACGTAATATTCGATCCGCAATATTTGGATGAAGAAGAGGAAGTCGTTTTAACCCCGGAAGAAGATTTTAGACTCCCTATGCTTAAAGGATTAATTTATTTGGGCGGTAGTGCGGCAATTGATGAAGTGATCGGTTTTGTAAAGAAAGATATGAAAAACAAGTTGACAAAAAAGGATTTGGAAATTATCGATGAAGACGGTCTTGAAAAATGGCACGAAAGCCTCTTAATAGAAAGTGAGAGAATGATTGAAGAAGGTTTGATTACAAACGAGAAAAAAGAAGGTTACTGGGAAATTGTACAAAAGGGAATTGATTATTTGGCAAAACACGGAAAATAATTAATTCTTAATCTACCTTTCTTGCATTTACAAAATATGAAATTTATAATTTCCCCAAGAATATTTGGTTGCTTGGTGTTTCACGAAAAACAAAATCAATACAAAATTCTTTTATTTTAAAAATACCATTTTTAGTATTTCCCCACTTTTATAAAACGCATATTGAAACTTGCTAAGTTAAACATATCTTTTTACATTACATTCAAAAATATTTTATACTATAAAATAAGTGTATTTGTCTTAAAATAGGAAGTTTAAAGATGCATTCTAATTTACAATATCGGTACGCGAAAATCGTAGTTCCGTTTTTTCTTATAGTGTTTTTCCTTACCGGGGTTCAAAAAATCTCGGCTCAGGAATTAGTGCTCGCAGATAGCGGAATTGCAAAATATTATATTTATTACAATCCGAACGAAAGCATTGTGGTTGAACACGCAGCGTTGGAACTGGGTCAGAAGCTCGATGAAATTAGCGGAGCGGATTTTCCGGTTCTGAATTCGCCCGACACTACTAAGAACTTGATTGTTATCGGTAAGAATAATCCGCTAACACAGAATATTTCGAACTTAATGCAATTCGATTCGATGAAAGTTGACGGATTTAGAATTCTAACGTACAATAATAATTTATATATTGCCGGCGCTCTCGATAGAGGAACGCTTTACGGTGTATATTATTTACTCGACAGATATTTCGGATTCCGTTGGTTTTCCCCGGAATTCGACATGGTGCCGCATTACTCCAAATTGGTTCTTAACCAAACAAACGATTTACAAAATCCTCGTTTTGAATACAGGGAAATTTTCAGCTTGGATACGGAAGATGCTTATTTCCGTCAACATAACCTGTTAAACGGAAACAGAGGAGGAACTCACCGGGAATACAATGATTATCCGGAGGAAATCGATGATTGGTCGAAAGCGGGACCGAGAGACGGTCATAATTTTCACGATATAATAGGAGCGGTTTATCATTACGGCGGACAAATAGAAACAATGAACGATGCCGTAAGGGGACAAGCGGCAAGTTATTTTATAGATAGAATTTCCGAAGACGGTGACGAACCTTGGTATAATTTCTCACAAGAAGATAATGGATGGGAACCGGACGAAGAGAGTTTGGCGTTTGCCGAAGCTCATGGCAATGCTCTTTCGGCTCCGATTGTAGATATGGTTACCGACATTGCTAACCGGGTGCGCGCAGTTCATCCGAATGCTCATTTGGCAACCGATGCTTACCAGTGGAGTTTCAAACCGCCGGTAAATATGACTGTTCCGGATTACGTGATGATCGAAACGGCGCCGATTGAAGCTAATTTCGGTTATCCGTTTAACGATATGGAAAATAATTACGATGCTTATCAAGCTTTTACGGGGTGGGCAAATATTGCTTCGACTTTAGGAATTTGGACATACAACACAAATTTCCAAAATTATTTGCAACCGATGCCGAATATTTTTCCGATGTTCGAAAATATTAAATACTTGGCAGGAATAAAAGCGTTTAAATCGTATTTCGGACAAGGCGCTTACAATACGTTCGGAGCTAATTTTGCGGAACTTAAAGGCTGGGTTGGTGCGCGTTTATTGTGGAATCCCGACCAAGATTACAACGCTTTGGTAAATGAATTTTGCGATGGTTATTACGGTCCCGCAGCTACTTACATAAAACAATATCTTGATTTATTGCATAATTCTTTTAGGAATTCGGCGGAACGTTTATCCATCAAGCAAAGAATAAATTCGGATTATTTGAATTTGGATTTTATTATGCAAGCCGATCAATTGATGTCGGCTGCAGATAATATCGCAACGGGTGATTATGCCGAACATGTTCATGAAGTAAGATTAGGTGTGGATATGACGATTTTATTGCGTGAACATATGTATGCCGCCGAAGCGGCGGAAAGGGGAATTGAATGGGTGCACGATTCCAACAGAAGGCAACGGTTCAATCAATATATTGAAGAAGCACGTGTTACAAGTTATTCGGAAGATTCCGAAATAGATATGCTGTTCAATGCAATGAATATAAATAGAGTTAATCCGCCTAAACCCGATTTTATAAAGGAGGGTATGGAGTGGATCGATTACCAAGATCTCGATTTTACGTTTTGTTGCGGGGCAAATATGGTGGAAGATTCTTTAGCTTCCGATCACGGAGCAATTGTTTACGACGGTGGCGAATGGGCAATCAGTATGAAATTGGATTTGTTGCCTCCCGGTGTGGAGTGGAAATTATATGCTTACGTAAGAGTGGAAGTAAATCCCAATGCCGATCCGAACGGGGAAGCATTTAACATGGGGGTTTATCCCGGAAGTTGGATAACGCCTACAATTGCCGATGTTCAAGACGGGCAATATCATTTGTATGAATTCCCCGAAATGCCCGTGATGTATTCGACTGGAAAAGATGTTTGGTTCAGCGCCGGTTCCCCGGATGTGAAAAATTTCTACGTCGACCGGATAATTGCCGTGAATGTACTTACGGGAATAAAGCATGAGTTTGCGAAACATCAGAATTTCACGTTATCGCAAAATTTTCCTAATCCGTTTAATCCGAGAACAACAATAAAATACAGTATTCCTTCCGGAAATAACGGTGAACAATTAAATGTAAAACTTGCCGTATACGATATTTTGGGTAGAAAAGTTGCAACGCTTGTTAACGAGAAGAAATCATCCGGAAATTATCGAATATTTTTTGACGGAAACGATTTACCAAGCGGAATTTATTTTTACAAATTAACCGCCGGTAGCTTTACCGAAGTTAAAAAGATGGTTTTAATGAAATGAAAAATAAAAAGCCCGGCATTTGCGAAACGTCGGGCTTTTAATCTATCCGAAACATAAATTCTTATCCGAAAGAAGCAAGAACGAATTTGTTCCCGAGTTTTATGAATTGGAATGAAATATTGAGATTTTGACTTCCGCTTTTGAAAATTACTTTTAAGGTATAACGGTCAATCCCGTCTATTTTTTTTATTGCGAAATCTCCGTATTCATACGAATCGCTCAATTCCAAATAGGCTTTTATTTTTTTGCAGTTTCTTCTTACGATGCTTTTTTCTTCGCGGACATTATAATTTAATGTGGTTTTAAGATATTTTGCTTTATCATCGCCGGTATAAGCGAAAAATCCGGCTGCTTTTTCGTATTTATTTTCTTTACTTAATTTGAAAATTTCGGAAAGTACCGATTTTACCTCATCCGCCGGCTTTTTATTTTGCGCATGCAAAAATCCGGTGGAAAAAATAAAAACAAAAACTATTGCGATATATTTTTTGTAAATGGACATTATTTTTCCCTTCATTGTTATTTATTTAACAAGCGGTTAATAAAATTGTTGCACTAAAACATAAATTAAAATACGAAAAATATCCGCTTTCCGAAACATTTAATAAGTGAAATGTTTTATTTTTTCACCCCGTTCGCCAATTTGGGTCATTGCCTCGATTCCGATTGAAAGGTGAATATCAACAAATTGTTTGGTTACTTCTTTATCCAATTCTTCCGTTTTTATTCCCTCGGGAATCATGGGCAAATCCGATACAAGGAGTAAAGCGCCGCGTGCAATTTGATTTGCATATCCCACGACGAACACAGTAGCGGTTTCCATATCGATACCTATTGCACCGAGATGGCGCAAATAAGATTTAAAATCTTCATCCCATTCCCATAGTCTTCTGTTTGTAGTGTAAACAACCCCGGTTCTATATTCAAGGTTCCGTTCAACTATTTTTTGAGAAACGAATTTGTGAAGCTTAAACGACGGTAAAGCCGGAACTTCGGGCGGAGCGTAATCGTTGCTTGTTCCTTCGCCGCGGATTGCCGCAATAGGTAGAATGAAATGGCCGATTTCGGTCGAGCGTTTCAACCCGCCGCATTTACCCAAAAACAGAATCCCTTTCGGTTGTCGGGCAATCAATAAATCCATAATTGTTGCGGCGTTTGCAGAACCTATACCGAAATTAATTATCGATAAACCGGTTGAATTAGTGGCGGTTTGCATGGGTCGACCGATACCTTTTACGTCGCAGTTGAATTTTTCGGCAAAGTTTTCTACGTAATTGTAAAAATTTGTTAGTAACATATAATCGCCGAATTCGTCAATTTGGGTCCCGGTATATCTCGGTAGCCAGTTTTTTGCAATATCGAGTTTTGTTTTCATAACTTTCCTTTAATCTTGAGATTTATGAGAGGAATTTAGCAAATAATTTTCAATTTTTATCAAAAGTAACGCGAATAAATATCCTAATACAGAACCTATAACCATACCGACAATCATATCCGAAGGATAATGAACCCCGATGTAAGGCCGGGAAAAAGCCACAAGAAATGCTACGGTTAGAAGTATGTTTTTGTATTTCGGATATAATTTTGAAAAAAACGTTGCTATTGCAAAATTATTCAAAGCATGTGAGGAAGGCATGGAATAAGTCCCACCGCACGAAACCAAAAGTCGAACATTCTCCAGAACGTTGCAAGGACGTTCCCGGGCAATTAAGTTTTTTAAAAACGAGCTGCTAAATTGATCGGATACGGCAATTAAAACAAGTGCACCGACCGCTGCAAATTTCCCGGCTTTCCCGCCTTGGAAAAATAATATACCAAGTAAAATCAGCCAGGCGATGTACCAATGTGAAACATCGGTGATAAATACAAAAAATTTATCGAAAAGGGGATTGGCAAGCGAATGGTTTATAAAATAAAAAACATTCACGTCAATCGAATATAAGAATTCACTCATCTTTGCATTCCAATGTGATTTAAATCAAAATAATACTTATCGTCTATAAAACTCTTAATAAATAAAATAAGTCTTCGATAATACCAATTGTGCAAATATAACAAATGATGATTCAAAAAATAACTTGAACCGCTAGATGTCGCAACCGTTAAAAATTTTAAAATTCGAACCCGCTGAGCAAAACAAAGATGAACGCAAAAATTTTTCTTCGGCAGTAGATAACAACGAAGTGGTTTCTTCGATTTTGTTGCCTCTCAAAATTGCGGCAATTGTTACGGCTGTTGCCGGAGTGTTGGCTCTGATTTTCGAAGTTAAAACTTTCATTTCGTATTCCTTTGAAATTTATTTGGCAAGACTATTTTTAACGGTAGTTGCTTTTGTAGTTTTGGTTATATCCCAAACAAAATTCGGAAGGAAACATTCGGTCGGACTTCTTCACTTTTTCCTTACCGGAGTGATTCTATCATTCGGTTTTGTTGTATTCAAATTACCTTCGCATTTTTTGTTAAATGCTCTTGTTGTAATTTTTTTGATTTTTACGCTTTCACTGTTTCTCGGTTGGAAAAGCGTCAATCAAATTAGCGTTTTGATTTTGTATTTTGTTGTTTTCGGATTAATCGTTTTCTTAAAAGGAATTGACATAACCGGTTCGGTTAATTTGCCTGTTCTTATCACAATTACATTTCTTTCGGTTCTTTCCGTGTTCATCAACAGATTAACGTATAAAAATAAACTGAAGCTGATTGACAATTTTAACTCTATGGTACGCGAATTAAATGATATTGACGACGATGAAATACCGGCGTATAAATCGGATTGGCAGATTGAAGAAATAATTGAAGATAATCCTGCCTTGGGTTTCTTCAAAGTTGACGGCAAGGGAAATTTCAAATACGTAAATAAAGGGTTTATCGAAATACTAAAATACAAAGATAAAAACGAATTGTTAAAGAAGAAGTTGGATGAAGATATTTTTACGAATGCCGAAGAATTTGATGATATGTTGAAAATAGTTAAGGGAAAAGGAATAGTAAAACGGAAAAAAGTTAAACTAAAAACAAAAGACGGCGGCGAATTAACCGCTCTGTTAACGGTTCGGAAGTCGGTACACGAAAAGAAAGACGGTTACACCGGAATTTTTGTTGATGTTAGCGAGTACGATTCCGAACTCGAAAAAGTAAACGAAGAACTTAAAAAACTTAAAAAAGAATATAGCGATACAAGTTTACACGCAACCACGGCGGAATATGCAAGCAACGTAAAAACACAATTTCTTGCGAATATGTCGCATGAAATTCGAACCCCGATGAATTCAGTGCTGGGTTTTCTTACTTTAATCGAAAACGGATTATTCGAGAGCGAAAAAGAATTAAAGGATTTTGCAAGAAACGCAAAAACTTCCGCCGAATCGCTACTCGATATTATTAATAACATACTTGACCTCTCTAAAATTGAAGCCGGAAAAATGGATGTTGATGTGATGGAGACGAGCATCGAAGAAGAGGTGAACAAAGCGGTATCGATTGTTACTCCGCTTCTCAACGAAAAGAAATTGGAGTTGAACATTGAAATTTCTCCCGATCTTCCGGAAACCGTTTACGGCGATGCGCCCAAATACAGACAAGTTCTCGTAAATTTGTTAAATAACGCAATTAAATTTACGGATGCGGGTTCGGTAGGAATAACAGTTGAAAAAGAAACACAAACCGATGCTATAATTAAAATTAAAACATCGGTAACAGATACAGGTAAAGGAATCCCCGAGGATAAAATTCCCACTCTGTTTAAACCTTTTGCCCGCTTACAAAACTCGATGCAGAAAGAAGGAACGGGTTTGGGACTAATGATTTGCAAAGAGTTCGTGAAACTTATGGGCGGAGAAATAGAAGTGGAAAGTGAAGTTGGCAAGGGAAGTACGTTTACGTTTACAACGGTATTCAGCCTTTACGAAGAATATAATCCGAAAGAATTCAATGAAGAAATCGCGGAAGAATTTGAGGAAAGCATAGAACCGCAAAATGATTCGGCCGAAGTTGAAGAGGAACCTGTTTTGGTTGAAAGCATGTTCGAAGGTGAATTTATTCCTTTGGCGAAACCGGTTAAAACCGGAGGAAAAAGAAAACACTTGCTGCTTGTGGAAGACAATCCTATAAGTCAAAAAGTGGAACTTAAACTTCTACGCGATGCCGGATACGAAGTTGAAGCGGTTACAAACGGCTACGATGCTATCGAAGCAATTAAAACCGGGAAATTCGATTTGGTGTTGATGGATATAGAAATGAAAGATATGAACGGATTGGAAGCAACAAAGAAAATAAGACAAATGGCACCGCCGGTAAATAAAATACCTATAATTGCCGTAACCGCTCACTCAAGTATGAAAGACAGGGAAAAATGCCTTGCAGCGGGAATGAACGATTATATCGCAAAGCCGATAAATATTAACTTTTTAAAAATGACTATAGATCAATGGCTGAACGACGATTAAACCGTTCAGCCGTTGAGAAAATTACGACATCAACAAAACATCGCGAATGTGATTCAGTGCCCAGTCGATTTCTTCTTTTTTGATTATTAACGGTGGAGCAAAGCGTATTACGTTTTCGTGGGTTTCCTTCGCCAAAATTCCTTTTTCCTTTAAAGCTTCGCAGAATCTTCTTGCACCGCCGGCTTCATCTTTCAATTCGACGCCGATAAACAAACCTTTCCCTCTCACTTCTTTTACGTGCGGTGAATCGATTTTTCTCAATTCACCCATAAAGTAATCACCCAATTCGGCCGACTTACTAATTAAATCTTCATCGATTAAAACTTTAAGGGCTTCGCGTGCTACGGCTGCACCGAGAGGATTGCCACCGAAAGTTGAACCGTGGTCACCCGGATTAAACACACCCAAAACTTCTTTCCGCGAAAGAACCGCCGAAACGGGATATAATCCGCCGGAAAGCGCTTTACCGATGGTTATTGCGTCCGGTTTTATTCCTTCGTGTTCGAAAGCGAACAACTTGCCGGTTCTTCCCAAGCCCGTTTGAATTTCATCTGCGATAAACAAAACATTGTTTTCTTTGCAAATTTCATAGGTTTCTTTCAAATAACCTCCGGGCGGAACTACAACGCCGCCTTCGCCTTGGATAGGTTCGACGATAAAAGCAACGGTGTTTTCCGATATTGCGTTTTTCAAATCTTCCGCATTTCCGTACTCAACAATTTTGAAACCGGGTGTTAAAGGTCCGAATCCGTCTTTATATTGTTCTTCGGTTGAAAAGCTGATTATCGTAATGGTTCTGCCGGCAAAATTATTTGTACAAGCGATAATTTCGGCTTTGTTTTCTTCTACGCCTTTGACTTTGTAACCCCATTTCCTGGCCGCTTTCAAAACCGTTTCAACTGCTTCTGCGCCGGAGTTCATCGGCAGCACCATTTCGAAACCGGTTAACTCACACAGTTCTTTGTATAATAAAGGTAATTGATTGTTTCTGAATGCGCGGGAGGTTAATGTTACCTTTTCGGCTTGTTGTTTCAAGGCATTCACAATTCTTGGATGACAATGCCCTTGATTGACGGCGGAATACGCCGCAAGACAATCGAGATATTTATTTCCATCAACGTCGTAAACCCAAACGCCTTCGGCTTTCTCAATTACAACATCCAAAGGGTGATAATTATGTGCACCGTACTTTTCTTCGAGAGCAATGTAATCTTGAGTGTTCATAAATATTCCTTTTTTTAATTAAAAAATCATTCCCGAAAATTTATGAAATTAAAAATTGAGTTCCGAACATTTTATAAAAATTTATTTGGGCAATGGATTTGTTTATATTTGATAAGTAAAAAATCAGTTATACGGAGTTAAAAATGAGCGTAAAAACGTTTGAATTTTCTGTTTCTACAAAAGGGAGAACGGACATTATAGATATTACCGCTCAAGTGCAAAAAATAGTAAACGAAAGCGGAATAAGCGAAGGAAACGCTCTCGTATTCGTACCGGGTTCAACGGCTGGAATTACCACAATCGAGTATGAACCCGGTTTGCTGAAAGATTATCCTGAATTTTTGGAAAAAATTATTCCGTCGAATATCCGTTATCATCACGACGATACTTGGCACGACGGAAACGGACATTCGCATGTACGGGCTGCATTGCAAGGGGCATCGTTTACCGTACCGTTCACGAACGGAAGTTTGCTTTTGGGAACTTGGCAGCAAATTATTTTAATCGACTTTGACAACCGCAGTAGAAACAGAAGGATTATTGTTCAAATAAACGGAGAATAAAGTTGAGAAAAACCATTACCGTTTTCGGAAGTTCTTTCCCTAAACCGGGAGAAGAGGAATACATTTCGGCTTACAAATTAGGCAGACTTTTAGGTGAAAATAATTTTAACGTTTGTTCGGGTGGTTACAGAGGAATTATGGATGCAGTTTCTAAAGGCGTTACCGAAACCGGTGGCGAGGCAATTGGCATTACGGTTGATTTGTATAACGTTAAACCGAGTGAGCATTTGACAAAAGAAATTAAGTGCAATTCGTTATTCGAAAGAATTGAAAAACTTATTAATACCGGCGACGGTTATATTATCCTTCCGGGAGGAACAGGTACTTTGGTCGAACTTGCCGTTGTGTGGGAGTTTATGAACAAAAATATGATGGATAAAAAGCCGGTGGCTTGTTTAGGAGAATTTTGGAAGGGAGTTGTTCAATCGGTTGATGAACGTATGAAATTTGAAGGAAGACAAACCGGATTGATAAAATTATTCAGTGGTATAAATGAAACGGTTAAGTTTATGAAAAGTTATCTCGGATAAAAACCGGGTTGTTAAACGATTGCACGTTATTCAAAATAAAGGGGCGAAAATTTCGCCCCTTAAATTTATTGCCGGTTTCCGAATGCGCTTGGAAACGGATTTTTTATTTCTTTTGATTGCTTTCCAGTTTACGTTTGAATATCGCTTTGTATTGCTTAACCAAATCTTTGGCACGCGGATCGTTAGGTAACGCGTTTTCCAATATTTGCAGCGCTTCATCAAATTTGTCCATTTCGTTAAGACGACTGTATATCTCACCGAGCATAAAATAAGGATTGTATTGCGTTTGTAAATTACCTAACGGATTTTTCTTTATTTGCTTCAATAATGTTTTCTCGATGTCTCGTGCAAGCGGTTCGTATTTGTCTTTTGCACCCGCGCTGTAATACAAATTCGCCACATCATTCAAAATTCTGTAGTCCATTGGGAAAAGCTTTCGCGGTATTTTATATTCCATGGTATCCAGAACCGCAACTGCATCTTTTTCTTTGTTGGTATTAAGATAATAAAATGCCAAGCGCAAATACGGATTTCTGTAATTCAGCGCTAAGCGTCTGTGGTTGTCATCGAAAAAGATCGTCGAATCTCTTAACCCGCGATATTTGAAACCCGGATGGTAATCACGATAGAATTCTTCCGGTTCTTCCAGCAGTTGTTGTCTCATTATTTTTTCGTTTACGGCTTTGAAAAAGTCTTTTTGTTTAATCGGCGTAACTTTGTAAGACATACCTTCCATAACCAAATAGTCGTCCAATCCGATGTTGCCTTTGGTTCCGGTTGTAATTGCAAAATAAATCGGACGTTTCCATTTATTCGATTTGATAATATCCAACACAACCAAATCTTGTACGCGTACGGCTTTAATATTTCCGAATTGCACGGTGTTTTCCATTTTCCAAGTTATTTTGCCTTTGTTAATAATTGAAGTATCGGTAACGCCGTATTGTTCGTACACTTCTTTCGGAACGGGAATGGAAATGGTTCTTGTTTTCCATTGCGAGGGACCTATCCTATCTATTTCGGCATCCGAAAGGCTCAGATCAATTTTATCGGTACCGTAAGGTGTAGTATGTTTCAATTGTTTAATGTACCACGGTGTATTTAATAGACTAAGGTTTACGATTCTAACGTCGCGGCGCACACCTTCAACGTCTTGCAAATACCAAACTGGGAAAGTATCGTTATCGCCGTTAGTAAATAAAATTGAATTGGGGGCGGCGCTTTGAAGTAAATTGTATGAATAATCCCACGGCACAAAATTCCTTGAACGGTCGTGCGTGAAATAATTTGCTTGTAACATGTTAACCGGTATGAGAGCAAATCCGAGTGCAATAACAACAATGGATGCAATTTTAGATGTGTTAAAATCTTTAATGTATTCACGAATAACTTCAAAAATTCCGCGCATACCCAGAGCTATCCAAAGTGAATATACGAAAAATGCACCCACGTAAAAATAATCGCGTTCCCTCGGTTGAGGTTCTTGTTGATTTTGATAGTAAGCGGTCAAATATCCGAGGAAAATAAACAATACCAAGAATGCCGAAGCTATTTTCCAATCTTTTTTAAAGTGATAGTACAAACCGAACAATCCAATGAGAAAAGGAATAGCAAAGAGTTGAGTGAATTCAACTCCGGCGTCTTGTACGGTAGATTTTCTTCCGATGTAATTCCACATCAAATATCTGTTAAACATGTGATTCATTTGGTAGCGAATCAGAAAATCCAAGTCGCTTCCGTATTCTTTGTATATACCTTGCTGATGCGGTTCTTGTGAAAATCTCCTTTTGAACATCGGTTGGTCGCCGTATTGTTCACGATTTAAATATGAAACCAAACTCGGTACGGTGTTCGGATTGTTCAAATTAATCGGCGGTTCTTGGTTGGCTCGAATGATTATCATTGTATATGTTGTGAATCCGAGTAACACAAATAAAAACGATTTGACAATCAGATTGAATGTTTCTTTGTTGTTTTTGTTTGTCCAGTGAATTAAATAAGCAAACACTCCGAATATTGCCAAAGTAACGATTATGTTCATTGTGTAATCGGCATCGGAAAGGGTTGCAACCAGAATCGTTGTATATTTTATTACACCGGGATAAACGCCAATTAAAATCAAACCGCCTATTATTACCGGAATGTAAATCGAATTTTTCTGAAATATTTTTTTATAAAAAGCTCCCATGTAAATCAAACTTGCCGCGCCCACAATCATTAAGAATCTCGAATCGAATGCTTTGTTTTCTTGAGGCGAAAGGGGATGATTGGGTGTTGCCGACCAAAGTGCTGCGGCAATTACCGTTACCAATGCAATATGCCCGAGAAATATATAAGAGGTTTTCAAGTAAACTTCCTCGTCGCTTAAATATTTTCTGTAGTAAATCACCATCACGATCGTAACAAGCCCAAGCAACGACATCAAATGCACGCCGGTTGAAAGTCCGATTAAGTAAGCAATCATAATCAAATATTTTTCGTTGTCCGGCTCGTCGGCTTTTTCATTCCAGACCATCAACAGCCAAGTGACAATCGCAATGAAAAAAGTAGCGGATGCGTAAACTTCGGCTTCGACTGCATTGAACCAAAAAGTATCGCTGAATGCCAACGAGAGAGCCCCGATTGCAGCGGCGGAATAAGTTAAAATTGCATCGAATAAATTTTCGTGTTTACGTCCTTTCCAATTTAAAATAACTTTGACTGCAATCAAATAAAGGAAAAGTATTGTAAATGCACTGGTTAAAACCGAAATTGTATTTACTCTAAGTCCGATGTTATCGACAAACGGAATCATTGAGAAAAGTCTGCCAACCAATAAAAACAAAGGGGTTCCGGGCGGATGCGGCACTTGTAATTGATATGCCGATGCTATGAATTCACCGCAATCCCAAAACGAAACGGATGGTTGAACGGTTGAAAAATAAGTAATCAATGCAATTAGAAAAACAAAAAATCCGATTAGTTTGTGTAATTTTTTTTCGTCCATTAGTTCCTCGTTAATTCCGTTAAACTTTAACTTTCTTCGTCTGTGTTGGGTTTTTTAAAAATGTGATCGAAATTTTTCTTCTCTCTGTTCACATAATACCTTGTGTAAAGATCTTTCAATTTTTCCATCGAAAGCCTGTCCAAATCTTCATCGTCTTTATGACGTTTGAGCAACATCGAATATACTTCTTTGTCCTTCGAAGAAAATTTTCGTTCGAAGCGCTTCAGTTTCTCGAAATAATTTTTTTGTTCTCTGTAACTCATATTGCATAAACGGTTTTGTTCAAACCCAAAATATAAGAAAATATCCCGATTAAAAATGATTTTTAAGAAGGCGGATTTAACGATTTTACCGATGGATTTTGTCTCTCAACTGAGGGAACCATTCGGATATTTTCCCCAGAAAATGCTCGGCTGAAGCGTCCCATGTAAATTTATCCGACCACTTTTTAGCATTCTCGGAAAGACGCCGGAGTTCGGATTTGTTTTTTATCAACAGCGATATTTTTTCCGCCAGTTTATCGGGATTGCCGTATGGTGTTAGCAACCCAGTTTCGTTATTCCGGATTGAATCCCGCAGTCCCGGAACATCCGCACCGATAGCCGGTGTGCCCATTGCATTTGCTTCAATAATTGTAATTCCCCAACCTTCTTTCATCGGCATAGTAACAAAGATCCATGCTTTACCCAATAACTCCGCTTTTTCTTTTTCGCTTACGTAACCGAGAAATTTGATGTTGTTCTTCAATCCTTTATTCTTTACGTAAGTTTTTAATTGTTCCTCATTGTCACCTGTTCCGGCAATTATAAATTCCAAATCGGGGATTTCTGTTTTTACAATTTCAACCGCATCCACAATTGTTTCGAGGTTTTTGTATTTCTTTATTCTACCGACATAAGCGATTAGCGGTTTATCCGATTTTTTAATTTCAATTTTATCGAATAATTCATGATTGATTGCGTTGTACAAAATGTCCGTCATATTTTCAGGTTGGCCCAGTTCAATTAATTCTCGCCTCGTACTTTCCGAGACTGTAAATATTGGGGTTTTACCGTAATATTTTGGGATTTGTCTTTCTTTCCGGATTATATAAAAAGCCAATGGCGCCGGAATTTCTTTGTACAACGAGTTGCCGTGAATGTGATGAAGAATTCCGACAACGGGCTCTTTAACATACGCGGGTGTAAAGAGCGGAATTTTTGAAATATCATCCACTACCAAATCGTACTTGCGGTCGAGAGTTTTGTAATAAGACTTAAATTGCTTGGCAAATAAATATTTGTTACCAATTCGTATTGTTTTGATTCCGTCAATGGTTTCTTCCGTAGGTGCGTTTTCAAATTTATGTGCAATCAAAGTCACGTTGTGTCCCTTAGCGGCTATTCTCTTGAAAATTTCGTGAAAATGTATTTCCGCACCGCCCATTTCCGGGTTCTTTATGCATCGCCAATTAATTGCCAAAATATTCATACCGGCTCAGAGAAATCTTAAAAAGTGAAATATTTTGTTTTCCAATATATTATTTTATTCAAACTAATGAATGAATTTCCGGGAATTGCGGAAGTTAAAGAAAAACATAAGCGGATTTTTCAATGTCGACAAAATTACCGGCGGACAAACAATTTGTAGATGTATCGGATTATGCCCGACCGTTTGCATTGGCGCTTGTTAAAGTTTTAATTCCGACAAAAATAGGTGCTTATAGTTTAACAACGTTGTTTTTGGTTGCCGGTTGTTTAGCATCCTTTTTAATTTGTAAGAATTTGTTTTTACCGTTTGCCAGTATTTTAATTTTGGTGAAAAGCATGTTGGATGCGGCCGACGGGGAGATTGCACGTCAACGGAATCAACCTTCGATGGTAGGAAGGTATTACGATTCGATTTCGGATTTTATTGTGAATTTTCTTTTGTTTTTTAGTATCGGCGCTGTTTTTGGCATACGAACCACCGAAATTATTTTAGCTTTAATTTTGTTTGAATTGCAAGGAAGTGTTTACAACTATTATTACTTGGTAAAACGTTATCAAGCGAACGGAGACAAAACAAGCAGAATTATCGAGCTGAGTTCCCCCGAACCTTTTCCGAAGGATAACCCTGTGCTTTTAAAAATTTTGCACAGAACGTATGTATTAATTTACGGTTGGCAGGATTTACTGATTTATACCGTCGACAGAGATGCAATAAAGGCAAAAGAGTTGCCCGCTTGGTTCCTTACAACGGTTTCATTCCTTGGTTTGGGATTTCAACTTTTGGTTATTGCGGTTCTTGTTTTGTTCGAAATTCATAAGCTGACATTTTTTATTTTTATTTATCCTTTTACTATTTACGCCTTAATTATAATTTCCGTCAGAAAATTATTCGTAAGGTGAGAAGTCGAATTTCGAGATCACTTTGAAAAAATCAATTTTTATTATACTTTTAAATTGATGAAACAGTCGATTCAAATATTAGAAAAATTTGACGACATAATTCAGATAACCGTTGCAGTCATCATTTTTGCCGTAGCCGGAATAGTGTTGGTAGTGGCCGGTATTCACTTCGTAATGCACTTCAGAGACGAGTTTTCTTACGCTTTGATTATGTTTATCCACGAACTGTTAATGATTATGATTTTGCTGGAGTTGGTTTATACTATTATCACTTTTTTGAAAGAACACACGATTCCACTCGAACCGTTTATTGTTATCGGAATTATTTCCAGCTTAAGAAAGCTTTTAACCATTGGTGCGCAAATGTCAATTTCCGAATCCCAAACGGTTATGGCCGAACAAGCTTTCCAACATTACGTTATTGAATTGATATTGAACACCGGAATTGTTTTTGTTTTGGTTGTAGCACTTTACATTATCCGCAAGTTCAAAACGTTGCAACCCTCAAAGCAAAACGAGTCTTAATAATCAGACGATTCCAATTTTCGTAATCTTTCTTTTAACAGAGTATTGCGTTTGATAGCCCGGTTGGTTCTTATTGCTTTTTCTATTGCGAATTTGTCTCCCATCAAGAAAACTTTTTCCTTCCCTCGAGTGACGGCAGTGTAAATTAAATTTCTTTGAAGCATAACGGAATGTGATTTGAGAATGGGAATAATCACAACGGGGTATTCGCTTCCTTGCGATTTATGGATGGAAATAGCGTAAGCCAATGAAATTTCGTCCAGGTCGATTGAAGAGTACTCGATTAGTCTGCCTTCGAAATTAATCATAACCGTTTGTTCATGGCGGTCGTAACTGTAAATCATCCCGATGTCGCCGTTGAATATTTCTTTGTCGTAATTGTTTCTTGTTTGCATTACTTTATCACCGACTCTAAACTTTTTACCGAGCAATTCGATTTTTTCGGAATCGGGATTTAATACCTCTTGCAGTTTTTGATTCAAATTATCAATTCCGATTTTTCCTTTATACATCGGCGAGATTACTTGAATGTCTTTGAATGGGTTGTAATTGAAATTTTCGGGTAAAGTGTTCGAGCAAAGTTCTATAATTTTGTTCAGCACTTCGTTTTCGGAAGAACTTAAAAATAAAGTAAAAGCTTCGTCGTGTTTACTTATTTCGGGGAAATGACCGTTGTTAATTCTATGTGCATTGATAATTATTCCGCTCCCGATTTCCTGTCTGTGAATTTTTGTTAATTTAATTGTTTTAACAACATTCGAATCGATAATATCCCGAAGAATGTTTCCGGGACCTATCGGGGGAATTTGATCCACGTCCCCAACGAGAATTAATCCGGCATGTTCCGGTAATGCTTCCAAAAGATTGTGAAACAAATATTGGTCTATCATCGAAGCTTCGTCGACTATTACGATATCGGTATCGAGCGGATTTTCACTATTTATTACGAAACGGTTTTCAATCGGACTGTATTCAAGTAAACGGTGAATAGTTTTGGCCGCCTCACCGGTGCTTTCCGATAACCTTTTTGCGGCTCTGCCGGTTGGTGCACAAAGAGATGTTTTGATTTCATTAAGATTGAAATAATCGATTAAAGTTTTAATTACGAAAGTTTTGCCTGTTCCGGGTCCGCCGGTTATAACAAGCAACTTGTTTTCAATTGCGGAATTAAGGGCATCGGCTTGTTCTTCCGTTAATTCGTATTGCTGGGAGTTTATTATATCTTCCAATTCATTGCGATCTGTATTTTCAATGTGGAAACGTGGTGAATTTTTAATTTCGGTCAACTTAATCGCAATTTGCGTTTCCGTGAAATAAAGCGGGAACGAATACACATATTCCCGCCCATCTTGAAATCCCCGTTCAATATAAACCTCGCCGTTTTGTTCTAATGAATAAACGGCATCGAAAATTAATTCCGTGTCTAATTTTAACATTGTAAATACTTCTTTTACCAAGTTGTGCATGGGATAAAAAGAATGTCCTTCGTTTGCGAGCAAGTTAAGTTTGTATAAAACGGCGGCTTCAATCCTGATTTGTGAATCCGCAGATAAACCCAATTTATAGGCGATTTTGTCCGCAGTCAGAAATCCGATTCCCTCGATTTCGTTTGCTACGGAATATGGATTTCGTTTAATAATATCAAGGGTTTCTTTCCCGAATCTTTGATAAACTTTTAATGCGGTATTAACCGGAAGTCCGAGTTTTTGCAGTTCGAATATTATTTCTCGTGAGTCTTTGATTTCGTTCCATGCATTACTAATCTGTTCAAATCTTTTTTTCCCAATTCCTTTAATATTTTTAAGTTCGTCGATTCTGTTGTCTAAAACGTTAAATGTATCTTGTCCGAATTTCTCGACTATTGCTTTCGCAAGTTGGTGACCGATACCTTTTAACAAAACGGATTCCAGATATTTTTCAATCTCGTCTACGGTTTCCGGTAAAATTATTTCGTAGCTTCCAATCTTGAATTGCTTTCCATAAACAGGGTGTTCGTAGAAACTGCCGGTTAATTTAACATTATCGCCTATGCCGATTTGATATAAATTACCTACTACCGTGTACGTTTGTTTGTCCGGGGTTTTTAATAATGCAATCGTGTAATGGTTTTCCTCATTACGAAAAATGATTTTGGATATTTTCCCTTCAATCTGTTCGGTCATAAATCAATTAGCCGGTTTATTTTTCTTTGTTCCTTTGTATAATTCGAACTTGTGGAATTTACATTGTATCGAACCGTTGTACAATGTTAATTTTTTTGACGGGCGTAAACCGATATGTTTGATTGCGGTTTTGTCTCCGCTTAAAACCCATGCTACGTAGCCGTCGAATTTTTGTTTCAGTACATCACCGAATGATTTATAAAGTTCTATCAAATTTTCACTTTTCAATCGTTCGCCGTACGGCGGATTTGTTACAATAATGCCGTCATTACCGATTCTTGAGATTTGCTTGAAATCTTTTACTTCGAGGGTAACGTCATTTTCCAAACCAGCCCGTTTAATATTTTTCCGGGCGATTGTAATTGCTTTTCCGGAAATATCGCTTCCTGTAATTTTTATGTTTGTACTACGGATTTTTTCTTGAAGTTCGGATTTTATTTTATCATATAAACGTTTGTCGAAATCCTTCCAATTTTTAAATCCGAAGTTATCGCGATTAAAATTCGGCGGAATGTTTTTGGCTATCATCGCAGCTTCGGCAACGAGTGTTCCGGAGCCGCACATCGGATCGAGAAAATCGGTGTCGCCTTTCCAACTTGTCAGCAAAATCATTCCGGCGGCTAGTACTTCATTTAACGGTGCCGAGCCGCCTTCAATTCTGTAGCCTCTCAAATGCAAAGATTTACCGGAAGCGTCGAGATAAACGTTGCATGTATTTTTTTGGATGTGAAGATGAATTCTTATTTCGGGATTTTCCGTATCGACGTTAGGGCGTTTTCCGGTATCGTCGCGGATTCTGTCCACAATTGCATCCTTAAGTTTAAGGGCAGGATACTTTGTGTGGCGGAAAAGTTTAGTGTTCACAACAGCGTCTATGGCAAAAGTATGATTATAATTAATATAATCTAACCAATCGATATCTTTGGATTTTGAGTAAAAATCCTTTGTGCTGTTAAATTTAAAACTCCGGATAGGCACTAATATTCGTAACGCGGTTCGAACGGAAAGGTTTGTTAAATATAATAATCGCTTGTTCCCTTCAAACTCCACCGCTCTGTTTTTAACCGTAATGTTTTCCGCTTCTAAATTTTTCAATTCTTCGGAAAGTACGTGTTCCAAACCGTATAATGTTTTTGCCAAAAATTTTTTGTAGACCGATGTACCCACTAATTAATCTATTCTTCTAAAATTTGTTTGACTATTTCCTCGTTTGCGTTTAACAGACCGATTTTCGTTAAGCGCGGCAGTAAAATTTTCCAATCTTTATTTTTTTCGAATACTTTTTTGAACAACGGCAAAGCTTCGTGTATTTTGTTAATATTTACCAAGGTAACCGCATGCCAGAATTTCATTTCTTCGTTATCCGGAAACATTTCTTCGGCTTTAGAATATTCTTGCATTGCTAGTTCCATATTGCCGGTTTCCACAGCATGGTCGCCGTTGTTCATATGTTCGTACGCGCGATGAATTTTAAGTAATCGTTTCAGTTCTTTTACCGGTTCAGGATGATCTTCGACTCTAAGGTCGATTAACCGATCCGCCCAAACTTTACCGGTCGATTTTCCTTTAACAACCAAAATAGCAGCCGATTGTTTTCCTCGAATATCACCGCCTTCGTTTTGAGCGGCTTCCAAAGCGGCAATCATTCTTTCGGCAAGGGGAGCTTTGGTATTTTCGAAAGCATTAGCCATTGCTTTCCAAACTGTATTCTTCAACATCAAATTTGCCTGAACGGAAAAATTCTTGCCTGTGATGTGCCCGGCTTCGGGGATGCAATTTTTACCGGTATATGCGGCAACTCTGCCTTGAGCGTCGAGAACGGCGAGTTGTCTTACATCGCGTCCTTCATCGGCATCGGTTAAAAGTTTAACAACTTGTTCGGGTGTTAGGCCTTGTTTCAGTAAGGCCAAACCTCTTGGTCCGAAAGAAGGGTTAATAAAGGATTGTGTAGCCACAACGCCTACTCCGGCTTCACCCCAGGCAACAAGCGAACCTACGGAAAACCAATGAGATTGTACCGCCACACCCATTTCTCCGGTGATCGAATCCCTTGCGACTATGGAGTAGGTGTGCACAAGTTGCTCGACGGGTTTACCGGTTTGTGAATTAATAAAAGTTTGAGTGATCAAATATATAAATAAAAAATATTTAATTGGTTTCATAACTTCCCCTCATTTAAGTTTTATCTTTTTATAATTATGCTCATGAGTATATCGCCCGGTTTCGGTGTAGGTTTGTTGTCTTTGGAAAATACCAACAGTTCATGGTCGGGCGTAATTAGGAAGAGTGGAATAATATTTTGTTCGCCATATTTTTCTCTCATTGTTTCAAAGTCGTATTCTTCCGTAATTTTTGTTGAGCTTATTGCGGAGTCGTCTACAATAAGTTCTTCCAATGTACACATCAAAGCCGAATCGCTGAATAAAATTCTACCCCGCAATTCTCTTGAAACCTCATCGAGCTTGCCGTCTTTGTTTCTGTCCATTCCTATTTGAAAAACATTTTTCGAGCCGAATATTCTGGAAAACTGCAAAGCCGCCAAAGAGTTTACTTCGTTATTAGTTGTAAGTGCAATCAACTTGCCGATTCCGTCCAACTCGATTTCTTCCATTATGGATTCGGAAAGAATATTTCCGACAACGGCATTTAATCCTTCCATTTTAGCTTGCATAACATTCGATCTGTTTGTATCGATTAATAAGGTTTGGAAGTGTTCGTCGTTCAGTGCTTTTGCGATTGATCTGCCTAACTTATGAGCTCCCACAATCAAACAACCTTGGGGATTAGCTTCGGAAAGATTAAGTTTTTTTGCCAGAGTGGATGCCGTTAAACCGTAAACCGTAATGGTTACGATTATTACCAAAAACATTACCGGTACAAGAGCCTCCGCACCGGCAATATGTTTTTCACTTAACTCGATGGCGAATAACGAAGTTATTGCGGCGGCCACGATTCCTCTCGGCGCCATTCCCGATAAGAAAATTTTTTCTTTTAACGTTAAACCGGATTTTATTGTGGAAGCAAAAATACTTGCCGGTCTTACTACCGCAATTAACAAACCTACAAATAAAAAACTTCTCCAATCCAACTGTTGCAAGTCGGTTAATTGTAATCGTGCCGATAACACAATAAATAAGAAAGAAATTAAAAGTACACGTAAATTTTCTTTAAATTCTACAATATGATGAATTGTTACGTATTTTTGATTTGCAAGTATCATTCCCATTACGGTAACGGTAAGCAATCCGCTCTCGCTCTGGAGCGTATTCGATAATGCGAAAACACCGATAACAACCGTTAGCATAAACGGGCTTTGCAAATAATCCGGAACGGCATCCCGTTTGAGCAAGTAAACTATAAAAGCACTTGTGAGCCCGCCTAAAATCACTCCTATTCCCAAACTCTTAATTATTGTAATGATTGCGATTGTTGTGGCTTCTTTAGGGCCGGCCGAAATTAGAATTTCGAATACAAGTAATGCCAGAATAGCACCGATGGGATCGTTAACTATTCCTTCCCATTTCAATATGGCATTTATTTTACCTTTCGGTTTGATTTGTCTGAGCATCGGGATGATGACGGTTGGACCAGTTACCACAAGTATTGCGGAAATAAGTAACGCCAAGCCGACGGATAAATTCAAAATGTAATGCGAAACCAAAGTTGTCAATCCCCAAGTAACAATATTCCCGATTGTCATTAAATTTCTGACAATTCCGGAAATTTGTTTAAACTCGTTGAAATGTAAACTTAAACCGCCTTCGAATAAAATAATAGCGACGGAAATCGACACGAAAGGAAATAAAATGTCACCGAAGAAATCGTCGGGATTAATATAACCGGAAACCGGACCGACGATTATTCCGATCACCATCAATAAAAGAATTGAAGGCAGATTGAATTTCCATGAGAGCCATTGCGCAATAGTGCCGGCAACAACAATAATGGCAAAGCTGACTAATATGTGTTCTGACATAGTTTTTGATAATTGATTTTAAAAAGCGGTTTCTCTGTTCAATGGCATAGTCATGCATCTGCATCCGCCGCCGCCTCTTGCAAGCTCGTCCCCTTCGATTGTTATAACGATGTTTTTCTTATCGTTAATATTGTATCGGGAAGAATCAAATTCGGATGCTTTTATTACTTCAAAGCCGTTTTTGTTCAGTTCTTCGATTGTATAAACATTTCGGGCATACCCTAAAATTTTACCCGGCGCAATTGCAAAAAAGTTGGCGCCGCTATGCCACTGTTCGCGTTCTTGCGTCCACTCGTCCGTGTTTCCGCCGCAATGAATCGGTTTCATATCGAGTCCGAGAGTTTTTAATATTTCCAGGATATTGGAAACTTCGTTAATGGATTTTACCTCGCCGTTATCTACAACAATGTGCACGGTGCGCAAATGATAATGCTTGAAAATTACCGGAGCGTAAACCATGCATTTGTCGTTATCCAGAAACGTAAATACCATATCGAGATGTATGAAAGATTCAAGGGTATCGGGAAGTTCTTGAATAATTATATTTTTCCTTTCGCCGTACTTTTTAAAATGGTCGATTATGTAATCCACACCGTACGTCGTTGTTCTGTTTCCTATACCGACTAAAATAATATCATCCCTTGCAATAATTATATCGCCGCCCTCAATCGTTATCTTCTCGGTTCTTCGATCATAAAAAGGGTTAATGGATTTGTTTTTTAATTTCGGGTGAAACTTGAAGATCGTATCCATAATCATTGCTTCCCGCTCGCGAACACGGTTGGCTAGTTTACCGATCAGAATGTTATCGTATAAACCGACGGAACTATCGCGAGTGAAAAACAAATTATGCAACGGTTGAAGGGAATAGCGTTCACGACTAAGAAACGCGGTAAGGTTGTTTTTTAATAGCGGAACACCTTCGATTAATTGTCTGGCCAGTTCTTCCGTCGGAAGATCCCACAATATGTTTTTTATATCTTCCGTTTTTTCGTATTTACATACGTGCCGGAGTAAATGCGATTTAGCTTCTTCTATTTTCAAAACCGAGTTTAGTAAATCCCTCACTTCTAAAACTTCGGTAGTTTGTTGAAGTACTTTTTTGAATTCATCGTATTCTTTCAATGCAACGGAAAGGTTTAGAATATCGCTGTACAAAGCTCGCTCGGCACTTTCCGGCGTCATATTTTCAACCTCTTTACCGGGCGTGTGAATTATGACCGTATTCAGTTTACCGATTTCGGAAGTGATATTTACTTTCATAATATTAAAAGATTAATAATATAAATATTGAAAATTAATTTCTCGGGACGACCCAAATGTTATTTTCGATCTCAAGTTTTATATCATCGAGATAAACGGCTCTGCCGCTTCCGCCGGGCCTGAAATCCGTAACTATATCTACATGTTGTGCCGATTTATTCAAAATTCCTTCTTCAAATAATTCATTTATTCTATTCGAACGTTTTTCACCGCTTACTTCGTCGTTAACAAAACATTCGGGATAACTTGCACCAATTGCGATATGTAATGTTCCGCCAACTTTTTCGACAAACAAAGGATGTTTTAATACCTTTTCGATTCCGTTATTCATTCCTAATGCCACTTCACCCAAACGATGAGAACCTCTATCGGTTTCGATTATCTTTTTAAGAATTTCACCGCCTTGTTCCGCACTGTAATCTGTTATCATTCCGTTTTCGAATTTCAAGTAAATTCCTTGAATATCTCCGCCGCCTTGATAAACGGGAAGATCGACGAAAATCTCGCCTTCAACGGTGTTTGCATCGGGACTAGTAAAAACTTCTCCGTCCGGAAAATTTCTTTTCCCGGTACATTTTATTATGTTTTTATTTGCAATGTTCATGCTAAGTTCTAAAAGCTTTCCGGTTTTCGGATGCTCGGTTTGAATTCGTATAATTTCGCTTTTATCCATTAATTTGTAAATATCTTCTTCAACGTCTTCAAGATAACGAGGATCGACAGTAGAAGCATTCACGATTACTTTTGTATATTCTTCAAGGGTCATACCTTCTAGATCGGCGAAACCTTGTGTGGGAAATAACGTAAGAACCCAAGGTTTGGCAAGTCTAATATTTTTAATGGGTTCGTCTACTTTCATTATTTCTTGAGCCAAATCTTCTTTTACGCCGGTAAACAATTTGGGATTTTCGGCGCCGAGTATTTCAATATATTTGGTCATTGCTTCGTATCTGTCCTTGTGCCATCGAGGGACCTTTTGAATTTGTTCGACGGAACCGAATTTAGCCATCGATGCACCCCAAACTTTTCCGCGGTCGTTATCCGGCGCTACTATGTTCACGTCGGCAATGCCGCCGGCTTCAAAAATTTTATCTTGAAGTACGGAAATTAAAGGCCAACAAATATTTTCGCCTTTAATCATAATCACGTCGTCGGGTTGAACACCGCCAAGCGAATAATCCAAAAGATAAGTAGCCCAAGTGTTTAAGTCTTGTTCGTTGATTAAGTTATTCATAATTTGTCTCTATAATTTTTTACGAATGAGTTCTAATATAAAGAAAATCGGCGAATTAATTTTGAATGTAAAAATTTAAACAAAGCGATGGAAAAAGACAGAGAGCGATGGAATAAAAAATATTCCGAAGGTATTTATTTAACGGAACCGTCCGAGTCGGTTAGAAAATATTATGTTTATGCTCGCGGGAAAAAAGCGTTGGATATTGCTGCGGGAACAGGTCGAAATTCGAAATTTTTGGTTAGTAAAGGTTTTGATGTAGATGCATTGGAGTTTAGTGATTTTGCCGTTGAGAAATTAAGGCAAATAAAAGGTGTGAACGTTTTCCAAGTGGATTTGGATTTTTACACATTCGAAGAAAAAAAATACGATTTAATCATTTGTATCAATTTTTTAAATAGAAATTTGTTTTCGGGAATTTGCAACGCATTGAAACCCGACGGAATATTAATCTACGAATCGATTATGAAAGGCGAGGAAACCGATAAGCTCGGTCACAACCCCGCATATTTACTTAATCCCGGGGAATTATTGAATGCATTTAATAATCTGGAAATTCTCGAGTACAAAGAGTTCGTAAGTCGGTCCGAAGGTAATCGCCCTAAAAACAAAGCAATGCTTTTGGCAAAATATTCGAGATAAATACCGACCTCTTATTTAATTAGCAACATTTTTTTTGTATCGGAAAAACCTTCTGTTTCCATTTTGCAATAGTATATACCGGTGCTTAGTTTTGTACCGTCGAAAGTGTAATTGTAAAATCCCGCCGGTTTAATACTATTAACTAACGTAGTAATTATTTCCCCTAAATTATTCGTGATGTACAGTTTGATTTTTGTTTCAACCGGTAACGTGAAACTTATATTTGTAGAAGGATTAAAAGGATTCGGATAATTTTGATACAATTCGAATTTAAGCGGAATAGATACATTGACTTCAATAATGTTGGAATATTCAAATGAACCGTCAATGTCGGTTTGCTTTAATCTGTAATGGTATTGCCCCGGTGTTTTAATATCGTTGTCGGTGTAAGAGTATTTTTTCGGTGAATATGAATTACCCGATCCTTTTACAAATCCGATTGTTTCCCACGTTTCGGTATTTTCGTTTTCGGATCCGGAGAAAATCGGGCGAATCCATCTTTCGATATAAAAACCGTAATTATTTATTTCGGAAGCGGTTTGCCAATTTAATTCGATAATTTTACCGCTCAGCTCGGCATTGAAAACTTCGAGTTCTACCGCAACAACTTGATCGTTCTCGAAGGCGCCCAGTTCGAAAGCGGGACCAATTTTAATTCTTTCTTTAACGCTTGCATGTTTAACATATTCTTTAGTTAACGGATAATTTTGATTAATACTGTCAGGCAAGGAACCGGCTTGGTTTATACACGGAGAAGAGTTTAGTAAAGTGAAATCTTCCGCATTTACATCGGTAAATGCAGGATCCGTTCCCGTGATGGGAGTGTGATAATAATTAACTTGTGCCGTGGCACCACTTGCCACATCGGCATAATCTTCATACAACCAATTCGTTTCGTAAAAGTTTAGGAAACCTCCGTCGCGCATCAATTGAAGATGAGTGGTTCCTTCTTTATGAATAATGTTGTTATACATTGCTACGGTTCCTTCGGTAGTTGAAGCGTCTCCGTCGTCCGGGATGTCAAATAGATTTATGTACCACCAATCGGTTTCGTCTCCCTTGATGTAAACGGTATTGTTGTAAAAGAAAAGTGTTCCTCTTTTTGCTTCGACAGGAGAATTGTCGTATCCGAAATGTATTAAATTAACTCCGAACGGATCTTTTTTCAAGTCGTTAACAATAATATTGCCGTATACGTAAACATCGTGGTAATTCGGTTCGTTCATAATTATAGGTGCAGCATCTTCGGTTTCAACTAAATCTAAAATCCTTGCCGAGCCTTCAATCCAATTATATCGAATTATTGTTCCTGAAGACCTATCTTTAATGTTAGCGCCTTGCGAGCCCGCCCGCAGACTGCCGAAATAATTGTATTGAATAATAGTGCCGGCCGATTGAATGTAAATATTATGTTCCGTTCCGTCGGAATTGGCATTTCCGTTTCCCCAGATTTCATTAAATTCAATAAGAGTGTTTCTCGAAATATAACCTTCCGTATCACCGTTGCTGTTAGTAAATATACCTTGAGCATTATCGTGAATTTTACAGTGACGTATTGTTAGATTATCCGATTCCAAAGCGTGTATTGCCGAAGAAAATTGATTATAGTTGCGCACGTTTCCGTTTTGATCGGTAAAAGTATTTTCGGGTTTTACTCCCGTTAATTCCAAATATTCAAAAACCAAATAGCTCGGTTTATATGTTTCATCGTCTTCGGGCGGTACGTTGGTATTCCGGTGGATTAAAAATAACCCCAAATCTTCCGTCCATGTACTACTAAAATAGCCTTGAAACTGTGCGTTGGTGGTTGCGTTTTCACCCGTAATAATAGGTAATTCACCGTTTTGATTCGGTATCCCCTTGATGACGATCGGGTTAGCTTCCGTGCCGGATACCCGAACGAATATTTTGGAAGCATAAGGTTCGCTTTTCCAATAAATTAATACACTATCACCAGGTTCGAGTGTTAGCCATGGAACTGCACCCAAATCGGTATAAGTTTTTCCGGGACCAACTTCGTAAACGGTTCCCAAGAGAATATTTGATAAGGTAAGAAAAAATAAAATTGTTTTTATTTTCAAAAACATTTTCACCTCGTATTGATTTTTAAAAAAGTAAAAGGAGGAAAAACAAATCTTGTTCAAAAAAGTTTGTTCAAATTATCGGGAGTTTTTAGTTTGTGTAAAAGAACATAAATCGATTGAATCGGAATTATTTGTCCGATTAATATACGTAATTATTTTATAAAAGTAAAATAATGAACGAAGTAGAAAATGCAAGAAAAAAAATCCGTACCGGAATTACGTTATTTAATTAACACCATCCGTTTTGTTTGAACGAATCCGTCGGCTAAAAATCTGTAGAGATAAATTCCCGAAGTGACTTTTTCCCCGTTCATATTTCTCCCGTTCCATAAAACTTCGTACTTACCCGGAGAATATTCTTCATCAATCAATGTGTTAATTAGTTCTCCGCGTACATTATAGATTTCCAGTTTCAATTGGGAGCGAACGGGAACGTTAAAAGAAATCTTAGTTGAAGGATTAAAGGGATTAGGATAATTATTATAGAGAATAAATTCGTTTTTAACTATTTGTTCGTCTTGTACGGAAACGATCGGCGGATGGTCGTTCGGATCGCCGGGGTGGGTTACCGCATTCGGGTCGCCGGGATCGGGATCACCTTGTTTCCAAGTCCCGTTAGGGTCTTGTAATTCCTCTCCGTTTGTGAAACCGTCGCCGTCGGAATCCAAAGCCGCCAGTTCGGGACCCCAAAATGTTTCGTTCCCCCCGGGTGTTACACGTGATTCTACATCTTTGCCGAAAGCGTTTCTAGGCGTTCCACCGCCGTTGGTGTGACAAGTATTGCAACTGAATTTTGAACCGTATGGTACTTGTTGAACCCTGAAACTTCTGGCTGTTAAAAACGTAATGGATACAACCGTTACTAATAATACCGGAATATATAATTTTTTCATAAGTGTTCCTTTCAAATTAAAGTGAAATATAATTGACAAACATAAAATAATGATTACCGGTTTATAATCAAGATAAAAATTCAGCTCTCATATCCCAAATTCGACTTGAGCCACCGTTCGATTTCTTTAACCGGCATGCCTTTTCGTTTGCTGTAATCGATTATTTGATCTTTGTCGATTTTACCAACGTTAAAATACCTTGAGTTCGGGTTACTAAAATAAATTCCGCAAATCGAAGCGGCGGGGTACATAGCAAGGTTTTCGGTAAGCTTTATACCGGTATGACGTTCGGCATCTAATATCTTGAACATGGTAATTTTTTCTGTATGATCGGGTTGCGCTGGGTAACCCGGTGCGGGTCTAATACCTTCGTATTTTTCGGCGATTAAATCTTGATAAGTTAAATTTTCGTTTGCGGCATAACCCCAGAATTCTTTTCTAACTCTTAAATGAAGTAATTCGGCAAACGCTTCGGCTAATCTATCCGCTAATGATTTTACAAGTATAACTTTGTAATCGTCGGAATCTTGCTGATGTTTATCAATTAATTTTTCAATACCGGTTCCGGTAGTTAAAGCGAATAATCCGATGTAATCTTTTATCCGGGAATCTTTCGGAGCGATGAAATCGGCAAGGGCTAAATTCACCGACCTTCTTGCTTTTCGTGTTTGTTGGCGGAGTGTGTGTAAAATTCCCAACACGCCTTTTCTATTCTCGTCCGTATAAATTTCAATATCATCGGTACCGATTGTATTTGCGGGAAACAATCCGATTACCGCTTTGGCTGTTAATAATTTTCCGTCTATGATTTCGGTTAACATTTCGTTTGCGTCGTCGAACAATCTACGCGCTTCTTTCCCCTGAGGATTTTCATCGAAAATAGCGGGATATTTTCCTTTTAACCCCCAAGCTCTGAAAAACGGATTCCAGTCGATATACTTTCTTATTTCCGAAAGCGGATAATTTTCGAACACTTTGATACCGGTAGTTTCCGGTTTTTTAATTTGTTGGTATTCCCAATCGATTTTTAATTTGTTTTCTCTTGCTTCTTCAATCGTTAAAAATAATTTTCCTTTTCGTTTTTTAATGTATCGGTCGCGGATGTTTTTATATTCTTTTTGAATGTTATTTAGAAATTCGTTTTTGAGGTTTTCGTTTAGTAAATTATTTACAACCGGAACCGATTGAGACGCATCGAGCACGTGAACAACCGGACCGTCGTAGTTTTCGGCAATTTTGACCGCCGTATGAATTTTGGAAGTTGTTGCGCCGCCAATTAACAAAGGCTTATTTAGTTTTAGTCGTTTCATCTCTTTGGCGATGTGAACCATTTCGTCGAGAGAGGGTGTGATTAGTCCGCTAAGCCCGATAATATCAACATCTTTTTCAATTGCCGTGGATAAAATTTTATCGGAAGGAACCATTACCCCCAAATCGATAATATTGTAATTATTACAACTTAAAACAACGGAAACAATATTTTTCCCGATATCGTGAACGTCTCCTTTCACGGTTGCCAATAAAATCGTTCCTTCGTGCGAAAGGTTGCCTGCGGCTTTTTTTTCTTTTTCAATGTACGGAATCAAATACGATACCGCCTTTTTCATTACACGAGCGCTTTTGACCACTTGCGGTAAAAACATTTTACCCGAGCCGAACAGATCGCCTACTTTGTTCATCCCTTTCATCAGCGGTTTTTCGATTACATCGAGTGCCGAAGGATATTTTTTCCTTGCCTCTTCAACATCCGGTTCGATAAAATCCGTAATGCCTTTAATTAATGCGTATTCCAAACGTTCCTCAACGGGTTTTTCCCGCCATTCAAGTTTTTTAGTTTCCGTAACGGTCGTCCGTTTTACTTTTTCCGCATACTCAATCAATCTGTCCGTTGCATCATCGCGCCTGTTAAACAAAACGTCTTCAACCAAAGCCAGTAAATCTTTCGGAATGTTTTCGTAAACATCAAGTTGCGCGGGATTAACTATTCCCATGTCCATTCCCGCTTCTATTGCATGATAAAGAAATGCCGAGTTTATTGCTCTTCGTACGGTGTTGTTTCCACGGAAAGCGAATGATACGTTGCTAACTCCGCCCGATACCTTGGCATACGGTAAGTTTTGTTTGATCCATCGTACGGCTTCAAAATAATCGACGGCATAATTTTGATGTTCTTTAATTCCAGTACCGACTGCAAAAATATTCGGATCTAAAATTATATCCTGCGGCGGAAAACCGACATCGTTCACCAAAATTTCGTAAGCCCTTTTACAGATATTTATTTTGCGTTCAAAAGTATCGGCTTGACCGTCTTCATCGAAAGCCATTACAATTACTGCAGCGCCGAATTTCTTAATCTTCCGTGCGTGTTCCTTGAATTTATTCTCACCTTCTTTTAAACTAATCGAATTTACAATCCCTTTTCCCTGAAGTCTTTTCAATCCGGCTTCTATAACTTCCCATTTTGAAGAATCAATCATGATTGGCACTTTGGCAATATCCGGTTCGGCCGCAAGCAAGTTAAGGAATTTAATCATTGCCTGTTCTGCGTCAATCATGGCATCGTCCATACTTACATCTAAAATTTGCGCACCGTTTTCAACTTGATTCTTTGCTACGGATAAGGCGTCTTCGTAATTTTCTTCTCTTATTAACTTGGCAAATTTTCTCGAGCCGGCAACGTTTGTTCTTTCGCCGATGTTGATGAAATTTGAATCCGGTCTAATGACAAGTGGTTCCAATCCGCTTAATTTCAGATAAGGTTCGGTTAGCGGAATTTTTCTTGCGGGTAAGTTTTTTGTCATTTCTGCAAAGGCTTTAATGTGCTCCGGTGTGGTCCCGCAACATCCGCCGACAATGTTGAAGAAACCGTTTTTAGCATAATCTTCCAATACTACTTTCATGCTTTCGGGCGACTCGTCATATTCTCCGAATTCGTTCGGCAATCCGGCATTGGGGTAGAGACTTACATAACAGTCTGCAATTTTTGAGAGTTCTTCGATATATGGACGAAGCTGTTGCGGGCCCATCGCGCAATTAAGTCCCACCGATAATAAGTTTTTAGTATGTGATATCGATATCCAAAACGCTTCAAGAGTTTGGCCTGATAATGTTCTTCCGCTGGCATCGGTAATTGTTCCGGAAATCATAACCGGAATTTTCCGCCCGAGTCGTTCGCTTATTTCTGTTACCGCATAAATGGCGGCTTTGGCGTTAAGAGTATCGAAAATCGTTTCTATTAAAATTATATCGGCTCCGCCGTCAATTAATCCTTTAATTTGTTCCGAGTATGCTTTACTTAAGTCATCGAAAGTTACTGCACGAAAACCTGGGTCGGTTACATCAGGCGACATCGAAGCAGTTTTATTTGTTGGTCCCACAGCACCGGCGACAAAACGGGGTTTATGTTTATCGTTCAGTTCGGTAATTGCTTCTTTTGCCAATCTGGCCGCATTAAAATTAATTTCGTAGATGAAATCTTCCGTTCCGTAATCGGCTTGGGAAATTGAAGTCCCGTTAAACGTGTTGGTTTCAATTATATCGGCGCCAGCTTTCAAATATTCCAAGTGAATATTTTTAATAATCCCGGGTTGGGTTAAACAAAGTATATCGTTATTTCCTTTTAACGGATTGGGGTGGTTTACAAATTTCTTTCCGCGGAAGTCTTCCTCCGTAAGCATATACCGCTGAATCATAGTGCCCATTGCGCCGTCCAGCACAAGAATTCTTTTATCTAATAAGGATTTTAACGATTCGATTACCATTACGGCTAATATTTTTTTGGGAAAAAGTTTGAAATTATATTCGATGTTAAATTTACTTAAATAAAAAATAAATTGAATGTTTTGCATTGTCATTTCTATTTTTGCATTTTGGGAATCAAATAAAAAAAAGTGGGGTAAACAATGATTGTTGTAACCGGAGGCGCTGGGTTTATCGGTAGCGTATTAGTTTGGAAACTCAATCAATTAGGCCGTAATGATATTATTGTGGTCGACAGACTGGGTACGGACGAAAAATGGAAAAATTTAGTCGGTTTGGACTTTCTTGATTTCTACGATAAAGAGGATTTTTTAGATTGGATAAGAGTCGACGAATTCAAATATAACATCGACGTGATTTTTCATTTGGGCGCATGCTCTTCAACTACCGAAAAAGATGCGGATTATCTAATGGAAAACAATTTCGGCTATACCCAAGTTTTGGCCGAATACGCAATAAGAAAAGGGAGCAGATTTATTTACGCATCTTCAGCCGCAACATACGGAGACGGTGCGCAAGGTTACGAAGATGATGAAGAAAAATTGGAAAAACTTCGACCGATGAATATGTACGGTTATTCCAAACATTTGTTCGATTTGTACGCCAAAAAAGAAGGAATGCTCGATAAAATAGTAGGACTGAAATATTTCAATGTATACGGACCTAACGAATATCATAAAGGTGACATGCGCAGTGTAATTCATAAAGCTTTCGGACAAATAAAAGAGAGCGGAAAAGTAAGATTATTTAAATCTTATAAAGCTGAATACAAAGACGGCGAACAACTCCGGGATTTCATTTACGTGAAAGATGCCGTGGAAATGACTTTATTCTTTATGGAAAATAAAAACGTGAACGGAATATTTAACATTGGTACCGGTAAAGCACGAACGTGGAACGATTTGGTAACGGCAATTTTCAATGCAATGAATAAACCTGTGAATATCGAATATATTGAGATGCCGGAAAATTTGAGAAACAAATATCAATATTTTACACAAGCCGATTTAAATAAGTTGCGACAAGCGGGATACAAGAAAGACATTACGAGCATCGAACGTGGCGTTGAAGATTATGTGAAAAATTATTTGTTAAAGGAAAAAACAATCGCATGGTGAATTAATAAGATTTAAATATAAATGATTATAAAGCACAAAATTAAAGATATATTATATTCGAATAACACCGGCAGGGAATTGATTTTCCGGTATAAAAAGCTAAAGGGGAATATCCCCGTGCCGGATATGGAGTTCCCGCAATTAATTAATATTGAAACGGTCAGTTCGTGTAATCTTTCTTGCGTACATTGTCCTCCGCATATGAAAGAGTTCAAAGATGAAGTAAGAAAATTCGGCATAATGAGTATGGATTTGTTTGAAAAATTAATGAATGAAATTGATAACTACGGTGAACGGAGAATAGCTTTACACAAAGACGGTGAACCACTGCTTCATCCGCAAATAATAGAAATACTCGAGCGGGTAAAAAGGAATAGAAATCACATTGTGTATTTGACAACGAACGGGCACAGATTGAACGAAAATATAAGTCGCTCGATTTTTGAAAACCGGATAGATGTAATAAATTTCAGCATCGGAGCGGCTACGAAAGAATTTTATTCAAAAGTACGCGGAAAACATTTCGATAAAGTAATGGAAAATATTTTGAACTTTTTGAATTTCAGAGAAAAATCGGATTGGAAGCCGCGCGTGATAGTTCAAATAATAAATTTACCTCAATTTCCCGAGATGAAACGGGAGATTAAATTGTTTAGAAATTTCTGGCGCAAATACGATGTGGAAATTCAAGAATGGGACAACCTTACTTGGGGAATATTCGATTATAAGGAAGCCGAATTAAACCGTTATCCTTGTTATTCTTTATGGGAATCAACCGTAGTTAATTCGGACGGTATAGTTTCGGCTTGTTGTATGGATTGGAAACAACAACTGCAGACCGGAAATGCTTACGAACAGCAATTGAAGGATATTTGGAAAGGCGATGACCTCCGTAGAATTAGAAAATTACACATAGAACATAAAGAGAATGAATTACCCGTTTGTCCGACTTGCAACTATTGGGCATGGCAAACACGATTGGAAAATTATCCGTTATAGGAATACAATGAAACTGGCAACGCTTTGCTACGTACAAAAAGACGGTAAAACCTTAATGCTGTACCGGAACAAAAAAGAAAACGATTACCACGAAGGTAAATGGAACGGACTCGGTGGAAAGTTCGAACCCGGAGAATCGCCCGAAGATTGTGCAATACGGGAGATTAAAGAAGAAGCCGGATTGAATGTTAAAAGCCTGAAACTTAAAGGTTTTATTACATTCCCGATGTTCGACGGGAAAGAGGATTGGTATGTTTTTCTTTTTGTTAGAGACGATTTCGAAGGTGAGCTTATTGATTCGCCCGAAGGAATGCTGAAATGGATTCCAAACGATGAATTGGAGAAATTGAATTTATGGGAAGGAGACAAAATTTTCATTCCTTGGCTTTTTCAAGATAAATTTTTCAGTGCGAAGTTTAATTACGAAAACGGAAAATTTATAGATTATCAAGTGGATTTTTATTGAGTGAAATTAACCCGAATACATTTGCGGACAAAGCGGTAAGATACTTTCTGAATTTATCGTTACCGGAGCCGAAGCCGGAAGGTGTTAATTTTCTTAACCCTTACGAAGCGCCGCAAGTAAGGAAAATCGTAAAAAGTTTTTTTGCAAAGTTTTACAACGATAACGGTAAAAGGATTTTTATTTTCGGAATTAATCCCGGCCGTTTCGGCGGAGGTTTAACGGGCATCTCTTTTACCGATCCCGTTGCTTTGCGGGAATTTTGCGGAATTGAAAATAATCTCGGTAGCAGAAAGGAGCTTTCCAGCGAATTTGTTTACAAAGTTGTGGAAAAAACCGGCGGTGCCGAAAAGTTTTTTTCGAAATATTTTTTAACTGCGCTTTATCCGTTGGCTATAATAAAAGACGGAAAAAATCACAATTATTACGACAGCAAGGAATTGTACGAAAATATGAGGCCGTTTCTTTTTAATGCCGTCCAACGCCAAATCGAGTTCGGAGCCGATAGCTCGTTTGCAATTTCGCTGGGTAAAAAGAATGCGAAATTTCTTTCCGAAATAAATAACGAGTTAAACTACTTCAAAGAAATTAGGGTTCTGGAACATCCCAGATTCATAATGCAATACAAAAGAAAAAAGCTGGAATTTTATATCGAACGCTACATCGAAATTCTTTCCCGGTAGTTAAAACCGCATTTCTCTATTTTTCGATTTTCTCCAAGAATTTAAACAGCTTTGTATTTACAAAATCCGGATTTTCCAACGGAGCCATGTGGCCGGCTTTAGGTACGATGTAAAAGTCAGATTTCTTAATTTTCTTTGCCATTTTTTGCATTGTTTCGGGCGGAGTTAATGAATCGTGTTTCCCGACCAAAACAAGCGTGGGTAACTTGAATTTTTTCAAGGCTTTGGATGTATCGGTTCTGCTTAGCATTGCAATTAATCCGCCTTTAACGCCAATCGGATTATGTTTCAATGAGTTAGCCAGCACTTTATTAAAAAGTTCAGGGTTTTTCTTAACGGTTTGATTCCAAAAACAATTTGTAACAAAAGGTTTAACGAACGCTTGTAAACCTTCCGTATTTATTTGATTGATTGCCATTGCTCTTTTTAATTTGCCTTCGTTATCGTCAGCTTGTGAACGGGTATCGCAAAGAACTAACGCTCGGAACCGCAATTGCTCTATTTCAACCGCGCGAAGTGAAATATATCCGCCCATCGAAAGTCCGCACAAAACCGGTTTCTCCAATTTCATTCCGTCGATAACCGAAAATAAATCCCATACGAATGCTTCCATCGTGTATTGTCCGTCGCCGACGTAACTTTTGCCTAAACCGCGAACATCGTAAGTAATGCAAAAGTATCGTTTACTTAATTCTTCAACTTGATAGTTCCACATACTGTGATCGTATGGAAAACCATGAACGAAAATAATCGATTTGTTTTTGGGATTTCCTTTTGTGTAAACATGTAACCCGTTTATTACTTTTTGCATTTTGCTTCCCCGATTCTTTTATCCTTTAATTAAAATTTTTTAGTAAATTCCGATATTCAAAAGTACAAATTTTTGCGAATGGCGGACATAAAAAAAATACTGAACTTTAAAAATTATATTAGAACAGGAGTAGTTTTATTTACCGTCGTTATTCTCTTCGCATTTAAATCTTCGTTTTACAATGCCGACTATTCGCTTACAACGGTTTTTAATTCAATCCGCGGTGAAGTTCCGGTCGATACAAACATTGTGCTTATTCATATTTCCCCTAAAGATATTGAAAGTTTGGGCTGGCCATTCAAAAGAAGTTATTACGCTACCTTGTTGAGTCGATTGCAAAAGTATAATTTAAAAAAGATAGGAATCGAAATTTTTCTTTCGGAAAAACTGTCTTATCAAAGTGTGTACGATAGTGTTTTGAATAATCAAATTAAAAGAACCGGAAATGTTGTTTTATCGTCTTTGCTTAACTCAATCGAAATTACCGGCGAAGAAGTTTCAACGGACTCGGTAATTTATCCCGCTCCCCAAAAAGTGATTCCCCGGCTTGAGACCGGGCATATTAATTTTCTGACGGATGACGGAACTTACGTTCCTTTGGTTGTAAAAAGTTCGAACGGGGAAGTAAAAGCTTTTTCGCTTGCTCTTGCTTCTAACGGGAATTACGAAAACAAATTGTTAAAAGTTAATTTTTATACTTCGTGGAAGTCATTTAAAAAATATTCGTTTTTGGATTTCTTTTCCTCGGTTTTGAACGATGAAGTCAAATTGAAATCGCTTGCAGGAAAAATATTAATCATCGGCGTTAGCGATCCGCTTATTGCTCCGACAATCTCGACGGTTTTCGACAAAGAATTGCCGGGCATCGGTTTTCATGCAATTGCGGTCGATAATATTTTGACCGGAAGGGACATCAACTATTCTTTGAAAAATATATCTACGTACATTTTTATTATTCTTTCGTTCATTATTGCTTATTTCGGCATTCGAAAGAAAGGCGTGTATTTGCTTTTGCTTTTTAGTTTTCTGGTTGGCGGGTATATTTTGTTCGAGTTCTCATATATAGAATTGGACTATCTTGCTCTGCTGTTTCCCCTCGGTGTTTTATTTTTAGTTGATTCCTTTCTCGATTTGACGGAAAGGAAAATAATGCTTTCGGAAACAATAGACGAGGCGGAAAACCTGAAGAAAACTTTACAAACGAAAGAGGAAGAGTTAAAAAAACTTGAAGAACAGTATAAAAATTCCGCACAAAATAAAAGTGCCGAACTTACTGCGCAGATTGAAAAACTAAACGAGGAAATTGCCAAACTCAAAAAACAAGAAGAAGACGAAATTCCCGCCGATATCGAAAGCGACTCTTCGGCCATCAAAAATTTTGAAGGAATAATTTACAAGAGTAAAAAAATGGCTTCCGTTGTGGAATTGATTCGCAAAGTTGCACCCGAAGATGCAACCGTGCTTATTTTAGGCGATAGCGGGAGCGGTAAAGAACTTGTTGCCCAAGCGATTCACAAGCTGAGTCCGAGAAAAGATAAAAATTTTGTGGTTGTTAATTGTGCCGCGCTTAGCGATACATTGCTTGAAAGTGAATTATTCGGGCATGTAAAAGGTGCGTTTACCGATGCGATAAAAGATAAAAAAGGAAGATTCGAATTAGCCGATAAAGGTACTTTGTTTTTGGATGAAATAGGTGAGACTTCGGAGAATTTCCAGGTAAAACTTTTAAGGGTTTTGCAAACCGGAGATTTCCAACGTGTGGGTTCTTCGGAAACTTTACATGCCGATGTTCGGATTGTTGCCGCAACCAACAAAGATTTGGAAAAACTTGTTCGTGAAGGGAAATTCCGCGAGGATTTATTTTACAGACTGAATGTTTTTACGATTAAGGTTCCTTCTTTAAAAGAAAGAAAAGAAGACATTGAAGTTTTGGCAAATCATTTTATCAAATCGGAATCACCTGAATTGTCGCTTTCCCGGTCGGTTCTCAAGCAATTGGTCGAATATAATTGGAAAGGAAATGTAAGGGAATTGGAATCGGTAATGAAACGTGCGGCAATATTTGCAAAATCGGAAAACCGTACGATAATCAAGTTGAAAGATTTGCCGGAAAACTTGGCTAAGTTCGATAAAGCGAATCTTGAAGAAAATATTTTGGAATTATTAAGGGAAAAGAAATTTTCTCATTCGTCGATAAACGAAACCGCAAGGGAATTGGGTGATTTAAATAGAACAGTGGTTTCCGAAAATTTCAGAGGAATATTTTTTAAATATTATTGCAATTTTAATTTCGATTTGGAGAAAGCAATTTATGAAATAGCCCAATCCGAAGATCCCGAAGTTTTAGAGAAAGTTAAAACCAAAGTAACTACTTATTTGAAAAATATAGAGCGGGATTTGGAAAAACTCGATTCGAAAGAATTTGCCGATGTGAAAATAGCGTTCGCTTCTAAATACAAAAACTTACCTCAAAAATATCACGCATATCTGGATAAAGTAATCCGCAAAATAATCGAAAGTTAGCCTGAGTATATATCGGTCAGGCAAACAATTACTAACTTCAGGCAAATAAAGTAAAATTACTCGGATTGCTAACATGTTATTTTACAACAAATTACACAGAAATTTGCGCTTTGGCACGCTTTGTGCTTCTTTGAGGGCAGAAGTTTACGCAAAATAATCAAAATCAGGAGGTAAAAATGGTAACCAAAAAATCAATCATAACAACACTATTAACTTTGTTGTTTATCTCGTTTGTATTCATCGGTTGTAACGATGAAAATTCAATAGTTGATCCTGCCAATACAAATGACGATCAGGAAGCATTAAAGAAAATAGCTGAAGAAGACGAATTAATTCAATCGTTCGAAGCTAATTACAACGAAGATGAAGCTATGGGATTTATTTTCGGAAAAATCTCAACGGAAATTTTTCCGGTAAAAGTCGGTCAAAGAATGCGCCCGATAAATTTTGATTTTACCGCTACAATCGAAGGTGATTCTGCTTTCGGAACAATTACAAGAACTTTCGAAGGAATGTTGTTCATTATTGCATCTTACGATTCCAATGCCAGTTTCTTTGATACGAATTTGGTATTAATTCAAAAACCGTTTACAACAACAATTACAAGAAACGTAATTTTCAAAAAAGTGGGTAATTCCGAAGATCCTTTGGAAAATTGGAAATTAGTTGCGGTTTCTTTACCCGAAGGTGGAACTCCAACGGAAAATATCAGTATAAAATCTTTGACGGTTTATTTGGAAAACGGCGATTCGATTTATGTTGATTCACCGAACGATTATTATTTATCGCGTGAAGAAGGGTGGAGACATTTAATTCCTATATTCAGACCGTCGAAAGATGTGCGAGTGAAAGTTGAAATTGCCAGTGTCTATCCCGATCCCGATTTCGTTACGTTAACTTGGGGTGCGTGGAAAGATAAATTGCTGGGCGTTAGAGCAAAACACAGAACCAAGAAAAAATTCGAATTGATTTCGGAAGAATTCGACGGTACGTTTTACAATAGAGTTTACGAAGGCAGTTGGAAAGTAAATCCGTTCCCGGGTGTAAGACATGCAGTAGTTAATGCGTTTCCGAGAGTTGTAATTTACGATGACGAAGCGCCGGTTGAATCTAATTCTTGGGGAATGCCGTATGTAGTTAAATAATTTTCCGGTAATTTCAAGAAGACCTCTTTTCCCAAGGGGTCTTCTTGCTTATTTACTTTGTGAAAATATTCATTTAATTTAAAGAGTTTATTATTGTGAGAAAGATGAAGCGGTTCACAAAATACGGTTTGGTGATTTTTATTCTCGCGGTTTTCTTTGCTTGTCAAGACCCTATGCCAATCGAGCTGATAAACAAAGAAAATCCGGAAGAAGATTATGATGTGGAAGTTATTACTCCGAAACCCAACTCCGTGGTTTTTACGGGATACGATTCAACCGGAATAACAAGCCCGATTCCGGTTAACAGTTCAGTTATAAGTATTAGCGGAATAAAAAATACATTCCACGATAAAAAAATTACAATTAACAAAGGTTATGCCGAGGCTGTTTTTTACGATACGGATCAACCAATCAAAACATCAAGTGGAATAATCATCGGATATAAAACATTGCAATTCGGAAGAGTACGGTTCGACGACGATTCGGCCCGGGTTGTTCCGCATAGGATTTTTTACCGAGACGGCGACGTGATTCGCGATACGCTGGTTGGCGTTAAACATGTTTTATTTTATAAAAAAAGAATTGCTCCCGTTCCGTCAAATTTCCCCTACGGTAAAAGCGTGCGCTTCTACTTCGATTTCTTCGGGGAAAAACCGTTTTTAACAACAATAAAAGTTCCGGAAGAAATTTCGGCAAAATTAAAATTAACCGGAACAAAACAAAATAAAAATTTGCGCGCGGAACTTTCGTGGAATAAAATTAACAACGGCGATGTGGAAGTTATTATTGGCGGCGTGTTGGAGGGGCGAAGGGAAATAATCCCGCTTTTACGCTTAAAATCTTTTAAAGGCAGTAAAATTGTAATCCGTAATTCGCTTATTCAAAAAATTCCGTACGAAAAATACGACAGTATAATTTTTTCCGTTATCAGAAAACATAGGGTTTCCGTAAACACAATACGACTCGGCGATATTTACATTGCATCGCAAAGTATTCACAATATTCTAATTAATATTCCGTAGTATGAGAAAAATTGTTACAATTTTATTTTTTGTTATGTTTTTATCAACTATTACATATAGTCAGATTTCATATGATGTTTACGGAAATTTTATACCTTCCGGTAAAGTAAATTTCCGATTGAACAGTCTGGAAGCAAATCCCGGCAATTATTCTTTAACAAAAGATTGGGAATTTGCAATGGCGTTTAACACGATTTTTGCACGCCAGTATTCAACGAACTTGTTTTTCGTTTCGTTGGGAAAAAGAATAAACGAACATTATTTATACGCAAGATATTCTCCCGGTATTTTAAAGGAATTTAAATTCACCGCCTCGAAAAGCAATATCGACGATTCGCTCACGGTTTTTGAAACGGATCTTATTTATAAAGAAAAATTCGGCTTCGGATATTCTTATAATTTTAATGAAAAACTATCCGCGGGTGTAACGTTCAGATTTTTTCAACAAGAATTTAGCGAGGAATTCCCTTCGTTCATTGCCGGGACGGATCCGCAAGTTTTAATTAAAGAGAAGGAAATAGTAAAAAAACATTTTTGGAAAGCGGATTTCGGAATTGGTTATTCGATCTTAAAGAACCTTAGATTAAATTTTTCATCTTTAAATATGATTGTTTTCGGTCAAAATTACCAAAACGAAAAAGAAAGTGATTTTGAAATCAAGACCAACGTTTTCGATTTAAGAACCGGAAGAAACGGCGTGTTCGGTATAACGTATTCGCCGGTCGGATTTTTAACATTAAATACACAAATGGAAACTAACGGTTCGTTTGCGGTTGATTTGAGTACGCATTTCAAATTTTTGGAAAAGGAATTTACGGTTGGAATTACCGCGTTGCACGATAAATATCAAGAACCGTTTATTACGGGAATTGTTCCCGTTATAAATATTGCCAATCAATTTTACAGCGTTACGTTTAGCGGAATAAAATATTTTTCCAACAGACTAACACCGCGCAGCGTAAGCGAATTTAAACAAAAGGGAATAGCAAGCATTGTTAACAATTACTTTTCCAACGATGCGGCATTTCTTTCGGTTAATTTTGCACTCTCGTTTCAACCCGAAAAATATGTTAAAATTATAGATGTTGAAATTTTAAGCGAAATTTACCCCACGCTTGCAGACGTGTATTTAACGAAACCTTTTGCAAAAGGTAAAATCGTTAACTTGTCGGATAAGAAAATTACGGTAAAACCGTTCAGTTTTATTTCCGAAGTAAATAAAGAAGAGGTTCAATCGCCGTCGGTTGAAGTATTACCGCACGATACGGCGGAAGTGGATTTTTATACGATTATTGATGAAAAGTTTAATTTGAAAAGAAGGAAAATCGAATCGGTCGATTTCTTCGTAAAAACGGAAAATAAGGAACCCGACGATATCCTTCAAAAACCTATTTTAGTGAACGATGAAAACAGTTGGGACGGAAACGTACGGAATTTGAAATTTTTTGTTATGCACGATTTTAATTTTGCAAACAATTATGCAAAAGCGATTTTGAAAGATTCTTATGATTCTCTGGTTAACGTTAATACGGCGCTAAAAGATTTTTATAAAATCAAAATTCTATTCGATAATTTTGTAAAAAATATGCAATACGTTGCCGATAGAAGAGCAAGCGTGGAAAACGTCCAATTCCCTTCGGAAACCATTGAATTGAAAGGCGGAGATTGCGACGATTTAAGTGTAAGTTTCAGCGCGGTTTTGGAAAGTATCGGAATTCAAACGGCGTTCGTCGATTACAAACCGGTCGGGAATAATATCGGTCATGTAAATTTATTGATTAATACAAAACTTAAACCGGAACAAGCGGGATTAATTACATCTAACGATAAAAAAATTTTTATAAGAAAAAATACCGACGGAAAAGAAGAAATTTGGATACCTTTGGAAGTTACCTCGTTAACAAACTTTGAAACCGCGTGGGAACTCGGCGCGGAAAAGTTTTATAAAAATGCAATTGAAAATTTCGGACTAGCAAAAGGTAACGTGGAAATTATTGATGTTTTTTGAAAAATTTTAATTTAATATAAACCGGAGGAAAAAAATGAAAAAGTTACTTATCATGTTGCTATTGGCAAGTACACTTTTCGCTCAAGAGTATGTTGTTGAGAAGGTTAAAGGTAAAGTGCTTGTTCAAAAAGGAACCAGCGAAAAATGGGAAACCGTTCAAGTGGGCGACAAATTAAACGGCGATGCCCTGTTGGTTACGGAAGAAAATTCGATGGTTCAACTCAATAAAAACGGAAACCGCTTTGTGCTTGAGGACAATTCGGCATTGGGATTAAATTACATAAAGAAAATTTCCATTAACGATTTGCTACTTGCCCTTGCTATGGAAGAAATCCGTAATGTTCCAAAAATAAAAAAGAGCAACGAAGTGAAAAGTACGGCCGTTTACGGTGAAGAAGTTTCCGCCGGAAACGCAACAACCGTTTTGGAAAATACTTTGGGAGTTAAAAAACTTAACGGCGCTAAATTACTTGCCGAAAACGGTTATAAAGAATCTTCGGTAATTGTTGCAAAAGAAACCTATAGAAAATATCCCGATACGAGAAAAAGAATTGAAGACAGAATTTACTTTGCCGATATTTTAGCCGATTTGGGATTATACCAAGAAGCTGCAAGCGAATATGCAAGCATTAAAAATGAACCGATGACGGATAAACAAAGAGAAATGCTTGAAAAGAGAATAGAAGAAATAAATTTGAAACTGGTTAAATAAACGACTTATTCGCAAGTTTCGATTTGTAAAAAGCAAATTGACGCGCGGGATTTATAAAGTTCAAATGAAATTGGGTGAGTTGGAATTTATAAAAAACATATTCAAAGGAAAGAATGAAAAGGTGAAGTATGTATTATTATAATTACTAGTTTTTGAGAAGTCAAAGTACAACACATGTATTTTATGTAATATTTCCCGGGCTCTATTCTATTTTAGGAGAAATTATTTTATTATTTACTTAATTATTACTTATAACATGTATTGCGTTTTGATTTATTATTTTAAAACCACATTATTCCGTATCAAAGGGTATGGTTTTTACCCACTATTCACCATAGTTTTTTTCTTAATACTGATTTAATTAAAATCTAAGAGGGAGTTAAAATTTTTACGTAAAGCTAACCTTCTTGATAAACAAAATGTGTAAATAAAGTTGTCGTTCAGGATTTAGCCCTTTATCACACCGACGGGACGGACTTTTGCAACTTTCAAACTTATTCCGGCTAAATGCATAACGTCCACAACATCCGAAACGTCTTTGTAGGCATACGACATTTCTTCCGCAATTGTTCTGTAACCTTTAGCCTGTATTTCGATTCCTTCCTTTTTGAGTTCCGAGATTAAATCTCTGCCTTTTCCCATTTTTAAAGCTTTGTGTCTGCTCTTAACTCTGCCGGCACCGTGGCAAGAGCTTCCGAAAGTTTCTTCCATCGCTTTTTCCGTTCCGGCTAACACATACGAATATCTTCCCATGTCGCCGGGAATTAAAACGGGTTGACCCGTGGTAGAATACTTTTCGGGAATAAATTTACTACCCGGCGGGAATGCGCGAGTAGCGCCTTTTCTGTGTACGCAAACTTTCTTTTTTTCACCGTTAATATCGTGCTCTTCTATTTTGGCAATGTTATGGCAAACATCGTAAATTAAATGAAAATCCAGTTCGCTTTCGGAAATGCCGAGCGTTTGCATTAAAGTTTTTTTTGCGAGATGCATTATCACTTGTCTGTTATTCCATGCGAAATTCGCCGCGGCTTGCATGGCTCCTAAATAATTTTTTCCTTCTTCCGATTTAATCGGTGCGCATGCCAATTGTTTGTCGGGTAGGTTAAATCCGTATTTGTTTCCGGCTTCAACCAAAACTTTAAGGTAATCGTCGCATACCTGGTAACCTAAACCTCGCGAACCGGTATGGATTAGGATTACGATTTGACCTTTAAACAATCCGAAAACTTCGGCTTTTTCTTTATCGTAAATTTCTTCTACAACGTCGACTTCCAAAAAATGGTTTCCCGAACCGAGAGTTCCGGCTTGATCCATCCCGCGTTCTATTGCTCGTTCGCTTACTGCATCCGGATTCGCACCTTTTAATCTTCCGTGTTCTTCCGTAAAAATTATATCTTCTTCGGTACCGAAACCTTGTTCGACGGCCCAGTGAGAACCTTTTTGCAATATCTTTTTAATTTCCTTTGCGGAAAGTTTACGTATTGCCCCGCTAGCTCCTACACCCGTCGGAATATTTTTAAATAAGTTTTCAACAAGTTTAGGAATGCGTTTTTTTATGCTTTCGTATTCCAAGGAAGTTCTTGCAAGTCGCACCCCGCAATTAATGTCGTAACCGACTCCGCCCGGGGAAATTACACCTTCGTCCAAATCAGTTGCCGCAACTCCACCGATCGGAAATCCGTAACCCCAGTGAATATCGGGCATTGCCAAGCTGTATTTTTGAATACCCGGAAGATGTGCAACGTTAACAACTTGTTTTATAGCTTCGTCGTTTTGCAAAGTACTTTCAAGTAAATCCCGGGATGTGTAAATTCTTCCGGGAACCAACATTCCGCCTTGCTTCGGAATTTCCCACAGCGTATCGTGTATTTTATTTATTTCGATGCCTTTTATTTTCATAAATCAAATATCAAAAATTATTTTTGTTGTGTATCCGTTTCCGGTTTGTTCGATGTTCATTTGATGGAATGTAATAGCTTTTATTTCGGCTTTTAATTTTACTTTTTTACCGTTCAATTTTGTTCCCGAAATTTTTGCGTGTAATTTATATTTACCGTTTTTAACAATCGAGAGTTCTTGCGTTGAGAGATAAAGCCATTTTTTCGTGTTAAGCAAATAGTTTAGTTCACTTAAAAAATCCACCAATAAAACTTCCAAAGTAGAGGAGGACATAGAAAATGTTCTTGTCGTATCCGGGTATACGTTATCCGTATCGGCAACGGCGGTCAACCATGCATCGGCAGAATATTCGAACAACTTTTCCAAATCGGGTGCAACTACTTCAACGGCAATATCGGCGGTATGTTCGAGTATTTTGAATTTTATCATAAAAACAAAGTTAGCAAATTTTTCTGCGTTGGGTTTGGGAAATATTCCGACCGACAAAATTAGCATGTTTTTTGTAGAAATTGTAGGTCGATTTTGTAATTAAAGCGAGTTCTCGTTTTTTTGATTTACCGGAATAATATTTGTAAGCGCCGATATACTCGATTTTGCCGGTTGTTTTGTTTTTCCTTTTCCATACATCCGTTAACACTTTCATTTTATCTCCCCGTGTTGTTAATTGTCATTGAGTTACGTTTCGGGAAAAGAAATTTATTTACATAAGAATTATGATATCCGGCTTAAACAAAAGGGGATAAAGTAAAGGAGATGGTAAAAAAGAACATTCACATTCTTTTACTAATGTAAAATATCGAAATTAAAATGTCAAGATTAATTTATAATAAAAATAAGATTTTTCTTTATGTGTGTTGAATTGCGATTTTTTTTATAATTTTAAGTTATAATAAAACGAAAAGTAACATGTTTGATTTCAGATTGAAAGTATTTTTTGTGGTGGCTAAGCATTTGAGTTTTACAAAAGCTTCAAATGAGTTATTAATTTCCCAACCTGCGATTACAAAACACATTAAAGAAATCGAAACGAAGTTATCAATTCGTATTTTCGAAAGAAAAGGGAACAGGATTGAACTGACTCCGGCCGGGAAAATTTTATACGAGAAAGCCCGGAAGATTTTTGCTACTTACAAGGAATTGGAATATGAAATCGGAACGTTAAGAAAACAATACACAGGCAAATTGATATTAGGTGCCAGTTCAACGATTTCACAATGGGTTATTCCTGTAGTACTTTCAAAATTCAAAGAAGCATATCCGGCAATAGAAATTTCACTGGTAAACGGTAATTCCGCTCAAATCGAACAAGCGTTGTTTGAAGGTAAAATTGATTTGGGAATAGTTGAGGGAAACCAGAGGCGGAAAGGACTGAAGTACTCCATATTTAAAAACGATGTTTTAATGCCGGTTGTAAGCACGGAAAGAAAATATGCCGATTTGGAAAAGATAACTTTAAAAGAATTTTTAAAAATACCTTTGCTCTTAAGAGAACACGGTTCCGGTACATTGGATGTTATACTTAAAACGTTGCATGAAAAAGCAAAAATAAATTTATCCGATTTGAATGTGTTAATGCATCTCGGTTCTACCGAAAGTATAAAAACTTATTTGCATCATTCGGATGCGATGGGAATAATATCGTGCGCTGCAATTAAGAAAGAAGTTGAAGCGGGAATATTAAAGACGGTGGAAATCCGGGGCGTTAAGTTTAAAAGAAATTTTAGGTTCGTTTGTCATCAAGGCGGACCCAGAGGACTCGCTACAAAATTCATGTCGTTTGCGAAAAGGCATTATAACTAAAAGTTATAATATATAATAATTTTGAATTTTACCTTCCTAATTAACCTGCATAACTTTCATAATACTTCTTCTAAAATCTAACGGGAGGTAAGGTTATGAAAAAATACTTTACAAAGCAATGGTCCTTTATCTGGGCTGGCGTTGCTTTCGGTATTGCACAAATCATTTACATGATCGGAACAATGATTCCGAAATGGAGCGCGGGAAAAGTACCGAAAGTAAAGCCGATGACGGTTACAACGGATCTCGGTAAAATGTTCAGGGGAGTTGAAGTATGGCTCGCTCATACTTTCGGTTTTTCCGATCCCCAAATTTACGGACATGTTAAAGAGGTCGGTGGTGAATTAATTAACGGCGGCGGAGCTTTTGTACCGGGAATCGGTTGGATAATTTTCGGAATGATGGTTGGCGGATGGCTGGCGACAAAAGCCGAAAAAGATTCGAGAACGTGGGTTAAATATTCCAAAAAAATGTTAATCGTTTCCTTTATCGGCGGTATTCTTTTTAGTTATGGAACGCGTTTGGCCGGTGGTTGTACGCTTAATCATCTTCTCGGTGGTGTTCCGATGATGAGCGTCCACTCATTGGTCGCTTTGGTTTTTATGTCGATTGGCGGACTGGCCGCGTTTTTCCTTATGGGAAAAATCGGATTGGCTTCGAATTTCAAACATCAAAATACTCTTTCGTATTCTAAAGCCGCATACGAAAGAGGCGATAAAGAAGAAGCTCCGAATTATGACCCTGATTACAAACCTAAAAAACGACCGATTTTCTGGATCGGTTTGGCATTCCTTGTGCTCTTTTTCGGTGTTGCTGTTTACGGAGGCTTATTTTCACCGGAATATTTTAATCATGTAAAAGGCGACAAAATAATTCCTCATAACAAAAGTCTTGCACATGAAGGCGTCGGATATGTTTTGGTTACTTTGATTGCGGGAATCATTGCGGGATTCGGAATGGCAAAATCCGGTTTCGGTACCGAATGCGCTCTCGTATCTGCCGAAGCTGCCGGTATGATTAAAAAAGACGAATCGAAGTTTGCAAAATGGGGTTTGCCGAGGATTACAAGAACACTATTTAAAGGTTTATTACCTTTGCAAGGTGTAACCGCAGCTTGGATTATTACGCTTTTCGGTATTCTGGTTTTTTGGGGATTGTTAGGTTATAAACACGGGTTTAGCGGTTCGGTCAAATATCAATTAACCGCAGGTGTACCGATTGGCGGATTTTTGTTAGGTGCCGGTGCGGTTTTATTGATCGGCTGTGAAATTCGGTCTTACATGCGCCTCGGTATGGGCTACTTGAATACTTGGGTAGGTTTTATGGGATTTGCAATCGGTTATTTACCTTTCACGCTGTTTTACGATGCTCATAAAGCTTTCTTAAAAAATACCGTTATGGTGGAAACATACTACTGGCCTCAATTTTTTTCCGATAACCATACTGTTCAAGTAATTATTGCATTTCTTTTCTTAGTTGCTCTTATTATGTTTTTCCGGTTTTTGGTTAGGGTGGGAGCACAAAATACCAATACTTCGGCAAATAGCATTATTAATAAGAACACAGAAGAGCTTCAATTTGAAATTGAGAAGCTTAATCTGGATAGCTGAGAAAAAGTTGTAAAAGCGGAAGCCTTTGCTTCCGCTTTTTTTAATTAAATAATTTATTAACTCTTACATTTAATCTGAAAATCCTACCGGGTTCAAATACTTTCGTTTTTGAAGAAAAAGGATCTCTTGCATAGGATAAATGTTGATAATAATTTGCGTTAGTCAGATTGTCGACGGAAAAAGTAAAAGTTAAATATTTGTAATTGAATGAAAGTCCCATATCGAATCTGTTCCATTGGGGTGTGGGAGATTCGTTTAGGTTCTCGTCAATTCTCGTTTGTGCGTCGTTATAAGTGTGGCGTACAAATCCCGAAATTCCGTGGTATGCGGGAGTAGTAACGGTTGTAGAAATTCGTAACGGTGGAATTTCGGACAACGGCTGACTTGTAGTTGTATTTTCAGCGTAAATATAGCTTAAATCACTGTTGATATATTTCCACGAAATCGAAGCGTTTACCCCGAACATATACGCATCAATATTTTTATACGTTAAGTATTTTAACGATGGGGTTGTGATGGAAGTTAGATTTATATAGTTCCACACTCTCGTGCCGTATAGCTCCAAACTTAAAAAATCATAATTTAACATTGCTCTCAAGGTAGCTCTTACTGGTTGATTCAAATCCGGATTGCCGCTCCATTGCGGTTTCATAGCAGGTTTTTTTACTGAAATGTATAAAGTTTCTATATCCGGCGCATCGGAAGCGGCTTCCAAAATGATTCCGCCTGCTGCTTTATTTGAAAATGCTTTCATGTAATTTACAGCGGTTGAAAACGTAACAAAAAATCTCGAATCCTTTGCATCCGGATAAATTGCCTTGTAAAAGTCCATCCGGTCTTTGTCTCCAATGCTTTCGTAAACCAAACCGAGTTTGGCGGATAAATTTAATTCGCCTAAGCTGAGTTGATGAAAACCAGAAGCGGCAATGTAAGAAACATCGGGTATAAGATGATTCTTAATAAGGAATTTGCCCGGAACAGTAAGATAATTATCATCGTTCCAGTTTCTGTAGAAAATTTCGTAATTCGAACCAACCGCCCCGATTGTTAAATTTTTTGCATCTGTTTCCATGAACATGTTGTTCGGACTTTTTCTAAGACCGTTATCCATGATATGGCGCGTATAGTTAAAATAAATTTTGTTGTTTTTATAACTTACGGAGCCGTTAAAAACGCGATTTAATCTTTCGTCCATCAATAAGTAAGGGAACGACACGTCTTCGGTATAAGTAAAAGAAGCGGTGTACTTCCAATTACCGAACCCGCCGTAAAACGAACCCTCTGCAAGTTTATAATCGAAATCGTCTTTGTAAGGATAAAGTTCACTGAACGATTTTCCATCGCCGTTTTCGTAGGGTTTTCCCGTAGCATAACGAAGATTCAAACGATGATGGGATTTTTCAATCGATACCGTTGCATCGTAGCTATTTAAAGAACCGAAAGATTTTGAAAAACCGGATTTAAGTTTAAGGGATTCCGCGGGAAAAGACCGTTTAAATTGAACCATTCCCGCTAAACCGGCTTGCAATGCGGCCGAAGTTTTTTGCAATGTTATTGATTGGAGTTCGCTTGTGTTAATTCTTGTTAAAGGCGAATCCATTCTGTTGGGGCATGCGCTGTGATATCTTTCGCCGTCGATTACTACGTTGATGTCGCTTCGTTTGAAACCGTCAACAAATATATCCTGAGCAAAAAACACGCCTTTTCTAATTAATGTAAACCCGTTTTTATCTAAAATTTTCGATAGGTTTTCTTTTTCTATCGGAATATCTTTATCACCGACGAGCTGTTGCTTTGCCGTAACTTCCACGGGACTGAGCCAGTAAATAACTACACTGTCTTTTTGAGCCATTGTTACAACATTGAAAACGGCAAGCAATCCTAACGTAATAAAGTAAATAAATTTATTCTTCATTACTCCTCCGAAATTAAAAAATCAGATAGTTTTAGTTTATGTAATATAAGTAATAAGTAAATCCGCATGCAATAATTTTGCTTAGTGCGTAACTTCCCTTGTGGTTTTGAAAAATATCGATTGCAAACGGATTTAAATTATACTTTCGGCGGAGGAGTGAGAGGTTCAACAGATCTCTCGAGGGGGGTATCGTTATACGTTTCCAGTTTATTTTCGTGTTTTAACTTTGCATTTAAATCAAACTCTTTGTTCAGCGTTGTTTCAAATTGTACTGGAGGTTTAACATTGTGGGCCTGTGTGCCCTCTGATTTGTCTTCGTTTTCTTGCAGTCTTTTTTGAATAGCTTTTAGATAGCAACTTCCCAAACACAAGTTGTCCAAATCATCCTTTTGGATACAAAGGTTTTTTGCGATATAATGTTGGTTAATTTTAAAATAAATAAACGCAACGGTATTTGCGCCGATAATAAACGTGTATAAAAATATGAATGATATGGAGAAAATTTTCTTAAACATTCGGCAAAAATGTTTTTTTCTAAAATACTATTTTGCGTGGAAAATAAAAAGAATTTTTTATCCGAATTGGAACATACTTTTTCTTCCGAATGTTTTTTGTATATAGAATTATAAATCTATTGAATTAATCAAGAGAAAAAAGTATCTTTTTGTAGGATTAAAAAGGAGGTGTTATGGTTTATGAGAGCTTAATCGCAATAGTTGAAGAAAACATCGACAAACTAAGCGAATCTTGGGAACAAGAAGTAAAAAAATGTGAATATTTGGAAACTTACCGTGCACTTTCGGCCGAAGATTTACGGGCAAAGGGGAAATTGCTTTTCGAAAATTTATTGCATTGGCTTCAAACCGGCGCCTCGAATGACGACGCGGCTCAATATTTCCAACAGGTTGGTATCGAAAGAATTAACGAAGGTTTTCCGTTAAGCGAAATTTACTATGCGCTTTATTTGGAGAAAAAAGTACTCTGGAGTTTTGTTGTGGTCAAAGAAGAAATTACAGGAAAGCTTAATGCGGTTGACGCTATCGAGTTTATGAGTGTTATTAATAATTATTTCGAGTTAGGAAATTTTTATATTATTCGCGGTTATATGAACGAATTATACAAAACTCTGGAGCAAACTGGGAAATTTACCGAAGAAGAATTAAAGAACATTATTTCAAACGGCGCCTTGTTTAAGGAAAGTGTTCGAAAAGTAAAAGATCAAATGTACGGGGAAGGGCTAAGTATTGGTATAATTCGCTAACCGCATTTTTGAACGTAAAATGCACTTCCGTATTTTCTCACTTTGTTATTACGGCGTATCTTTTTATTTTGCGCTTAATCTGTAATAATTCTCTTTTTTTGTATGTATAAAAACATTACCGCAATTGTTTTGGCCGGCGGGAAAAGTTCCCGTATGGGCGAAAATAAATTGTTTCTTCAAATTAATGGAAAAACATTCGTCGAAAGAATTTTGGATTTGTTAAACCCTCTTTTCCCCGAAGTGATTTTCATCTCCAATCGCCCTGAAGAATTGGAAAAATTTCGTGTTAAAGTTTTTAAGGATATTTATCCGTATTATGGTCCTCTTGCCGGTATTCATTCTGGATTAATCCATTCAAACACGGAATATAATTTTGTTGTTTCAATCGACATGCCTTTTATAAATAGTGAATTGATCGAACATCTTTTGAAAAATTATAAAGATTCCGAAATAACATTACCCGTTGCCGATGGTCAACTACAGCCTTTATGCGGAATTTATAACAAGAGTGTTTTGCCCGAAATCGAATCGCTTCTAAAAAATGTTTCTTTCGAAGGCGATAAACAAAAGCATAAAATAAATGTAAGATTATTCGATTTATTAAATTCCGTTAAAATTAACGCGGTTGGTATAACCGATAAGTTTTTTTATAATGAAAATATTTTTATGAACATAAATACTTTAAATGATTTTGAAGATGCCCGAAAAATTTTCCAAAAAAAATAAAAAAGTTATTGTAAACAAATTTCAAAAGATAAACGGGTTACTTTTATTTTTATTGCTTGGAGCGATAATAATTTTTTCGTGTAAGAAGGATGAATCGAAAATTCCGGAAAGAATCGAAACTGTTAAGAATGAAAAGTGCTCCGCTTGCCATACAAATGTAACCGGCTTTTCCGAAAGTCATAATCCGAAAAATATCGGTTGCTCTTCTTGTCATTTGGGAAATCCATCTGCGCTCGAGAAAGAAGCGGCTCACAAAAATATGATTTTAATTCCGGGCAATCTTCAAAATGCAAAAGAAACATGCGGAACCGTTAATTGCCATCCCGGTATTGCCGAAAGAGTGGATAATTCCGTAATGTCAACGATGAGCGGAGTGGTCAGCGTTAATAAATTTGTATTTGATGAAATAATTGAACCGGCGGGAAATTTTCATGTTGAAAAATTGGGAGATTCACCTGCAGAAACTCATTTGAAAAATCTTTGCGCTTCTTGTCATTTGGGAAACGAGAAAAAAGAATTCGGTCCGGTAACCGAACTAAGCCGCGGCGGAGGGTGCAATGCTTGTCATTTAAATTACTCTTCGGATGCTTTAGTGGAATTGATAAAATATGATTCTCTTAAAAAAGCAAAGGCTGATTCGGTATATTTAAAATTTCATCCATCGCTTTCAATAAAAGTAACAAATACACACTGTTTCGGTTGCCATAGTCGTTCTGGTAGAATATCGACAAATTATGAAGGATGGCACGAAACCGATTTAACCCCGGAGGAAATAGAAGGTAAAGACGGTTACCGCAAGTTGGCAGACGGTAGAGTTTTTAAGTTTGTTGAACCGGATATTCATTACCGAAAAGGTTTGGCTTGTATCGATTGTCATACTTCTTATGAACTAATGGGCGACGGACAATCTTATGAACATAAAGAACAACAATTACAAATAAACTGCGTCGATTGCCATTTTTTCGGGACACCTAAAACAATAAGCGGAGAAGAACTTGATTACGAATCGAAAAAGATAGCAAAACTCTCCGGAAGTTTCGATAGCAACAAGCAGTATTTGAAAATCGGTAAAAGCAATCGAGCGCTACTCAATACTTTTATTAATGATTCGGGGAAACCGCTACTTGTAACTAAACTGACGAAAGATACTCTTGAACTTCGTCCTCCTAATTTCGAATGCAAAGCGGAAGTACATAAAAATCTTGCTTGCCGAACGTGTCATACTTCGTGGGCTCCTCAGTGTATTGGTTGCCATACTGCGTTCGAGCCTGAGACGGAAGGATATGATTTATTAAAAAATAAACCCACCAAAGGCAGTTGGGTGGAATTCCACGGTGACTATTTAGCAGAATTTCCCGTTTTGGGTGTAAAAGAAAAGTTCGGCGAAAAAGAAATTGTAACTTTTATTCCCGGCATGATTTTGTCGATAGACAAGAGCAAATTCACGGGAAAAGAAAATGATTTAATTTTCAAACGGTTATTTGCACCCGCTTTTTCGCATACAATAAATAAGAAAGCTGCAGATTGCGAAACCTGTCACCTAAATCCGCTTGCAATTGGATATGGACGGGGTACATTGAAATTTTCTGAAAATGCAGATTCATCCGCCGGAAGCTGGCAATTCATTCCCGAATACGCTGAAAACGGATTTGACGGTTTGCCCGAAGATGCTTGGATTCCATTTCTGAGAAAACCCGGAGGGAAAAATGCAACAAGAAAAAACGTTAGACCTTTTTCCGTCTCCGAGCAAAAGAAAATTTTGTCAGTCGGCGCTTGTTTAACATGTCATGCAAATGACAAAAAAATTAAACGCGCGATGCTTGAAGATTTTGAAAAAGTAAAATCGTTAATGTTACCGGATTGTAAAATTTATTTTGAATAACCAATGATGTTTTATGTTGTAAAGTATAAAAGGGAAAACCGGTCTTAATATTGAACTACTTTTAGCCTGCCGATTATCTAAATCAAGAAAAAAATACTGTAAGTTCTCAAAAACAAGAAAAAACGAAATAATTTATGCCATAAAAGATTATAAACGCCATTAATTTTTGGCAAGGATTTTGAAAAGGGTTGCTGACATTTTTTTTGAAAAATATTTTACGAGCTAAAATAATTTTACACGAACTTTCACTTGAGAGATAAAAATGAAAAAAATTATCGGAACGCTTGGTGTTATTGTTTTGGTGATACTCATAGCATACGGAAATTTAACAACGCGCTATTACGAAGAGCCGTTACTTGACAAGCTAAAAGAAAAATATTCCGAAAAACACATTCCATCGGTTGATCATACCAAATTTGAAATATTGCAAAAGAAATTCAAACATCCGCAAGAGGTAACGGAAGCATGTTTGTCGTGCCACAATTTAACAGATAAAGAAATAATGAAGTCGAATCATTGGAACTGGGAACGCGAAGAATATATTGAAGGAAGGGGAATTGTTTCCATCGGTAAAAAGAATGCAATGAATAATTTCTGTATAGGAACTCAAGGCAACGAAAAAAGTTGTGCTAAATGCCATATTGGTTATGGTATGACGGATAAAGGATTCAGCTTTACAGATCCGAAAAACATCGATTGTTTGATTTGCCACGATAATACCGAAACGTATGCGAAAGCACCGAATCAAGGCGGTAAACCCGATCCGAAACTGGATTTGAATAAAATTGCGATGAACGTCGGCAGACCGAAGCGAACCAATTGCGGAGTTTGCCATTTTTACGGCGGTGGAGGTAATAACGTTAAACACGGCGATCTTGAATCGGCAATGTTTTACCCAAACAAAGAATTGGATGTTCATATGGGTACTGACGGAACAGATATGCAGTGCGTCGATTGTCATGTAACAAAACGGCATAACATCGGTGGTAAAATGTATTCTTTATCGTCGATGAATCATAACAGAATTTATTGCGAAGATTGCCATACTTCCACTCCGCATGAAAAATCAATTTTGAACGAACACACTTTGAAAGTTGCCTGTCAAACTTGTCATATTCCGGTTTATGCAAAGGAACATGCAACAAAGATGTATTGGGATTGGTCAACAGCGGGAAAATTGAAAGACGGTAAACCGTTTTTTGAAGAAGACAGTATGGGTAATCATTCATATCTTTCAATTAAAGGTAGTTTTATTTGGAAGAAAAACGTTATACCGGAATACGCATGGTTCAACGGAACGGCTTCGCATTATTTGGAAGGTGATGTTATAGAGGATACAACAAAGCCCGTTGTATTAAATGAGCTTCACGGGGAATACCGGGACCCGGATGCAAAAATAATTCCCGTTAAAGTGCACAGGGCTTACCAGCCGTTCGATCCCGTTAATAAAATTCTAATTCAGCCGAAACTCTATTCAGATAAAAAAGGCGAAGGAGCTTTTTGGAAGGATTTTAATTGGGAAGCCGCGGCTGAAAAGGGGATGGAAGAAGCCGGCTTGCCGTTTAGCGGAAAAATATCCTTTATTCATACGGAAATGAATTGGCCGCTTAATCATATGGTCTCGAAAAAAGAGGAATCGCTAAAATGCAATGATTGCCACACACGGGAAAACGGGCGTTTGGCTAATCTAACCGATTTCTATATGCCGGGAAGAGACAGATCGGAATTGGTTGATACAATCGGTGGTATTCTATTGTTACTTTCCCTCGTAGCGGTATTGTTTCACGGACTGTTGAGAATTCTTTTTGCAACGCGCTTCAATAAAAAAGGGGTTTCAAAATGACCAGAAGAGTTTACGTATATAAATCGTTTGAAAGGTTTTGGCATTGGATGCAAGCAATTTTAATTGTATTTCTTGCTTTTACGGGATTCGAAATTCACGGTACGTACACCTTTTTCGGATTCGAAGAAGCGGTTACGTATCATAATATTGCGGCTTATATGTTACTCATTTTAATAGTGTTTGCAGTATTTTGGCACCTTACAACGGGTGAATACAGGCAATATTTACCTACACTAAAAAATGTTAGGGCGCAGTTGGATTATTATCTTTTCGGAATTTTCAGAAATGCACCGCATCCTACAAAAAAAACGGTTCTTAGCAAACTAAATCCGATGCAAAAACTTACTTATTTCGGATTGAAGGTAATAATGATACCGCTGTCGGTTATCAGTGGAATACTATATTTGCTCTACCGTTATCCTCAAAGTTCCGAAATTGAATATCTAAATATTGATTCGCTTGAAGTAATTGCAATTCTGCATACAATCGGAGCGATTTTACTTGTGGCTTTTTTAATAGTGCATCTTTACTTAATAACAACCGGGGAAACCATCACTTCGAACCTTCGGGCAATGCTTACCGGTTACGAAGAATTGGAAGACGAAGAAGAAACAGAGGAGGAGAATAAATAATGGAAGAAACCAAATATATGAATCCGTACCTCGCGGGTTTTTTATTGGGCTTGCTTTTAATCGCGACGATTTACATAACGGGCAGAGGTTTGGGAGCCAGCGGGGCGATTAAAAGCATTGCCGTAACTGCAGTCGAGTCCGTTGTACCCTCGCATGCCGAACATGCAAAATTTTATCAGGATTATACTAAAGCTCATTCCGGTAGTCCGCTTAAAAATTGGTTGGTATTCGAAGTTTTCGGTGTTCTAATCGGGGCGTTTTTATCCGGATTAATATCGGAACGATTGAGATTCAGACTCGAACACGGTCCGAATATTAAATCGAAAGTTAGAATAATCAGTGCGGTATTCGGTGGAATGCTATTCGGATTCGGTGCTCAATTGGGGCGCGGTTGTACAAGCGGTGCCGCATTAAGCGGGATGGCGGTTATGTCAACCGGAGGTTTTATTACTATGTTCGCAATCTTTGGCGGTGCTTATTTGTTTGCGGCTTTTTTCAGAAAACTTTGGTTATAAGGAGAAGTTAAAATGGGACCATTAGTTCCTGACGTAGTAAGTAACGAATTCAATCTTGTTGTGGCACTTATTATCGGATTTCTGTTCGGTGTTATTTTGGAACAAGCCGGGTTTTCAACATCCAGAAAACTCGTGGGATTGTTTTACGGTTACGATTTTACCGTTTTGCGAGTTTTCTTTACAGCAGGATTTGTAGCAATGATCGGAATAATCATTCTCGATCACTTCGGATTGCTCGATGTTAATTTGATTTACATAAACCCGACTTATGTTGGTCCGGCTATTGTTGGTGGTGTGATTATGGGACTCGGATTTGTAATCGGGGGATTTTGCCCCGGAACAAGCGTTTGTGCCGCTGCCATAGGTAAAATTGATGCAATGTATTTCGTTGTTGGAACGGTTTTGGGAATTTTGATATTTGCGGAAGGTTATCCGTTATGGGAAGGTTTTTTCAAATCGGGCTATGCAGGAATGCCGAGGATTTACGAAACACTTGGAATGTCTCAATCGGTTTTTGCATTTTTGCTAACGTCGATTGCACTGTTTACTTTTTGGTTTACGTCGATAATTGAGAATAAGGTAAACGGTATTAAAAAACCGGCCATTAGGCTAACGCCGTATTACATTAGCCTTGCAGTAGTTGGTTTTGTTGTTGCGGTTTCCGCTTTTATGTTCCCCCCGCGAAAATCATATTACACGGAAAAATTGAATAATCAAAAGTTCGTAAACTCGTATCCCGTTGAAAAAATGACTGTGGACGAATTTGCATTCAGGATAGTGGATAAAGATAAAAAAATGGTGATTTTGGATTTCAGACCGATGGAAGAATATAAAAAAATGAGTTTGCCGAATTCGATTGCCTACAATATCGATAACTTTTTTGAAAAAGAGCCGCACAGGTTTTTAAGAATCAAACATCGGACTTATGTGTTTGTTGCAGATGACGAGATGACCGAAAGGAAAATGGCGGTCTTAGCTTCGGAGCTCGGTTACGAAAATATAAAAATTCTTGATGGCGGTCTCCGGAAGTTCAAAGAAGAAATTCTTAATTTCAAAAGAACAAGGGACCCGAAAAACAAAATAGAAGAAGCTACTTTCAGATTCCGAGAAGAAGCAAGAGAAATCATTCCGGAATTAATTAAAGCTAATAAACCGAAAGGACCGATTAAGAAAAAACTTAAACGTGTTGTGGGCGGTTGCTAATTTCAAGGGGATGCATTTTCTGCAAGTGCGTCCCCCTGAATCCTGTAAATATCCTCTCGAATTTTAAAAAGATACCGTATTCTATTTTTCTTGATTCTAATAAAATCCGCTTTCGGTAATTCCTACAAATGAGATAAAAAATTTCGTTTTCGTTCAAAACATTCCAAAAAGCTACTAAATTTTTTTGGCAAGAATGTTGATAATTAAAAATATCAACAATTAAGGCTGATATGGAAAAACCGGTCGATAAACATACACCAATTTATCCGATTAGAACCGCGGCTAAGTTGCTTGGTATTTCCGTTCCTACTTTAAGAATGTACGAGAACGAAGGATTAATCTTACCCTATAAAAGTCCGGGTAACCAAAGAATATATTCCGAAGACGACATCGAACGGATGAGATGTATCAGGAATTCCATTAAAGAATTAAAAATAAGTATTAACGGAATAAAAACAATCTACTCGCTAATTCCGTGTTGGGAAGTTGTAAAATGCTCGGAAGAAGACAGAAAAATTTGCAAAGCTTTCGATAGTTATCATCAACCTTGCTGGACGTTTAACCATAAAAATACAATTTGTGAAGGCAGAGATTGCCGCGAGTGCGATGTATACAGAAATTATTCGAAATGTACGGAAATAAAAGAATTAATTAAAAAAATATCGGGAATATAATAATGTCAATTTCACGAAGGAGATTTTTGAAAATTACCGGTGCTACATTTGGTGCAATAGCCGCAACTTCGGCATTAAACCCGGTAGTTAAAGGTGCAAAAAAAATTGAAGATAAAACAGGAATTCCACGGAAAGGAATTGTGAAAATTCCTACCTATTGCGATATATGTTTTTGGAAATGCGGTGCCGTGGCTTACTTAAAAGACGGTAAGCTTTGGAAAATTGAAGGAAATCCCGAAGATCCGTTAAGCAAAGGAAGGTTATGCCCCCGCGGTACGGGCGGAATTGGGGCACATTACGACGATAACAGATTGAAAGCTCCGTTGCTTAGAAAAGGTCCGAGAGGCAAGGAAAAATTTGTTCAAGTAACTTGGGACGAAGCGCTTGATTTTATCGCCGAGAAAATGAAAAAAATTAAAGCCGAGTACGGTCCGGAATCGATGGTTCTTTTCAGTCACGGTGTAGGCGGGGCTTTTCTTAAACATTTAATGAAAGCGTACGGAACTCCCAATTTAACCGCACCGTCATTTGCTCAGTGCAGGGGACCGAGAGAAATCGGGTTCGATTTGACTTACGGTGATGCAATCGGTTCACCGGAAAGAACGGATTTGAAAAATGCGGAATGTATTGTATTAATCGGTTCTCATATAGGTGAAAATATGCACAACACTCAAGTGCAAGAATTTTCCGAAGCAGTAGAAAAAGGAGCGTCGATAATTGTTGTAGACCCTCGGTTTTCCGTTGCCGCAAGTAAAGCAAAATATTATTTACCTATCAAACCCGGCACCGATTTGGCCTTGTTGCTTGCGTGGATGAATGTAATTGTTAACGAAAAATTGTATGATGAAGATTTTATTAATAAGTATGCTTTCGGATTTGAGCAATTCAAATATGAAATTGCAAAATACACCCCGGAATGGGCATACGTAGAAACAACGATTGAACCGGAATTAATAAGAAAATCGGCACGCGAAATCGCAAGATACAAACCCGCTACAATTATTCACCCCGGGCGACATACAACCTGGTACGGAAACGATACCCAGCGTAGCAGGGCAATTGCATTGTTAAACGCGTTGATGGGCAATTGGGGAAGAAAAGGCGGATTTTATTTGCCGTATAAATATGAAATTCCCAAATATCCTTATCCGCCGTATCCTAAATCGGATAAAGGAGCTGCGGATAATCCTCATCATAAATATCCGTTTGCAGAAGGTGAAAAATTATCAACCGGTTTACGCGAAGCAACTCTTACAGGAAAACCTTATCCGATTAAAGGATGGTTCGTATACGGAACTAATTTAACGCAATCGTTACCGAATAGAAAGGAAACGATAGAAGCAATTCAAAAACTTGATCTGATGGTTGTTGTTGATGTTGTCCCGAGTGAAATTGCGGGTTGGGCGGATGTCGTTTTGCCCGAAGCTGTGTATTTGGAACGGTACGATGATCTTAACACTCCCTTGTTCCGTCAAGGTTTCGTCGCTTTACGTCAACCGGTGGTTGATGCTCCCCACGATCAAAAACCGAATTGGTGGATTGCAAAAAAATTGGGTGAGAAACTGGGTCTGCAAAAATATTTCACGTGGAAAAATATTGAGGAATATTTGGATACCAGGTTGAAACTGGCGGGACTGAGTCTTGCGGAATTAAAGAAAAAAGGTGTAATTAAAAGTCCGCAAGAACCGATTTATCTTGATAAAAACGAAGACCCCGAATTTTATACCCCTTCCGGGAAAATAGAATTTTATTCCCTTCAGCTTAAGGAAAAAGGATTCGATCCGGTACCTAAATACACACGACCCGAAGAACCGCCGGCAGGATATTTCCGGTTGTTATACGGACGGGCACCGGTTCATACTTTCAGCAAAACACAATCTAATAAATTATTATCCGATTTAATGCCTGAAAACGAACTTTGGATTAACGCCGATGTCGCCAGAAGATTGGGAATACGAAACGGTGAGTACATCCGGTTGAAAAACCAAGACGGAGTTGTTAGCAACAAAGTAAAAGCCAAAGTAACCGAAAGAATAAGAACCGATTGCGTGTATATGGTACACGGATTCGGTCAACAATCGAAAATGTACAGAAAAACTTTCGAAAAAGGAGCGAGTGATTCGCAATTGATAACCAAATATAAAGTTGACCCGATTATGGGAGGGACGGGAATGAACGTAAACTTTGTAACAATTGAGTGGGAGGTGTAAAATGGCAAGATTCGGAATGGTAATAGATACCGCAAAATGTGTCGGTTGCCAAGATTGTGTGGTAGCTTGCCAAACGGAAAATAACGTACCGGAAGGTTTCTGCCGCGATTGGATAAAAACGGAAGTAAAAGGAACGTTTCCCACTCTGCACATGGAAATAAGAAGTGAAAGATGTAACCATTGCTCGGATGCACCCTGTGTTTCCGCTTGTCCGACCGGCGCAAGCCATTATCACGACGTAGGTGGAATAGTTTTGGTCGATCATAACGAATGCATCGGATGTAAAGCGTGTATTGCCTCTTGCCCGTACGATGCGCGTTTTGTGCATCCTGAAGGTTATGTGGATAAATGTACTTTTTGTGTTCACAGAGTTGAAAAGGGTATGGATCCGGCTTGTGTTTCCGTTTGCCCTACGCACTGCATGCATTTTGGAGATTTGGACGACCCGAACAGTGAAGTGAGTAAATTATTAAACTCGCGCAAACACCATGCGTTATTACCTGAAGCCGGAACTAAACCAAATATATTTTACTTAACGTAGGAGTTGATGATGATTGAAATAACAACAACCAGACATAATCATTTAATCGATCCGTCTTTACACATTTGGGGTTGGGAAATTCCGGTTTATCTTTTCCTCGGAGGTATGGTTGCCGGTATGATGTTGATTTCCGGATATTTCCTTTTCAGCGGTCGGTACAAAGAAACCAATTGTTCGTGCTATTATTTGCCGATAATGAGTTTCGTTTTACTGTCGCTTGGTATGTTTGCATTGTTTTTGGATTTGGAGCATAAGTTTTACGTTTGGAGACTTTACACGACGTTTCAAATAACTTCCCCTATGTCTTGGGGCTCTTGGATTTTGATTCTTGTTTACCCCATATTGTTTGCAAATATGCTGATGCGTCCGCATAGATTATTGTTAGAGAAAATTCCGCAAGTTAAAGAGTGGCACGAATATTTACACAGTAAACCGATGTTAATAAAAAATCTCGGTGTAATTACGATGTTTTTTGGTGCTGCAATCGGGTTATACACGGGAGTCTTGTTAAGCTCGCTTGGTGCACGCCCGCTGTGGAGTTCGTCAATTTTGTGGATGTTGTTCTTGGTTTCGGGGTTATCCGGGGCGGCTGCTTTCGTTCATGTTATTGCAAAAAATGTTTACGAAAGGGAATTGCTTGCCAAAGCCGATAACGGATTTCTGATTTTAGAACTTTTTATCATAGCCGTATTCCTAATTGGTTTGGCAAGTAATTCGGATGTTCATGCGAAAGCCGTTGATTTATTACTTACCGGTAAATTTGCTGCGGTCTTTTGGGTTTTTGTTATCGGAATGGGAATAGTAATTCCATTGTTTATTCAGTTATTGGCTGTTAATCATAAAATTCGCCATACACCATTGGCACCGTTGATGGTAATCATCGGTGGATTGATTCTTAGGTTTGTGATTGTGGCGGCAGGGCAATACAGCCATTGGTATGCTTTAACTAATTAACGGAGTATAAAAATGTTTAAATTTAAAGAATGGTTTTCTCATCATCACGAAGATAATGTGCGTGAAGGGGAACTAACTCCTTATCATTACACGAATCCGTATCTGATCGGTTTGCTGTTGGGGTTTGTTCTTCTTGCGGCATTTGTTATTATGGGAAGGGGATTGGGTGCCTCCGGTGCCTTGAGTACTGTTGTTGCTGTCGGAGTTGAAACAGTAGCCCCGTCTGCAGTGGAAAATAACGAATTTTACAAGGGGTATTTAGGCGATGGTACTCAAAGTCCATTTAAAGATTGGTTGGTGTTCGAAGTAATTGGTTTGGTTATAGGCGGATTCATTTCCGGCGCCATTGCCGGTAGAACAAAACTGATGGTTGAAAAAGGTCCGCGATTTACTAATAAGAAAAGATTTTTGTTTGCATTTATAGGCGGAACGTTAATGGGCTTCGGAGCAAAAATGGCTCGCGGCTGCACTAGCGGTCAAGGTTTAACAGGCGGAGCAGCGCTCAGCTTGGGCGGTTGGGCGTTTATGCTTATGGTATTTGCCGGAGCCTATGCAACTGCATATTTTGTAAGGAGGCAATGGATATGACTGCACCATTTTACAAATTCGGATATTTTAACGACGAAGTCAGCTTAATCGTTGCATTTGTAATAGGATTGTTTTTCGGCTTCGTTTTGGAAAGAGGCGGTTTCGGCAGCGGCAGAATGCTTGCAGCGCAATTTTATTTTACCGATATGCGCGTATTTAAGGTTATGTTCACCGCTATAGTAACAGCGATGATAGGCCTGTTCTATTTTGCTTGGATGGGTTTTTTGGATCTGTCGCTTGTCTATTACGGTGATACGTATATACTGCCGCAAGCTTTGGGCGGATTGATATTGGGAATAGGTTTTGTAATCGGTGGGTATTGCCCGGGCACTTCCGGTGTGGCCATAGCCACAGGTAAAATTGATGCGATTTTCTATGCACTCGGCGGCTTCTTCGGGATTTTTGTATTCGGAGAATTGTTCCCGATGATAAAAGATTTTTTCTATTCAACTTATATGGGAAAAGTAAATTTACCGCAGTTTTTCGATGTGAGTTACGGTTTTATTTTACTTGTCGTTATTCTTATGGCTATTGCGGGATTTACTTTGGTTGAATGGGGCGAAAAAGTAGTTGCAAAAAAAAGAACGGAGAATAAATAAAATGATGCTAAAAACTTTTGCCGAATATCCGCCGAGAAAAAGGGTTGGACTGCTGGCTATTTTATTGGGAATTTTTGCAGCGTTTATAGGAGACCCCACCGGCGGTGCTACAAAAAGGGTCAACCTGAAAGAACTTTCGATGATTGCATCGACAGATAACGATAAAATTCACGTTAAAGATTTGGCTCAATGGATTATCGACGGAAAATACGATTACCGTTTGATCGACTTGAGAAAACAAGAGGAATTCGAGAAATATAACATTCCAACATCCGAATGTATTCCTGTTTCGCAGCTGCTTGATTCGGATTTGATGCGCAATGAGAAAATTGTTCTCTACGCCGATGATGAATTTACCGCGGCGCAAGGATGGTTTGTGTTGAAAGCAAACGATTATAAAGGGGTTTATGTTTTAGAAGGAGGTTTGAAATGTTGGAAAGACCAAATATTGTTTCCTAAACTCAGCATAAATGCAACCCCCGAAGAAAAAATGGAATTCCGAAAAATTGCCGAAATCAGCAAATTCTTTGGCGGTCAACCGCAAACCGGAACAACGGTTTCTCAACAAAATACGGAAATGCCCAAACTGAAAGCACCCGTAAAGGTGAAACTTAAAAAATCGCGCGGTAAAAGAAAGAGGGAAGGTTGTTAAGAAAAAGGGGCTGTATTTCAGCCCTTTTTTGTTTTAAAATGGTTGTAAGACACATCAAATTAGCGCATTCCGCCGATCAATAAAAAAGTTAAGAACTCCTTTTTTTCTCACCGCTTGGATATAGAAGGCATAAGCAATTCCTAATTATGGGAAAAATGAATTGAACTTTGTTCGAAAATAAACTAAAAATTGACATTATTCGTTGGCAAGAAAGTTGATATTGAATGGTATCAACTTTTACTCGAGGGAATTTAAAATGGATGAACCTAAATACACAATTAGTACAGCGGCAAAGTTAATGGGGATTTCCGTCCACACTTTAAGAATGTATGAAAGAGAAGGATTAATTATCCCTTTCAAGAAAACCAGCAATCAAAGACTTTATTCGGATCGTGATATAGAAAGAGTAATGTGCATTCGCAAAACAATCAATGAAGATAAAATTAATATTGAAGGAATGAGGCGCGTTTTAGCCTTGATTCCATGTTGGGCAATTGTAAAATGCACCGCCGAAGATAGAGCCAATTGCGAGTTTTATAGCGGACATACGAAACCTTGCTGGATGATTAATCACAAAAAAAATGTTTGTAAAAACAAAGATTGCCGTACGTGCGAAGTTTACCGTAGTTTCGGTAACTGTTCATCGATTAAAGCGAAATTAAAAGAATTATTACCGTAATAAGGAGATGACAAAATGAAAAAACTTGTAATTCTTGGTGCCGGAACAGCCGGAACGATGATGTTAAATAAATTGAACAACGTTCTGGATAAAAGCGAATGGCAAATTACAATTGTCGATCAATACGAAACACATTACTATCAACCGGGATTTCTATTTATTCCGTTCGATATTTATACAAGAAAGGACGTAATTAAACCGAAGAGGGATTTTTTCCCGACAGGTGTTAATGTAATAATGTCGGAAATAGATAAAATTGAACCGGACCAAAACAGAGTGTTGCTTAAAAACAATCAAGTATTAACATACGATTATTTAATAATTGCTACCGGCTCGAAAATTCGCCCGGAAGAAACGGAGGGGCTAAAAGACGTACTTTGGTATAAGAACATATTCGATTTCTACACGATTGAAGGTGCCGTAGCGTTGCGCGATTTCTTTAAACATTGGGAAGGCGGAAAAATGGTATTGAACATAACAGAAATGCCTATTAAATGCCCGGTTGCTCCGCTCGAATTTGTTTTTCTTGCCGACTGGTTTTTTACCGAAAGAGGAATGCGCGACAAAGTGGAAATTCATTTCGTTACACCTTTGCCCGGAGCCTTTACAAAGCCGAGAGCCGCTTCAATTTTAGGCGACTTTCTTGATAAGAAAAACATTAAGCTTACAACGGAATTCAGCATTGCCCGGGTTGATAACGAAAATAAAAAAATTATTTCTTGGGACGAACAAGAAATACCTTTTGATGTTTTGGTAACGATTCCAACGAATATGGGAGATGAAGCGATTGAAAGAAGCGGAATGGGCGACGAACTGAATTTTATTCCAACCGACAAGCACACTTTAATGGCTAAAGGATACGATAACATTTTCGTTATTGGCGATGCAACTGATTTGCCAAGTTCAAAAGCCGGTTCGGTTGCGCATTTCGAATCGGATATTTTACTTGAAAACTTCCTCGATGTTATTGAAGGATTGGAACCGAGAGCAAAATTCGACGGTCACGCTAACTGCTATATAGAATCCGGTTTCGGAAAAGGGATTTTAATCGATTTTAATTATGATACCGAACCTTTACCCGGAAAATTCCCGTTACCCGGTATCGGACCTTTCTCGCTTTTGGAAGAAACGAAAATGAATCACTACGGAAAAGTAATGTTCCGTTGGATGTATTGGCATCTGTTGCTTAAAGGTCAAGAATTACCGATCGAATCTCAAATGACAATGGCCGGAAAGAGGAAATAATTATGGAAGATAAAAATATTCAATCTCAAATTAACGACATTAATAGAAAATTGGATTTGATTCTTGAAGAAATTGATCTTCAAAGACGTCACAGACGCGAAATGGAAGATTTGAAAGACGACTTGACACGCGTCGGCAAAGACCTGTTCCAAACCGCAGTAATTGAATTGGAGGAAGTCCACGACTCAATCAACACGGGTGATATGCTTGCACTCGGTAAAAAATTGTTACGTAATGTAAACACGATTAGTAAAACCGTTGAACAATTGGAAAGCTTGAGAGACTTTTTGCAAGACTTTGCGCCGATTTCACGGGAATCGGTAATCGACCTGATGTATAAACTGGATGAGTTCGACAGAAAAGGATACTTCCAATTCTTTAAAGAGTTCGGAACGATGCTGGATAACATCGTCACTTCCTTTAGCGTTGACGATGTAAAAGCATTGGGTGAAAACATCGTTACAATATTGAATACCGTGAAAAACTTAACTCAACCTGATATGCTGCATGCAATTAACAATGCGGTAAATGTTTACAAGAAATTGGATATCGAAATAGAAGAAGATATTTCCTACTTCACATTATTCAAACGAGCTAATACTCCGGAAATGAGAAGGGGTTTGGCTTTCGCAATCAAGTTTTTGAAAAACCTTGCGGAACTTAGCGAGGAAAGTAAACGGGAAGTAACTAAAAACCAAATAAAGGAGAAATAAAATGGCAACTATCGAATTATTAGGTAAAACAATCCAACTCGATGAAGACGGACACTTGGCAAATATGGAAGATTGGTCGGAAGACCTGGCAAAAGAATTGGCCAAGCAAGAAGGAATAGAAGAATTAACCGAAAAACATTGGGCGGTAATAAATTTTTTACGAAAGGAATATCAAGAAAATGGCAGTGTACCTTCGATTAGAAAATTAACAAAACAAAGCGGGGTAAATACCAAAGAACTTTATCAACTTTTTCCTAAAGGTCCCGCAAAAAAAGCCGCTAAGATTGCCGGTTTACCGAAACCCAAAGGTTGTGTTTAATAAAAAAACAGGAGTAAAAAATGTCAGACGAAATTACAAAAGTATCAATAGTCGTTTCAAAAGGTTCGTTGGACGGAGTTTATCCGGGACTAATTATGGGTAACGGCGCTTTGATGGAAGGAATAGATGCGATGTTGTTTTTCACATTTTTCGGATTGGATGCAATTGTAGATAAACGAATGGATAAACTAAGCGTTGCAACCGTAGGAAATTCCGCAATGAGGATGCCGGGCGGAATGAAAATGCCAACAATTTTGGGTATGATCCCCGGAATGTCGGCATTTGCAACTTATATGATGAAAAAAGAAATGGAAGCGTTGGATATTCCCCCGGTAAGAGAGTTTATCGAAATGATAAGTGATGCCGGTGGAAAGATATATGCTTGTAAAGCGGCTATGGATATGTTTCATCTTACTAAAGACGACTTATGCCCGCAAGTAGATGAAATATTGACCGTAGGCGAGTTTTATGAGAAATCCGCCGGAGCGCAAATAATATTTACATAGTCGCTTTATAAATAATTAAGGATATTCGTATATTATTATCGAATTAATGCGATTTGCGCACTAATTAATTATGGAAGTATAAACTTCGGAGATATCAAATGAAAAAATTTATTATTATGCTGTGTTTTTTCGGTTTGTTGAATATTGCGCTCGCAACCGAACACGGAATGTATGTTTTGGCTGCTAAGGATGTTGAAGGAAATATCGATTCGCTGGGATTGAAAATAGTGAGCAATTTAAAAAATAAGGGCTTTAAGATATTAAAATACTATGAAGTGGCTACACCGGACATTGTAAGAGAAAACGAGGAAGAGCTTTGTAATTTTAGAGCAAAAGAAATCGTTTTTACTTCAGCCGATTACGTGAAAATGCTTACCTCTTACGGGAATAAATATTTAATTGCTTCATTTCTGAGAATCGCACTTTATGAAAATAATAAAGGCGTACAAGTCGTTCTTGCCGATCCGGAAACTATTAACAGAATAGTTTTCAACGACATTTATGAAAATGAGGAAGGCAAATACAAGGAGGTTATAAAAAGAACGAAAAATGTTAAAAGTAAAATATTACAAACCGTTTACGGTTGTAATTTCGGTGAAAAAATCATGCAAATGATGGAACCCGTAAGAGATGATGAAGATTTGGCCGAAGCTTCGAAAGATATGTTTATGATGGTTGGGCCGTTGACGTTTTTTACGGACGAAGACCAATTTCCCCGGATATTTTCAACCGATGCTTCAAAAGCGTCCGTTAATTCCTTGGTTGCAAAAATAAGAGAGAATTTGAAAAAATTTACGCCGGCAGTTGATGACATTGAATACAGGCTTACAAAATCGGATGATGTACTGAAATGGAAAATTATCGGGGAAATACATTCTCCGGATGATCAAGCGGTTTTGTTAGGAATTTCACGCCCGCGAACGGAAGGATTATCTTTCCATATTGCAGGAAGTTCGAGGGAAACGGACGAAAATCGCTGTCCCGGAATAGATCATGCGGCGGCATATCCGATCGAGGTACTTGTTATTAAAGAGGAAAATGAATTAAATGTTTACACTCCGCGTGAAATGTTCAGAATGGATATGTATTTCTGGGATGCCGGCATGTCGGCTTTTATGAATCATATGAGTATGCCGGGTATCCTGGACGAATCTATTAAGCGTGCATTGCTAGGGGATATTGTAAAATAAGAATAAACCTTAATTCTAATCAATTAAAAGAGGGGCGTATGAAAAAGCTACTATCTATTACAACATTAATTATTATCCTTGCATTCGGATCATCTCTGTTTGCAAACGGCTTAAGTCTGAACAGCATCGGAACAAGAGCGCTGGGAATGGGTGGTGCATTTGTCGGTTTGGCTAACGACGGAACGGCTTTATATTGGAATCCCGCCGGATTGGCAAAATTAAATTCTTCAATTTTAGTGTTTGGTACGGATGTTATCCCTTTCGGTTCGTATAAATACGATGCCGCGGGAATTGATGCTAAAACCGTTACTAATCATTACATAAGTCCGAATTTATTTTTCAACTACAGATTAGATGATCTTGCGCTTTCGTTTGGGGTGTATGTCCCGGCCGGTTTGGGAGCTGAATGGAGCGGAAATGATGTCATTGCGTTAACGCAAGGCTTGGGTCCGTTCGAATGGGTGTCGAAAATTGCCGTAATTAATATTTCCCCGGGAATTGCTTATCAAGTTACACCTCAGTTTTCCGTTGGTGTTGCGGCAAATATTTATTATGCAATGTTCGATCTTAAACGGCCTCATTCTCAAGTATTGGATTTGAATCAAGACGGCATTCCGGAAACTTTGCCTCAATATTCGGAAGAATCGACAGGTTTGGGTTACGGTGTCACAATCGGTTTGAAATATGATTTCTCCAAAAAGTTTTCTGCGGGTGCAACATTTCGTACCGCAACGAAAGTTACAATGAGCGGAACGGGTGAACTGCTCGATTTGCCTATGGAAATGAAAAGTGATTTCGATAGGGATGTGACTTGGCCGATGTGGATTGCCGGGGGTATCGCTTATCGTCCGGCGAAAGGATATACGTTAACTTTGGACGCGCAATACAGCAATTGGAAAGCGTTGGATAAATTAACCGCTAAATACGATCAATGGGCAAGTGAATCAGAATTTACACTTAATTGGAAAGATGCTACCCAAATCCGTTTTGGTGCGGAATATTCTCCGTGCGGAAAATATGCCGTTAGAATCGGGTATTATTACGATCCAGCTCCTGCACCGGATGAAACATTGAATTTCCTCTTTCCTTCTTCAACCAATCATGTGGTTACCGGTGGTTTTAGTTACTTCTTGGATAAAATAACTGTAGAAGGTGCTTTGGAATATTTGCTGGGTGCCGAAAGAGATGTCGATGCTTATCCGAATCCGCTTCAACCCGAAAATATGCCGGGTGTACATAAATTGGACGTTTTGGCTTTCAGCATCGGATTTGCTTATAATTTATAATCTGAATCTTTTCATAACTTTCCCGCGAGCCGGACATATTCGTCCGGCTTTTTTTTCGATAAATTTTTCTTAAAAGTCGCCAACCTTACACTTTCCGTGAATGATTTTTTTAATTTTTACATCTTTGAAGGTTGTCAAATACATTCGATAACCTTCAAATTTAACTTAAAATGAGTATATTTGTTTACCGAAAGATAAATTCGACAAATAATTATTAATAAAGATTAAAGAAGGGAAATAAATATGGACACATATTACGATCCGAAAGATCTTAAAAAATTTTCACAGATAAGCGAAGGAGCGCCCGAGTTATGGAAAAAATTTAACGATTGGTATAACGAAGTATTCAAGGAAGGAGCGCTATCCGAGCGGGAAAAAGCACTAATAGCATTAGCTGTTGCCCATGCCGTTCAATGTCCGTATTGCATAGATGCTTATACTCAGGCGTGTTTGGAAAAAGGTGCGGATTTGGAACAAATGACCGAAGCCGTACACGTTGCAAGTGCTATACGCGGCGGGGCTTCGCTGGTTCATGGCGTGCAAATGAAAAATGTAAATCAGAAATTAACAATGTAAGTCGGGAGAAAAATTGGAAACAAAACATAAAAGCATGAAAGCTTTCGGGAGTGAATTGGCTTCACCGGAAGTTCAACTGGAAATAATTAATAGGAAAAACGAAATCCCTGCTTTCGATGAAAAATACAAAGAAACCGGAGAGGAAAAGCTTAAAGCCGGGAAGATTGAAATTATGCAGATTAATTTGGGGAAAATGTGCAATCAAGTGTGCAAACATTGTCATGTTGATGCGGGTCCCGACCGTAAAGAAATCATGAATCGCGAAACCATGAAGCTTTGCCTTGAAGCTTTACGGAATTCCGAAATAGACACCGTGGATTTAACCGGCGGTGCACCGGAAATGAATCCGAATTTCAAATGGTTTGTTTCGGAAATAAAAAAGATGAATAAACATATAATTGTTCGTTCGAATTTAACAATTTTAGTAGCAAACGGTTTTGAAGATTATCCCGAGTTTTTAGCGGAAAATAAAGTTGAAATAGTTTCGTCGTTACCATATTACAAAGCTTCGTTTACGGATAGACAAAGAGGAAACGGCGTGTTCGAGAAATCGATTCAAGCTATGCGCAAATTAAACGGACTTGGTTACGGTAAAGAGGAAAGCGGATTGATTTTCAATTTGGTTTATAATCCGGTTGGTGCTTTTTTACCACCGGGGCAGGAATGTCTTGAAAAAGATTATAAAAGAGAATTATCTAAAAATTTCGGCGTTGTTTTTAACAGTCTTTATACGATAACCAATATGCCGATTAGTCGTTATTTGGATTATCTTTTGGCATCGGGAAATTATGAAGAATATATGCAAAAATTGGTAAATGCTTTTAATCCCGAAGCCGCCAAAAACGTAATGTGTAAATATACTTTATCGATTAGTTGGGACGGTTATCTATACGATTGCGATTTCAATCAGATGTTGGAACTTAAAGTTAAAACAAAAAATTCCCGACATATAAAAGATTTTAACCAAAATATATTGGAAGGAAGGGAAATTATAACCGGTCAACATTGTTTTGGTTGTACAGCCGGCGCGGGTTCGAGCTGCGGCGGTGAAACAGCTTGAAATTCCCTTCGATGTTTTATTTTTTATCTGTCCATTTGTAAAGCGCATTGATTACATCGCGCATTACATTTATGATCATCGGTTGATTACTTTTCTTTATATGTCCTAAAATCTCTTCGTGTATTTTAATGTGGTTTTCGGTTAAATTTTTAATAAAGGGTTTGCTCTTGCTTGTTAAATAAACAATCATATTCCTTTTATCTTTCGGATCGGCTTTGCGTTTAACGAGTTTTTTATCTTCTAATGAAGTTAAAATGTGAGTGGTTCTTCCGGGAGTTATGTCCATTGCCTTCGTAATAAATTTTATCGAAAGCGAGTCGTGATTAGAAAATAACCTTAAGCATCTGAATTCGGCCGGGGTTAAATTAAATTTGGCGGCAAAAGCTTTTTCTTTTTGATTGCATGCTTTAGCCAATTCACAAGTTAAAATTGCCATTTCGCGGGCAATATCGCGCGATGTCATATTTCTTTTCATGTCGTTCCCAAATTATTTTATTTACTAAAATAAAATAAATATTTCTTTACTTCAAGTATTAAGAAAAAAATACTTGTCCAAGTAAAAGATTATTTATGATTGTAAAATAAATAATCGGACTGAAATATCCAACTATCGAAAAAGGTAAAAAATTTCCCTGCAATGTGATTAAAATCACTGATTAGGAAACACGATTCACTATTTTGCGCATCAGATAAATTAGTTGTGGAAAAAACAAAGGGGTAAAAATCATGGAAAATTATATTGACCAACCTATTACACATCCGAGTTGGAATCCAAGCAAAGGTGATTTTTATAGTGAAAAAGCATTGGAAGAAGAAAGATTATATAAAAGAAGAATGTTAAAGAAAAAATTGGCAGCCGGAACTTTAGCTTTCTTACACTTTGCATTATTAATGTACGCTGTTTATTATTTTTCATAAAAATAAAGAAACGGGGACCCGCAAAAGTTTTTATCTCCTCATTTGTATTACAAGTTTTACCGCCTTAAAATTACATACCCTATTTTTATTTTTCATTTTGGAAGATTATACAAAAAAGAATGAAGAAAAAACTAAAAAAGCCAATCACGGAAGTAATTGGCTTTGTCTTAGTAGCGGGGACAGTCCGCCGCGGCGGATTGAACCTGCAACCGGTTTAATAATCCGGAACTGTACGTTTAAGAAAATCTCTGCCGGCACCGGATTTAAGCCATTTTTCTCTCATGAGCGCTTCGGTTTTGTTTGTGAAGGATTCAACGTAAATAAGCCTCCAACCGGAACCGCGCTTAGTCCAAAAAGACAAAGATTTGTCGTTATGTTGTTTTAGCCGGAGTTCCAAATCTTCGGTCAAACCGGTGTAATGGTATCCTTCGATGCTTTTGATGACATAGACGTAATATATTTTCATCGGACGTAAAAATAAAGAATGAAATAAAAACTAAAAAAGCCAATCACGGAAGTAATTGGCTTTGTCTTAGTAGCGGGGACAGGACTTGAACCTGCAACCTCCGGGTTATGAGCCCGACGAGCTACCAATTGCTCTACCCCGCGATGTAAAATTTGTCTATGTTAAAGAACCTTGCTTCTAACCTTGTTTTTTAAGGGACACAAATATATAAAGGAAATCCAAAAAGAGCAAACAAAATAACAATATTTTTTGTTAAATTTATACAACTTTTCATCAGATATGTTGCAAGCAAAGTATGTTAAAATCGCTTTTCATTAAAAACTACGCACTTATTGAAAATATTGAAGTTGAGTTTGAAAACGGATTGAATATCATTACCGGCGAGACCGGTGCGGGAAAATCGATAATTATCGGTGCAATGAATCTTTTGCTCGGTGAACGGGCTTCTTCCGATATTGTTCGGAAAGGAGCAACAAAAGCAATTGTTGAAGGGATTTTTGATGTTTCGAACAATAAAAAAATCGAAAAGTTATTCCAAAAGTACGATTTGGATTATGAACCCGACTTGATTTTACGGAGAGAGGTTTCTTTAAAGTCGACAAGTAGAAGCTTTATTAACGATACACCGGTTCAATTAAGCGTAATTAAGGAAATCGGGAGATTATTAGTGGACTTACACGGTCAACATGATCATCAAACGCTTTTGCGTCCCGAGTTGCAGCTGGCGATGTTGGATGAGTTCGGTAATTATGAAAAATTGATTGAAAAATTTCTTTCGCTCAGGAAGCGGTTTTCTGCCAAACTCGGTGAACTGAAGGAGTTGAAGAGTAAAGAGCAGAGTTTAATCGAGAAAAGAGAATTTTATTCTTTCCAATTAGAAGAAATAGATAAAGTTTCTCCCGAAGAAAAAGAAGATGAAAAACTGGAAGACGAATTAAACATATTGGAAAATTCCGAGAAACTGCTTAATCACACAATTCAAATTTATAATCAACTTTATGAATCTGAAAATTCCGTTTTTGACAATCTTGTCTCGGTTCAACATTTGCTAAATGAACTACTGGGAATAGATAAATCATTTACGGAACGTTCCCAACAACTCGAAGAAATTCTTGCATCTGTTAACGATTTGGCGGATTATTTTAGAGATTATAAGGATAAACTCGATGTAGAACCGGAAAGAATAAATTTTATTCGCGAAAGATTAGGTGAACTCAATTTACTTAAAAAGAAATACGGCAAAACGATCGATAAAATTTTGGAATACCGTAAAATCATTGAAGATGAACTTAACTTAGCGGAAAATTTCACAGATAGAATTTCAGGAATCGAAAAAGAAGTTGAAGTGCTCCGAAATAACCTATCCGAAGTCGCCTTGGAAATTTCGGAAAACAGGAAAAAAGTAGCCGCTAAACTAAAAAAAGGTGTTGAACGGGAATTAAAAAATCTCGGAATAAATGATGCTAATTTCTTAGTGAAATTTTCGGTAACCGAAGTATCGGGAAATGAAAGTAACTATGTGTTAATAAATAAACGGAAGATAAAATTCGGATTAACCGGAATTGATGAAATAGAATTTTATATATCCACAAACATAGGCGAAGAACCCAAACCTTTGGCAAAAGTGGCTTCGGGGGGAGAAATTTCCCGTATTATGCTCGCACTTAAATCTATCCTTGCCAAAAACGACAAATTACCTTTATTGATTTTTGATGAAATAGACACCGGAATTAGCGGTAGAATTGCTCAAAAAGTGGGGAAGGCATTAAAAGATTTGGCATCGTTTCATCAAATAATTTCAATTACTCATTTACCTCAAATAGCCGGATTGGCAGATTGCCACTTCGTTGTTGAAAAAATTAAGAAAGACAACAGAGTTATTAGCAGTTTACGTAAACTTTCCGAAAATGAAAGAGTGGAAGAGGTTGCTAAACTAATTAGCGGAGAGGAAGTTACGGAATCGAGTTTAAAAGGTGCAAAAGAGTTAATGAATATTTAACTCTCGGTGGCATATAATTTGTAGTTGGTATCATTGTTGTTTTGTGTTCTTGAAAAATCGGGAATTTTTCCGATAATTATTTAATAACTTTTACTCACCTAAATAGAGGAGCAAAATGAGAAAAACTGCCTTCATTACGCTTTTTATATTGCTATTTTCTTTGCGGGTTTCGGCTCAACTCGAAGACCGGTTCAGTTATTTACTGGAATCGGACCTTGCCGAATATGCCAAACCGGCTGTTACGTCGCTCGGTGTCGGCTTAAATTCCGCCGGCTACCACGATGCATATGTCTCAAAATTATTCGGTTTTTCGATTGGTGTTCGGGCAATGTTTATTTTTATTCCCGACGATCAACTTACATTTAAACCCGTGGGCTTACCGGAAGGTTATTCGGCCGACAAAGAAACGGCTACTATTTGGGGTGATAAAGGCGCCGTTTATCCCGGTCCTTTGGGTTATGTAACTTATCCGGGCGGACTTAACGTAACAACGGTTCCGTTGGCTTACCCGCAAGCTTCCGTAAGTTTACTTGGTACGGAAATAATGATTAGATATTTGCCGGAAATAGATTTGGGGGATAGCGGAGAAAGCTTAAGCTTGTTCGGCTTTGGAATTAAACACAGTATTAGTCAATATATCCCTTTACTTCCCGTAAATATTGCAGTACAGTTTTTGTATAATAATCTTTCCGTTACTAATGTAATGGAATCAAAGAATATTGCCTTTAACGTACATGCAAGCAAATCGTTTGGCTTGTTTTCTTTGTACGGTGGACTTCAATATGAAACATCGACAACGGAATTCACTTATGTTTTTGAAGATCCGAATAATGTTTCCACATTAGATGGGACCGAAATCAGCTCGACGATCGACGGCGATAATAATGTTCGGTTAACCGTTGGTGCTGCATTTACGGCAGCGTTCTTTGTAATAAACGCCGATTACAGTATCGGTTCGCAAAGCGTTGTAACAACTGGTATTTCTTTTGAATTTTAAGGAGTTAAAAATGAAAAATAACAAATTTTTATTGAATGTTGTATCCCTTTTTGCATTTATGATTTTTACAACAAGCTGCGATGTTTTGGATACAATTAAAACTTTTCCGGTAAACATACCGATTACCGTAAATTTTTCAACATCCGGTTCTAACAGTTCGATGCTGCAATCGTCAACCTTCTGTGTGAACAATAATGATACTTATCAAGAATATAAAAACGATATAAACGAACTCTCATACGTTGAAGCGGCTATCAGAACAATTTCTTATTCCCCTTCGGATGTGCGCGGAGATATAGTTTTGAGGGTTTACGATGCAGTGGGAAACGAATTATTCAAAGAAGTGCTTGAAAATGTATCCCCAGGTGATTATGTCTCCGAACCTTACGTAATAGTTTTGAATACAGATGAGTTTAATGCATTAAACAGTTATTTGCAACAAGCTTTGGAAAGCGGTGGAGAAATTTGCCTCACTGCCGAATTTTCAATGAATATTACTCAAGGTTCTGCTCCGTATTCATTTGAAGGTGCGTTGGATATTGTTTTCGAAGCTAAAACTACTTTGTAAACATAAACTTTTACGGGGCTTTCGCAAAATTTCGATAGCCCCGTTTTATTTTTACGGTTTCCTTTTTTTATAAACTTACCTAAATTGGATTTTATTTGATAAGCTATATTTAAAATCCAATTGAAAAACAGAATTTCTTTTTACATTCATATTCCTTTTTGCGATCACAAATGCATTTATTGCGACTTCTACTCTATCATAAATCTTGAAAATAGGAGATATTTTCTTGCTTCGCTAAAACGGGAAATTCTTAATTTTAAAAATATATTGGGTGCCGAACGATATGTGTCTACTGTTTTTTTCGGCGGCGGAACACCTTCTTTAATGGGACCGGATTTTATTTCGGATATTCTCGAGGTGATTTACAATAATTTCAAAACATTAAATGAAATCGAAATTACGCTTGAAACAAATCCCGGTACGGTTAACAAAGATGTTCTTCAAAAATATAAAAATGCAGGAGTTAACCGCTTGAGTATCGGTGTACAATCATTTCACGATAAGGATTTGAAGTTTCTCACACGAATTCATGACAGCTCAACCGCAATTAAAACAATTAACCAATCTGTTGAAGCCGGTTTTGAAAATATAAATGTGGATTTGATTTTTAATTTACCCAATCAAACAAAAGACGAATGGCTGGAAAATCTTCAAAGGGTTGTTAATCTACCGGTAACTCACATTTCCGCTTACAGTTTGATACTCGAAAGGGGAACAATTTTAAATAAAATGGTTTTGGATGGAAAAGTTAAAATCGGTGACGTGGATTACGATGCGGAATTATATGAAACAACAATCGATTTTCTCACTTCCAACGGTTTCTTGCAATATGAAATTTCCAATTTTTGTAAAGAAGGATTTGAGTGTGAACATAATCTTGCATATTGGAACCATTGCGATTACTTGGGGTTCGGTCCCTCGGCACACTCGTTCCTTAACGGTAAACGTTGGTGGAATTTTTCGAGCTTAAAAAGATATATTTCGGAGATTGATAAAAAGGGGAATGCAATTAGAGGCGAAGAAGAACTTAACCGGAAAGAGTTGTTGGAGGAATTCGTTATGCTTGCATTACGAAGTAAAGGATTGGATTTGGTTAAATTAAAAAATAAATTCGGAAGCGAATGGTTTGAGTCTAAAAAATCGATATTCAAAAAATTAAAAAATGACCAATTACTGATTTGGAACGATGATTTCATTAAGTTTACCCCGAAGGGTTATTCGCTTTGCGATGAAATACTATTAAAAATTTTCTAATTAACCGGGATTCGAAATGTTAAAGATGAAATTACATTGGCAGATCTTAATAGCGCTTATTCTTGGTGTTTTATACGGACTTTATCTGACCGAATATGTGAATTATGTAAGTTGGATGGGAACGTTATTTTTACGGGCATTGAAAATGGTTATCGTACCGTTAATACTAAGCTCAATTATTTCCGGGGTTTCGAACATCGGAACGGCGGAAAATTTAGGCCGGCTTGGATTTAAAACGTTTGCCTATTACGTATCGACAAGTACATTAGCAATCGTTACCGGTTTGGTAATAGTGAATATAATTCGACCCGGAGTCGGTGCCGATTTGGGTTTGGCTCAAAATGTGGAAAATTTGGAGATTACACGTCGCTCTTTTACCGATACATTGTTTAATATTATTCCTACAAACATTGTTAGTGCAATGGCCAAAGGCGAAATGCTAGCTTTGATTTTCTTCGCCATATTGTTTGGTTATTTTATAATGAAGGTTGAAAATAAATACAGCACAATGTTAACGGATTTTTTCAACGGAATTTTTAATGTGATGATGGCAATTACAATGTTTGTTATTAAATTCACCCCGCTGGGGATATTGGGAATTGTAGCAAAAGTTGTTGCCGAGCAAGCGGATGCCGGAGGTTTGCTTAATATTGTGGGGAAGTTGGGACTTTATATGATTTCGGTCGCTTTGGCTTTAATTGTTCACGGTACAATTACATTGCCGGCAATTTTGCGGTTTGTCGGTAAACTCAACCCGATAAAATACGCAAAAGTTATGACGACCCCGCTCCTTACCGCGTTTTCCACTTCTTCATCCAACGCAACTCTTCCGTTAACAATGGAAGCCGTTGAACATGAAGCCGGAGTGTCGAATAAAATTACGAGTTTTACTTTACCGCTCGGTGCAACCGTTAACATGGACGGAACGGCCTTATACGAATGTGTTGCGGCAATGTTTATTGCTCAGGCTTATGGCATCGATTTATCCTTTACGCAACAAATTGTTGTTGTTATTACCGCACTTTTGGCGTCTATCGGTGCTGCCGGGGTTCCTATGGCCGGTTTGGTTATGATGACGATAATTCTTTCAGCAGTTGGATTGCCACTAGAGGGCATCGGATTAATCTTAGCTGTCGATAGAATTTTAGATATGATGAGAACCGTTGTTAATGTGTGGAGCGATAGTTGCGGTGCAGCCGTTATTGCTAAAACCGAAGGTGAAACATTAAAAATCGAGGGAACAAAATGAAATCGTTGGCAAATCAAAAAATTGCAATCTTGGGTTGCGGAAACATCGGTTATGCAATTGCAAAGGGTTTAATCGAATCGAAAGTTGTTAAGAAAAAGAATTTAATTTTGACGAGAAGAAATAAAGAAGCGATTAGTAACTTATCCGGTGCGGGTTTTAACGTTACCGACAACAATAAAAAAGCCGTCGAAAATTCGGATATTGTTATTTTAACCGTTACACCGCAGCAAGCCGATAAAATTTTGGAAGAAATCAAAGAAGTTCTTAACCCGAAAAAACATGTGGTATTCTCTGTCGTTTCGGGACTTGAAATATCCGCTATAAAAAATAAAGTTGGTGAAAAAATACCGGTTGTACGGGTAATGCCAAATACCGCCATAGCAATAGGTGAATCGATGACTTGCCTTAGCACGCAAAAGAACGATAACGGATATTTGAAAATTGCCGGTGAACTTTTCGATAACTTGGGAAAAACTTTGGTGATTAAAGAGGAACTTATGGTTGCTGCAACAGTTTTGGGAGCTTGCGGAATAGCGTTTTTCTTACGTGCAATACGTGCTGCTTCACAGGGCGGAATTGAAATCGGTTTTCATGCTGAGGAAGCTTTATTTATTGCCGCTCAAACCGCGAAGGGTGCGGCTTCAATTCTGTTGAATAATCATAGTCATCCCGAAAGGGAAGTTGATAAAGTAACAACACCGCAAGGTTGCACTATTGCCGGACTAAATGAGATGGAACATAACGGTTTCAGTTCGTCGTTGATTAAAGGAATTGTAACCTCTGCGGAAAAGTGTGCAAAGTTATCCAAGTGAAATTTACGTGTTTAGGGTTGCTTAGTGAATAAACAAGTCCTTCGCCTTGCAATTCCGAATATTTTAAGCAATCTAACCGTACCCTTACTTAGTTCCGTCGATACCGCAATAATGGGGCACTTGCCCGATCCCGCTTATATCGGCGCAATCGCTATCGGTTCTATGATTTTCAATTTCCTTTATTGGGGTGTCGGCTTTCTGCGAATGGGCACAACGGGATTAACCGCTCAGGCATACGGACAAAAATCAAACTCCGAAATAATCATGACCTTAACCAGAGCGCTAATAGTTGCTTTGGGAATAGCATTCTTTTTTTTAATTACGAAAGATTTAATCGAATACATATCGTTTAATCTAATAAACGGATCGGAAGAAGTAGAAAATTATGCTCGTATATATTTCGGCATAAGAATTTTTGCCGCACCCGCTACGCTTTCCCTTTATGCTTTGCACGGTTGGTTCTTGGGAATGCAAAATTCCAGGTTTCCCTTATATCTTAGTGTTTTGGTGAATGTGTTAAATATTATCCTGAATTTTATTTTTGTCTACCGTTTTAATTTTACGGTCGATGGAATAGCATGGGCGACCGTAATTTCTCAGTATGTTGGTTTGTTTTTCGGTCTTTTTTTGATAAGAAAATATTATTCTCATATTTTCCGCCGTTTTGAAAAACAAAAAATATTGGAGCTGGAAAAAATCAAAAAATTCTTCAACGTAAATTTCGATTTATTTATACGCACGTTGTTTCTAATTTTTACCTTCAGTTTTTTTACTGCAAAATCGGCGGAGTTCGGAGATTCGGTTTTATCGGCCAATTCCATATTGCTTCAACTTTGGCTGATACTTTCTTACGGCGTTGACGGATTTGCATTTGCCGCCGAAAGTCTTGTGGGAAAATATTTGGGCGGCGGTGATAAAAAATTGCTGATTAAAACCGTTAAAAATGTTTTCGGTTGGGGCTTGGGACAAGGAATTATTCTTACGGTTGTTTTTTCGTTTTGGATTCGGGAAATAATAACTCTTTACACAAACCAACCGGAAATAATTAAGATTGCAATGCTGTATGCCGGCTGGACAATCATCGCTCCGTTAATCAATGCGGCATGTTTTATTTGGGACGGAATTTATATAGGCGCAACCGCAACCAAACCGATGCGCAACTCGATGATTTTTTCCGTTATATTTGTTTTCCTTCCGTTGTTTTACTTGCTGTACCCCTTTTGGGGAAACCACGCTCTTTGGTTAGCCATGATTGCGTTTATGTTTACGCGAGGCGTTACGTTAAGCGTAACCGCAAAAAAAATATTGGTGTAAATTAATAATTAGAATCAATATGGCTTCAGTTAATTGTTGAGATGAAAAACAAATTTACTAATGTAGTCAGTAGTATACGAATGTATTGCAAGGATATGGATATTATTAGTTAATATATTTATTGGTAAAATTGGTGTCCTAAGAAGCATGGTTGCGTTAAAATGAAAAGAATCGTGACATTAATTTTGTAATTTATGTAACATCGGCGGAGCATTTTGGGTAATCCGAACAAAATCACTTATACTGTCAAAGCGGATTCAATATTCGGATTTTAACTTTTTGTCGTCTTATATTATCAATAATAAAACCGCAAATTCTTGCTAAATCAATAATAAGTTTGTAAATTTGTTAATTCTAATTTCGCCCCTTGAGGGCGATTTTTGTTTGTGTAAAATGGATAAGAAAAATATCAAAGAAAAAATAGCGGAAACAATTGAAGCAAATAATTTTCTGCTTATTGACTTTGTAATTCGGGGCAACGAAAAAAATCCCGTAATGGAAATTTATATCGACGGCGACGAACCGGTTACCGCCAACGATTGTTCCCGACTAAGCAGAAAAATTACGAAGTTAATCGAAGAAGAAAACCTAATTGGCGGAAATTACAGATTGGACGTTTCTTCGCCCGGAATCGATAAACCTTTGAAATTTCTAAGACAATATCGGAAACATATTAACAGAAGTTTTGATGTGAAGTACCTCGAGGATGAAAGTATAAAAAAGTTCGAAGGTGACTTGGTTGATATTGACGGGGAATTTTTAACGTTCCGGACGAATAAAGGTGAAATTAAATTGAATTTTAATCAAATACAAAAAGCAAAAGTAATAATTAGATTTTGATAGGGAGGCTATCCAAATGAACTCAGCTATTGTTGAATCGTTTTCCCAAATGGTAAGGGAAAAAGGTTTAGATAAAGACATACTCGCCGGAATAATCGAAGAAGTATTCGGCGTTCTCGTTAAAAAGAAATTCGGTCCCGATGCATCGTACGAAGTTGTTGTTAATATGGATAAAGGTGATATCGAAATATTCCTTGAAAGAAAAATTGTGGAAGAAGTTACCGATCCTAATACGGAAATAAGTATAGATGAAGTTAACGAGCGCGGAAACGAGGAAGAACTTGAAGTAGGTGACGATTATATAGAAAAAATAGAACTCGCTTCTTTCGGCAGACGTTTAATAAATTTAGCCAGACAAAGTTTGAACCAACGCATCAGAGAAATTGAAAAAGAAATTGTTGTAAAAGAATACAGTGAAATGATTGGCGAGATAATCGTCGGCGATATTTATCAAGTCCGCAAAAACGACGTGCTTATAAACCATAACAAAAACGAATTGATTTTACCGCGTTCCGAACAAATTCCGCGGGAACGTTACAGAAAAGGCGATACGATCCGTGCGGTTGTTAAAAAAGTAGAAAAATCGGGTAACCGCCCTGTAATTATCGTATCGAGAGCCGACAACGAGTTTCTAAAAAGATTGTTTGAGATCGAGATACCGGAAATTTACGATGGAATTATTGAAATAAAAGGAATTGCGCGCGAACCCGGAGAAAGGGCTAAAGTTGCGGTCGAATCGAACGATGCACGAATCGATGCGGTTGGAGCTTGCGTCGGAATGAAAGGAATCCGTATTCATTCAATTGTCCGTGAACTTAACAACGAAAATATCGACGTTATAAATTATTCCGATGATCCCGTTGAATACATTCAACGTGCTTTGGCTCCGGCAAAATTAAAACAAATTGAAATCAACGAAGATGAAAAAACTTGTACGGTCTATGCCGATAGCGATCAAGTTTCCTTAATCGTTGGAAGAAACGGAGTGAATATTCGTTTGGCTATGAAACTTACCGGTTATCATATTGATGTTATTCGAGAAGAAAAACCGTTCGAAGAATACGAAGACGACATCGAACTTGTCGATTTGAAAGAAGAACTCGGCGCCGATATTGTTAATCTGCTTATTCATGCACGTTTCGATACGGCTGTAGAAGTTTTAACCGCCGGTGTGGACGAACTGAAAAAAATAGAAGGAATCGACGAAGAAAAAGCACAAGAAATTATCGAAATCATTAAAAATCAATTTGAAGAAGAAGAATAAATTTAACAGAGACTAAAATGCCCGAAACAAAAAAAGCCGAAAAAATAAGATTGTACAAATTTGCCGCCGAATATAATCTTTCTACGGAAACTTTACTTGAGTTTCTGAAAGAAAAAAAATTCAAGGTTAAATCTCACATGTCAGTTTTAACCGATGAAATGCTTGCGGCAATTTATGACAAATTCAAAAAAGATATTGAACTGGCTGAAAAACATTACAAAAAAATCCTCGAATTTAAGAAAGCTCACGGCGAACTTCCGGAAGAGGAAGAGCAACCCGAGGTAAAAGCTGAAGAAAAGGAAACCGTATCCGAAAAGGAACCGGAAGAAAAAGTTGAAAAAGAGGAAGAAAAGGAAATTGCGGTTGAACAAGAACCCGAAGAAAAACCGCAAGAAGAAAAATCCGAAGAAAAGACAGAAGAAGACACCGTAACCGAAAAAGAAGAAGAGCCGGAAGTTTATTTAACCGACACCGAAAGGGAACTTAAAGAAGGCGGCGGTTTGAAAATTGTTGGGAAGATTGATACGGTTGAAGAAGAGAAAAAAGAAACCGTTCAAGAAGACAAAAAAGAACCGGCACCCGAAGGTGAAGAAAAACCCGTCAAAAAGAAGAAAAAGAAAAAAGTTCTTAAAGCCAAAAAGAAAGCTATGGCTATCGACGGTGAAGAGCTGAAGAAATCGAAGAAAAAGAAAAAAGTAAAACGGTTTGAAATTGATAAAAAGGAAATCGATAAAACAGTAAAACAAACCTTGCTCAGTTTGGAAGAATCGGGCATAGGAGATAGGGCAAGTAAGCGTAAGAAAAAACGGAAAGAAAAGAAAGAGCAACTGGAGATTGTAGAAGAACAAAAACAACTTGAGAAAAAGAAAATTCACGTTACCGAATTTGTTGCGGTAGGTGAATTGGCAAATTTAATGGGTATCCCGGTAAGCGAAGTCATTCAAAAATTTATGTCGCTCGGTTTAATGGTTACGGTAAACCAACGCTTGGATGTGGAAACAATCAGTCTGGTTGCCGAAGAGTTCGGTTTTGAAGTTATATTCGAAGAAGAAGTGGCTCTTGATAAGCTGGCCGATTTCGAAGATCCGCCCGAATTATTGAAGCCGAGACCGCCGGTTGTAACCATTATGGGTCACGTCGATCACGGTAAAACATCGTTATTGGATTACATTAGAAAATCGAATGTTGTTGCCGGTGAAGCCGGCGGAATAACGCAGCATATTGGAGCATATAAAGTAAAAGTTGATGACGAACATTATATAACTTTCCTCGATACGCCCGGTCACGAAGCATTTACTGCGATGCGTGCAAGAGGTGCAAGTGTAACGGATATTGTTGTTCTGATAGTTGCCGCGGATGACGCAGTAATGCCGCAAACCGTCGAAGCGATAAATCATGCGCAAGCTGCCGGTGTGCCGATTATCGTGGCGATAAATAAAATCGACAAACCGAATGCAAACGTCGAAAAAATCAAACAGCAATTAGCCGAACGTAATGTTTTGGTTGAAGATTGGGGAGGTAAATATCAATCGGTTGAAATTTCCGCTAAGATGGGCACAAACGTTGACCTCTTGCTCGAAAAGATTTTGCTCGAAGCTGAAATTCTGGAACTTAAAGCCAATCCCGATAGAAAAGCCCGAGGTGCAATAATAGAAACAACTTTGGAAAAAGGTAGAGGAATTACCGCTACCGTTCTTGTCCAAAAGGGAACGTTAAAAATCGGTGAACCTTTTGTTGCGGGAAACCAATACGGCAGGGTTCGTGCAATGTTCGATGAAAGAAACCGCAAAGTCAAAGAAGCACCTCCGTCAACACCGGTGCTAGTTCTCGGCTTTGAAGGCGCTCCCCAAGCAGGTGATGTTTTTGTGGTAGTAGAATCCGAACGCGATGCAAGGGAAATTAGCATTAAACGTCAACAAATTCAAAGAGAACAAGAACGGCGTCAAAAACGGCATATTACTTTGGATGAAATCGCTTCACAAATTAGCGAAGGAAAAGCAAAAGAGTTGGCGGTTATAATTAAAGGCGATGTGGACGGATCGGTGGAAGCCCTTTCGGACGCTCTGGTGAAACTTTCTACCAAGGATGTTAAAGTTAACATTGTTCATAAAGGAGTGGGAGCTATTTCCGAAAGTGATGTGCTTCTTGCTAGTGTGTCGAATGCCATAATCGTTGGATTCCATGTAAGACCGAATTCCAACGCACGCAAACTGGCTGAAAAAGAAAAAGTTGACATACGATTGTATAACGTAATTTACGATTGTGTAAACGAAGTAAAATCGGCTCTCGAGGGAATGCTTTCGCCGGTTATTACCGAAGAAGTTGCCGCGGTTGTGGAAGTGCGTGAAATTTTCAAAGTTCCCAAAGTCGGAACGGTTGCCGGTTGTTACGTACAAGAAGGTAAAATAACTCGTAATCAAAAAATCAGATTGTTTAGAGACGGCGTGGCAATTTACGAAGGACAGCTGGCTTCGTTGAAAAGATTTAAAGACGACGTTAAAGAAGTTGATGCCGGATATGAGTGCGGTTTAAGTATTCAAAACTTTAATGATATTAAAGTCGGCGATATAATCGAAGGATACAAAACAATCGAAACTAAACAGTTCTTGGAATAAATATGTCCGTTAGATTGAACAAAATATCGGCATTAATTCAAGAGGAACTGAGCTTGATATTTTTACATAAAATTCAAGATCCGGAATTGGGACTTGTAACAATCACAAATGTAAAAGTATCGCCGGATCTGAAAATTGCAAAGGTGTATTTATCCATTTTGGATAAAGACAAACGCGAATATGTTATGAATCATGTCGAATCGTTAAAAGGATTTATCAGAACCGAATTGGCTCACAGAGTGAGAATTAAAAATACACCGGAGTTGAATTTCTATATAGACGATACGTTGGATTACGTTGAGCGAATGGAAGAGTTGTTTAATAAAATTCATAAAGATGATAGCAAAGAATAAAATTGAAGATATTGTTCCGGATTTTGAAAAAGGTGAAGTTATTCTTATTGATAAAGAAAAGGGAATTACATCGTTCGATGTAATCAGAAAACTCCGGAAAATTTTGAAGATAAAAAAAATAGGTCATGCCGGAACTCTCGATCCGGCGGCAACGGGATTGTTGATTTTATGTACCGGAAAAAAAACGAAAGAAATATCTTCGTTTCAAAATAAACCTAAAGTTTACGAAGGCATTATTACTCTGGGAAAATCGACACCCTCGATGGACGGGGAAACCGAAGCCGTTGATGTGAAAGATTACTCGCATGTATCCGAAAATGATATTGAAAAAGTGCGGAAAGAATTTATTGGTGAAATCGAACAAATTCCGCCTATGTATTCAGCCGTTAAGCATAAAGGAAAATCGCTTTACAAATATGCACGGAAAGGAATAGAAGTGGAACGGAAACCGAGAAAGGTTACCGTTTACGAATTTGAAATTACAAAAATCAATTTACCGGATGTTTATTTTAAGATTAAATGTTCTAAGGGAACTTACGTAAGAGTAATCGCAAACGATTTCGGTGAAAAGTTGGGCTGTGGAGGATATTTGAAGGAATTACGCAGAACGGGAATCGGTGAGTTCGATGTTGCCGACGCTTTTACGTTGAAAGAATTAAGCGAAATATTTTCCGAAACAAAAATTTCCGATATCGAGAATTGAATGAATATTTTTGACGAAAACTCAAATATTGAAAAATCTAAAAATACCGCAGTTACAATCGGTACGTTCGATGGTATTCATCGCGGACACCGGAGAATATTGGACGAATTATTAAGAATTTCGAAAGAGGAAAACAGCAGAAATTTTGTAATTACTTTCGAACCTCATCCGAGAACCGTCGTAACGCAAAAATACGATATTCGTCTGCTTACAACTTTGGATGAGAAAAAAGCAATATTCGAAGAATACGGAATAGAAAATTTAATGGTGATTAATTTTACGGAAGAGTTTTCCAAATTAACTTCCGAAGAATTTATCCGAAAGTTTATTTGCGATAAAATCGGTGCTCGACATGTAGTAATCGGCTACGATCATAAATTCGGCAGAGACCGCGGCGGAAACGAAACCACGCTTCGTACAATGGGAGAAAAATTCGGTTTCGATGTTACTCGGGTTCCGCCAATCAAAGAAAACGGGGTTGTTATTAGCAGTACGCTGATTCGTAATTTATTACTGCAAGGCGAAGTTGAACAAGCAAATACGTATTTGGGAAGACATTATTCGCTTTCCGGCAAAGTGGTTCACGGTGCGGGACGCGGTGTTTCTTTGGGATTTCCTACGGCGAATTTGCAACCACATTCCAAACAAAAATTAATTCCGGCTAACGGTGTCTATGCCGTTTCCGTAAAATTGGAAAATAAAGTATATTTCGGGGTTATGAATATCGGTTTTCGTCCGACGTTTAATCAGACGCCGCACGCGATTACCGAAGTTCATATTTTGGATTTTAATAAAGAAATTTATGATGAAAATATTAAAGTAGAGTTTGTTAAAAGACTAAGGGACGAGAAAAAATTCGGCGGTAAAGACGAACTCGTAAAACAAATTGAAGACGATATTCAAAAAACAAAAGAAATTTTAAAAGAGAAAGTAACTAATTAATCCCGGTTAATTCTGGGGTTACATTGTATAACTAATATGAGGTGAAACATGCCGTTAACAAAAGAACAAAAACAAGAAATGATTTCGAAGTTCGGTAAAAGTGAAAAAGATACCGGTACTGCGGAAGTTCAAATTGCTATTCTTACAGGAAGAATTAACAGTTTGAGAGACCATTTTGCAACACATAAAAAAGATCACGCTTCGAGGCGCGGATTGATGAAAATGGTTGGTAAAAGAAGAAGACTGTTGGATTATCTCAAAGCAAGAGATATTGAACGATACAGAAAAATAATTAAAGAATTAGGAATTAGAAAATAAAGGAAATTAAATGATTTACTCTAAAGAAGTTGAAATTGGCGGAAAGGTTATAACTATCGAAACCGGCCGCTATGCAAGACAAGCAAACGGTGCGGTTATGGTCAGATTGGGCGATACGATGGTTTTCGTTGCCGCGTCCGCATCCGATACGGCTAAAGAAGACCAAGATTTTTTCCCGTTATCGGTCGAATACCGCGAAAAAGCTTTTGCCGCTGGTAAATATCCCGGTGGTTTTTTTAAGCGGGAAGGAAGGCCGACGGAGAAAGAAATTCTCACATCGCGATTAATCGACAGACCCATTCGTCCGCTTTTCCCCAAACAATACAAAAATGAAACTCAAATTATTGCTTTCGTTTATTCGTTCGACGGTGTAAACGAAGGTGATATTCTCGGTGCAATCGGCGCTTCTGCCGCTCTTACCATTTCCGATGTTCCGTTCGAAGGTCCTATTGGCGAAGTACGGGTGTGCAGAGTTGACGGAGAATACGTGATTAATCCTACAATCGAACAAATTCAAAATAGCGATTTGGAATTAATTGTTGCCGGTAACGAAGATTCGATTATGATGGTTGAAGGCGAAGCAAAGGAAGTTACCGAAACCGAATTTCTCGAAGCACTTAAAGTTGCGCATGATAGCATTAAGAAACTTGTTGAAGTTCAAAAAGAACTGCGCGAGTTATGCGGACTTCCTAAAATGGAAGTTCCCGAAGTTGAAATTGACGAAGACCTGAAAAAAGATGTTTATGAATTGGCTTACGATAAATATGCGGAATTGGTCGGAACCGTTCTTACCAAAAAAGAACGTGCGAAAAAGAACAAGGAACTGAACGAATCGGTTTTGGAAGCGCTTGCGGAAAAATATCCGGAACAGGAAAAGGTAATTAAAGAGATTTTGCACGATATAGAAAAAGAATTGATGCGCAAGCAAATTTTGGAACAAGGGAAACGGCTCGACGGCAGGGGAACAACGGACATTCGACCTATTTCAATTGAAACCGGAATTTTAGCACGTACACACGGTTCGGCGCTCTTTACACGCGGCGAAACCCAAAGTTTAACTACGCTGACTTTGGGAACAAAAGCCGACGAGCAAATAATCGACGGATTATTGGAAGAATATACGAAACGGTTTATTCTGCACTATAACTTCCCGCCGTTCAGTGTCGGCGAAACCGGTAGATTTTCCGGACCGGGACGAAGAGAGATAGGGCATGGTAACCTTGCCGAAAGAGCGTTGAAAAATATTATTCCACCAGAAAAGGATTTCGCGTATTCACTTCGACTGAATTCCGATATTTTGGAATCGAACGGCTCGTCTTCGATGGCAACCGTTTGCGCCGGTTCGCTTGCGTTGATGGATGGCGGCGTTCCGGTTTCCAAAGCTATAAGCGGGATTGCAATGGGATTGATTAAAGAAGGCGATCAATATGCAATTCTTTCCGATATTTCCGGAAACGAGGATCATCTCGGCGATATGGATTTCAAAGTTGCCGGTTCGGCCGAAGGTATTACGGCAATTCAAATGGATATTAAAATTCAAGGTATTTCGTTCGAAATAATGGAAAAAGCTTTGGCGCAAGCCAAAGAAGGCAGATTGCACATCCTCGAAAAGATGAATGCCGTTTTATCGAAACCGAAAGACGCAATCTCGGTTTATGCACCGAAACAATTGGCATTCAAAATTAATCAAGATAAAATCGGTGCTGTAATCGGTCCGGCAGGCAAAGTTATTCAAGGAATCCAAAAAGATTACGGTGTTGAAGTTTATATTGACGAAGACGGTACCGTTCATGTTTCCGGACCGCATCTCGAAAAAGTAAACGAAGCGAGAGATTATATTATCGGATTGACGGCGGAACCGGAAATCGGCATGATTTACGAAGGTAAAGTTGTTAAAATTACCGATTACGGTGCGTTTATCGAATTTCTACCCGGTGTACAAGGATTATTGCACATCTCACAAATCGATAATTCCAGAGTAAATAAAGTAACCGATTTCTTGAAAGAAGGAGAAAAAGTTGGTGTGAAATTAATCCGCATCGAAAACGGAAAATACAGTCTTTCCAGAAAAGCGGTTTTGGAAGAAGAACAGAAAAAAGAAAAAAACGAAAACAATAAATAATTGATACGGAACAGTTCCCTTTTTGCGGGGATTGTTCCGTTTTTTATTTAAACAATGAAAATCGGAAACCTAAATATCGGTAAAAAACTAATCCTCGCTCCAATGGCGGAAATTTCGGATTCACCCTTCCGGAAAATAGCCAAAGAATACGGAGCCGGATTAACTTTTACCCAAATGGTAAGCGCCGATGGAATTGTAAAAGGAAATTTTAACACGTTAAGGTTTGCAACTTTCAATCAATCCGAAAAACCTATCGGAATACAAATTTTAGGAAATAACGAAACCATTCTGAAAGAAGCTGCAAGAAAGCTTTCCGCATTGAAACCGGACGTGATTGATTTGAATTGCGGTTGCCCGGTAAATAAAGTAATTGCAAACAAAATGGGCGCTTGGTTGCTAAACGATCCGCCTAAGTTGGGGCGGTTGGTTAAAGCTTTGGTGGAAGGTAGCAATGGAATACCGGTTTCGGTGAAGCTGCGGTTGGGAATGGATGCCGGCAGAATAACGGTAATCGAAAGTGCGAAAAGAGCCGAAGAAAACGGTGCGGCTTACATAGCGATTCATGCCCGACTTAGAAACGACAAATATGATGTTGAACCGGCTTGGGAATGGATAGCAAAAGTTAAAGAGAGCGTTTCGATTCCCGTTGTGGGAAACGGTTCCGTTTTTACGCCGTTCGACGCAAAGAAAATGATGGAGGAAACCGGCTGCGATTCGGTAATGGTTGCAAGAGGAGCTTTGGGTAACCCGTTTATTTTCAGAGATTTTAATAACCTGGTTGAAAAAAATATTCAACCGTTATCGCCCGATATTGATGAAGTTAAAAATCTTGCACTTAAACATCTGGAAATGTTAGTTCAAGAATACGGTGAAATTAATAGTTTGGATAAAGCGAAAAAGAATATTATTTGGTATTTTAGGGTGTTCGGTGGAATAACGGAATTATTAGATAAAATTTTTAAAGCGAAAACCAAATTTGAATTGGAAAAGATAATTATAAATCATAGCGATATAATAAAAAATAATTTTTATCCCGAAGAGGATTTGGATTATTATTACAAAAAATTTAAAAACAGGGTACTCTTTTGGTTGGAAGAGGATGAAAAGTTAACAAAGTTTTTAAGTGCCAATGTGGCATAATCTTAAAAAAAATATGAAATTAAACTTAAAAATTAATGCTGTACAACCTAAAACAAAGGTTAAGGTAAATGAACTTGGTTAAAGTTTGATTTTAATATCTAATCATCATTCTCTTCGCCCTCAATTGTAGTATCCGCCGAGAGGGTTTTACGATGTCGAAAGAAATAATAATAAACTCTTCTTCGCTTCAAAACAGAGTTGCAATAACGGAAAACGGCAATCTGGTCGATTTTTTCGTCGATAATCCCGAAAAACGCCGAATGGTTGGCAATATTTATCTTGGAAGAATAGCAAGGGTATTGCCCGGTATTCGAGCCGCTTTTGTTGATATCGGACTTAAACACGATGCCTTTTTGCATTTTTCCGATATTGGCGACAGATTCAAAGAAATTCAAAGCGTTTTAGACGATGACGAAGATGATGAAGTAAGTGTTGACGATGACGACGATACGGAAGAAGTCCATCAAAAAGCAAAGAGGAAAACCGGTTATGGCGACCGTCAAATTCCCAAACTCCGTAAAGGTCAGGAAATTATTGTCCAAATTATAAAAGAACCCGTCGAAGGCAAGGGAGTGCGCATCTCTTCTTCGATTTCCATTCCCGGCCGTTTTTGTGTTCTTCTGCCGTTCGATAGTAAAATAGGTATTTCGAAAAAAATATCCGATTATAAAGAAAGGCGGCGATTAAGAAATCTTGCCAAAAGCATTATACCCGAAAAATACGGATTGATAATTCGAACAGCAGCGAAAGAACAGGATGAAAAAGCACTTTCGGGCGACTTGAAATATTTGCTTAATACGTGGAATAAAATTGAAGAAGCCGTCAAAACCAAAAAACCCCCGGCGCTTTTATACAGCGATCTTACCACAACAATCCGTGTTATACGGGATTTGTTTACTCCGGATGTTTCTAAAGTTTTTGTCGATTCCAAAAAACTTTACAAGGAAATCCGGGATTATATCTCGTTTATTCAACCTGAACTTTTGGACAAAATCGAATATTACAAAGGCAATCAACCGATATTCGATACATTTAAAATCGAGGAGCAAATTAAAACTTTGCTCGGCAGAAAAGTTCCGCTTCCAAGCGGCGGATACATTATAATTGAGCATACCGAAGCAATGACCGTTATCGATGTAAACAGCGGGCGGTACGCAGCTAAAAAGGAACAGGAGCTCAATTCGCTTAAAACCGATTTGGAAGCATCGCGGGAAATTGTAAGACAATTGAGGTTGCGTGATATAGGTGGATTGATTGTAGTCGATTTTATCGATCTCGAAGATGAAAAAAATCGAAAGAAAATTTTCGACGAATTGAAAAAAGAGTTTAGAAAAGACCGTGCGAAAATTGCAATGCTTCCGATGACGGATTTCGGATTAATGCAAATTACACGACAAAGAATCGGGCACAATATCGTTCAATCCATGTACGAACCGTGTCCGTATTGCAACGGAACGGGCTTGCTTACTAAACGCTCGAATTTGATTCACGAAATTGAAGATTGGCTTAAACGGTATAAAAACGAAGGCAGATACAAGAGTTTAACATTAAGAGTTCATCCTTCGCTGGGAAGAAAATTACGCGAGGGTACGATAAGTACTTTAACGAAAATTCAATTCAAATATTTCGTTAGAATCAAACTTGTTGAAGACGAAGAAATGAGTCCGCAAAAATTTGAATTTATTGCAACAAAAACGGACGAAGTATTAACTTAAAATGTGACATTTTTTTTGTTTTATTTTAATTAAATTTGAAAGTTTTTAATCGGAACAAACCATGAAAAAAACGAAACTTTATAACGTTCACGAAAAATTAGGAGCTAAGATAATAGAATTTGCCGGTTATCTGATGCCCGTTCAATATTCGTCGATAATTCAAGAACACAAAGCGGTACGTAATTCCGTCGGGGTTTTTGATGTATCGCATATGGGCGAATTCATTATCGAGGGAAACGAAGCTCTCGATTTGGTTCAATATGTAACCGTAAACAATGCGGCAAAACTTACAACCGGCCGGGCACAATATTCGGCAATGTGTTACGAAAACGGTGGTATTGTTGATGATTTGCTGGTTTATAAGTTGAACGAAAATAAATATATGCTGGTTGTGAACGCATCGAACATCGAGAAGGATTTTGAATGGATCAATAAAAACAACAAATTCGAGGCGGAAATAAAAAACGAAAGTGACGACTATACTTTAATCGCCGTGCAAGGTCCCAATTCCAAATCCGTGTTGGAAAAGATTACTCGGGATCCGTTGGAGCTTGAGTTTTATCACTTTTACAACACTCAAATTAATGATGTGGATGTTTTAATTTCCCGGACCGGATATACCGGTGAGTTGGGTTATGAAATTTATTTCAAAGGTACGGAAAGCGAAGCAGAATCTGTTTGGAATATGATTTTTGAAGCGGGAAAAGATTACGGCATACAACCGGCAGGTTTGGGCGCGCGGGATTCACTTCGCCTTGAAATGGGTTATTGTCTTTACGGAAACGATATCGATGAAACCACGAACCCTCTCGAAGCCGGTTTGAGTTGGATTACAAAATTGAAGAAAGGCGATTTTATTGGTCGGGATGTTTTGTTAAAAGTAAAGGAAGAAGGAATAAAACGCAAATTGGTTCCGCTCGTAGTTGAAGAAAAAGCCTTCCCACGCCACGGTTACCCGATATTAAAAAACGACATTGAAATAGGTAAAGTTACCAGCGGTACCGTAAGCCCGGTTTTGGAAAAACCGATTGCATTGGGATACGTGAAAATAGAATTTGCCAACGAAGGTGAAGAGCTTTATATTCGTGTAAGGAATAAAACGCATAAAGCCCGGATTGTAAAACTTCCATTTGTTTCTAAATAAAATGAAAATCCATACTCTGATTTCACCGGTAAGTGTAGAAGATTTATATTTTGCGGGAAAGACCACTGTTGTTATCGATGTTTTAAGAGCAACAACAACTATAGTTACCGCGCTTTCCAACGGAGCGAAAGAAGTAATTCCTGTTAGCACAATCGGCTTTGCGATGAAGGTTTCGGGAAATGCTTTCGGCGGTAAAACATTGTTGGGCGGAGAACGGAATGCGAAAAAAATCGAGGGCTTTCCGCTGGGAAATTCCCCTTTGGAATATTCCGAAGATATTGTTAAAGATAAGTCGATTGTTCTGTTCACTACAAACGGAACCAAAGCAATTGTTAGAGCGAAGTATTCGGATAATCTTTACATCTGTAGTTTCCAAAATATAAATGCGATTGCCAAAGAATTGGCTGAATTGAACAACGATATCGAAATAGTTTGTGCCGGCTCGCACGGAATGTTCAGTCTCGAAGATTCCGTTTGTGCCGGATGCTTGATTGAAAGAATTAAGAATTATACTTCGGATATTTCTTACAGCGATGCTTCCAAATGCAGTGTTATGTTGTATAACAAGTTCAAAAACGATATACTCGGAATGCTAAAAGAATCGGAGCACGGCAAATTATTAATTGATTACGGATTTGAAAATGATTTGGAATTTGCTTCGCAAGTAGATGTTCAACATATTGTTCCCGTTTATAATTCCGGCGTAATTAAAAAGAAGGATACGATTCAATCGGATGGCTAAAAAGAAAAAAAATAATTCGAAAACCGTTGTAAAAGTTTCTCCTGAAAACTTGTTTGTTTCGGTCGAGCAAAAAAAGAAAATTCTGGGTATTCTGTTAATTGCCGTTGCTTTGATTTCTTTTTTAAGTATTCTTTCTTACTCCCGATACGACGAAGCAAATCTCGATAACTTTTTCTCCGATTTTATAAATATTTTTTCTTCCAATCCCGAATTTCTTCACCGGGTTGAAACCACTCATAATTGGCTCGGTTTGCTGGGCGCATATCTTTCATACTTTTTAATAAATCTTACGATAGGATATTTTTCGATTGTCTTTTCCCTAATACTTTTTATCTGGGGATTTTCAATAATTCGGAATATAGATTTCAGAATTTCAACCTACCTTTCTAATTTTCTTATCGTATTGGGTTTAATATTCGCAACGTTTTTCGGAATGTTGCAGCATACTCCGAAAGCCGGAGTGTTAACCGACTATCCCGAACTTTCGGGCAATTTAGGAGCGTTTTTCGGTACAATTATCGGAAGATTACTCGGTACTTTGGGAAGTTCCGTATTTCTATTCGCATTATTCTTAATCACTGTTTTACTTGTGTTCGATATTCCATTCGAAAAAATTTACAACGGAATTAAATTTTTGATAAACAAAATTTTCACCGGAGATAAGAAAGAACCGAAAATTTCGAAGCAAAAAGTCGCCGGAACCGAAACCGGAAATCTTGAAGAAATTAAAAAATTAAGAAAAGAAAAAGCCAAAAAGAAATTAATGCGAAAACTGGCGGATGAAGAAGCGCCGATTAAAGACGATGAGGTTTTTGATGATGAAACGAATATTCGCATTATCAGAAAAGATGAAGTGGAATCCGTTTCGCAAACACAAGTTGATCCCGAAACAATTGTTGAACAAGCACAAATATTGAAAGATAACGAACGCGAATCCGGAGAGAAACCGGTTAGTGTTTTAGATGAAGATAAATTACCCGAGCAATGGGAAGAGGAAATTAATTTTGTACCGCCTCATCTCGATTTATTGGAAAAACGTGAAAACGAAACGGTTGAAATAGAAGAACTCGAATTAAAGCGTAACGCGGAACTTCTGAAAGCGAAATTGGCATTGTTCGATATTGAAATTCAGGATATTTCGGTAACACCAGGTCCCGTTGTAACCCAATACGAAATCGTTCCTTCGCCCGGAGTGAAAATAAGTCGTATTGTAAGCCTCGAGCACGATATTGCACTTGCACTTGCCGCCCGCGGAATCAGAATAATTGCACCGATTCCGGGCAAAAGTGCAATAGGTGTGGAAATTCCGAATGAACACTCGGCAATCGTAAGCGCCCGGTCGGTAATTTCCCACTTGGAAAAAAGCAAATACGAACTTCCGATTGCAATGGGGAAAACCATTATCGGCGATGTTTATATTACCGATTTAACTTTGATGCCTCATTTACTAATTGCCGGTGCTACGGGAAGCGGTAAGAGTGTTGGAATTAATATGCTTATTACCAGTTTGATTTATGCAAAACATCCTTCCGAAGTCAAGTTTGTAATTATCGACCCGAAGAAAATCGAATTATCTTTCTATAAAAAGTTAAACAAACACTATCTTGCAGTTTCGCCGGATATAGACGAAGAAATAATTACAAATCCGCACAATGCGTTGTTGGTGCTGAAAGCAATAGAATATGAAATGGAAAAAAGATACGATAAACTTGCTAAGGCCGGAGTAAGGAACATTGTTGATTACAATAAAAAAGTATCGAATAAAAAAACCCGACCGGCGGATACCGATACGATGAAACATTACAAATTACCTTACATAGTAGTAGTTATCGACGAGTTAGCCGATTTGATGATGACTTCGGGAAAAGAAGTTGAAGCGCCAATTGCAAGGATTGCCCAGCTTGCCCGCGCGGTTGGGATTCATTTGGTTGTAGCGACTCAAAGACCCTCGGTGAATGTTATTACCGGTGTTATCAAAGCCAACTTCCCGGCGCGCATTGCTTATCAAGTTGCAACCAAAATAGATTCGCGCACAATTCTGGATATGAACGGAGCCGAACAATTGCTCGGACGCGGTGACATGCTCTTTTTACCGGGCGGCTTACCCAAACCGATAAGAATGCAAAATGCTTTTATTTCCACCGATGAAGTTGAACGTGTTACTAATTTTATTTACGCACAAAAAGGTTATTCCAAACGGTATTTGCTTCCTTCGATGGTCGAGAAAAAACAAACGGCAAAAGATAAAGTGCTTGCCGAATACGACGAAATGTTCGAAGATGCGGCAAGGGTTATTGTGCAACATCAACAAGGTTCCGTTTCTCTTTTGCAACGCAGACTGAAACTCGGTTATTCGAGGGCGGCAAGGATAATGGACCAACTTGAAGAAGCCGGAATCGTGGGACCGCCGGACGGTAGCAAGGCTCGCGAAGTACTTGTGGAAAATGAAGAACAACTCGAAACTATTTTCAGGTCGCTTTAATGAAAGTTTATTTCGCTGTAATATTTTTAATTTTTAATTTCGCTTCCCCGGCGCAAACCGCCGAAAGTTTAATTCGTTCGGTACAGAAAAAATTTAAAACCGTCGATAATTTCTCCGCTCAAATCCGCCAATCGAAATTGGACGGCGCTAATTATTCCGGGAAATTTTATTATGCGAAAGGAAATAAATACAGAATTGAGTTTAAGAATTTTATAATTGTAAGCGACGGAAAATCCGTTTGGAACTACAATAAAAAAATTAACAGAGTTGTAATAACAAACTTAAACGAAAACCCGGATGCGTTTTCCTTTGAAAAGTTTGTTTTCGATTTTCCCGGCAAATGCAAAACCGAATTGATTGGCAAAAACGGTAACAACTATTACGTTAAGTTTACTCCTTTGGATGACGAATTGGGATTCGATTGGGCGGCGGTTGAAATTTCACCCGATTCATTGATTAACAAAATCGAAATTTCGGATTACTCCGGCAATATATTTAAAGTTGAATTAAAAAATATTAAAATAAATCGGAATTTATCCGGTAATACATTTGTGTTTAAAGCAAAAAACGGTGTGAAAATTGTCGATCTCAGATAATCAAAAACAACAATCGAAAATAAAGAAAATTTTCGGATATTTGTTCCCGGTTCTTTTGATGCTCTTTTTGCTGTATTTCGCTTTCAGAAATACCGATTTTGACGAAGTTTTGAAAATTATCCGTCACATTTCGATTTTCTGGTTAATAGTTTTTATTGTGGTCTGGTTTTTATCGCACGTCGTTCGCGCCTACCGCTGGAAAGTTCTTATCCGTTCGGTAAAACCGGATACATCCTTATTGAATCTCCTCGGTGCCACGTTTGTTGGTTACAGCGTAAATCTTGTTGTGCCTCGCTTGGGTGAGTTGTACAGACCGCTTTTTTTAGGTAGATGGGAAGATATTTCCCGTTCGTCGATGATCGGGACAATAATAGTTGAAAGAGTTATTGATGTTTTGGTTCTGGGAATTTCCGTGTTAATTAGCGTTGTGATTTATCCCGGTAATTTACTGGAGGAATTCAAATGGCTGGAGACAACCATTATTTTAGGATTTGCCGGAATTTTTGCAATTATATTATTTATAGTTTTAATTGTAAGACTTAAAGATAAATTTTACAATATAATTTTGAACTTGGTCGGTAAATTTTCCCAAGGATTAGCGAAAAAATTAACACGAATTTTCGATTTGCTAACGGAAGGCTTTTCAACGCTCAAAACTCCAAGCGATTTCGCTTTAACGCTTTTTCTTAGTGTTGTTATTATGTTGTTGTATGCTTCCACTTCTTATTTTGCTTTTTACATGATGAGGATGAATGAGTTGCAAGAGGTTACTTTCGCTATGGCTTGGATTGTAATGTCCATAAGTGCTTTCGGAATTATCATTCCTACACCGGGTTCAATCGGTTCTTATCATTTAATAACAATTTCGGTGCTGACCGTTCTTTTCGGCTTCGATAACGATACCAGCAGCGCCTTTGCGATTGTTACACATCTTGTTAATTCGGTAATGTTTGTGGTTGTAACCGTAATTTTAAGTGCAGTTATTAACAAACGTCAAGTTCGAAACGGCATGCCGACAACCAACTTGTTCAGTGCATTCAAAATGAAAGAGATAAAAGAATGAAAAAACTATTGATTTTATTACTGTTCCCGTTAATTTCAAACTTCGCTCAACCTGATTTTTCAGCGGGGATGGGTATAAGTTTTGTATCAGCTCCGGATTTTAGGGATTATATTAATTATAATTTCGGACAAGGAAATCAACTTGCAACGTTTAACAGTGTGGTCGAATTTTTCGGCGAAGTCGATTTTCCCGTTAACGAGCAATGGGATGTGGGATTCGAATATGCAATAAATATTTTTTCATACAATACCCCGATTTTCGGAACCGGAATTTATGAAATATCATACAACCAGCATATGCCGTCGGCGTTGCTTTATTACGTAATCAAAGGCGAAGGTTATAAAATAAAACTCGGTGGAGGCGCAGGCTACAGATATATTTCGCTCGATGAGAAAATAGTTCAAAAAGCAAATTACACAACGTCCGGGTTCGGAATGCTTTTGCGCGCTCAAGGCTTAACATTGTTGAGCGGAAATTTGTATGCATATATCGGCGGGGATATGCGCCTTGATTTTCCTTCGGAAATAGTCCGTAATCAAACGGATAACATTAAACTTAATTCGCTCGCGTTCGGAGTTAAACTCGGCGTATCCTATTTATTCTAAATTTTTGCGAGGTTCTTTTGTCGGTTTTTGAAGCTATTATTCTCGGAATTATTCAAGGATTAACGGAATTTTTACCGATTAGCAGTACAGGACATCTTACCGTGGCCGGAAAATTGATGAATTTGATTTCGGCGGAAAATCCCGAAAGATGGACTTCATTTATTGCTGTAATTCAGCTCGGAACTCTCTTGGCGATATTCGTCTATTTCTGGAAAGATTTGTGGAACATCTTCATCGATTTTATTAACGAAAATTTGTTGACAAGAAAAAAATTCTCGGAGCAAAATTATAATTCGAAAATGGGCTGGTACATCATTATCGGCTCGATTCCGGTTGTAATAATCGGACTTGGTTTCAAAGACGTTATAGAAGGCGCATTAACCAAAAATCTTTATGTGATAAGCACAAGTTTAATTGCGTTGGGAATAGTGTTGGCAATTGCGGAAAAAGTGGGAAAGTTTAAGAAAGAGATGAAAGATATAACTTGGAAAGATGCATTGATTATCGGCGTTTTCCAATCGTTTGCACTAATACCGGGTTCTTCACGGTCCGGTACAACAATTACCGGCGGATTGTTTTTGGGCTTAAAAAGGGAAACAGCCGCCCGTTTTTCTTTCTTATTAAGTGTTCCGGCAATTTTGGGAAGCGGTTTACTGCAATTTTACGAAGCCCTTGATTATATCGATACTTCCGGTATGGTTACTTTGGCGGTTGCTACGGTTACTTCGGCAATTAGCGGTTATTTTGCCATCGGGTTTTTGCTTAAGTTCTTGAAAACAAACACTACTTTTGTATTCGTATTTTACAGAATTCTCGTAGGGCTCGGGATTCTGTTTCTAATTTATAATAACATCATTGGGGCTTAGGAGGGAAGAAAATGGTTAAAATTTTTACCGTTTTGTTCTTGATCTCCATTTTAATTTCTTGCGGAGACAAAAACGAAAAGGTTTTGGAAGAAAACAAAACCACCGATGTAAAAACAAATGAGGAATATAAAAAAGTGAAAGAATTAATGAATCTTGCGGACGGCGAAAAACTTGTTGCCACTTTGAAAACAAATTTCGGAGATATCGAAATTGAACTGTTTGCAAAAAAAGCTCCGAAAACCGTTGAGAATTTTGTGGGACTTGCAACACAAGGTTATTATAACGGTGTTACTTTCCACAGGGTTATCGACGATTTTATGATTCAAGGCGGAGATCCTACCGGAACGGGCAGCGGCGGAGAAAGTTTTTGGGGCGGAACTTTTGAAGATGAATTTCATCCGGACTTAAAACACGATTCGCCCGGTATTCTTTCTATGGCAAATGCCGGACCAAATACAAACGGCAGTCAATTTTTTATTACTTTGGTTCCTACGCCTTGGCTCGACGGTAAACATTCGGTCTTCGGAAAAGTAATTGATGGGATGGATGTTGTAAAAAGAATAGGAAAGGTTAAAACGATTAAACCTTACGATAAACCCGTAAACGATGTAATAATCGAATCGGTTATTATCGAAAAGAAAAAATAAGATTGCCGGAGGAAACAAAAATTTTATGTTTTTATGAAAGCTCCATCGATATACTTGATTGACGATTACATCGCGGGAAATAAATTTCTTCCCGTTTATTATTTATTCGGGGCGGATTCTTTTGCTTTGGACGAGACGGTTAAATTACTGGAAAAAGCAACTTCAAAGTTTATTTCATCCGATTTCGATAAAGAAATAATCACCATCGATAAAAAACAAAAACTTTCCGAAATTCTCGATTTGGCGTATGCCTTTCCTTTCGGGGAAGGGAAAAAATTACTCATCGTAAAAAATTTCGAAAGGATAACCGATAAAAAATCACTAGAAGACTATGTAAAAAATCCGGCCGAAACGACAATTTTGATTCTGTTGCACAAAAATAAAATAACAAATCTTAAATCTTCGCCGTACAAATTATTACTTGAACGGGGTTTTATTTTCGAAGCAAAAGAGCTTAAAGGTGCTGATCTTGTAAAATGGTTAATGAAAAAAGCAAAAGCAAATAAAATTAAATTAACAAATGAAAACGCTTATGCGTTAATAGATATTGTCGGTGAAGACAAAGGTTTGCTCGAAATGCAATTGGAAAAATTCGTGAATTTCTTAAACGAAGGCGACGAATTAAATGTCGATACGATTAAAAAACTTTCTGCTGTAACTAAAGAATACAATATTTTTAATTTGCAGGATGCATTGAGTGCCGGAGAAAAATCGAAAGCGCTCGAAATTATCTATAATTTATTGGAACACGGAAACGATATAACTTACATTGTTGCCATGTTAACCAAATATATTTCCACTATTGCGCATTCGATCGAACTTACTCAAAAACGTGTTCCTCCGAAAAACGCCGCCAGATCGCTTGGATTATCCGAATTTTATTACACAAAGTGCAGTAAAGCTAAATTTTTCCTTAACAGGGATAAATTAATTTCCGCTGGTAAAGCTTTATTGAATGCCGATTTAAAAATAAAAACCACGTCAACCGATCAAAAATCAATTGCAGCTGCTTTAATTTCGGAAATGATGGATTAAAAAAGGGAAATAATCAGTTGCTTTTTATGTATAAAAGTCTATTCTTTGTTAAATTGCAAAGTGAAATAAATTTTTGAAACAAATATCCGATACAATAGGTATAAAAAACATTGAAAAAAGAGTTAAAAGACTTAACGGACGAAGAACTAATAGAAGAATTTCAGAAAAACAATACGATTGAAGCTTATGAAATTCTTGTTAAAAGGTTCAAAGACCCGTTAATGAATTACGTTTACAGATTTGTAGGAAATAAGGATGTTTCGAGCGACATTGTTCAGGATACGATGATTAAGTTCTATTTGAACAAAGATTCCTACAAATCGTTTGCGAAGTTTTCTACGTGGATTTACACGATTGCTGGAAATCTTGCAAGAAACGAATTAAAAAGGCGAAAGCGAAGAAAGATATTTTCGCTTAATAATAACAACGACGACGAACAGAATATACAAATTGAAGATAAATCGTTTTTAGCGCCCGATAGGGCAACGGATAGTGCAATCAGTGCGGAAATTATTCAAAAGGCTCTGCAAAAAGTAAAACCGGTTTATCGCGAGGTTGTTGTGTTGAGAGACATTCAAGGATTATCGTATGAAGAAATTGCAGAAGTAACGGGGTTGTCTATCGGAACCGTTAAATCCAGAATTAACAGAGGAAGAAAACAACTTCAAAAATTATTAAAGGATATATACAAAGGGTAAGCCTATGGAAGAAAACTTCTACAATGACGAATCCAAATACGGTGAACTTATCGATCTACTGAAAGGATTACCTAAAGTAGATACTCCCGATAATTTTGAGTTTAATTTAATGACCAAAATTAAAAATGGGAATTTCGATCTGAATACAAAAGAAACAAATTTCTTCTTCGGTCGTTATTTCCTTCCCGCAACGGGTTTGGTCGGTGTTTTTCTTATAATATTTTTCGTCTTAAGCGATCCGGCCACGGAAGAAATCAATCCTTTTCTTCAAGAACCGCCGGTGTTGAAAGAATTAAAGGCGTCGGCAAGCGTGCCTAAAATTATAAACGATGTTATAATTGCACAAAAACCGGTTAATAAAAAAGGTATTACTTCATCGGGCAAAAACGAAAGTTCCAAAAGTAAAAAAGCTTTGCGCGTTGTTGTAAAACCGAACGATGTAATTTCCGAAGAAGTTGTGGATTTACCGTTCGATCCGAGTAAATCCGTTTCCGTTGACGAAAAAATTGCGGAAAAATCGACCGTTTCTACAACAAACAGAAGAAGTGCATTGGTCGGCGGTGCTTCCAACGGATTCGGTTTCGACGGTTTTTACATCCGCGAAAAAATAGACAGAAAGTATCTGGAAGCTTGGAAAGCTAAATTGGACTCGATTAAACGGGCTAGGCGGTTGCAGTTCCAAATTAAATAATATTCCTGTTTACAGAGAAAAATTTGAATAATTCACAAAAAGTTTTTATACTTGTAGACTAAATTTTAAAGGATTAGGAAGATGAAAAAAGGAATTCACCCGACATATCAAAAATGTGTGGTTACGTGTGTATGCGGAAATACTTTTGTTACGCGTGCAACCGTAAGCTCGATTAAATTGGAAATTTGCTCGGAATGTCATCCGTTCTTTACCGGTAAACAAAAGATGGTGGACTCAGCCGGTAGAGTGGAACGATTTAATAAGAAATACGGTGTAAAATCTTAATTGTTTTTTTAACCGTTCGATAAATTTTAACCGCATCCGCAAGATGCGGTTTTTTTATTGTTTAAAATTTGGTAAGGTTTAGTTTTCTTCGGGAATAAAAAATTCGTTGACTAATTCGTCGAAAACTTCGGGTAGTTTTTTTAGCGGTAAAGCTTCGTCGAAATCCTTTGCGCTCTTATCGTCAATTTCAATATAGCCTATTTTTGTTTCCACATCGTATTCGCCGAGGGCTTCGTCTAAGAAAAGAATTGCAATATTATCGTAAATCTGTTTTTTGTCTTTCGAATAATTCGGTAAATATAAAACAATGTCGATTTTATGCGTTTCGTAGTTAGGAAACAGCTTAAAATAAACTTCGTCAGCTTTTACTTTCACATCCGCTATTTGAATATCGATTATATCGTCCCTTCGGGGGCGAAATTTAATGAAATCCCATCTTTCCAATTTCGGAGCCGAGTAGTAAAGCGCTTCAACCGCGGGAAAGGCTTCTTTCATTCCGTTTGCACTAATTACAAACTCGCGTTTTTCGCCTTCCTTTACTCCGAATTCAAAAACGAGATACCTGTTGATTTTGTTTAATTCTTTTGCTGTCTCGTTAAAAATTTTCATCTGATCATCTTGAAAATTATACAATCGCTCTTCGTTTTCCGTAAACCATTTCCAAAACCTTTTTATTTTACCTGAATAGTTATTTTTTGTCATTATTATTCCCGATTTATCTAAAATTCGAATAAATGTACATAAAATATACATAATATTCGGAAAGAGATAAAATTGCAGAACTTTACTTTAAAATCGATGTTTAATTAACGTCAATTTACATTTCAAAGTGCGGCGAATACTTATTTTATGCCGTATTTACGGTCTCTATAACCTAACTTATTAATATTTTTTTTATCTTACATTCATAATTTTTTTAAGTATCGAAAACAGGAAATTTATGAAATATACAACCCGTTCCGAAGGAGCTTATAAAAACCTGAACTTATACGACGGCGTGCGGGGCATAGCGATTAAAGTTTTAAACCGTATTGACCGTACGGATGCTTATTTGGACAAATTGTTGGATATCGAAATTAAAAATTCCGAACTAAACGGAATGGACAAAGCTTTACTGTTCGAAATTGTTCACGGTGTTATTCGATGGTTGAAAAGAATCGATTGGGTTCTAAACGGTTTTTATAAAGGGCAATTTTCCAAATGTATTCCGAACGTAAAAAATGCAATGCGCGTTGCGTTGTATCAAATTCTCTTTCTCGATAAAATTCCCGATTATGCAGCGGTAAACGAGGCGGTCGACTTTGTAAAAAAAATCCAAGGACAAAAATCGGCGGATTTAACAAATGCGGTTTTGAGAAATATTATTCGCAACAAAGACAATATCCGTTATCCCGATCCGGAAGAAGATTTGGTCGCTTATCTCTCGGCTTATTACTCGCATCCGACTTGGCTGGTGAAGCGCTGGCTGAACCGGTACGGAGAGAAGTTCACACGGGAATTGCTTGTTGCAAACAATCGTAAACCTTCCATGACGCTTCGTGTAAACAATTTAAGAACAAATGCCGAAGAATTATCACATTTGCTTGAAAGCGTCGATCTTGATTATGTCGAATCGAAATACTTACCGAATTTTTTCAAGCTCACCAAACTTACAAATATTCAAGATTGGGAATATTTCGGAAAAGGGTACTTTACCATTCAAGACGAAAGCACGGCATTTGCCTGCAACATTTTGGAGATCGAACCGGGAATGAGAGTATTGGATTTGTGTGCTGCTCCGGGCGGTAAAACGGCTTATTTGGCTGAGTTGATGAATAATACGGGTGAACTTGTTGCGCTCGATAAATTTGAAAGCAGATTAAAAATACTCAACAAAAATCTAAACCGCCTTGGCGTCGAAAATTGTAAAACCATTGCCGTAGATGCTCTGGAATACGAAGATGAAAATCTTTTCGATAGAATTTTGGTTGATGCGCCTTGTTCGGGATTGGGTACACTGACCAAAAAACCCGATATTAAATGGAAAAAGGATTTATTGGATATAAGAAAACTAACGGATACTCAACTGGCATTGCTTGAAAAAGGTGCGAGTTTGTTAAAACCCGGCGGCTATATTGTTTACAGTACTTGTACGCTTGAGCCGGAGGAAAACATAGAAATTGTAAAAACGTTTTTGGAAAAACATGATGAGTTCGAATTGGTTTCGTTAAAAGGAACTCTTCCGGACGATTTGGTTGAGGAAACCGGAACTTTACAAACTTTTCCGAATGTGCATCAAATGGACGGCGCTTTTGCAGCAAAATTAATTAGAAAAAAATAATCGACATAAATATGGATCAAAAAGAACAATTAAAAGAATTCGGCGAAAAGCTAAAAGCAATCAGGGAATCAAAAAACATTTCACTTGAACGGATTTTCGAAATTACAAGAAACGATTTGAAATATTTGCAAGCCATAGAAGAAGGCAATTTCGATATTATGCCCGAAGTTTATATGAAGGCTTTGTTAAAAGAGTACGCGGATGCAATCGAATTAAATCCCGACGAAATTGTAGAGGAATTTATTGCGATTAAAGAAAACAAACTTGAACATCAACAAGACACGGAAAACATAAACGAAGAAGAAGAAAGTCAACCGAAAGTGTTTGAAGAAACTTCATTCGGTCTGAATGCGGAGACCGACGAAGGAATAAAAAACGATATTTTTTCCGCTAATAAAAAAGTAATTTTTACCCTACTTGGTGTTACAGTTTTGATTCTGGCGTATTTCGTTTTTAAACCCGAACCCCCAAAAGAAATAATTAAGGAAACGCCGTATAAAGAAGTCATAAAAAATCGGACGGAAGAAAAACCGGTTGAAAGTACCGGAAGGAAAACTCCAGTGAAAGAAGAAAAAAAACAATCCGTTGTAAAAGCTCCTTCCGAAGTATTAGGTGCTTTAACATTGGTTATAGAAGGTACGGACACTTCTTGGGTAAGGGTAACCGCTGATGGAAAATTGCAAGGTGAATTTTTAATTTATCCCGGAGTAAGAAAAAGTTTCGGAGCCGATAAATATTTCACCGTTTTAGCCGGTAATTCGGGTGGCGTGAATTTATTTCTTAACGACAGTACTCTGTCGTTTACCGGAAGAAAAGGAAGGGTAAGGAATTTATACATAGACAAAGATGGAGTGAAATATTTAAGGATCAGTAAAAAGAAGAAAAATGAATAACGGTTCGGTAGAAAAAAGAATACGGGAACTGAGAGAGAAAATTAGAAAGTACGATTATCATTATTATGTGCTTTCGGAAAGTTTGGTTAGCGATTACGAATACGATCAGCTTTATAAAGAACTGGAAAGACTTGAAAAAGAAAATCCGCATTTGGTTACACCGGATTCGCCCACACAAAGAGTCGGTTCCGATTTAACGAAAGAATTCCCGCCGGTAAAACATCGCGTACCGATGTTGAGCTTATCTAACACTTACAACGAGGAAGAATTATACGATTTCGATAGAAGGGTGAAAGAAAATCTTCCGGGAAATGCAAAAGTGGAATATGTAACGGAACTTAAAATAGACGGTGTGTCCGTAAGTATTATTTATAAAAACGGGATTTTTTTTAAAGCTGCAACACGTGGAGACGGTTTTACTGGCGAAGAGGTTACGAACAACGTTAAAACAATAAAATCGATTCCATTAAAAGTCGACGAAGAAAAGTTACGTCGGAAAGGATTTACCGATTTTGAAGTGCGCGGTGAAATTTTTATGGAGCTCGATGCTTTTAAAAAATTAAATGAAGAAAGAGAAAAAAACGGTGAAAAACTTTTTGCAAACCCGAGAAATTCGGCTGCAGGTACTTTGAAATTACAAGACCCCAAATTAGTTGCGGAACGTCCTCTCGATATTTTCGTTTATTATTTGCTTTTGGAAGAGGAAATAATTGAAACTCAGTACGAAAATCTGATTACATTGAAAGAATTAGGTTTCAAGGTAAATCCGCACTTCAAACTTTGCAAAAATATAAACGAAGTTCTTGAATACTGTAAAGAATGGGAAAATAAAAGAGACGATTTACCTTACGAAATTGACGGAGTGGTAGTAAAAGTAAATTCCATTGAACAACAAAAGATACTCGGTAACATTGCAAAATCTCCACGCTGGGCGGTTGCTTATAAATTCAAAGCTAAACAAGCCACAACAAAAGTAAGGAAAATAGTTTGGCAAGTTGGCAGAACGGGAGCGTTAACACCGGTGGCGGAATTGGAACCGGTATTTCTTGCCGGGTCAACCATTAGTCGGGCCACTCTTCACAACATTGATGAAATAAGAAGAAAAGATATACGCGAAGGTGACACGGTAATAATCGAAAAAGGCGGAGACGTAATTCCGAAAGTTGTAGCCGTTGTTTTAGCGGAACGTCCTCGAGACTCAAAGGAAGTGGAAATTCCTACTGAATGCCCGGTTTGCGGATCGAAATTATACCGGCCGCCGGATGAGGTTGCTATTTATTGCCAAAATACCAACTGTCCGGCACAAATAAAAGGAAGAATAAAACATTTTGTAAGTCGCGGTGCAATGGACATAGAAGGATTGGGTGAGGCTCTTGTCGATTTGTTAGTCGATTTAGGTTTGCTAAAATCGGTAGATGATATTTATAACCTTAAAAATCATTATAATGAATTGGTGAATATAGAAGGATTGGGCGACAAAAGCGTAAACAATATACTTTCCGCCATCGAAAAGAGCAAAAGTCAACCGTTGGAAAGACTACTTTATGCTTTGGGTATAAGATATGTTGGTGCGGGTGCAGCCCGCAAACTTGCAGCTCACTTCGGAACAATGGAAAATTTGATGAAAGCCACGGAAGAAGAATTGGAAGCAATTTACGATGTTGGACCTCAGATGAGTAAAAGTATCCGTGCTTTTTTTGAAAATCCGGAAAATCAAAAGGTTATTCACCGTTTAAAGGAAGCCGGATTGAACTTTGAAGCTTCGGTTTCGGAAGCCGAACCACAAATTTTAGATGGTAAAACATTTGTTTTAACCGGTTCACTTGAAAGCATGACAAGAGAAGAAGCTAAAAATAAAATTTTAAGTTTGGGAGGAAAAGTAAGTTCAAGCGTGAGCAAAAAAACTGATTTTGTCATTGCGGGCGAAAACCCGGGTTCAAAATTCAGAAAAGCACAAGAATTGGGAGTTAAAATTATAAACGAAGAGGAATTTTTACGTTTACTGGAAAAAGGTGAAAAATAAAGATGATTCAAGAAGCGAAAAAAAATCTTGCTAAAATAATATTTGAAAAAAAATATCTCTCGGATATCTACAATAAACAGTTGTTTAACAGCTTTTTGGAAGACGCCAACAAATTTCTTTTCCTTTTACCCGGCAACGATAAGGATTTTAAACATGCATTCGATGTTGTAAAATACTTTCAAATTCATAAAAAAGAAGTGAGTTTGTTTTTACCTGAATACGCGATAAACTTAATTATAGATTCACGGAAATATAAATTTATCGGCTATGGCGTTAATGATGTTAACAAACTGGGTTTACCAAGCAAATCGCTTATAAATTCTTTAAAAGATTTGTATTTTGATGTTGTTGTAGATTTGAACCGTACGGAAAATTTATTTTTTATTGCCGTAGCTCATTTGGTACAAGCAAAATACCGGATAGGCTTTTCGAGGAAAAGCATTAATGCGCATTATAATGTTCAACTTGTAAATAAAAAAATCAATTCCGAAATTACATATAGAAATTTGTTAAATTCGTTAAAGATGTTTCAATAATTAATAAATGCGGGGAATATGAAAGAGACTGTAAATTTTGAGTTGAGAAAAGAAAATGATATTGCTATTTTCAAACTGTTGGAAAAAGATTTCGACGCACAAATAGCCGGTTTGGTTAAAGGGGAACTTACAATCCTTCTTACCGCCGACGATATTAACAAGTTGATTTTTGATCTTTCGGAAGTAGAATATTGCGATAGTTCGGGTCTTAGTGCAATTTTATTGGCGTTTCGTATATTACAAACCAGAGACGGTCATATTAGAATTGCCTCTCCGACAAAAAGCGTAAAAGCATTAATAGAAATATCTCAACTCGATAGAGTTTTACCCGTAACAAATACGGTGAAAGAAGCAATTAATGAATTAAAAGAACTATAGGGTTATATTGTGGATAGAACATTCGATTATGTAGTTATCGCTCTTTTTCTTATTGGAACTGCGCTTTTGGGAATCCTTTCCGGTGGAAAACAAAAATCGGCCAAAGATTATTTCCTCGGCGCTAAATCCGTTCCTTGGTGGGCGGTATGCTTTTCCATTGTAGCCGCCGAAACAAGCACGCTCACTTTTATTTCCATACCGGGCTTGGCTTATCTGACCAATTTTAACTTTTTGCAAGTTACATTCGGTTATTTAATCGGCAGAATTATTATTGCAACTTTTTTCCTGCCGGCGTATTTTCGCGGTGATTTAAGTACCGCATACGAATTTTTGGAAAGAAGATTCGGAGTTAAAACAAGATCTTTCGCTTCCATAATTTTTCTGTTTACACGAACGGCGGCCGACGGCGTACGACTTTTCGCAACGGCAATACCTTTAAAATTAATGCTCGATATCAGTTATCCTCTTGCAATTGTAATTATTGCGGTTTTCACGTTAGTTTATACTTATACCGGCGGAGTTAGAGGCGTTATTTGGGTCGACGTACTTTTGATGTTTATTTATTTGGGCGGTGCAATTATTGCCGGATATTTTTTGCTTACTCAATTTTTGCCAAACGGAATGGATACAATTTTAAGTTCCGATAAAATTGCACAAAAACTCACCGTTTTCAACCTAGGTTTCGAAGGCGGATTCAGTGAATTTTTCAAACAACCTTACACTTTGCTGGGCGGTGTTCTGGGGGGCGCATTCCTTTCAATGGCTTCTCACGGAACCGACCAGTTAATCGTTCAAAGATTATTAACTACTAAAAACCTCAGATCGGCTCAAAAGGCGATTATCGGAAGCGGTGTGTTGGTTATTTTCCAATTCGCAATTTTTCTCTTCATCGGAGTTGCTTTATACGCATTTTACGGTGAGATGGATTTACGCGCCGATGAAATTTTCCCTAAATTTATTATCGAACATTTGCCGAGTCCGTTTTCCGGTATAATTGTAGCCGGTTTATTCGCCGCGGCTATGTCAACTTTAGCCGGTTCTATCAGTTCTCTCAGTTCTTCCACCATGCTCGATTTGTACAAACCTTTCATGAAAAACAATAATGAAAAATTAGAGTTGAGAATTTCCAGACTTGTTACCGTAATTTGGACTGTTCTTCTTATTTCAATGGCAATATTTTTTATGAATACATCCCAAACGGTTGTGGAGTTGGCTTTAAGTATCGCATCGTTTACTTACGGAGGTCTTTTGGGTACTTTTATGCTCGGACTCTTTGTTAAAAATGCCATACAAGAAGATGCCTTGGCCGGATTTACGTCGGGGATTTTTCTTATGATTACCGTTATTTCCCTTCAACTGGTCGGTTGGACTTGGTTTACTTTCGTAGGTGTTATGGGAACTATTTTCGTAGGTTCTTTTATAAGCAGATTGGCATTTAAAAAGAACAGAATTTAATAGCGAAAATAAAATCCCGTTTGACTGTAAACTATTCGGACGAATTCATTATTTTGTAGGATAAATTTTTTTCTTGTTCACTTTTCCGAAAAACTTATGGATAAAAATTTACTCAAAAAGCTCGAACTTATTGTTTTTGATTTAGACGGTACTTTGTTAAATAATAGAAACAAAATAACGGACGAAACGGTTGAACTTGTTAACGAATTGAAAAAAACGGGTATGAAATTTTCGTTTGCATCGGGACGTTTGCACAGCGCTATTATAAAGCATGCAGCGCGCTTAAAATTAACTACTCCGTTAATTTCGTTGGACGGTTCCCTTATTAAAAGTTATCCCGAAGGAAAAATTATCCATGAATCATATGTAAAAGAAAAATATGTATTAAAAGCCTTGAATCTGGCTAACGAACTACTCGTTAAAATTGCTCTATGTCACGGAGACGCAATTTATTATACCGATTCGAATTCGCTAATTCCGCAATTAATAGAAAAAGTTGACGCCAAATACCAGGAAGTAAACAGTTATGCTAATTATCTGCGTCATACGCTCGAAATTGTTGTAAGCGGCGAAAATAAAAAAATAATGAAAACTTTTTATAAACAAATGCAATTCCCGTACAGTTTCGGGTTGGCTACATCGTTTTATAAATCTCATCATCACGATAATGTTTATTATTTGGAAATAAGAAATCATGGGAACTCGAAGGGCAAAGGATTAAAAAGATTGGCAAAGTACTTAAAAGTAAAGATGAAAAGAACCGCAATTATGGGCGATTGGTATAACGATAGATCTTTGTTCGAGACAAAAGCATTGAAAGTAGCCGTTGCAAACGCTGTAGATGAAATTAAAGAATTAGCTGATTTTATTACAACACGCACTAACGATGAAGGTGGTGCGGCGGAATTTTTGGAAATGGTTTTAAAGGCAAAGAAAAATTAATGCTTTCGGAAAACACAAAATATAAATTCAAAACCGATCCCAAAATCAAATTTTTGATTGTGCTTGTCACAATTATTCTGATTGTATTGATGTTTCCACGCGGTGAGTCACTCGAATCGGAAGTGACGGTCGGTTCTATTTGGACACAAGAAGATTTAATCGCTTCCATGCCTTTCGAAATATTAAAAGACCCGGAAACTTACAAAAGGGAATTGATTCAAGCGGCGGAAAGAGTTCCCCCCGTTTTTGTCTTTGATAAAAATATAGAACTTAAAAGCATAGATTCATTAAAATCTTACAATCAATATTTAAAAAAAATAATCGACGGCGATTTATCGGCAAATACCGACTTGGGAAATACCAAAACGTTTTTAAGCAAGACTTCTTATGAAAAATTCAAACTTATTCGCAAATACGAAAATGTTTTATCCATTAATTTCAATAAATCCCTTAACAACGTCTTAAACAATTCCGTTAAAATATTAAGTAAAATTTACGCACATAAGTTTTTGGACAGAAATTATTCGGATATCAAAAAAGACAGCATAGCGGTTCGTGAGGGAAAATTTGAAAAGGTAATACCAAAAACTCGATACTATGATTTGGAAACGATAAGACAATTGTTAAAAGCGGAGGTAAACAAACAATTTGCAAAGGACGAAGAACTTGCCAATGCCGTTTACGAGTATCTGCTGCATTTCCTCACGCCCAATTTAATTTATAGCGAATCACTTACGGAGCAAGCAAAGAAAATTGCACAAGACAAAGTTTCCCGAAATATCGGGATTGTTGAGGAAAACGAACGAATAGTTGCCAAGCACGACCGTATTACCCCCGAAATAAAATTGAAAATAGATTCTTACCGAATAGCAAAAGGCGAACAGAAAGATGCCGGACTCGGTTATTTTCAAGCTATCGGTAAATTTTTGCACATTGTAATAATTTTAGGATTGTTTAGCATTTATATATTCTTATTCCGGAAAAAGATTTACAACGATAACTCTAAAATTTTAATTATTTCGATAATTCTTTTATTTATTAGTTTCCTTACTTATCTTATTTATCAAATGAACGTAAAGGCGCCGGTTGAGTTGTTGGTGCTTATTCCGGTGGCTTCAATGTTGCTTACAATTATTTTTGATTCCCGCGTAGGTTTTTACGGTACCGTTGTTGCCGCATTCATCGCCGGGGGATTACGAGGCAATGATTATGTTTTTACATTAATGAATGTTTTTGCCGGAGGACTTTCGGCTTATACGGTACGCGATATAAAAAACAGAAGTCAAATATTCCGCTCTTTCCTTTACATTTTGGTAGGTTACCTCGTTGCAATTATTGCGTTCGGATTGGAAAGGTTCGCATCAGCGGAACAAATATTAATTCAAAGCGGATTTGCTGCTTCAAATGCTCTTATGAGTCCTGCACTTACTTACGGACTAATAATATTTTTCGAACGGATATTCAAAATTACTACTGAAATCACGTTGCTCGAGCTCACGGATTTTAACAGTCCGCTCTTGCGTGAACTTGCTAAAAGTACACCGGGCACTTTTACGCATTCAATGACGATTGGCAATATGGTGGAAAGCGCCGCAGAGGAAATCGGCGCTAATCCGATTCTTGCAAGAGTCGGTGCATATTATCATGATATCGGAAAAACGTTAAATCCCGAAGCTTTTATTGAAAACCAAACCCACAACGAAAATATTCACGATAAATTGGAACCCCGCGAAAGCGCGAGAATTATAATAGATCATGTTCGTAACGGAATTAAATTGGCGGAAGAACATAAACTGCCTAAGGAAATAATCGATTTTATACCGATGCACCATGGAACGATGGTTGTAACGTTTTTTTATGAAAAGGCGAAAGAACTTTACGGGGAACAGAACGTTGATATAAATGATTTCCGGTATCCCGGTCCTAAACCGAACACCAAAGAAACGGCATTATTAATGCTTGCAGATGCTTGCGAATCGGCCGTAAGGTCCATGGACGAAGCGGACGAAGAAAAAATCGAGAATATGGTAACCAACCTTATAAAATCACGAGTAAACGACGGACAACTCGATGATTCGCCGCTTACAATATCCGATATTTCAAAAATCAAACAAATATTCGTTAAAATTTTAATTAGTCAGCATCATAAAAGAATACGGTATCCGAAACAAGACGAGTTGGAGAACGATAACAACGGAAACGAAGAGTAATGAAAGAATTTGTGCAAGAATACCTCGTCAATTTGAAACTGGAACGGAACCGTTCCGATAACACAATTCATTCTTACAAAAGAGATATTGAAAAATTCGTTGAATTTATAAAAAAATTCCACGTTAACGATTTTAGCCAAGTTACAATCGGGTTGATTACCAAGTTTTTTGAACATCAGAAAAAAATCGGAATGAAAAATTCCACATCCGCCAGATATATGTCGGCTCTAAAAGGTTTTTTCGATTATCTGGATGGGAATAATTATTTAAAAGAAAACCCGTTTGAAAAAACGGTGCGGACTCAAACCTCGCGCGCTTTACCGGTGGTACTTTCTTTTGCGGAAGTGGAAAGAATTTTGGAAGCACCGGATATTTCCGACGTGTTGGGAATAAGAGACAGGGCATTGTTGGAAATGCTTTATTCATCAGGATTGCGAGTATCCGAATTAATTAATTTAAAAGTTAATGATGTATATTTTAACGAGGAAATTGTTAGAGTTACCGGAAAAGGGAATAAACAGAGAATTGTGCCTGTAGGCAGCAGTGCATTGTTTTGGTTGGATAAATATTTAAAAGAATCACGTCCGCTTTTAATGAAGAATATAAAAAGCGAAAACTATTTGTTCTTAAGCAAACGTTCCACAAAACTTACACGAATGTCTGTTTGGAAAATTGTAAGTAAATATGTTAAGATGGCTAATATAGAAAAAGAAGTTCACCCGCATACATTCAGACATTCGTTTGCAACGCATTTGTTGGAAGGCGGAGCCGATTTAAGAGCCGTTCAAGAAATGTTAGGCCATGTCGATATTTCCACTACGCAAATTTATACGCACGTTAACCGCGATTATGTCAGTCAAGTTCATAAAGATTACCATCCGCGGGGCTAAACTGTGAGCGATGTTCAAGTCAGTGAAAAACTAATAAGCTTTTTAATATTTTTACCGCTTTTTTTTATCTCTCTTGCGGTGCACGAATTCTCTCATGCTTTTTTTGCGAATAAATTCGGTGACGATACCGCTAAAAAGTTAGGTAGATTAACTCTTAATCCTATTAAACATATCGATCTTGTCGGAAGTATTATAATGCCTCTTATAGCTTTCAGTTCGGGTTATTTGATTATCGGATGGGCAAAGCCGGTACCGGTAAACAGAAACAATTTCAAAAATCCTCTAAAAAATGATTTGGTGGTAACCGCTGCCGGTCCCGCATCGAATTTTCTTTTGGCTTTTATTTTTTACTTTGTTTTGATTTTATTGAACGGCTTTACTCCGGAAGGATTACACTTGCTGAAAAAAGTCACTTGGCTTGGAATATATTTTAATGTTTTTCTTTTTGCATTTAATCTATTACCGATTCCACCGCTTGACGGTTCACATATATTATACGATTTATTTCCGGGAAAGCTTACTGCGAAATACTTAAATTTAGGATTGTACGGTACGATATTGTTGTTCATTTTTATTTACAGTCCGTTATGGGGTATGTTCATGAGTTTTGTATCTTTTCTAATCGAGTTATTTTTTATCTGATAAATCCGGCGATAAATTTTGAAAACATACTTTAGAATCATATCGTACATTAAACCTTATAAAAAATATGTAGCGCTGTCGGTGGCGAGCACAATAATTTTTGCTTTATTAAACGGCGCATCCGTTTATTTAACGATTCCGCTTTTAAGCACGTTGTTTCAAGAAAACGGAATAGAACAAACCGGTACTAACGTAACCGTTGAATCTAATGGAGAAAATTTAAAAAGTGTGGAATCTACCGATTCCGGAATTATCCCGGATTGGTTGAGTAATTTCGTTGAAAACATATCCGAGTCTTTCAACAACTTCGTCTTCCAAGGAGATATAGAAGAAGTACTGCTGAAAATAGTACTTCTGATATTATTGGCTTACTTCGGAAAAAATGTTTTTGCTTATCTGCAAGCTTACTTCCTTGCGTATGTTGAACAAGGCGTAATCAAGGATATCAGAAACGATGCCTATTCCCATTTACATAAACTGCCGATGAGTTATTTTAAAAAAGAAAAAACCGGTAATCTGATTTCACGTATCACAAATGACGTTAATGTAGTGCAACAAAGTATTTCGGTGGTTTTTCTTAATATGATAAGGGAACCGCTTACAATTCTTGTTTTTCTTGGAATTGCTTTATCTATTAGTCCCAAGCTCACGCTATTCTCATTAATAATAGTTCCGGTCTCCGTTTTGATTATTGTTTGGATAGGATTGAAGTTACGCAAGCAAAGCACAATCATTCAAGAAAAACTTGCAGATATTACTTCAGTGTTACATGAAACAATCAGCGGAGTTAAAATTGTTAAAGCATTCGGTATGGAAGAATACGAGAACAAAAAATTTCGCGAACAAACGGAAAAGTTCTTCCGTATGTTTTTGAAAATGGTTAGAATAAGAAACGCGGCAAGTCCGATTACCGAATTTTTAAGTGTCATAGTAGGCGTTGTTATTGTTTATTACGGAGGAAAACTGGTGCTTGAAGAACATGCAATAAAAGCAAGCGAATTTATGGGTTTTCTCCTTGCTATTTTTCAGTTGATGCCTCCGATAAAAGAATTAGGAAGCATTAACAACAGAATACAGGAATCGAGCGCCGCAGGCGACCGCATATTTGAAATACTTGATACAAAACCGAATATTTACGATAAGGAAAATGCTGTTGAGATAAAAGAATTTAATGAAAGCATCGAGTACAAAAATGTATATTTCAAATACGAAGATTCGGACGAACTGATTTTGGAAAACATAAATTTTAAAGTTACCAAAGGTGAAGTAATTGCGTTTGTGGGTAGCAGCGGTGCCGGAAAATCGACTTTATGTGATTTGCTGCCGAGATTTTACGATCCGTATAAAGGAACCATTTATTTGGACGGAATTGATATTAAAGATATAAAAATTAAAAGTTTACGAAAATTAATGGGTATAGTTACTCAAGAAACAATATTATTTAACGAAACCGTTAGAAACAATATTGCATACGGTTTGGAAGATTATCCTATGGAAAAAATAATTGAAGCTGCAAAAGCGGCAAACGCACACGAATTTATTATGCAACTTCCGAAAGGATACGATACGATTATCGGAGAACGGGGTTCGAAACTTTCGGGCGGGCAGCGCCAAAGAATATCGATAGCTCGTGCACTGCTAAAGAATCCACCCATTATGATTTTCGACGAAGCCACTTCGGCATTGGATAATGAATCGGAAGTTCTTGTGCAAGAAGCGATTGAGAATTTAATGATTGACCGAACGACTTTCGTTATAGCGCACAGATTAAGCACTATTCGAAATGCGGATAGGATTTTGGTTTTGGAAAAAGGAAGAATTGTTCAAGACGGAAAACATGAAGAATTAATCTCGGATGTTAACGGGATTTACAAAAAATTGTACGAATTACAATTCCGCGACCAACAATAATGAGCACAGCCGACAAAATAACCACGCAACTGGACAAATTAATCTTTGCGTTCACCGTAATTTTTTTATTGACACTTACGAATTCTATTTTTCTAAATCAAATCGGATACTTCGGCGCGTTGCTGTTTATTTTAATTCGCTACGTAATTACAAAGAAAAATCCTTTCCCCAAAACTGGTCTTGAATTACCGTTTTTGTTTTTTATTCTTGCCGAAATTATATCGACCGTTTTTTCGATTGAACAACCTCAGGCTTTTCACAATTTACTGAAAAGATTTTTACTGATACCCGTTGTTTATACTATGATTGTTGCCGCGGACGATTATAAGAAAGCCGTTTTATTTATAAAAATTTTTTTAGGGGCGGCTTTAGTTACAATTCTGGCATACATAATTTTTGCATACGAGCATTTTGTTCAACAACTTTATCGTGTTGAATCAAAAGGTCCTTCACCGTTTCAATATGTTATGACGGCCGGCGGATTGATTAGTTTTGTTGCCATGTACTATTTTGCTTTTTTTCTGGAATATAAAGGTAAGTTAAAATTTAAAGTATTATTTCTTTCCGGTTTTCTGATAACAATCTTTGCACTTTTGGCAAGTTATACACGTGCTGCTTGGTTGGGAGCTATTGCCGGAATTGGAATAATGCTTTTGTTAAAACGAAAGTATACGTTGATTGCTTTGACCGTTGTTATACTTTTGCTGGCGATTGTTCTGATTCCGAATGAAAGTAAAGTGAAATTTTTTTCGACAACTAACGGCAAAGTGCAAATTGTTAAAACACTGGAAACACCCGGCAGAGCTTACGATGTTACGTTAAAAAACAATATCACATTCGTTGCTGATTACGAAAACGGAATTTTATTAATCGACGAATCATTCGGTCAGGAAAACGTGGCAACGCCATTTCCCGTAACCTCGGTTTCGTTTTGGGGTGAGAAGCTATTTGCAAAACTTGTGGACGGGCGATTTGTTCTATGGAATCCCGTAGGGGAAAAAGAATTTAAATTCGATACGGAATTTGTTTCTCCTGGTGATACTAAAAATTACGTAATATGCAACGGTTTGCTTTACGTAAACGATTTGGATAGTGGAGTAACTATATATTTAAATAATCAAAACATTGATGAATATAAGAGATTTCCGGGGATTAGTAATTCGAGGCAGCTAGGCGTTAGCGAATATTATCTTGCCATGTACGATTTGGAAAATAATAACATAGAAATTTACCGTCTGGATTCGCTTTACTTGCCGAAGAAATTAACCGGTACGATTCGCCTGGAAAAAAATTATGTTAATCTGTGGATTTTAAAAAATACGCTTTTCGCGGATAACGAAGACGGACTTTACGTATACGATTTGAGCGACATTAACGCCGAACCGTATGTTCTAAAAGAAATTCACGGCGTAATTTCGATAAAAAAAACGCACAATAAAACCGTAATACTGTCGGCGGACGGAAAAATTAATTTTTTCACCGGTAACGGAGTTTTAACCGGCGAAGTAACTCATAACCTAAATTTGAAACCTTCCGCATTTGCAATAAACGACGGGCGAATGGTTGTAACTTCATATAAACGAAACAGATTGCTTTCCGTAGTGGATTTATATCACACTACAAATATTCAAAGAATAATACAATGGGAAACCGGAATGAAAATTTTGCGGGATCATCCGTTGTTCGGTGTCGGAGACATTGATTTGCAGAAGGTGTTTTCGGAATATAAACCGTATTATTTGAAGGAAAATTTCGGACACTTGCACAACAATTATGTTCACATTTTAGTAATATTGGGAGTGTTCGGATTCGTTGTGTTTATAATTTTGCTGGCAAAAATATTTTTGACCGATTTTTATATTTATAAAAAAATGAACAACGGTTCCGTAGAAGCAGCTTTTGCACTCGGAACAATAGGCGCATTTACCGCTTTTCTGGTTTCAGGTTTGGCTGAATGGAATTTCGGCGATCACGAAATAATAACAATGGTTTGGTTTACTTTAGGATTAAATATTGCCCTTTACAAAACGTCTAAAACTATTGGAAAATCAAATTAAAATATCATCGGTAATACTGGCTAAGAACGAAGAGAGGAATATCGCACGTTGCATCAATAGTCAACTTGAATGCATCGATGAGATTATTGTTCTGATTGATGAAGCTTCGAACGACAAAACCTTGGAAATAGTGAAATCTTTTCCTGATGTTAAATATGAAATTGTTAAATGGCAAGGCTACGCAAAAACGAAACAGTACGGTGTAAACAAAGCCGAGAACGATTGGATATTTTGGATTGATGCCGATGAAGTTATTACTAAAGAATTGTGCCGGGAATTAATCGGGTTTAAGAAAACAGCACATACCGAACAAGCATATAAAGTTGCACGGAAGGCTTATTTTTTAGGTAAGTGGATTAAACATAGCGGTTGGTATCCGGGATACGTTACAAGATTGTTTAATAAGCACAAGGTTTATTTTAATTCGAACGAAGTGCACGAAGGATTGATTGTAGACGGTTCTACCGGAAAATTGAAAAATGATTTGGAGCATTATACGGATCCGGATATTAAGCACTATTTTGAAAAGTTTAATCGTTACACCACGCTTGCGGCAAAGGAATTATTTGCCCAAGGTAAAAATGCTTCGTTAAACGATTTGCTATTTCGCCCTTTTTTTATTTTTATTAAAATGTATTTTATTAAAAAAGGGTTCTTGGACGGTTTGCACGGATTTATATTGGCGGTATTTTCGTCGTTGTATGTTTTTACCAAGTACGCCAAACTTTGGGAAATTGCTAAAAATAAAAAGTAGAATAAAATGATTATTGGAATTATTCCGAATATTTCGAAACCCAAAATTTGGGATGTAGTTCAAACTTTAATTAAAAAGTTGGACGAAGAAAAAATAGAATATTATGTAGGGGAAAAAATTAAAAATAAAGGTTTCGAAAGTACAACCGATCTTCCCGAAGAAAAATTTTTGTCGAACGAACAACTTTTTAAAGTTAGCGATATTATAGTTTCCATTGGCGGCGACGGTACAATGCTTACAACAGCTTATGCAGCGCGATTGACACAAACACCTTTGGTAGGTATAAATTATGGCAAATTGGGATTTCTTGCGGAGTTCGATATTAACAGTATTAACGATTTGGTTTTGAGTATAAAGAACAATGAATACTACATAGAAGAAAGGATGGCGCTGAGCGGTTATTGTACAACCGAAAAAGATATAGAACTTTACGCCATTAACGATATTGTTATAGATAGAGGACGTTGGCCTAAAATGATTGAGCTAACCGTAAAAGCCGACGGTGAATATGTTTCTACATTTTCCGCCGACGGAATAATAGTTGCAACTCCAACCGGTTCCACAGGTTATTCTTTATCCACGGGCGGACCCATAGTAAGCCCTAAAACCGATGTGATTACATTAAGTCCTATTTCCCCGCATACTTTAACAATGCGACCCTTGGTGCTCGACGGTTCGCAAAAAATTACGGTAACGGCTCGGTCGCCTCATAAAAACATTCAAGTTATTTGCGATGGGCAACGAGTGCATTATTTCAAACCGCCGGCAACGATTAAGATTTATAAAAGTGATAAAATGTTAAAACTGGTTCACACAAGCGAAAAAAATTATTTTGAAATTCTTAGAAAAAAACTTTTTTGGGGGCTCGATATCAGAGCAAATTCGAATAATAACGGAGATTAATATGAAAACGGCAATTCTATTTTTTCTTTTATTTGCGGTTTCTGTTTTCGGACAAGATAAATGCGAGTTAACGGTTGATTCCAAAACGGGAAAACCCATGCTGATAGGTCTGACCCAAACGGTCGATTTTCAAGATTCGAATTTTTATCAATGGTTTAACTCGGAATATACAAATTATAAACCCGATAGCAGTACGGTGGAATTTTTAAAAGACAATTTGAAAGGAAAAACAATATTAATAGTGATGGGAACTTGGTGCAGCGACAGCAGAAGGGAAGTTCCGAGAATAATCAAGGTTTTCGACGAAGCAGGGTTTCCTGAATCGGAATTCAAAATTATTTGCGTCGACCGGAAAAAAGAAGCCCCGGGTTTCGATCCCGATACATTAAACATCGAATACGTTCCTACCATAATTGTTTACGAGAACGGAAAAGAAATAGGAAGAATAATCGAAACGCCCATTGAAACGTTAGAAGAAGATTTGAAAAACATTGTGGCAAAAAAGGAAGAATAGTTACGGTACTTGCGAGTATTTCAGGTTTTGACGGTAATTTGTCATCAAATGGTTTCTAATTAATTGGTTCTCGGGTTTAATTAAATCGGGATCTTCTTCAACCAGCTTAAATGCTTCGGTTTTGGCGGCATAAAGAATTTTGGAATCTTTTATAATATCGGCGTATTTTAAATCCGGGAACCCGCTTTGTTTTAATCCGAAAATATCGCCGGGGCCACGGAGTTTCAAATCGACTTCTGCAATTTTAAATCCGTTTGAGTATTTTACCATCGAGTTTAATCTGATCAGCGTTTTATATTTTTCAATTTCCGTTTTAGAAAGATATTCGAAATTAAAATTGAATTTATTTATCCTTGTTGCCATTTCATCTTTTGCAACTAAGATGCAATAGGCTTGTTTATCGCTTCTTCCCACTCTTCCCCGCAGTTGATGTAATTGTGCCAACCCGAACTGGAATGCATCGTTAATAACCAGAATGTTTGCATCCGGAATATCAATTCCCACTTCAATAACCGTAGTGGAAATCAGCACGTCAAACTCTTTGGCGGCAAATTTTTTCATTATTTCTTCTTTGTCTTTCCAATTCATTTTTCCGTGAATCATACCGACGCGAACGTTTTTCAAATAAGTGTTTTTTAATTTTTCGAAATAACTTGTTGCGGCTTTCAACGAAAGTTTTTCCGAATCTTCAACAAGAGGATAAACAATAAAAGTCTGATATCCTTCTTTCGATTTATCGACGATGAATTTATAAATGTCGGGTAATTTTTTTTCACCGGTTAAAATTGTTTTAATTTCTTTTCTGTTTTTCGGCATTTCGTCGATAACCGAAACATCCAAATCGCCGTAAATCGTCATTGTTAAAGTACGCGGAATCGGTGTTGCACTCATCACCAGAACATCGGGAACAATTCCTTTTTCTATAAATTTTGAGCGTTGAATTACACCGAATCTGTGTTGCTCGTCGATTACTACGAGACGTAAATTTTTAAATTTAATCGATTCTTCGAAAAGGGCGTGAGTACCGATTACCAAATCGATTTTTCCGGAAGCGATTTCATCCAAAACCTTCCGGCGTTCCGATTTCTTTTGTCCGCCGATTACAAGTCCTATGTTTATTCCGAAATTATCGAGTAATCTTTTTATATTAACAAAATGTTGATTTGCCAAAATTTCGGTTGGAGCCATAAGGGCGGTTTGAGCGCCGTCGGTTATTGCAATTAACATTGAGATTAAAGCTACGATTGTTTTCCCGCTTCCTACATCACCTTGCAACAAACGGTTCATCGGTTGTTCGCTTAACATATCTTTTTTGATTTCGGATAAAACTTTAAGTTGGGCGTTAGTCAACTCGAAAGGAAGGGAGTCGAGGAATTTTTTTATCGGCTCGGGATGAATTTTAAAAGCGTAGCCCTTCAATTTTTGTTTTAAAGTTGTCCGGCGAAGCGCTATTAAAATTTCGAGATAAAATAATTCTTCGAATTTAAATCTTTTTATAGCCGATTCCAATCTTTCTCTGTTTTCCGGGTCGTGAATATTCTGAAGCGCATCGGTTATCGGAAGAAGTTTGTATTTTCTCACCAGTTCAACCGGCAAAGTTTCATTGACCAAACGAACGTAATTTTCAACGGTTAAGCGAATTATTTTTCTTAAACTAAGTTCCCCGATGTTTTTGGATTTAAGTTCCTTTGGAATCCGGTAGAAAGGAATGATTTTTCCCGTGTTTTTAAATTCCGTGGATTCTGTATCCGCCAATCTGTCGAAATCGGGATGAGCGAATTGTAAGTTGCCGTAACGAGTAATAACCGGCTTTGCGGATACTGCATAAACTTCGTGGAGATTAAAATAATTCTTGAAATATTGAATTCCTTGAAACCACACGCACTCGAAAAAACCTGCCGAATCGCGCATTTTTACTTTCAGCACGCGTTTCTTCCCGAATCGCATAATTTCTTTATCGGTTACTTCTCCTATTACCGTAACTTCACCCTCATAACCGTCAATTACATATTGCATTACTTTTGCGGAAGTCAACAAGTTGGTTCTGTCCAAATACCTTGAAGGAAAATAGAAAAGCAAATCCTTTACGGTTGCAAGTCCTATTTTCTTAAAAGATTCGGCACGCTTGGGTCCAACGGATTTTATAAATTGAATTGAATCGGAAAGAGCAGTCATCTCTCTAATTTTTTTCCATAAAAATAATTGAAATTATAATAAAATGAGGATAAAGTTTGCTTAATGTTCCGGTTTCATTTCGCGGGACATCAGTTCGTAAGTAACTTTAATCGGGTCTTTATCGAGATATAAAGCACCGTAAACCGCATTAATAATCGGAGTTTCGATTTCGTATTTTTGAGCAAGTTCGTAAGCCGAGCGTGCCGTTACAACACCTTCGGCAACCATCGACATTGACTTAATGACAGATTTGAGTTTTTTCCCTTTACCTATTTGCTCGCCAACGTAACGGTTTCTACTATGTTTGCTCATACAAGTAACAATCAAATCTCCTATGCCGGAAAGCCCAGAAAAGGTTTCCGGTCTGGCTCCCATCGCTATCCCGAGTCTGGAAATCTCGGCAATTCCGCGCGTCATAATTGCGGCCTTGGTATTGTCGCCGAATTTCGCACCGTCGATTATACCGGCGCCGATTGCAATTACGTTTTTCAAAGCGCCGCCCAATTCCGCTCCGATAACATCGGTAGAATAATAAACTCTGAAGTAAGAAGTAATAAAGGCGGCTTGAATTTCTTGAGCGGTCGTTTCATCTTCCGATGCCGCAACGATTGCCGTCGGAATTTTTCTTGCCACCTCTTCGGCATGGCTGGGTCCGGAAAGAACACCGATATTGGACGGGGAGATATCTTCTATTTCGTCTCGAATGATTTGGGTTACGGTTAAGTGGGTGTCTTTTTCTATTCCTTTTGCTACGCTTACAAGAGTTGCGTTTTTAAAATTATATTTTTTGAATTTTTGTATAACACTGCGAATAAATTGAGATGGAATTGCAAGTACTATCATATGCTGGTTTTCAACCGCCTCTTCCAACGACGAAGTAATAATAATTTCTTTCGGAATAGGAACTTTAGGAAGGTAAATTTTGTTTTCTCGTGTTTTTCTTAACGTACGGGCATAGTTCCGTTTATGTTCCCAAAGAGTTACCTGATGACCGTTTAACGATAAGATGATCGACAGGGCAGTACCGAAACTGCCCGCGCCGAGAACGGATACGTTCATTATTTATTTTGTTGTTTTTTGGAAAACTTAAATCTGCTTTCTTGTCCGTTTAACAATCTGACAATGTTTGCCCTGTGAGTGTAAACCACAAAGAGCGATAGTAGAATTACAAATGGTAAAATTGTATGATAACCCGGAATATCGACGCCGAAAATGTTTTCTCGGATTATCATAATAATTGGGATTGACAAAGCCGCCGATATTGAACCCAACGAAACATAACGGGAAACGGAAACAACGAAGATAAATATTGCAACGGCTAAAATCATATCGAGAGTGATAATTGTAATCAAAACGCCCAAACCCGTGGCAATCCCTTTTCCTCCTTTGAACCCGGCGAAGACCGTCCAAACGTGACCCAAAACGGCCGAGATTCCTGCAATAATTTGCACAAGTGTAAAATCATCGAAAGGAGTTTGGTTAGGGAAAGGGAAGTTGCCGAAATATAATCTTGCGATAACAACAACAGCAAAGGCGCCTTTCAATGCATCCAAAACAATCACAAGCAAACCGTAACGTTTCCCCAATACTCTGGATACATTCGTCCCGCCGGCATTTCCGCTGCCGTGTTCTCTTATGTCGATTCCTTTAACAAGTTTTGCAACAATAATACTGTTGGGAATGGAACCGACTAAATAAGACAATAAGATTATGAACAATAGGTTTAACATTTTTATCTCTCTACTTACTAATTTTTCAAATTTATTGAAAATCTTGCCAATATACAACAGATTTTTAAAATAGTTTCATTGTTTGCTTGCAATGTATTATAATCGTTTAACGATTTTTAAGGTTCGTTGTTCCCCGAACGGACTAACATTTATAGTTTCGAATAAAAGAGACAATAATTTAGTTGCAATTCGAATCATTACAAGTTCGGAAAGATGCTTTCCGGGTTTTAGAAAATAAAATATTTTATTCTGTAAATTAAAAAACCGGTAAATTTATTCGTACTTTTAAAATGGAAATTTTTTTGTTTAATGACATGAAAAATGTTTTTCGTTTGGCGGGTAACGAGTTTGTGTTGATATTCTTTGTATTGCTTCTCTTGGTTTTGTCCGTATTTTTTCCTTCCGAATGGGTGAATTATCCTGAATTTGTCGATTGGAAAACCATAGCCGCTTTGACCGGTTTATTGATAATTACGACGGCGGTTAAGGAAAGCGGTTATTTCGAATTGTTATCTTTCCGCATGTTGAAGAAATTTGATAACGAAACAAGCATTTCGGTATTTTTAATTTTGCTTTCGGTTGTTCTTGCCACTTTTTTAACAAACGATATTGCTTTGTTTATATTAATTCCGTTGACCGTAACGGTACAAAAGCAAGTAGCGAATAATATATCCAAACTTGTTATTTTTGAAACCGTTGCGGTAAATGTCGGTTCTACCTTTTCACCCATCGGCAACCCCCAGAACATTTTTTTATGGCACAAATGGAATATTTCCTTCTTCAAATATATTTGGGAGATGTTGCCGCTCGGTTTTGTTTTGTTAACGATACTTTTAATTTTTGTTTTATTTGTTTTTCCAAATAAAAAATTAAAAACATCGGGCAACGACGGAGAAAATAAAAATTACGCAAAGCCTTTGTTTATTGTTTCGATTATGATTCTCGTTTTTTTTATTTCGGCAATCGAAGTAAGATCTGCGGAATATGCTCTACCTTTTGTTTTCTTTTTTTATCTGTCGGTTTATCCCAAAATCCTACGAAAAGTGGATTGGTTATTGATAATTCTTTTTATAGTGATTTTTATAGAATTTCATTTGCTAGCGAACATCGACTTTATTTCAAAGAGCATAAAAAGCATTAATCTTGAAAATTCCGGAAATGTTTTTTTGTTCTCGGGATTACTTTCCCAAATATTAAGCAATGTTCCGGCTGCAGTAGTGGTTTCGAAATTCAGTGATAATTGGCAAGCCATTTCTTATGGCGTTAATGTAGGAGGAAACGGATTGATCATCGGTTCGCTTGCAAATATTATTGCTTTACGAATGTTGAAAAATAAAAAGTACTTGTTGGATTTTCATAAATATTCAATCCCGTATTTTATTCTAACCGTTATAGCCGTTTATCTAATTAAGTTTCTTAATTAAAAAGTTAATTGCCGCGAAGGATTTTTTCGAAGAGTTCCAAATCGGAATCGGTGGTAATTTTAAAATTAATAGATTCACCCTCAACAATTTTAACGGGAGCAACAAATTTTCGTACAATCATCGATTCGTCCGTACCCTTGAAATTTTCGGCTTCCGCCTTTTTCATTGCTTCCAATAAAATTTCGTATTTGAAAATTTGCGGAGTTTGAGCATAAAAAATTTTACTTCTGTCCAAATAACTTTCCACCTCGTTGTTTCCCGAAATTAACGTGTCGCGGGCTTTAATTGCCGTTACGATACTTCCGTGTGTTTTTGCTTCTTCAATTGCTTTCGATAGCAAATGTTGTGAAAGCAACGGGCGCGCGGCATCGTGCACGGCAATCAAATCGTTCGGTTTTGCTCCGGCCGAAAGTAATGCGGAATAAACGGAGTCTTGTCTTTCAGCCCCGCCTTCAACTATTTTTGTAAGTTTTGAAAAACCGTAGCGTTTTTTTATTTCGTTTATCAATTCGAAATATTCGGTTCGTGTGGCAATTATGATTTCACCTATTTCCGGGTTTTTTTGAAAAACTGAAATTGTATAGGCGATAAGTTCCTTGTTGTTGATTTTTACAAATTGTTTGGGAACGGAGGAGTTTACTCTCTTTCCGATTCCCGCTGCTGGTATTATTGCGATTGTTTTCATTTGTCTGAAAATTATTATATACAAGACAGAAAAAAAATTATTATCAAACCGGAGATCAACGTTCCGTCCGGCTACCGCTTAATCCCCTAATTTTATGTTTTAAGATTCCGAATCCCGCCTTGCTCGTTAAAACAAGGCAGGTTCGGAATAATATTTTTGAGATTACGAATAGAGATTGAGCAAACACAAGTTTCCGCAAACGAATTATTTGATTAACATCGCATCACCGTAACTTAAAAACCTGTAACCTTCTTTCAACGCCTTTCTGTATGCTTTTCTGATGTTGTCGTAACCGCCAAAAGCGGAAGCAAGCATAAGCAAAGTGGATTCCGGTTGATGGAAATTAGTTATAAGTTTTCGCACTATTTTGAAATCGTATGGTGGAAAAATGAATTTATCCGTCCAACCTATGTTAGGCTTCACAAACCCTTCGGATGTAACACTGCTTTCGAGAGCACGGGTAACGCTGGTTCCCACTACAACAACGCTCTTTTTATTTCTTATAGCTTCGTTTATTATGTCGGCGGTTTTTTCCGGAATTTCAAAATATTCCGAATCCATTTTGTGTTTAGTCAAGTCTTCCACCTCAACGGGGCGGAATGTTCCTAAACCGATATGCAACAATACCGGTACTACTTTAATACCTTTTTTCTTAATTTTTCTAAGAAGTTCTTTTGTAAAGTGCAAACCGGCCGTGGGTGCCGCAACCGAACCGTCTTGCTTTGCAAATACGGTTTGATAATCTTCCCTGTCTTCCTCAACCGCCTCTCTTTTAATGTAAGGAGGTAGCGGAGTTTTACCCATTTTTTCGATCGCTTTGTATATATCGGTGCCTTCGTAGTTAAAGCGAACGGTTCTACCTCGGGAAGTAGTGTTATCGATCACCTCGCACCATAGTTTATCGTTAAAATAAATTCTGTTACCGATTCTAACTTTTCTGGCGGGATCAACAATTACGTCCCAAATATTTTCTTCTTTGTTTAATTCGCGGAGAACAAATACTTCTATTTTAGCATTGGTTCTTTCTTTTTGTCCGAACAACCTTGCTTGCATCACTTTCGTTTCGTTAATTACCAAAACATCTCCGCGATGCAAATAATCGATGACATCGGAGAAAATCCGATGTTCAATTTCCCCTGTATTCCGGTCTAAAACCATCAATTTGGCTTTATCCCTCGGATGCACGGGGAATTTTGCAATAGCATTTTTCGGTAGATTATATTTAAAATCCGATAACTTCATATAACTCCTCTTTCATATTCTAAAATATCGATTGTAAAATAGGGAAGTGCAAACATTTTAACAACTTAGCGAAATAAATGTTGCACTTCCTCAAATTACGTTAAAGGTTATTTTGTTTTTCTTTTTTTAGCCGATTTCTTTTTGCCAGATTTTTTATCGCGCAAAGCCGCCCGTGCAGCCGCCAATCTTGCAATCGGCACTCTGAACGGAGAACAGCTAACGTAATCCAGACCGGTTCTGTGACAGAATTCAACCGAATCCGGTTCACCGCCGTGCTCACCGCAAATTCCCACTTTTAATTTAGGTCTTGTGCTTCTACCTAATTTGGTACCCATATCCACTAATTTACCCACACCGGTTTGATCGAGACTTTCGAACGGGTCGCGCGGTAAAATTTCGTGTTCAACATACAGAGGCAAGAATTTTCCGGCATCGTCTCTTGAAAGTCCGAATGTAGTTTGAGTTAAGTCGTTTGTTCCGAAGCTAAAGAATTCGGCCGTTTCGGCAATTTCGTCGGCGGTAACCGCTGCGCGCGGTAATTCTATCATTGTTCCGACCAAATAATTGACTTTCATTCCTTTTTCTTTGAACACCTCTTTTGCCACTCTGTCGACAATTTCCTTTTGTAAATCGAGTTCTTTTTTAACGCTGACGAGCGGAATCATAATTTCGGGTTTAACTTTAACGCCTTTCTTTTTCATTTCGATAGCCGCTTCGAAGATTGCTCGTGCCTGCATTTCGGTAATTTCTGGATAGCTAACACCCAAGCGGCAACCGCGGAACCCTAACATCGGGTTAAATTCGGCCATGGATTCGATTTTTTCTTTTACTTTTGCAACCGAAATGTTCAACGCTTCGGCGAGTTCTTTTTGTTCTTTTGCCGAATGTGGAAGGAATTCGTGTAAAGGCGGATCCAAAGTTCTTATCGTAACCGGTTTGCCGTCCATTACTTCAAAAATTCCCGCAAAGTCTTTTCTTTGTAAGGGTAGCAGTTTAGCAAGAGCTTTCTTTCTGCCTTCTTCGTTATCGGCAAGGATCATTTCGCGTACTGCAAGAATCCTGTCGCCGCCGAAGAACATATGTTCGGTACGGCACAAGCCGATTCCTTCGGCACCGAATGCAATTGCGTTTCTCGATTGATCCGGTTGATCGGCATTTGTACGTACTCCCAGTTTGCGGAATTTATCGGCCCACGACATTAAATCGCGGTAGGTCCTGTAGATTTTCGATTTTTTCGGATCGAGTTCTTTGGTGATGAGTACTTGAATAACTTCCGAAGGCTTGGTATGAATTTCCCCGACCAAAACCTCGCCGGTAGAGCCGTCGATTGAAATGTAGTCGCCTTCTTTCACAACAAATTTACTGCCTTCGACTTTAATCGTTCCTTTTTTATAATCAATGTTCAGAGCGCCGCAACCTGCAACACACACTTTACCCATTTGTCTTGCAACCAAAGCCGCGTGCGAAGTCATTCCGCCTTTTGCGGTTAGAATACCGTCGGAAACACTCATACCTTTGATGTCTTCCGGTGAAGTTTCAATTCTAACGAGAATAACTCTATCGCCTTGAGCGGCCATTTTTTCGGCGTCTTGTGCGGTAAATGCAACTTTACCCGAAGCTGCGCCGGGTCCGGCATTTAAACCTTTTGCGAGGAGTCTGCCTTCTTCGATGGCTTTACGTTTTTCGTCCGGATCGAATATCGGACGAAGCAGTTGATTTAGTTGATCGGGTTCGATTCTTAACAACGCTTCTTCTCTCGAAATTAATTTCTCGCGAACCATATCAACTGCAATTCTGATTGCAGCGAAGCCGGTTCGTTTACCAACCCGCGCTTGAAGCATCCACAATTTACCTTGTTGAATTGTGAACTCGATATCCATCATTTCCTTGTAATGTTTTTCCAGTTTTTTTCTGATTGCTTCAAGTTCTTTGTAAATGCGGGGATTGTCCTTTTTCAATTCTGCAATTTTATGGGGAGTTCTAACTCCGGCAACAACGTCTTCGCCTTGAGCGTTAAAAAGATATTCGCCGTAGAAAACATTTTCACCGGTTGCGGGATCGCGTGTAAATGCAACGCCCGTACCGGAGTCTTCGCCCATGTTACCGAACACCATCGATTGAACGTTAACGGCGGTTCCCCATTCAGATGGAATTTCATTTATTTTTCTATACACAATTGCTCTTTCGTTCATCCAAGAGCCGAATACCGCACCGATTGCACCCCAGAGTTGTTCCATCGGATCATCCGGAAAATCGTGTCCCGTTTTCTTTTTAATTTCCGCTTTAAATTCCGCTACCAGTTCTTTCAAATCTTCCGCGGTTAAATCCGTGTCTTTTTCTATCTTTCGTGCTTTTTTCTTTTTATCGATTATCACTTCGAACGGATCGAGTTCTCTTTTATCTTCGGGCTGCAGCCCCAAAACAACATCGCCGTACATTTGCACGAATCTGCGGTATGAATCGTATGCAAAACGTGGATTGTTGGTTTTTTCAATTAAGCCTTGCACGGTTTCGTCGTTAAGTCCCAAGTTCAAAATCGTATCCATCATACCGGGCATGGAAATTCTTGCACCCGAACGAACGGAAACAAGCAACGGATTTTTCTTGTCACCGAATTTCGAGCCCATAATTTTTTCAACTTTTTTAAGAGCATCGAGGACTTGTTTTTTTAATTCTTTCGGATATTTTTTATTGTGCTTGTAATAGTAAGTACAAACTTCGGTTGTAATCGTAAATCCCGCCGGTACGGGCAGACCGATATTAACCATCTCGGCTAAGTTTGCTCCTTTCCCTCCCAGAAGGTTTTTCATCTTAGCGTTACCTTCGGCTTTTTTACCTCCAAAGAAATAAACATACTTGTGAGTTTTTTTCGTAGCCATCACTTACCTCATATTTTTTTCGTAGAATATGTATTTATTAATTATTAAAAACTTTCGTTACTTCACGCTCAAACTCGTCTGCGTTTTTTACAAACATTTTAATTTTCAAATAGTAAATATCGATATCATCCAGCTCTATTGCAAAATTTGTTAGCTTAATTGCATCTTTTTCCGTTGTTAAAACGGAATGAGAATTAGTATCGTAAAACTTTTTCCTAATTATTTGAACATCTTTCGATGTATAGTTTTTATGATCCTTGAAAAGAAGTTTATTCCCGATATCGATATTGTTGTTTTCCAAGATATTCAGAAACGAATACGGACGGGCAATTCCGCATACGACTAAACTTTTTTGTCCTTCAAATTCACGGAAAGGGAAATGTTGATTATTTTTAACATCGTAGAAGCCGACAGGTTGATACTCTGCGAAGAAAACTTTTTTGCCGTCGAAATATTTTTTGAGTTTTTCGGGAATCGGTTCGGGTTGATTGAATTTTTGATTAACGATAACAACATCCGCCCGGGAAATTGAAGAGAATGGTTCCCTCATATCGCCGAGGGGTAAAAGGAATTGTTCTCGTTTATTCACTTTTTGAAGAAATCTTTGATCGATTACCAAAATATCCAAATTGCGTTTAATCCATCTGTGTTGGAACCCGTCGTCCAAAACGATCGAATCGAGTTTAACGTCGTTCAGAAACTTCAACGCTCCTTCAACTCTTCTTTCGGAAACCGCGGCGGGAATCTTTTTCTCGATTGCCATCATCATAATTTCGTCGCCCGCTTCATCTACCGAAGTGAAAATGTTTTCACCGTCGCAAACCAAACGGTAACCTTTCGATTTTCTTTTATATCCTCTGCTTAGCACCCCGACGCGGATATTGTTGTTGTGCAATATTTCGGTAACCAAATCCGTTGTAGGAGTTTTGCCCGATCCGCCGACGGTGAGATTCCCGATAGAAATAACCTTTGCCGGTATCTCTTTCGATTTGAAAATCCCTTTATCGAAAAGACGGTTTCGCACTTTTACCGCAAGCCAATATAAAACGGTAAACGGAGAAAGAATTATTCTTGCAAACTTTAACAAAGTTTTTCCGCCTCCATTTGTAATTTGTTCAGTTCCTTTTCTGCATTTGAAATCAACTCGGATGTTTCGTCGTAAGTTAGATTTTTGTTGATGTAAAGCGGGCGGGAATAAACGACGCATGCTTTACTGAACGGTTTCGGAATACGAAAGGAATCCCAACTATTCAACACTTTTGCATTTTTATAATGAACACCAAGCAAAACCAACGGAACACCGGTTTTTTTTGCCGCTACAACCGCACCGGCTTTCATTTTTCCGGGAGGTCCGGTCGGCCCGTCGGGAGTAATTGCAACCGGATGTTCGTCGTTAATTAATTCGATAATATTTTCAAGAGCTTCTTTTCCGCCTTTGTGACTTGACCCGCGCACCACTTTATAGTTCCACTTTGTTAACACTTTAGCCAAAAGTTCGCCGTCTTTGCTCATACTAACCAACGCTCCGAAATTTTTGTCCCTGTGTAAAAACCAAGGGATGAGCATATATCCGTGCCAAAAGGCAATAACGAATTTTTTGTTTTCGTTAAAAAGTTTTTCAATCGGCTCTTTATTTGCAATCTTAATTTTTAACGAATGACAGAGTGCGTTAACAAATGTAAACAGAAAATAATTTCCCGCTTTTCTTAACAAATTTTGTTTTCCGGTTTTGCTAAGCATTTAACTCCGCATATATTAATTCCGCCGCTTTTTTAGATGCTCCTTCGGAGCCGAGTTTTGCTTTAAGATTTCCCAGTTTTGATTTTATTTGTCTATACTTTTCCGGGTCGCTAAGAATCGATCTTGCCGTGGAAAACACCTCGTCGGCGTTCATTTCGTTTTGAATCAATTCGGGTATAATTTTTTCTCCAAGGACAATATTCGTCATGGAGATTGAATCGATATTAATTAGTTTTTTGCCGATGAAATACGTCAATGCGCTTGTGGAGTATACAACAACGAACGGGAAACCGAACAAACCGGCTTCAAGTGTGGAAGTGCCGGATTTTATTATTCCGAATTTTGCATATTTCAACAAATCATAAGTGTGATCTTTTACAATTGTGAAACCGGTTTCACCGGTAAGTCGGTTGAATATTTTTTCGTTTATATTACCGGAACAAGCTACAACGGTTTGCAGATTAAATTCACCGGACAATTTAACTGCGGCTTTTACAGTTTCCGGAAATATTCTTTCGATTTCCTGTTTTCTGCTTCCCGGCATAAGAAGTAGTATGTCTTTTGTTTCATCCAAACCGAATTTATCGTACAGTTCGTTTTTGTTTAAATACTTGTATGAATTTATTCGTTCAATCAAAGGGTGACCCACGTATTCCACTTTCATACCGGCTTTTTCGTAAAGTTCTTTTTCGAAGGGAAATACAACAATCATCAAATCGATTAGCCGTTTCATCTTTTGCAATCTGTTTTTCCCCCAAGCCCATACTTGCGGGGAAATGTAGTAAATAATTTTCGTATCGAGCTTCTTGAGTTTCTTTGCCAAACTCAAATTAAATCCCGGGTAATCGATTAGAACAACCTCTTTGATATTTTGAGTTTTAACAATATTCAACAAATTTTTTTGTACTTTTTTAATAAACGGAATATGCTTAACCACTTCGGCAAACCCGAGAAAAGCCATATCTTTAATGTGATATTGTGGGGTCATTCCGGCATCAATCATTTTCTTCCCTCCGATGCCGAAAATTTGCAGACCGGGGTTAATGCTTTTTAATTCCGCAATCAATGCGGAACCGTGTAAATCTCCGGAGTCTTCACCGGCAATTATCATAATCGATTTATTAACGTTCAATTCATTAAGTATTGTATTATTAAAATTATTGTTATTGTCGTAAATGCTTGCAAGCTTCGTTTTTCCGAACGAAGGCCGGCTTTAAAATTCAGCGGAGGTTGCTTTACGGTTTCGTCTTTGTATTTTTTTAGTCTCGGAATTAGACGCGGTACAGAAGCGTAATATTTCTTATACGCTTCCCCGAAAGCGCTTTTCAGATATTTCTCCTCGGCAATTATAATTAAACGATACTGAATGTAGAAAAATATTAATGCGAAAATTTGCAAGTAGGGAAATAATGCATTGGACATGATTCCTATTCCGACGTACAACAAAATATTCCCGAGATAAAGCGGATTTCTAACATGCCCGAAAGCTCCGCTGATAACCAAGTATGTACCGCCTACATCGCCGGTTGTTCGCGTTTCGCTTCCGGCGTAGGAAACTCCCCATAATCTGAATCCTTCGCCTATTATTGCAACAAAAAATCCGATAAGCAAACTTTGTAATGTTGCTTGCTGGTATAAAAACATAAGAATCAAAAAAGGAATGGGAGTGTAACTTCTGTACTTGAAAACCGTTTTTGATATTTTTTCCAAATTGCTCAAATAATTTTCTCCTAACCTTGCATATAAACTTCTCTGCGTTTTAAAAATGCTTGATGTCTCTTTTTCAATCTTTTTTTCTTACCCAAATCTTCCAAACGTTTGATAACGTCTTTAAAATTTGTAAATGGGAAATACGAAATTCTGTTTTGTTCGCAAAATTTTAAGAGCGATCTTTTTGCAAAAATAACGTCGCAATATTGGGCGGCGCAAGTATCCGACCAACCGTCTCCGATGTAAATCGTAAAGTCGTCATCCGCACTGTTTTCCAAAATGTGGTTCCGTTTACAATTTGCGCACAAATTGCATTCTTCATCGGTGTAAGGAAATTCGCATAGCAGTTTGTTATTGACACCGAACTTTACTTTGTTTGTGTAATGTTCGATGTGTTGGATATTGTAATTTTTCAAAATTCTTTCGATGTAATAATCCAAACCGTCGCTTAAAATTCTTATTTCGTGACCGTTTGCATTGCAAAAATCGACGAACTCAAGAAAATAAGGGTCGATTTCCATATTGTCGATAAATTCGTCGAAGTTTTTCAAATTGAGATCTACAACCGTATCGCAAAGATATTCCCAAGTTTGAATAGAGGTGATTTCTTTATTCAGCCATCGTTTGATTATAGCGTGGGCTTTGTCGGGATCGCCGAAGGTTAAAAACATTTCTTCGCCAACGTCTTTCCGTGTGATCGTCCCATCGAAATCAACGAATATCTTAAAACTTTTATAGTCAATTTTCATATATTTTATGCTGAAACTTTGATGTCTTCGTTAAATCGTACACCCACTAATTTCGAAACGCCTTCTTCTTGCATCGTTACGCCGTACATTGTTTCGGTAGCTTCCATTGTGCGTTTGTTATGAGTAACGATAATAAATTGGGTATTCTTGCTAAATTCTCTCAACAGATTTGTAAAACGGTCGATGTTTGCATCGTCCAAGGGTGCGTCAACCTCGTCCATAATACAAAACGGGCTCGGTTTAACCAAATATATTGCAAACAACAAAGCTGTTGCAGTAAGAGTTTTTTCCCCTCCCGAAAGTAATTCGATTGATGTGGGGCGCTTACCTTTCGGTTTTGCGATAATTTCTATTTTTGCTTCCAGCGGATCCACTCCTTCTTCCAATCGCAAATCCGCTTCATCGCCCGGATTAAACAGGGTACGGAAAATTTTAATAAAGTTCTGCCTTATTTCTTCGAAGGTGTTCAAGAATATTTGTTGCGCTGTTTCATTTATTTCGTTAATCGTATTAACCAAATCTTTTTCTGATTCAATTAAATCGTCCCTTTGTTGTAAAAGGAAATCAAGTCGCTGTTTTTCTTCTTCGTACTCTTCAAACGCCAGAAGGTTTATTTGTCCTAAATTTTTTATGCTGTTTTTTAATCGGTGAACTTCCTCGGAAATTTGTTCGAAATCGAATTCGTCCAAGTCGTCAAAATGTTTAAATTCCAAGTCTATTGCATATTCTTCGCGAATTGTGTTGATAAGGTTTTCGAGTCTTATTCCCGTTTCGCTGTTTTTAAGATCGATATCGTGAATTTTATCCGATATAATTTGCCGTTCGCCTCTAAGGTTTGTTAAGTTTGTTTCAAGTTCGTTCATTTCCGATTTCATTTTAGAGACTTCGGAATCGAGTTCGATTTTAACCCGTTCAAGTTCGGTTTTGGAATTTTCGAGTTCTTCGAACATTTCCGAGCTTGCGGTAATTGTTTCTTTCAGCCGGTTGATTTCATCGTAAGCCGCGTTAATTTCCTTTTTTCTTCGTTCGATTGTTTCGGCAATTGTTCTTTTGGTTTCCTCCGAACGGTTAATGCTGTTAATTATGTTTTGTAATTCGCCTTTCAAACGTTCCAATTGTAATCGTTTGGAATTCAGTTCGGTTACCGCTTCCTCGTAATTTTTTTCAACCCGTTTAACTTCCGTTTCCAGTTCGGTAAGCTCTTGTTCCACGGTCGATTTTTCCGCGGTTATTGAATTAATCTTTTGTGTTAATTCCGTTATTTCAAATTCGTATTGCCCGATTTGATTGATAAATTCTTGTATTTCATTCTGAATTTTTTCTATTTCTTCGGAAGCTTTCGATTTTTCGAATTCGAATTTTGCAATTTGTTTTTCGATATTGTTGATATCGTTTAAGATGATATTTCCTTGATCCGATAGAACTTTCAAATCGATTTGTGAAATCGCAGTTTCTTTTTCCGCAATTAGATTTTGAATATGTCGTAAATTCTCTTCCAATTTCGGATATTCGTCTTTTAATTGCTCCAGTAATTTTTTCCTTCCGAAGAGCGTTTCGTCCAATTTGGCTTTGGCTCCCGCTTCCACAATACCGTTGTTTGTAATAATATCACCTTCCAGTGTGGAAAAGTTGAAGTCGGGATATTTCTTGTGAAAATTTATAGCGTCGTCGAGTGTTTCCACAACTGCGGTTTTATACAAAATTTTCCGGAAGTAAGGCAACCAGTTATCGTTCGCTTTAACCAGTTCGGAAGCCCAACCGATAAATCCTTTTTCCTTTTCAATTTTTGAAGCGGTTCTTTTTTCGCTGAAGTTTAATATTTTTTTGATAACGCCTTTGGAATTCAAACCGTTGCCGAGCAAAAAGAAAGAAGCTTTACCCAAATCGTTTTTCTTTAAGTAATCGACTGCTTTTCTCAAATCATCGAGATCGGCAATCAACAAATTGTTTAATACGCTTTTAAGTGCAACCTCCAAAGCCAATCTGTATTTTTCATCGGTGTTTCCGACGTCGGCAAAAAGGGTTTTCTCTTTGTCCGTCCAGCCTTCGCTTTCCAAAAGAATTTTCGAGCCGCCTGAAATGCCTTCCAGATTTGTAATAAGCGATTGGTAAAATTCGATTTTATTTTTAAGGTTGGTTAAATTACCTTTTTCCTCAAGTTCTTTTTCTTTCAGAGCTTTCAGCTCACGCTCCAATTTTTCTTTTTCTTGCAATCTTTCGGTGTAAAGGGATTCCGATTTTTTAAGCTCTTCGGTTACTTTGCTTTTTTCATTTTCAAGGTTTTCGAGATAGCCTACACTTTTGGCAATATCGGAAGTAAGGTTCTGAATTTTCTCGTTTAATTTTTCAATTGTTTTGTTTGCATTTGTCTTATAGTTTTCAAGCGACCCAAGTTTGGTTTCCAATTCATTATAATTTTTCAGAAGTTGCAAAGAAGATTCGTTTTTAACTTTCTGCACATTCCGGATTTCCTCGAGTTCGGTTTTTTTACGTTCCACAATTTTCGAATGTTCTTCAATAATCCGGGAAAGTTCTTCAATTTTAAGTTCGTTTTGTTGGCGCTCTTCGAAATAAAGTTTCAGTTTTTCTTCCGTTTCGGTTTGTTGGAAATTCAGCTCTTCGATATCAGATTTATAACTTTCGATGTTTTCGGTCAGCGATTTAATACGTTCCTCCGCTACGGAAATATTTTTCCGGTTAGTGTGGATTTTATCCGATATTGCCGAAAGTTCGCTGAATTTTGCTCTTAAAATTTCTTCCTTTTCCGAAATCTTGTTTCTATATTCGATTAATCTGTCTTCTAAATTTTTAATATTTTCATCTATTTCATTTTTCTTTTGCAGAAGCATGTTTTTTTCTTCGGCGAAAGAATTTCTTTGAAGAGTAAATAAAGCAAATTCGCGTTCCGCAAGATTTAATTCGTTTTCCCTTAGTTCCGCTTGCAGTCGATTATACTTTTCCGCTTTTTTCGTTTGCCGTTCGAGCGAGCGGACATTTTTTTCTATTTCCGAAATTATGTCGTTAACCCGCGTCAGATCGAGTTTTACTTCGTCCAGTTTTTTTAGCGAAAGTCTTCTTCGAAGTTTGTATTTGTTAACTCCGGCTGCTTCTTCAAACATTTTTCGGCGTTCGTCGGTTCGGTTACTCAAAATATTTTCAACCATTTTAAGCTCGATTACGGAATAAGCGTTTGTGCCCATTCCGGTATCCATAAATAAATTGGTTATATCTTTTAACCGGCAAACGTTTTTGTTAAGAAGATATTCGCTTTCGCCCGAGCGGAAGATACGGCGCGTAATTGTGATTTCGGAATATTCGGAAGGCAAAACACCTTTGTCGTTAATAAATGTCATGGATACTTCCGCCATTCCCATCGGTTTGCGGTTACGCGTACCGTTAAAAATAACGTTTTCCATTTTATCGCTTCGGAGCGTGCTGCTTTTTTGTTCTCCCAAACACCATCGGATGGCATCGACTATGTTTGTTTTGCCCGAGCCGTTCGGACCAACAACGCCGGTGATTTCACGGGAAAACTTAAGAGATGTTTTATCCGCAAACGATTTAAATCCGAATATTTCTAATTTTGATAAAAACAAATTTCCACCCTATTTTTATAAAAATTGATATTGCTTAACGGCATTCAGAATATAAAATAAACTGTATTCCTTCAAATGGAAATAAAGAACTATCGAGCCTAAAACAAGCACGGTAAATATAAACCCGTAGAAGTAAACGTGAAACGGGCGTACATCGAAAATAACGTAAATTCCTTTCAATAATCTTTGAATAAGCCAAACATCAAATAATATAATAAAAAAGTATAAATACCAATTAATGATATCGGCCATTAAAACTCTATATAAAACCAATTCCAGCGGTAATAGGATTGTTAACGGTAAAAAAGCCCAAATAACCACGTAATAAATACTTGAGAAAATAACACGGTTTTTAATGAAGAACGAAGCAACCTTAAAAATAACCGAAATTAGCAGAAACGACAAAATGGAAAGGATGAAAAACACTATAAACGCATCGACCGGATTCCAAGCTAAAGAGCTGACGAAAGAAACATAATCGGGCGAACCCAAAGCGATTAAGGATTTTTCGATAAGGATATTGTTTTTTAAGAAATACAATAAATTTGTAAGAAACAAAGCATTTGAACCCGAAAGTAAAATCATCAGAAAGTTGGTATTGAATCCGGATAAAATTCTTTGATCTCTGATATCCGCATAAAAGTTATAAGGTCTCAGTAAAGCTCTGGTTGCGTCTTCGCGGAATTTTTTCTTGGAGTTAATAAGAATTCCGAGTAAAAGAGATAAAACCAAACTCGCTATAATGAAAAAGAGTGGCGAATCGTCGAATTTATTTCCCAACGGGATGTTAATTCTTTTGCCTTCTTTTACTCTTGCTTTAACTATGTGAAACGAAGCACGATCCGATTGACGGTCGGCGCCCAGCAGTCCGATTAAATATTCGTTTTCGTTATTGAATCCGGAAAACATCGGTGCAAAGTCGCCTTTATAATCGAACATTGTATTGATAAAATATCCTTTCAGTCCGTACTTTTGCGTTTGGGAAATAATGTCGTTAAAATATTTTGCTTGAGCTTCGAAAGAAAACCAATTCAAATAGCCGTTTGTTTCGCCGTTGTACGTAGGGTAAGTAGCTTCGCTGATGAAATAATTTATCTCGGTTTCGTTCGAAAAATCTTCGGGCAAAGTTTTGGCGTATAATTCGATTCCGTAAAAATCCAGACTGGGTATTGAATCGTGTTGAATACCCACAAATGATGCATAAGTCAATAATCCCGAATTATCTTTTACTTTAGCGGCTAATTTTCCAATAAAATCGGAAGTCGCTTTTTTATCCGGTAAATATGAACCGCCCGTACCGATTCCGGCAACCATTGGAAATTGTTTGTAGTATGAAGAAATTTGCGCTATGTAAGTTTCCGCCCGTGTTAAAAATTCTTCTTGATTTAAGAATTCTTCGGGTACGGAATTGAGAGGAATTTCCAAAAATGCAAACAAGCCGTAATCTTCGCAAAGTTTTAGTAAGTAGGGATGAGGAACGGCTTTTGCGAATCTAACCGCGTTAAAACCGGCATCTTTAATTATTTTCAAATCCCGTTTAAAAACCGAATAAAGATTCTGAGTGTAAAAAATATCCGTAGAAGGAATGTAAGTTACTCCTTTCAGAGTTATTTTTTTATTGTTTAATCGGATTTCTTTGTTTTTGTAAATAATATTTCTAATCGGAATATTTCGTTTGAATTCGTCAATTACATTTTCTCCGTCGGAAAGAACCAATCTCAAAAAATAATTGGTTCTATTTTTTAAGTCCCAAAATTCCGTTGACGAAAGTGTGATGTTAACTTTTTTGCTTATTTTGTTCGAATTTTTAAATTTTATGTTAAAATCTTTTGAGTATAAAATTGTTTCTTTCGCCGGCTCAAAAAATTGCAAGTAGCATTTATAATTGATTTTTTTGCTTTCCGGATTTTTAGATTCGTCAACCAAATCGAAATTGACGGTTAATCTAATCTTCGCTTTCTTTTTACTCAAGGAAACAAAGGAATAGTTAAGGTTTTCTATCCGCGTTAGAGGAACGAGTTTAATAAACATATCGCCGATAATTCCGCCTTTTGAATCGGGAAACAGATATCGCGGTTTTAATGGGATAGTGTTTTTGGAATCGAGTTTGTGGTGAACTTTGATTTTTATAACATTGGGAACGTCGTAATTCAAAATATCTTTGGGAATTTCAAAACCGAAAGGATACGCTCCGCCTGCGTGTTTGTACAAAGAAACGTTATTGATAAAAATTTCGGATGAATAATTTATTCCGAACGAAACAAACTCGAATTTGTAATTTAATATTTGTTCGCCGGTAAAATGGAATTCTTTTTCGTATATAACCGAATTCTCATTAGTAAAAATGGAGGGAAGGGAAACATCGATTTTTTTCTCTGGGTCATCGGCAAGGAAAAGTTGCCAATTTTCGTTCAAGGGAATGATGTTTCTTGTGGAAGTTAAGTCGAAAAAAATCGAATCCGTTTCCTTATAATCGGGAGACGGTAATTCAATAATCTTAATTTGAGCAAAACTGACGGATACCGAAAATAATATTAAAAAAAGACAAAATTTTGTATTCTTAAGCATTGATAATTATTCTAAAATAATAAACACCAAATATACTAAAAAAGGGAAGGCATATCAATTTAACGATAGGCTCTTCCCTTAATTTAGAATTTTATTAACAGATTGTAGTTTAGTCCGCAGCTTCGATTATTTGAGTAAACGATTCCGCTTGTAAACAAGCTCCGCCGACCAACGCACCGTCGATATCCGATTGCGAAAGTAAATCCGCCGCGTTATTTGGTTTTACACTGCCGCCGTATAGAATTCTTACATTATCGGCGTGGGAAGGCGAATAAAGTTTGGATACAAGTCCGCGAATAAATTTATGAATTTCTTGTGCTTGCTCGGGTGAAGCTGTTTTACCGGTACCGATTGCCCAAACCGGTTCGTAAGCAATTACGATTTTCTCGAAGTTTTCTGCGGAAACACCGGCTAATCCCGCGGTAATTTGCTTTTCGATTACTTCAAATTCTTTGCCGTTTTCCCGCTCGTCTAAAGTTTCGCCGACGCAGAATATCGGGTTTAATCCGTTATTAACGGCTTGTTGAATTTTTTTGTTTACGGTTTCATCCGTTTCGCCGAATATGTGTCTTCTTTCGGAATGTCCGAGAATAACAAATTCGCATCCGACGCTTTTCAACATATCGGCTGAAATTTCGCCGGTAAATGCACCGCTGTCTTCAAAATACATATTTTGTGCGCCCAGATGAATCGGTGTGTCTTTTATTAAAGCGTGAACAGTCTCCAAAGAAGTAAAGGGCGGACAAACAATTACTTCGGCGCTTGCGTTTTGCGGAAAGCCGCTTTTGATTCCGGAAATCAAATTTATCGATTCGGATAAATTTTTGTTCATTTTCCAATTACCGGCAATAATTTTTTTTCTCATCTTTTTCCTCTTAAACTTTTTGGAAAACTTAGTTAACCGCTTCCACTCTGCGGATTGCGGGAACCTTACCGATTAAAATCCGTTCGATTCCCGCTCTTAATGTCATTTGCGAAAGCGGACAATTGTGGCAATTGCCCAAAAGCTTAACTTGAACGATTTTTGTTTCGTCGTTTATTTTAATTAATTCAACGTCTCCGCCGTCTTCTTTTAGAAACGGCCGAACGGTTTCAAGAGCTTCTTCTATTTTTTGCCTGTTAAGTTCCACTGTTTATCCTTGCGGATTCAAGAAAATTTCAATTTTCTTTTCACGTTGTCCGCTGTTGGAAATACTGACTTGAGCGGCAAGGTTCCGTGCAATTTCCATAATTTTATTTGCGTATTCCGAATCGGGCATGCTCGATACAATCGGTTTGCCCGTATCGCCGCCTTCCCGGATTTTTGTGTTTATCGGGATTTCACCGAGGAAGGGAACATTATTTTCTTCTGCAAGTTTTTTGCCTCCGCCTAATCCGAATATATCGTATTTTTTGCCCGTATCCGGCGCAATGAAATAACTCATATTTTCCACAATACCGAGCACGGGAACATTTACACGTTCGAACATTTTTAATCCTTTCCGCGCATCGATTAATGCAACCTCTTGCGGAGTTGTAACTATAACCGCGCCGGTAAGCGGTATTGTTTGAACCAAAGTAAGTTGAATATCGCCCGTTCCGGGTGGTAAATCATAAATAAGATAATCCAATTCGCCCCAATTAACATCCGACATAAATTGCTTTATCGCACCGCTTGCCATTGGTCCGCGCCAAATTACCGGTGCATCTTCGTCAACCAGAAATCCGATCGACATTAACTTGATTCCGTAGTTTTCGAGAGGAAGCATTTTCGAGGAACCGGCATCCTGGTAAATTTTCGGTTTTTGATCGATACCCAACATTAGCGGGATGCTCGGACCGTAAACATCCGCATCCAGTAAACCGACCTTTGCGCCGTCTTTAGCCAATGCCACCGCAAGATTAACGGCAACAGTACTTTTACCAACGCCGCCTTTACCGCTGGCAACGGCAATTGTGTTTTTCACGCCGGGCAACATTGCATCTTTCACGTTGTCCACGTGTGCCCGTACGTTTGAAGTCATGTTTACAACCACGTTCCCAACTTCGGGAAAATCTTCTTTGATTGCTTTAATGGCGTTATTTTTCATTAAGTCTTTTAAAGGACATGCGGGCGTGGTCAGTTCAATATCGAAAGAGATGTTGTTTCCATCTATTTTCAAGTTTTTTATCATATTTAAGGAAACCAGATCTTTGTGAAGATCCGGGTCTTCGACTCTTCTTAACGAATTTAAAATTCCGCTTTCATTTAAATTACTCATAACATTTTCCTTTCTAAAAAATTTTTGAACCCAAATTTACCAAGATTCTGATTTGATTACAACGGATATTATCCAACCGTAATTGTTAACTTTTTGCGAAATGTATAAATTCGGGCGCCCGAAAACCAATATTCAAGCAAACCTTGATATTGTTGTTAAGCTTGCTTAACTTTGTAAATAAAAAAACGGTGGAATTATGCCCAGTATTTCAAAAGAAAATTATCTGAAAACCATTTTTATTCGTAATCAATCGGATAAAAAACCGGTCTCGACGACGGAGATTGCTTCGCGTTTGGAAATATCGAATGCTGCAACTAGCGAAATGGCGAAGAAATTGGCGGAGTCGGGTTTAATAAAATATGAAAAGTATAAAGGTTTGCAATTGACGAAAAAAGGAGAGAAAATTGCAATCGATGTTGTACGCCGGCACAGGTTATGGGAATTGTTTCTGGTGAAGGTGCTTAAATTAAATTGGGCGGAAGTTCACGATGAAGCGGAAAAGCTTGAGCATATCTCTTCGGAAAAATTGATTGATAAAATCGATGAATTTCTAAATTATCCCGATTTCGATCCTCACGGGGAACCTATTCCGCGGAAAAACGGTAAACTACCCGTTATTCCGGAAACTAAAAAGCTTTCCGAAGCCGAAGTCGGTAAAAAATACCAAATCGCAAAGGTGGACGATTCAAGCAATGAACTGATGAATTATTTAATGAAAATAGGCGTGAAGTTGAACGCAACCGTTAAAGTGTTGGAAAAGTTGAATTTCGATAATTCACTTGTCATCGAATTGAACGGCAGGCAAATCAATTTAAGTGAAAAAGTAACCGAAAGCATTTTCGTAATCAAATCGATAAACATTAGGCGCAATTAAACATGAATCCTTTGGTTTCATTAATATTGTTCGGCATTGGAATTTTGCTTGTAGGCATAATCTTTTTTCCGGAAAAAGGTCTCTATTACAGATGGAAACGAGCTCTATTGAGCACCGAACGGGTATTGATTGAAGACGCATTAAAACATTTGTACGATTGCGAATACCGCCAAGTTAATTGTACTTTGCAAAGTATTGCTGGAAATTTGGATATAAGTTCCGATAAAGCGGCGGAGCTGGTCGAACGTTTGGAATCGTTGCGATTAATTACTTCGGAAAATGGAAATCTGCATTTGACTAAGAGCGGCAGGTCTTATGCACTGAGAGTGATTAGAGTTCATAGAATTTGGGAAAAATATCTTGCCGACGAAACAAGCGTTCCCGAAACCGACTGGCACGCTCAAGCCGAAGTGATGGAACACGAACTTACACCAGCACAAGCCGACGAACTTGCCGCAAGAATCGGAAATCCGGTTGTCGATCCCCACGGCGATCCGATTCCTTCCGAAGACGGCGATTTACCCGGAAGGGAAGGGATTGTTTTAACGAATTTATCCGAGAACGATTTTGCCGTAATCACACACATCGAAGACGAACCTAAAACCGTTTACGCTCAAATTGTTGCTTTGGGTTTGCACCCCGGAATGCAAATACGTGTTTTGGAAAATTCGCCAACACGCATGGTTTTTGAAGCTGACGGCGATGAAAAAATTCTGGCCCCGGTTATTGCGTCGAACATTACGGTTAAGCGGATTTCCAAGCCCGAAGAAATCAGTAAGGATTTTAAAACTCTTTCCTCTCTGAAACCGGGCGAAAAAGCCGAAGTGATTAAAATATCGAACGGGTTGAGAGGACAACAACGAAGGCGATTGATGGATTTGGGTGTTGTACCCGGCGCGGAAATTTCCGCAGAGCTTGAAAATCCTTTCGGAGATTTAACCGCTTACAGGGTTAAAGATACGGTAATTGCTTTGAGGAAAAATCAAACGGATCATATTTACATTAGAAATATCGTACGGGTGGAAAATGAGTAAAGTTTTAGCCGAATGTGAAAATTGTCCCGTTCACAATACGGGCAATCTAATTAAGCTCGGCATTGATATGAGCGATTTCGATTATGTGATCGCCCTTGCGGGAAATCCTAATACGGGGAAAAGTACCGTGTTTAATGCGTTAACCGGACTTCACCAACATACCGGCAACTGGCCCGGGAAAACCGTTACAAGAGCGGAAGGAGGATTTGAATTTAACGGACGAAAATATAAAATAGTTGATTTGCCCGGCACTTACTCTTTGCTTTCAATCAGCACCGATGAAGAAGTTGCGCGTAACTTTATTTTGTTCGGTCAACCCGATGTAACAGTAATTGTTGTGGATGCAACAAGATTGGAGCGTAATTTGAATCTTGTTCTGCAAGTTTTCGAAATTACCGATAGGGTTGTGGTTTGTTTGAATTTGATGGACGAAGCCGAACGAAACGGGATTGAAATTGATGTAAGAACTTTATCGAAAGAGCTTGGCGTGCCTGTTGTTCCGACCGTTGCAAGGGAAAAAAAAGGCATCCCCGAACTCTTGCGTTATATTGATGAAGTTGCAACCGGAAAATACAAATGTAAACCGCGTAGAATTAAAAAACGCGATAAAAAATTACAAGAAGCTATTGAAGTGCTGAAATATAAATTGAATAATGTGTTTCCGAATTTGCCGAATTCCGAATGGGTTGCTTTAAGGTTACTTGAAGGTGATCGTGAAATAATTAAAGCGGTTAAATCGGGTGAAATCGGGAAGATACTTTCACCGGAAACAACAAGCATGAACAAAGAAGCTTTTCGGAGCGGAGTTGATTGATGACGGAGAGGGACGAAATAATTGCAATAGCGAACCGGCTTAGATGGGAAGTGGGCGGTAATTTTCACGATTCGCTAATGGAATCTTTGTACAAAGAAGCCGGTGAAATAGTTAAGAAAACCGTAAAAAAGAAAGACGAACATTTTGCGTTTTCGCTCGATAGGAAAATCGATAAAATTGTAACCAATAAATGGACCGGATTTCCCATAATGTTTTTGCTTCTTGCTTTGGTTTTCTGGATTACGGTGCAAGGCGCTAATTATCCGTCTGAGCTTTTATCCGGTTTGCTTGTGGGAGATCTCTATAATTTCTTGAGATCCGCTTTTGTTTCTTTGAACATGCCGAATTGGATTACGGGTTTACTAATAGACGGCGGATATTTGGCAATGGCTTGGGTAATTTCGGTTATGCTTCCTCCCATGGCAATATTTTTTCCGCTGTTTACTCTGCTGGAAGATTTTGGGTATTTGCCGCGTGTTGCATTTAATATGGATAGTTTATTCAGAAAAGTCGGAGCACACGGTAAACAAGCTCTAACGATGAGCATGGGTTTCGGATGTAATGCAGCGGGCGTTGTTGCCACCCGAATAATCGATAGTCCGCGTGAAAGATTAATTGCAATTATAACCAATAATTTTTCGTTGTGTAACGGTAGATGGCCAACTCAAATTTTAATCGCTACTATTTTTATCGGTGGTTTGGTCCCGGCTCATTTGGCGGGGTTGGTTTCTGCAGGAGCCGTTGTAGGAATTGCAATTCTGGGAATTGCTTTCAGTTTGGTAACTTCATGGTTTTTATCGAAAACAATTTTGAAAGGTGAAGCTTCAACTTTTAATTTGGAACTTCCTCCGTACAGGCCGCCGCGAATTTTGCAAACATTGTACACTTCGTTTATCGATAGAACGTTGATTGTGTTGTGGAGAGCGGTAGTTTTTGCATTCCCCGCCGGTTTGGTGATTTGGTCGATTGCCAATATCCAAATAAATAACGTTAGTTTAGCCGATCACTTCATAAATTTAACCGATCCGTTTGCAATGATTGTCGGGTTGAACGGAATAATTTTATTGGCTTACATAGTTGCAATTCCAGCTAACGAAATTGTAATTCCCACAATTTTAATGTTAACCGTAACGCATTTCGGATTGAATAGCGTTGGCGGAGGCGCCGGAGTTATGTTCGAAGCCGATTCACTTGATTTAACGCGTCAAATTTTGGAAGCCGGCGGATGGACGGTGTTAACCGGAATAAATTTAATGCTTTTCAGCTTGTTGCATAATCCGTGCTCAACTACGCTGTACACAATTTATAAAGAAACCGGAAGTTGGAAATGGACGCTCATTTCTGCATTGATGCCGATTGCGATGGGATTTACCGTAACGTTTCTGGTCACTCAATTGTGGTTGTTGTTTTGAGTTATGATTCTTTGTATGTTTTTTGAATGATTTTTGTTTCTTCGGAATGTAAATTGTGTTTCATCAACCATTCTTGAACCGAAATTTTCGGCTCGATATATACCGGATGATCCATTACATAATTTCCGTTCGGCAATAAAATTCTGGATTTCAAATTATCGTTAACCGTATATTTCAAAATGTAATTTATTAACACATCTTTTATTTTTTCGTCTTCAACGGGAAACGTTACTTCAATTCTGCGATCCAAATTTCTTTGCATTAAATCGGCACTGCTTAAATAAACTTCTTCTTTGCCGTTATTGTGGAAATAGAAAATTCTGCTGTGTTCTAGAAACCTGCCGACGATACTTTTTACGGTAATATTCTCGCTTAATCCGGGTTTTAACGGGACCAAACAGCATATGCCTCGTACTACCAAATCGATTTTCACACCGGCGTTCGAAGCTTCGTAGAGTGCGGCTATTATATCCGGATCGACCAATGAGTTAAACTTGAAAATTATTTTTCCGTTGCCGTATTTTTGGTGGTTTTTTATTTCTCTTTCGATCAAGGAAATAAATTTTTGTCTTGTGTTTATCGGCGATACAAATAATTTCCGGAATTCCTTCTGTTCCGAATATCCTGTTAAATAATTAAAAATTTCGGAAACATCGGCGCAGATTTTTTTATTTGCAGTAAACAATCCTATATCGGTGTAAAGTTTGGCTGTGGAAGCATTGTAATTTCCGGTGCTAAGATGAACGTATCTTTTAACTTTGTTAAATTCTCGCCGTACAACCAAAGTCATTTTTGCGTGGGTTTTTAATCCTACTAACCCGTAAACAACGTGAACGCCGGCTTTTTCCAATTCCCGAGCCCAAAAGATATTGTTTTCTTCGTCGAAACGGGCTTTCAGTTCAACCAAAACGGCAACTTGTTTTTTCCGTTCCGCCGCTTCAATTAAATATTTTACTATCGGCGAATTCGGTCCTACGCGGTAAAGAGTTTGTTTTATTGCAAGAACATCCGGATCTTGCGACGCTTCTTTTATGAAATCGATTATCGGTGCAAATGAATCGTACGGATGATGGAGCAGAATATCGTTTTTGGAAATTAGAGAAAAAACACCTTCTTCTTCTTTGAATAAATTTTGGTTGAACGGGTGAAACGGCTTTTCTTTCAAATGATGAAGCGGTAAAGAGTATAAACTCATCACATCGCTTAAACCGAGCGGTCCATCCAAAACATGGACGTCGGTTAATTTGATTCCCAAATTTTCGGTTAATATTTTAATCATGAATTTCGGCATGTCTTTTTCAACTTCCAAACGTACAACGGAGCCGAATCTTCTTCGCTTTATATTTTCTTCGATAATTTCGAGCAAGTCGTCCGCTTCGTCTTCTTGAATTTCCAAATCCGTATCGCGCGTAATTCTGAACTGGTGTGCTTGTAAAATTTCCACTCCTGGGAACAGACGGGATAAATTGCTTTTTATTAAGTCGTCTAACCATACAAATTTTGCGCAGAACTCACCGTTATCTTTGTTGTAATTCGGATTAATGATTTTTTCTATACGTAACAAACGGGGAAGTATGCTTGGAATTTTAACCCGCGCAAAGCTTTTTTCGCCACTCGGTTTTTTTACAAGAATTGCAAAACTCAAACTTAAGTTCGAAATGTACGGAAAAGGTCTGCCGGGATCGAAAGCAAGTGGAGTGAGAACAGGATAAATTTCCTTTTTGAAATATTTTGTAAGATGATTTTGTTCATCCTCGTTGAGTTCGTTCATCGAAACCAATTTAATGTTGTTTTCTCTCAACTCCGGCATAATTGTTTTATGCCAAAAGTTGTAAACCAACTCCATCATCGATTTTACTTCTTTTTCGATTAAGCGGAGTTCTTCGTAAGGTGTTAAACCGTCAATTTTCGGTTCAATGATTTTTGCGCGGAGTTGTTCTTTGATTCCGGCAACGCGAATCATATAGAATTCATCCAGATTGGAAAAAAAGATTGAGATGAACTTTACTCTGTCGAGCAACGGCAAATTGGAATTAAGCGCTTCGTCCAAAACCCGTTTGTTAAACTCGAGCCAGCTTATTTCCCGGTTGAAAAAATTTTCCGGCTTAAAATATTTTTGTAACGATGCTCTTTTTAGCATAAAATTTAATGTGAATGTTCGTCTGTTTCTATTTTAACCGCCGAAGTGTAACTGTCCAAATCGTAATTAATTGTTTTTTCGGGCATCGGAAGTCTGCGTACTTTAACGTTGGCTTTGTTAAGAAAATAATCGGCTTGAGTATTATGATAATCGGAGAAAACAACAATCTCCTTTATTCCCGCTCCAATTAAAGCTTTGGCGCAATTTGTGCAAGGCATATTGGTTACGTAAGCCGTTGCGCCTTTTGTGCTTACTCCGTGAATTGCACATTGCAAAAGAGCGTTCATTTCGGCGTGAATTGTTCTAATACAATGATTATCTTCTATCATGCAACCAACGTCTTCACAATGATCATCGCCCGGAATTGAGCCGTTATAACCTGTAGCAAGAATTCTTTTGTCTTTTACCAAAACACAGCCTACGTGCATTCTCGGACAAGTTGCACGTTCGGAAACTAACATTGCGACCTTCAGAAAATATTGGTCCCAAGCAGGTCTTTTGCTCATTTGTTCTCCTGTTTTTTGGCGGAATTAAATTGAACTTAAAGATAAGTAACTTTTTTAAAATTTGTCGGGATTTTTTGATTTACGAAATGAACTTTACTTTTTCAAAATAATCTCGAACGTAGTACCGACGTCCACGGTTGAGTTTTTTACGTAAATTTTTCCTTTATGATAACTTTCGATTATGCGTTTGGATAAACTCAAACCTAATCCCCAGCCCCTCTTTTTCGTACTGTAGCCGGGTCGGAATACTTCTTTCTTCTTTTTCGCATCTATGCCTTTGCCGCTATCCTTTATTTCGATTCTGACAACCGTATTGTCTTGCGAAATCCGGAAATCTATTTTGCCGTTTCTTGTACCGATTGCGTCCAGAGCATTTTTGATCAAATTTTCTATTACCCATTCAAACAATTCCGGATTAATTCTCGCTCGGGCTTCGTTGTCTCCCTCGATATTTAATTCGACATTCATACCTTTTTGCGGAATGCGTTTTTGGTAATATTTTACGGCGGTTTCTATAATTTCCCGTACGTTGGTTTCTTTCAATTCCGGTTTGGAACCGATTTTAGAAAAGCGTTTGGTTATTTTATTTAATCTTTCCAAGTCGTTTTCCATTTCGTCCGCCACATCCAAAACTTTATCGGGATCTTTATAGTGAAGTCTTAAAATTTCCACCCAACCCATCAAACTGGAAATTGGCGTGCCCAATTGATGTGCGGTTTCCTTTGCCATTCCTACCCAAATGTTCGATTGTTCCGTTCTTTTCAAATAACTGAAGCTAACGTATGCAATTAAAATGAAAAGAAGGGCAAACAAAATTTGAAGGTACGGATAATATTTTAATCTGTTTATTAAATCGGAATTTCCGTAATAGATTTTGTTTAAAGTTTTATTATTTACAATTACAAGAATCGGTTCGTGAAGTTCACCGAGCTCTTTGATTTTATTGTTTAGATATGTTTGAATTTCTTTCGGGGAAAGAGTGGAATCTATTCGAATATTTTTAATTCCTATCCCGCCTTTATGGTAATTGATTTGCCCGAGCGAATCGGTTAGAATCAACGGGAAATCAATCCGCTTTACTATGTTTTCGAATATGAATGTGAAATCTTGACTTTTCTCCGGTGAAGCTTGAGCAATAAATTCCAAACCTTTTGCAAATAATTCGACAACTTGTTTTTCCCGTTTTTCGAGGTCGCGAACCAAACTTTGGGTGTAAATTACCGTTCCCGCGGAAATAATTAACGCGATAATAAGCAAAGTAAGTTTAATATTTTTCGATAACGCGGAACCGTGCATGCATTATTTCCAAATGTTCAATAAACAAAGTTAACTGTTTTCCCGATAAATTTCGGGGTAAAAGTTTCGGGTAAAGTTAATTCGTATTCGTTTTTCAAAACCTTTTTCGCACTATGTCCCCCGTACAATTTTTCTTCCGTATTTATTGACATGAAAACAAGGCGGTTTAATAAGTTTGCTAATCCCTTTGCCTCTTCGTATTTTTCGATGATTTATTTACGGAATATTTATGAAAATTTATAACACGCTTACTAAAAAGAAAGAAGAATTCGTACCGATTAACCCCCCGAACGTAGGAATTTACGTATGCGGTCCAACGGTTTACGATTACTTTCACATCGGAAATGCCCGTTCGTTTGTAATGGCCGATATCATTCAACGTTACTTGCGGTACAAAGGTTACAAAGTAAAATTCGTAATGAACCTGACCGATGTTGATGATAAAATAATAAAAAAGGCAAATGAAGAAGGAGTTGATGCAAAAGAGATTGCCGAAAGGTTTTCGGAGGCTTTTTTTGAGGATATAGGAAAACTTAAAGTAAAACGTGCTGATGTTTATCCGAAAGCAACGGAACATATTACCGAAATTATCGATTTGATAAAAAAATTGGAAAACAAAGGCATTGCATACAGAACAAACGGCGATGTTTTTTACGATGTTCTGAAATTCGACGAGTACGGTAAGTTAAGTGGAAAAAAGATAGACGAACTTGAATCCGGAGCCCGCGTTGAGATTAACGAGAAAAAACATAATCCGCTCGATTTTGCACTGTGGAAGAGCGCAAAACCAGATGAACCGCATTGGAAAAGTCCGTGGGGCGAAGGAAGACCCGGTTGGCATATCGAATGCTCCGCAATGAGCATGAAACACCTCGGCGAAAGTTTCGATATTCATGCCGGCGGGCACGATTTGATTTTTCCTCATCACGAAAATGAAATCGCCCAAAGCGAAGGTGCAACCGGGAAACCGTTTGTTAAATATTGGATTCATTTCGGATTTTTGAATATACGCGACGAGAAAATGTCGAAATCGCTAGGTAACTTTTTCACCGCTCGCGATATTTTGAAAAAATATTCAGCGGAAACTGTTAGACTTTTGTTCAGCCAAACGCATTATGCAAGTCCGCTTAACTTCAGTGAAGAATTGCTCAACTCAATCGACAAAGGATTGGAAAAAATTACGAACTTCTATCAAACTATTCTGGATTTAAGCGGTAAAACATCGGGAACGTTAGGTTATCCCGAGTTCGATATTAAAAAATATTATTCCGATTTCGAAGCTGCTATGGATGACGATTTTAACACCCCGAAAGCCATTGCAGTTATTTACGATTTTATTAAGGCAGTAAACAAATTGATTTCAGAAAGAAGCGATTACAATAAGAAATTTTTTGAAGATGTTTTGGAATTTATGGATAAAACGGCCGAAGGTGTTTTGGGAATCGTGAAAAAAACCGATAAGTCGCAGGATGTTTCATCTGAAAAGATTGACGAACTTTTGAATCTTTTTATTAAAATTCGACTTGAAGCAAAGAAATCCAAAAATTATGCGATAGCCGATATGATTAGGGACGAATTAAACAAACTCGGTTACGTACTTCAGGATACGAAAGACGGAACATTAATAAAGAAAAAAATAGAAACATCATGAAAACCTTAAATAAAATAGCGTTGTTGAGTTTAATATTTACCCAATTACTGTTCGGGCAAGGCACTGCCGGCTCGAACGCAAAATACGAGTACAGGACTCTAATCGATAAACCTACCGCCGGTGTTTTGGATAAAGGATTTGTGGGTGTTTCGCTCGATATGTTACCGATGGGAGTTGTAATTTCAAAAATCGAGGTTGGGGTTTTCGAAAATTTCAGTTTCGGAATTTCATACGGTGCGGCGAATTTAATTGGAACGGGCGATCCGAAATGGTATAAATTGCCGGGCATTAATGTGAAATTCAAAATGATTAACGAACAACTAACCGTTCCGTCGATAACTCTCGGTTTCGATTCCCAAGGAAAAGGTTTGTACTTCGACGAGTTGAAGCGCTACGAAATCAAATCACCCGGTTTCTACATTGCAGCGGCGAAAAATTTCGAGATTTTCGGATATTTAAGTCTTCACGCAATTTTGAATTATTCTCTTGAAAGGGAAGACGGCGATAAAGATTTGAATTTTGCAATTGGAGTGGAAAAAACACTCGGACCCCAAATTTCGGTTATTGCCGAATACGATTTTGCCGCCAACGATAACAGCGGTGCGGCTTTCGGAGAAGGAAACGGATACCTTAATTTGGGCGTTCGTTGGTCGGTTGGCAGTGGTTTCACAATAGGCATGGATTTGCGAAATATTCTAGGGAATAAAAAACTGAAGGAATTCAAAGCCGTCGATCGTGCTATTTTCGTTGAATATGTAAAGGGAATATTTTAATAACATTTTCCCACCTCAACAACCAAATTTATTTGTTTTGTGCTGGAACCCGCCGTTTTTTTGACTGTATATTATTGTGAACAAATCATATTCATAACTATACAAAAAATTGAAATCTATAAGCGAAAGATGATAAAATTCGCCGGTTTTGATTGGGCATATAATTTGCATACAAGGAATCGGAAAACACCGGAGGTTTAAAAATGAAATGGAAAAGTTTAATAGTCGGCTTGATTTTGAGCGTATCGCTTTCCGGTTGCTACACGCAATTGGCAACCGATGACGATTATGTAGAATATAAAGAAAGAGTTGAAAGAATTAGAACCGAACAACCCGATACGTCGGCTGAAGAATATGAGGAATATGCGTATCGCGATACAACGGAATATGCATACGAAGATGAAGAAGAACAAGAGCAAAACGTTCGCGATTACGATATTTACATCGATGAATATTACGACTATGATTTTTACCCGAGCCACAGAAGATTTTACTTCGGTTATTATCCCAGAATAGGTACTTATTTTTCAATTGGAGTTTACGATCCTTGGTATTGGGACTGGTACGTTTACGATCCATATTATTCATGGTATTGGAATCCGTATTACCCGACCTACATAAGTTATAATTTTTACTATCCGTGGGCTGGAATATATAACCCGTACTGGAAACCGTATGTTTATTATCAGTACGGAAAAACCAAATACAGAACGAATTACTTTACGAGCTTGAGAAATACCGGGGGCAGAGGTTATACAAGAGACAGAATTCGCCATGGTACAATGTCGCTCGATAGGGCAAGTAAAAGCTCGGCGTATACAAGATCATCCTCAACAACCAAGCAAAGAAACTTAAGTAAAGAGAAAGCTCTTCGTTCCACCGAAAGAAAAGAAGTGCGAAGAAGCGGAAAAACTTTACGGAATTCGGGTAGAGCGTATTCGAAGAAGCAAGAAGTCAGAAAATCTAACAAAACGGAAATAAAACGCGACCGGAATAAAAATTCGAGGCGAAGTAAATCGACCAAAATTTACAAATACAAAAACAACAATCGTGAAACTAAAAAATCCTATAAAAGAAAAAGCGACAAGTCGAAAAGGGTTTATAAAAAGAAAACGAGATACAAAGTAGATAACAAATCTTTCCGGTCGCCTTCCAGAAGGTATAAACCGAGTAAGAAATCTACAAAATCGAAAAGCTATTCTTCTCCCAAAACAAGATTGAAATCAAAATCTTATAAACCGAAAAGCAGATCGAGTAGAAGTTCTAAGAGCTATTCGGTTCCGAGAAGCAAATCATCGTCGAGGAGTTATTCTACACCGAGTCGGTCTTCATCGAGAAGTTACTCCGCACCGAGGAGTTCGTCGAGAAGTAGCTCGGGTACCAGAAGCAGCGGAAGAAGTAGGAGAAGATAAATGAATTTACGCTCAAAACTAATTTTCTCGGGCTTTATAGTTTTTATGTTATCTGTTTCGGGTTGCCAAGCCGGTATTAGATTTATTGCAGCGTATTATGACGAAGAAGAGTTTGAAGCGGACAATGTTATCGTTATAATCGAATATGAGGACGAGTATGAAATTTTGCCTGTCGATTCGGATGACAATGTCGGTGCCGGTGAGATTATTAAAGTCAGAAATTCACATGAAACGGGGGAGGAAAAAGCAAATTCGGGTTCGAGCTTAAGAAACTCATTCGGCAGAAATGCGAACAGCAACCCGACTGCAAAGCACGGGGAACGCAGTAGTGATAGACATGAAAGAAAAACCAGGGGATAAAAAATGAAATTATTAAAACACATCATCAATATTGCAATATTGTTAGGATTTTTGATATACGATTTGGTGAATGCGCAAAACTTTAACGATGCGCTCCGACTTTCGGAACCCGGTTTAACGTTAACACCGCGTGCGTTGGCTCTCGGCGGAAGCTATACGGCTCTTAGTAACGATTACGGCGGAGCGTTTTACAATCCTGCCGGTTTGGGGCTGGTTAAGAAAAAAGCTCTTTTCGGCGGACTTAATTACAATCTGATTAAAAACAATGCCGTCTTTTTCGGAAATGATGCGGAAGATGAAAAAAGTAATACTCAATTAAGCCAATTCGGAATTACCTTCCCGGTTGCCACAATTCGCGGAAGTTTGGTGTTTTCATTAGCTTACACCAAAACGAAAGATTTTTCAAACACTTTTTCATTCTCCGGGTTTAATAGAAACAGTTCGATGATAAATAATTTAACGTCTTCAAACGATGATATTCCCTATTTGCTCGGGGTTAGTTATCCGCTGTACAACAACGCCGAAAAATATCTTGGAGATACTACAATTATAAATGGCGGATTACTGCAATCCGGAGAAGTTACAGAAAAAGGCGACTTAAATACGTTTTCACTTGCCGGCTCGGTGGAAATGGCAAAAGGTGTTTTTGTCGGAGCTTCGCTCGATATACTCGGCGGAACCTACAACCGCTCGCGGGAATATACGGAAGATGATGTGAAAAATAATTATGTTGGGCTTACGGATCCGGGTGACAGCACAACACGCGATTTTCAATCTTTTTACATTAACGATATTCTGGATTGGGATTTAAGCGGTTGGAATTTGAAGCTTGGTGTTTTGTATAAATTAAATCCGATTATGCGTGTGGGCGCCGCTATTAAATTCCCGAGTTACTACACCGTCGAAGAAAGATATTTTGTCGACGGCGAGAGTCAGTTCGGGTCGGGACAAGTTTATTATCTTGATCCGGTGATTGATAACAGAACGGAATATAAAATAAAAACTCCGTATGAGTTTTCCGGCGGTGCGGCATTGGATTTAAATCAAATTGTTGTTGCTGCGGATTTTAAATTCATCGATTATACACAAATGGAATTTACCGACGGTTTGCCTGTTGATGTTATCGCTCAAAATAATAGAGATATACAAGAACTTTTCCGTTCCACACTTAACTACGGTTTTGGCATTGAATATACTTTACCCGTGTTTAATCTTAGTTTGCGCGGTGGTTACAGATTGATACAATCGCCTTATAAAAACGATCCTACCGAGTTTGATAAACAATTTTTCACAATGGGTGTTGGAATTGCGCCGCGAAGCGATTTTTCTATAGATTTGGCATACGCTCACGGCTGGTGGCAAACATACAACGATAACTACGGTGTAAACGAATCGAGAACTTTTCAAGAAATTAATCGGAACAGTTTTGTTGTTTCATTTGTTTTAAGATATTAGAATTCCCGCTTACCCTAACCCACGATGAAGAGAAATGGCACTGATTTTTCGGTAGCCATTTCTCTTTTTTTATGTTGCGAATTTCTTCGGTTTAATTTTTTGTTTTTCTAAAAATATTTAATCGCTAACTTTACATTCAAAAAAATTTGTAAAGGAGGTTCCAAATAAAAGGTCGAATAGTACGCGTAGAAAGCAAAAACTACTATGTTTCGGACGATAACGGGAAAGAAATCCGTTGTGTTCTAAGAGGTAAATTCAAAAAGCAGCTCGAAATTAAAAAAGATAAACTATACACTTACGATTTTGCGGTTGTTGGCGATTTCGTGGAATTTGAAATTTTGCCGGACGGTTCCGGGGTTATTAACGAAATCACGAAACGAAGAAATTATTTATCCCGCAAAGCTCCGAAAATAAAAGGCTTAATGCACAAAGGCGAACGGTACGAACAAATTATCGCTGCGAATATCGACACGCTTTTTCTCATCTCAAGCGTCGATAAACCGAAATTTAATAATCGCTTAATAGATAGAATTCTTGTTGCGGCGGAAAGCGCGGAAATCGAAACCGTAATTGTAATTAATAAAATCGATTTAAACTCGCAAAAAACCGACTTAAATTTTTGGAAAAATTTATATGAGAATATCGGATACAAAGTTTTACTTACAAGCGCTGCGGAAATGAAGGGAATTGAAAAATTAAAAGAATTTTTACAACGTAAGGTTAATGTTTTTTGGGGGCAATCCGGAGTTGGAAAATCGTCTTTACTAAACGCTCTTTATCCCGGATTAAATTTCCGAGTGGGTGAAATAAGCCGTGCTTCGCAAAAAGGAAGACATACAACCGTTACAAGCGTAATGAAAAAAGTTGACGAGGAAACTTTTATTATCGATACGCCGGGAATACGTGAAATTGAACCTTTCGGGATTTCCAAACAAGATTTAGGACATTATTTTCTTGAATTTATTCCCTTTATTCACAAATGTAAATTTAATTCGTGTACGCATTTTCACGAACCCGGTTGCGCTGTGGTTGAAGCCGTGGAAAAAGGTGAAATCTCGGTGGAACGTTACGAGAGTTACTTGAATTTACTTACAACCATCGAAGATGAACCGAATTATTAGTGCTCCGGAAATAATCATCTCTTTCGGAACCATTGTTATTCTCGAATGTTGAATTAACAACTCGTAAACAACGTGTGCATTTATTAAAAATTGGACTTATATTTATAAATTATGTTAAAAAATATATTAAACATCGCTCTTATAGTATTACTTGCCGGATGTTCGGCAAAAGTAGGTAAAGAAGGTTCAACCCAAGAAAGGTTGGAAAATAGCAAAAAGAAAACCGCCGAGAAATTAGCGTTATCTCATTTCGTTGACGGCACTATGAACGAAATGAAAGGAAATTACGCCGAGGCGATTTTGGATTTTCAAGAAGCACTTGCGTACGATTCTTCCGCCGGAGTGCATTTTGCACTCGGTAAAAATTATTTCCGATTGAATAAACTGGCACTTGCTAAAAAACATGCTGAAAAAGCCGTTGAATTGGATTCACTGAACAAAGACTATTATTTTCTCCTCGCCGATATTTATTCGTTCAGCCGAAATTTCGATGAAGCCGAAAAAATTTACGAACACATTATTCAATTGGATTCTACCGACATTCAAGCGCATTATAATTTGGGAAGGTTATATCAAGTAAATAAACCGCTTAAAGCGTTGGAAGTTTACAAAAACCTATTGAAAATTACTGGTCCGGAGTGGAATGTACTGTTAAAAATAGCGGAATTGAATGAAAGACTCGGAAAAATCGACGAAACAATAAAAACGGTCGAAGAGCTTTTGAAGCTTAATCCGTCTGATCTGAATCTCCAAAAAATATTAATCGATGCATACAACAAACATGGTGATTTTGAAAAATCTTTTGCGATGCTGGACGATGCGCTAAGGCTTTTCCCGGATGATTTGAGATTAATCGAATTGAAAGCAAATGCTTTGGTTTATTCCGGTCGGTGGAAAGAAGCGGCCGCTGAGTACAGAAAGTTAATTGCTGAACCGGAAATGCCTTTTGCTTCGAAAGTAAGAATCGGCGGACTATTTATTGCGCAAGCAATGAAAGACACGGCGGTAATACCGGTTGCAAAAGAATTGCTGCAAGTTATAGATCAAGATAGTTCCGATTGGCAAATAAAAGCTTATCTTGGAGAAATTGCCATACAACAAAATAACGATTCATCGGCGGTAAAATATTTTCGGGAGGCTTCCCGGTTGGCTCAATGGAATGCGGAAGTTTGGGTAAGACTTGGCGGCTTGTTATTCGACCAAGGGAAGTATAAAGAAGCCGCGGAGGAACTGCAAAAAGTCGCAAAAAATTTTCCACATCATTTCGGAATTAATTTAATACTCGGTTTGTCACTGGCTCAAACCGGCAAGCACAAACAAGCACTTCCGTACTTGGAGCGGGCGATTAAGTTGCAATCCGACGACTTGAATGCTAACATGGCAATAGCTTTTACTTACAATCAGTTAAAACGGCAAGATAAAGCAATAGAACATTTACAAAAAGTCTTATCCGTCGATCCGGAAAACGTACAAGCGCTTGGTACTTTGGGACTAATTTACGATTCGCAAAAAAAATATGCCGAATGCGACAGTGTTTACCAAAAAGCTTTGGAAATAGATTCCTCGAATACTTTAATTCAAAACAATTACGCTTACTCGCTTGCCGAAAGGGGAATTAAATTGGACGAAGCTCTAAGATTGGCAAAAAGCGCGGTAAGTAAAGAACCTTATAATTCTTCCTATCTCGATACGATAGGTTGGGTCTACTTTAAACTTGGTGATTACGAAAAAGCGGAAATGTACGTGAAAAAGGCTTTGGAATTGGATGAGAACAATGCGACATTGTTGGATCACTTGGGAGACATTTACGAAAAAATGAACAACAAGGAAAAAGCATTGGAAATGTGGAAAGCCGCATACGATTTGGATTCGACCAAAACCGAAATCAAAAACAAAATTGAAGGCAACAAAATTTAATGAAAAAATTCAGCGGAATAATTTTTGTTTTAATAATTTCAATTGTGCTTATTGAAAGCTGCGTTCCTTCGAAGGAAATTTACGAAGAAGAAATTTTACCGGCGGACAGGTTAATTAAAAAACTGGAAGCCAAAAGACGGAAAGTTAAAACTTTTAGAGGAACCGGAGTTTTCAGCGTCGAAAGTCCGAAGCTAAACGCAAAAGCAAGCTTCGAAGTCAAGTTGAAAAAACCCGATTCGTTGCAATTTGCAATTTACGGACCGTTCGGAATCGATTTGGCTTACATGCTGGTAACGAACAGCGATTATGTTTTTTACGATGTTTTGAAAGGCAAAGCTTTTAAAGGAGCGGTGCGGGATGAAATAATTCAAAAACTTTTCCACGTAAACATTTCATTCGATGATTTAATAGATGCTTTTACCGGTGCCGTTAACTTAACCGACAAATTGAGAAAAATTCCGGACGAGTATTCCGTAAATGAAGAGTTTTATACGTTAACATTTGTCGATTCCCTTCAAAACAAAAAAAGTGTGTACAATGTTCTTGTGAATACTTTGGCTATTACCGGCTATAAATTAACCGACTTAAACGGCAACGGGATTTTCGAAAGCGAATATTCCGATTTTAAAACATATCTGAGAAACGTACCGATTCCTCGAACGACTCATTTTGTAAATCTTGGCAGAAATCAAAGTGTCGATATCAATTACAGGCGGATAGAAGTAAATAAAAAAATAGGCAAAATGACCTTCCCGATTCCGGAAGATGTTAAAATAACGGAATGGTAAGAACGATTTCAAATATTTTAGTTTTAATTATAGTTCTGAGCGTGCCGGTACTCGCTCAATACAAAGAAAAAATATCCGAAAAGAAAGATGAGTTGAAATCCATCAGGCATCAGATAGAAAAACTTGAAAGGGAAATGGAGAAAAAGGATGCCGAGCAAAAAAAATCCCTTTCTACACTCAAACAAATAGACCGCCAGATTCTTCTACTGAATAAATTAATCAAAAATCTTGATGTGCAAGTTAAAGCGAAATCCGCTAAAATTAAGAAACTCGAGCAAGAAATAAAAAAATCGGAAGACAAAATAAAAAAACTGAGAACCGATTATTCCCGTTACATTGTTTGGTTATATAAACAAGGAGAAAACTCGACTCTCAAAATGCTATCCAACGCCGCTTCCCTTAACCAAGCGATTTTAAGATATAAATATTTGGAAAGCGTTACGGAAAAAAACGGAAAGATTCTGGAGGAATTAAAAAATCTGACGGAAGAATTAAAGAAGATTAAAGCGTTTACCGAGAAAGAGAAAAAAGAAAAAGAAAAATTACTTGCCGAAAAAATAAGCGATAAAAATCGGCTGGAATTGCGGAAGAAAGAAAAATCGGAGTTAATAGCCGAATTGAAAAAAGATAAAAAATTTTTAGAAGACGAAATAGTTAAAAAGCGCAGATCGGAAATTAAAATAAAAACGCTTATAGCTGATTTGGTTGAAAAGGAACGACTTCGTAAAAGAAAATTGTATGAACGTAGATTAAAAGGCGAAGAAATACCGGCGGAAGAGATGTACGATTATACAGGGTTTGAAAATTTTGCCGATTTAAATGGAAGATTAAGCTGGCCCGTACGTAAAGGGAAAATTGTACGCGGTTTCGGTGAAAACGAAAATGAAAAGACAAAAACCGTAACACTGAATTACGGCGTTGACATTGAAACCCCGAAAGACGCCGTTGTGCATGCGGTGGCCGAAGGAATTGTTTCGGCAATAGAATGGATACCCGGTTACGGTAGTGTTGTAATCCTTACCCATAAAGATGAATTCCGTACGGTTTACGGGCATCTGACCGATATAATTGTGGAAGAAGGCGATCAGTTACAAGCCGGTGACATAATTGGTAAAGTAAATGAAAATTTGGAAGGAAACATATTGCACTTTGAGATTTGGAACGAACGGAATTATCAAAATCCGGAAGAATGGCTCGTTAAGAGGTAACACATTTTGTTTAATCTAAAAAAAATATTTTATGAAAATAAAATAATAATCGGAAATTTTTCTTCCTTATCACTTCTTCAAGTAGCTAATTACATTTTCCCGCTTATAACTTTTCCTTATTTGGTAAGGGTATTGGGACCGGAAAAATTCGGTTTGGTAAACTTTGCAGCGGCGTTTGTCAGTTACTTCACGGTGTTTGTGGATTACGGGTTCAATCTTTCGGCGACCCGCGAAATTTCGATTAATAGGAATGATTCGAATAAAATAAATGAAATATTTTCCGGAGTGTTAATTGTTAAAAGCACTTTGTTTTTACTTGGTTTGTCGGTTTTTGTATTTCTTGTCTTGCTCGTTCCTAAATTTGCCGCCGATGCTCCGATTTACTTTTTTACTTTTTTAACGGTTTTGGGTTCCGTAGTTTTTCCCACCTGGTTTTTTCAAGGTATGGAACGAATGAAGTATATTACGCTAATTTCGATTAGCGTAAAGGCAATATGGGTTATTTCGGTTTTTTTACTTATAAAATCTCCTGCCGATGTTTTGCTTCTCGTAATATTAAACGGAACTTCGGTTGTGGTTAGCGGGTTAATAGGTATTTTAACTATTCTGACAAAGTTCGGTGTTAAACTTTACTTTCCGCAGCTTACCGAAATTAAAAGACTATTGGCTGAAGGATGGTATGTTTTTATTTCGACGGCTTCGATTACGCTTTATACATCAACGAACATATTTATTCTCGGATTGTTTGCCGGTAACGAAACCGTGGGCTATTTTGCCGCAGCCGATAAAATAAGAGCTGCCGTACAAGGAATTTTTCAGAATGCCTCGCAAGCTATTTTCCCGCATCTTTCCAAATTATTCAACGAATCAAAAGAAATGGCAATCCGTTTTGTTAATCGATATTTGAAATTCAGCTTAAGCTTCGCAATTATAATTACATTTGTTTTATTCCTACTAGCCGGCGAAATTGTTATAGTAATTTTGGGAGAAAAATATCTTCCGTCGATTGGAGTATTCCGTATTATTGTGTTCTTACCTTTGATAATACTATTAAGCAACGTTTACGGAATACAAATTATGTTGAATTTGGGCTATAAAAAGGAATTCTTCCGAATATTATTTTTTGCAGGTATTGTAAATTTGGTTTTATCTTTTATTTTAGTCCCGATGTATTTTGAAATTGGTACCGCAATAGCCGTTGTAATAACCGAAATAATTGTTACCGCAAGTATGTATGTCTTTGTAAAGAAAAAAGAATTATTGGTGTGAAACCGGAGTTATATGCGTAACAAATCGTATAGATGTTACAGAAGGAATTTTCCGTTAGCATTATCCCGGTTACGGAAATTTCGAGTTGCAAATAAGTATAATAAATTATACCTTATGGTATAATACTAATCGGTATAATTAAAAAGAGTTGATAATGATCTCGCCTTTTATATACGGAAATATTGTAAGCGGCAGAGCGTTTACTAATAGAAAAGAAGAAAAAGAAAAACTTTTTTCAAACATGGTGAACGGCGTTAATACGGTAATAATCTCGCCGAGGCGATGGGGCAAATCATCGTTGGTTGAAAAAGTATTTAAGGAAATTCCAAAGAAACATAAAAATATTAAAACAATAATAATTGATTTGTTTACCGTAAGCTGCGAGGAAGAATTTTTGGAATTGTTTGCAAATGAAATTATCAAAGCATCTTCGTCGGTGTGGCAGGATTGGGTAAGAAGCGGGAAAGAATTTTTTAAGCGGATAATTCCTAAAATCAGTTTCGGTATCGATCCTTATTCGGATTTTACCGTTAGCTTCGATTGGAACGAACTTCGGAAAAATAAAAATGAAATATTGAACTTACCCGAAACCATCGCAAAAAAAAGAAAAATAAAGTTTGTAATCGGCTTGGATGAATTTCAAATTCTTTCGACTTTCAAAAACTATAGACAACTCGAACAAAATATGAGAGCCGTATGGCAAAGACAAAAAAATGTTACATATTGTTTGTACGGCAGTAAACGCAATATGATGACCGTTATTTTCGACAATCCGTCCAATCCTTTTTATCGATTCGGCGATTTAATGTTTCTTAAGAAGATAAAGAGAAAAGAATGGATAAATTTTATAAGAAAAGGATTCGAAAAAAGTGATAAAGTGATTGACGTAAAAATTGCCGAATTAATTCCTCGAATTATGAAGGATAATTCGTGGTATGTTCAACAATTGGCACACTACACTTGGAATTTAACCGAAAAAAAAGCAACCAAAGGAATAGTTAAAAAAGCGTTGCAAGAAGTTGTTTCTGCTAACACGCCGTTATATGAAAAGATAATAGAAGGATTGAGTCATACTCAAATAAATCTTTTGAAAGCTATTATCCAAAACGAAATACAGCTTACTTCCGTAATGGTTATGCAAAAATATAATTTGGGTACACCGCACAATGTAAGCAAAAACAAAGAGATATTAATTAAGAAAGAAATTATTGATAAAGAAGGCGATAAATTCATTTTTTTGGATCCGGTGTTTGAAATTTGGTTTAATTTGAAATTTAATAATTATTCGCTCGATGGGATTTTAGCAGCCGAATTTGATTAATTAACTAAATTTTATCGAGTGAAAATATTTTGAGGTGCGATAGATTGATATACGATTTTTTAATAGTCGGAGCGGGATTTGCCGGAGCGGTAGCAGCCGAACGGCTGGCTTCGGAGCACGATAAAAAAGTATTGATTGTGGAAAAACGGAACCACATCGGGGGCAACGCATACGACGAATTTGACGAAAACGGGATTTTAGTGCACCGGTACGGTCCGCATATATTTCACACTAACAGCAAAAAGGTTTTTGATTATCTTTCCAAATTTACCGAATGGAGATTTTACGAACACAGGGTTTTGGCTATGTTGAACGGCAAACTTTATCCCGTGCCGATTAACAGAACGACAATCAACAAGTTATACGGGGAAAAATTTACTACGGATAGTGAAGTAGCGGAATTTTATAAAAGTGTACGAGTTAAAAAATATCCGATTAGAAATTCGGAGGATATAATTGTTAATCAAATTGGTTACGACTTGTACGAAAAATTTTTCAAACACTATACTAAAAAGCAATGGGAGCTTGATCCCGTTAAACTCGCGCCGTCCGTTTGCGGACGAATTCCGGTTAGAACTAATAATGACGACAGATATTTTACGGATAAATATCAATTTATGCCGAAAGACGGATATACAAAAATGTTTGAGAGAATGTTGAAACATAAAAACATTGAAATTATATTAAACACAGATTACAAAGAAATAATCAACAATGTGAAATTCGATAAAATGATATTTACGGGTCCGATAGATTATTTTTTCGATTACGAATTCGGAAAACTTCCGTACCGTTCAATAAGATTTGAATGGAAAAATTATGATAAGGAAAAATATCAGGAAGTCGCGGTAATTAATTATGTGGAGGAAAAACCGGAATTTACAAGGATTACGGAATATAAATATTTAACGGGACAGGCAAATAAAACAACAACCCTCAGCATAGAATATCCTCAAAAAAACGGTGACCCGTATTATCCGATTCCGACGGAAGAAAACAAGCAAAGATATCATTTGTATAGAAAGAAAGCCGAAAAGCTGACAAGCGTAATTTTTTTAGGCAGACTTGCCGAATATAGATATTATAATATGGATGAGGTTGTTGGGAGAGTATTAAATGAATTCTAAAAAAATATTATTTTCAATTTATACCGGCGGATATCCAACTCAATCATCCGGCGGGCCAAACAATATAATTTATAAACTAATTAAGAATTCAGATAAAAAAAATTACAAATTTGATTTCCTTTCCAGTGATTTATTTGCCGAAGATTTAACAAAAGAAAACATAGATAGCTCTAAAAGAAATATGAGTCCCAAAAAGAAAGCAGCTTCTTATTTTGCCGGGCGTTCATACATTTACAGAAAAATTTTCGGTAGCGATTTTTATTTGCCGTATCATTTTTATAAAAAAAGAAAATATTATACCGCTTTTTCGAAAAGAATATCCGAATATGATATTATCCATAGTCATGATTCCGTTTCCTTGGCTTTATTGAATAACGGAAATTTCAAAGGAAAAAAAATATTAACGGTTCACAGCAAAGGACCTTTGAGCGATGAATATGCAAATATGGCACATAGTAAATTTCTCCAAGAAAAAATAAATTCCGAGTTAATGAATTATGAAAAGACAAACATTGAAATTGCCGATATGATTTTATTCCCCAGTTTTGCTGCAAAGAAATATTTTGAACAAAGTTTAAAC
>CAZKKI010000081.1:0-5613 GCA_964553325.1 uncultured Melioribacteraceae bacterium | reverse complement strand
TTTGACGATAGTAAAAATGTTTATTCTCAATCTTACTACGCATGGACGGTTGACAAATGGATTTATACCAGTACACTGCCCGTTGTTGATCTTACAATTACATCGGTTGAAAAATTAGACAATCAAATTCCGGATAAATTCGAGCTTTCGCAAAATTATCCTAACCCGTTTAATCCAAGTACAACTATTGAATTTTCTGTTCCGGCAACTTCCACTATTTCATTAGCAATTTATAACATTACCGGAGAATTGGTAACGGAATTAATAAAGAATACTGAATTTAATTCCGGTACTTATAAAATTACTTTCGATGCATCGAATTTAGCTTCAGGAACATATCTTTATAAATTAAGTAGCGATAACTTTAGCGCGACAAAGAAAATGATATTGATGAAATAATTAACTAACTCAATTTCTCATAATATATAGGAGGTACAATGAAGTTAATCAAAATTACTGTGATCCTTGCGGTAATGACTTTATTCACCGGATCACTAATTGCTCAACAGGCAATTTTTGAAAGAGCCGGTGAAATTCCTGTCCCGGCTATTGAAAATGCCGGTTTCGGTAATGTTATTGCCGGTGTGGATTTAGACGGCGACGGAGCACAAGAAGTATTTGCCGTTAATAATATGTACGATTTGGGCGGTAACGAATTAACACCAAGAATCTACAAATTTGAATGGAACGGTACTTCTTGGGATTCCGTATGGAGTGCCGAGGCGCCATTAACAGCCCAAAATACTTGGCCAGCTTTAACTTGGGGCGACTGGGATAAAGACGGTAAATACGAAGTGATTTGGGGTCCCGTAAACAATTTTGCTGCCGGTCCTACACCTTACCGCGTTTTGGTATACGAATCAAAAGGCGACGGTTCCGATATTATGGGTGTGGACGACGGTTCGGGCAATTATATGCCAAATGCGAAATGGACAATTATTCCCGATTCAAGTACAAACTGCCGTCCTTTCAGATGGACTTTAACCGATGTTGATAATGACGGCGATGATGAATTGGTATTCGGTAGCCGTAGAGGTGACAGAAGATTCGGCGTTATCTCGGTTTCCGATATTCCGGATAACGGCGATGGAAGCGAAACATGGGATCTGGAAGTTTCGGGTCTATCAGATACAACCTTCACCTTTGGTAGCGGAACAATTTATGATATGGTAGTTGTTGACAGCACTATTTATTTGTTCCATTCCGGTGGCGATGTTACCGCTGTTACATACGACAACGGTACATGGGCAACAAATGTTGTAGTAGGTGCAGTTCCGGGCGGTTCTTGGAAATCGGCACAAGTTGTTGATATCGACGGCGACGGAACCAAAGAAATTATGGTTGCAGGCTGGTTGACAGGCAACAACAGAATTTACGTATTGCAAGTTGACGGTGCTAACATTACAACTAATGTAGTATTTGAAGCGGCCGATATGATAGGAGCTTCCGGAAGATTTTATGGTGGTGGCGCCGGAGATACCGACGGTGACGGAAATCTCGATTATATCAGCGGAACCAGGAATGCAATCGTTAACGGAATGATGATTCAACTTTCGTATAAAGGCGGAGACATTACCGATCCCGCTAGCTATTTCGCTTCGGTAATCGATCAAGAAGCGTTTTCCAGCGGTCGCTGGGGATTAATAGGCGTCGGTAATATTGACGACGATGCTAATGACGAAGTTGTTTATGCCAGTGACTGGAAAGGAAATGACGACGGTACGCCTCCTTACAGAGTTCCGTTAACCGTTCTTAATCATGTTTTAACAGTTGAATCGATCGCTAATATTAAAATGGACGCCGACGGAGACTTTGTTCCGGATATGCTTGGCGATTCCGTAACAATTAGCGGTGTTGTAACCACAACAAACTTCAGCAGCAGCGGATTACAATATTTCATTCAAGATGCTACCGGCGGTATCCAATTATATAACGGTAGCGCAAGCGCCACATTAAACGTTGGCGATTTTGTAGTTGTTAGCGGTACAGTTACTCAATTCAGAGGTTTGGATGAATTGGAAGTGGCCGATCCAACAAACGATATTCAAGTTTTGGGTAGCGATATTACCGTTCCGGCTGTTCCTCTAACAATTGATGAGTTCTTGGCAAATGCGGAAATGTATGAAGGAAGATTAATTAAAATCTTAAAAATAACTAAAGCTCCGACTTCCGCAGATTGGCCTGCAGCCGGAAGCAATCAAAATCTTACCATGTGGCATGGATTCGGAACCGAGCTAACAATGCGAATTGACAAAGAAACCGATCTGGACGATAATCCCGAACCAACATATCCGATTAATGTAACCGGTGTTGGCGGTCAATATACTACAAGTACACCGCCTAACGACGGATATCAAATTATGCCGAGTTTCTATGCCGATATCGAACAAAACGTTCCGGTTCCACCGCTTCCGTATTTCTCTATGTTAGAACCGGCTGACGGTAGCGTAATTGAAATTACGGATTCCGCAGAAACATTTACATTTACTTGGGAAAAACCGGTCGACTTGAACGGCGACGCATTGATTTATCAATTTATATTAATGCTGCCCGATACAACAATTGAAGACATTTTCCCGACCGATACGATGCAAGTTTTCGACGGCGCAACATTACTCGGATTTATGGGTGATGCAGATTCGGTAGTTGCTAACTGGACAATTGTAACGAAAGGTGCAGAAGACGACTTGGTTGCTTCGATGGATACCGCTATGGTTACATTTGTTAATAAAACGCTGGTCGGCATAGAAGACGAAATTATTCCTACCAAATTCTTCGTCGATCAAAATTATCCGAATCCGTTTAACCCGACTACAGTAATTAAATTCGGATTACCTTCGGATGCCAGCGTTGATTTGAGAATTTATGATATTCTTGGTCAAGAAGTAAGAATATTGCTAAACAACAAATCATTTAAAGCCGGAGTGCACAGCGTTCAATTCGATGCTTCCGGTCTTGCCAGCGGTAGATATATCTATCGTTTGAAAGCTGGTAACAAAATTGTTACAAAGAAAATGATGCTGTTGAAATAATACGGTAATCATTTTCGAATTTTTAAGCCCGGCAATTGCCGGGCTTTTTTATTTCTGTAAAGCTTTTATTAAATATTTTTTTTTTATAATTTTTGAGTAAATTCTTTTGTCAATAAATCACGGATCCGATTGACTTACCAAGAAGAAATAAAATATCTGTTAAGATTATACGGAATCAAGCAAAATTGGCTTGCTCATCAAATTGGATTGAAACCCCAAACGCTTTCTTATTTGTTAAACGAAAGTAAAAAATTCAACGAAGATTTGTATAAGTCCATCAAAGAAGTCATTAACTCCTACCAATACGATCAAGAACTTTTTAACAGCAGATTTGATGAAAATTACGATTTATTCGACGACGAAAAATTAAGAATCGGTATCGGAGGCAGGATTAGAATTTTCGCCAAAAGAAAATACGGCACACTGAAAAAACTTGCAACGGCAATGGAAATATCGCCGCAACAATTGCAACAATACATTACCGGTAAACGCGAACCCGGTTCCCGTATTCTAATTAAGCTTTTACGGTTGGGTTGTGATATTAACTGGCTTTTAAGCGGAACGGAATCATTGGAGTCTTTCAAAATTGACAAGCTTGAACGCGAGCTAAGAAAGCTCCAGGAAAGTCTGAACCAAATTTCGGAATTGGTGAAGAAATAAATTCAATTAAATCATTCTTGGCTGTGTTCCATTTCTCCAATCAATCAAAAATTTTTAAATTCCGTTAAAAACCCCAGGTCTTTTTCCTTACGGTTAATTGTTAAATGAAGTATTACTTTTTTTCTTTTCCGGAGGAAAACCGGTTGTGATTAACATTATCCGATCTCGGGTTTCCTTTTGGAATTCCACAAAAATACAATGGAAGAAATAACAATCCATACAACCGAACGGAAACTCATTGCTGCAACGCTATGCTCCGAAATAATATGATTGAAAGTAGTAAGTAATAACAATAACACAATTAAATGTAATGAAGTAATCAAAAAAGAAAGAGGCAAAGCTCTTTTGTTATCCGTCCAAATAAAATAACCGGCCAAAATCGAGGCAAAACCCAATATAACATTGTATATTACAAGAGAATCAAAATATCTATAATCCGGAATTGTAATACCAAGCAAAACACTTCCACCGGCAAAAATAGCCATTACCCCGATAAGGATTGCTAATATCGAAATAATTTTTACAACTACTCTCATATAATCAACTCCTTTCCATTTGGATTTTAAAAACCGTATTTGACGTATGTACGTAATGATGCATTTTTAGAATAAATATCCGGCAATACTTTATAAATACCGTATCTTTCATAAAACACGGCATCCGCACCAATAGAAATATTATCGCTTAATTTATGGGAGAAGCCCAGATTAAATAATCCGATAAATTCTTCTCCTTCGATTCCGTTTAATACATGAATCAAAAATTGTTTATACTTAAAATAAATCAATAATGATTCGTTAACTTTGAAATCACTAAACAGCCTGAAACCCAAACCCGGACCAAGATTATAATCTTTTTCTATCGTTGATGAATATTTGGAGTTTGACGATCCTATTAAAACTAAGGAGAGTCCAATTGAATTTTTAATGTTCGAAGTATTTGAAAATTTTGTAAGATTTGTAACTTCAGCGGTTAAACTTGATGCGGAAAATTTATAAATCGAATTAAAAAGCAAGTCGAATTCTTTATACAATCCGATTACACTATTATCGTTTTCAAACACACTTAGTTTACCGTCCCATAAAACACCGCTGGCTGATATTCCAATGATATTATTTCCTTCGGTAAAACTTACTTCGCTGTGTACCCGGAAGTATTCGAAAGGATTTCCGTGTGAATTTACATCGAATTTATTACCGTAATTCATATCGAATTTTAGAAGTAAGTAAAAATAATTATTCTGCAAATTTCTATTGATGAAAACACTATTCGTACCTAATGATAAATCTACTCTGTGTTTTTTTCTTTTAGGTGCAAGACCTTTCGACCAAATTTTCCCGTTTATCAATCTGTTAAAACCATGCATGGGATTAATTAAAAACGCGGATAATTCTCGGATGACACGATTAAACCCGCTTGCACTTTCATCTATAATTAAATTTGAAACCCGATACGTTATTTCCCCTAAAGTTATACCACTTACTGTTGTGTTGATAAGATCGTTATAAGACGGTCGTTCGATTTCCATAAAATATTCCCACATCAAACTGCCGCCCAAAGCATATGGCGCCGCCTCCCAAAATGTCAAACCATTGGACCGGGCTGAATTATAATAAGAAGCACCGTGATAAGGATGATAAAATTGATTCATTGCAAAGCCATCGTTATCCCAAGTAAACCCGTATTTCAAATTATTTTTGGCCGATTCAATGCTGATATTAGCCCATCCTTCTTGAGTCAAATAATCATTATAAAACAAAACCGTTAAATTCAAACCGATTATTTCTACTGCGGGAAGCCAATAATTTTTAGCATTTTTATGCCTATTTTCGGAGTTGTATTGTAACGAATAAGAATTTTCCGAATTGTAAACAGGTTTATGTGCCAGCGATTGGGGTCGTATTATATTATTTCCCAAAAT
>CAZKKI010000080.1:0-68913 GCA_964553325.1 uncultured Melioribacteraceae bacterium | reverse complement strand
ATTAACACAAACGAAAAAGAAAATTAAGGAATTAAAATGAGCGCTAAAATTTTAGTGGTCGATGATGAAAAAGCAATTCGCGATTCAATCAGTTTTGTATTGAAAGACGAAGGGTTTAATACCGATACGGCTTCGGACGGTGAAGAAGCTTTGGAAAAAATAAAAACTGACGATTTCGATATTATAATTTCCGATATTAAAATGCCGAAGTGGGACGGAATTCAACTTTTGGATAAAACCAATCAATATTCACCCGAAAGCTTTTTTATCATAATGACTGCTTACGCATCCATCGATAGTGCAATTAATGCTTTACGGAAAGGCGCTGTGGATTATTTTATTAAACCAATAGAATTTGATGATTTGATAATTAGAATTAAAAGGTTGCTGAATTACAAAAAAGCCGTTCTCGAAAACAAAGCTTTACGCCAAAGAATCTCGGCGCCCGTCGGTTTCGAAAACATTATAGGCAAAAGCGAACCGATGCAGAAAGTATTTGAGTTGATTAAACAGGTTGCTCCGACAACAAGCAATGTACTGATTTACGGAAAAAGCGGAACCGGAAAAGAACTTGTGGCAAAAGCGATTCATTATAACAGTCATAGAAAAAATAAAATATTTTTGCCGATTAACTGTGGCGCAATTTCCGAAAACTTGATTGAAAGCGAACTTTTCGGACACAAAAAAGGTGCTTTTACCGGAGCAACGGAAAATAAAGACGGATTATTTAAAGTTGCCGACGGCGGTACTTTGTTCCTCGATGAAATAGGAGACTTGCCGTTGAACCTGCAAGTTAAATTATTAAGAGCAATAGAAGACAAACAATTTTTGCCCGTAGGCGGTACAATTCCGGTCAAAACGGATGTTCGGATTATCGCGGCTACGAACCAAGATTTATACGAAAAAACGAAAACCGGGGAATTCCGTGAAGATTTGTTTTACCGGTTAAACGTTGTTGAAATTCGCTTACCCTCGTTAAATGAACGCAAAGACGATATACCTCTTCTTGTAAACCACTTTATCGAAAAATATTGCAATCAGATGGGGAAACCCTTACTGCGAATGGATAATGAAGCGATGAAAATTCTAATGTCGCATAACTGGCGCGGCGGCGTACGCGAACTTGAAAACATTATAGAACGTGCCGTAATTTTTGCACAAAGCGATTTCATTACGCCTAAGGATTTGGCGGATTATATAAACAACGAGAAAACCGAAACCGCGTATCCCGAACAACTTAAAGAAGCCGTTAAAATTTTTGAAAAAGAGCATATTTACGGTATCGTAAAAAAATATGGTTACGATAAAGAAAAAGCCGCTAAAGTTTTGGGCATCGGATTATCTTCATTGTATAGAAAAATGGAAGAATTGAACATACCTACAAAACCTTTGGACGACGAATGACAAAACGTAAATTATGTTACGATTTGTTTCCGCCGATTAGTATATTTGTTAAATAGTTAATAATGAAAATTAATTCTTATGGAAACTGGGAAGGAAAAACAAACAAAACCGGTAATGAACGGATTGACGCAAGATGACTTTAACGAATTGTTTGCAACGGCATTGAACAATTCCGAACGGTTGTTTTTTTACATCAACAAACAAAACGATTTTATGTTCTCGGAATCAATCGAAATGTTGACCGGTTATAATAGAGAAGAAATCGATGAACTTAACGGTAAGTATTTTGCGCTTATTCACGGTTCGGATTTAAGAAAAGTAAAAGACAAACTTTTGGATGCATCGCGGGATGTTAATCTTAACGAATTTACGGTGGAATACCGGATTGAAAGGAAAGACGGAAATATTATTTGGGTAAGGGATGCTGTTAAAATTGTGCGGGACGAACATGGTCGAATAGAATATGTTTTAGGTTTAGCCGATGACGTTACCGAATACAAAAACCGAGAAGAACAATTAATTGAAGCGGTAAACAAAGTTAAGGAACTTAATACGGCGAAAGATAAATTAATTTCAATTGTTTCGCACGATTTACGAGCTCCGTTTACCAGTTTGCTCGGCTTCTCGGAAATATTGCTTAACGAAGACGACCTGCCCGAAACCGAAAAACGCGAATACCTCGAATATATAAACGATGCTTCGCAAACCCAGTTGCAACTTGTAAATTACTTGCTCGATTGGTCGCGCTTACAAACCGGCAAGATGAAAATAGAACCGCGTCGATTGGATATTAAAACGGTAATTAATAATTGTGTTTCCGTTTTAACCGGAGCCGCAATACGTAAAAACATCGAAATAATCGTTAATTCCGAAGACGGACTTTATGTGAACGCCGATGATAGACTTATAAATCAAGCGGTTACGAATTTACTCAGCAATGCAATAAAATTTTCGCACCCCGATAAGAAAATTTTTATCAAAGCCAACAGATTCAAAGAAAAGATGATAGAAGTGATAATAAAAGATGAAGGTGTTGGCATAGAGGAAACAAATCAACATAAAATATTTAAAATTGAAGAAAAATTTTCCCGCACGGGAACAACCGGCGAAAAAGGAACCGGCTTGGGGTTGGCTTTGGTAAAAGAAATAATTGAAAAGCACGGCGGAGCGATATGGTTTTATTCCAAAGAAAACGAAGGCAGCGAATTTCATTTTACTCTTCCCGAAGCTAATAATTTGGTTCTTGTTGTTACGGGCGGAATGCCTTCCGGAATTTTCGAAGAAACGATAACGGAAACGCTCCCGGATTTTGAAACGGTTTTCACGGAAAACGGTTACGAAGCCATGTCGTTAATCAAAGAAAAAATTCCTACTCTCATAATTTTGAACCACCATTTACAGTTAATGACCGGAGCACAATTTGTAGAAACACTGAAAGGAAAAGATTCTTTCAAACACATTCCGGTTCTCGTATTCTCGGAAAATTTGGACGATGCGGTAAAAGAAAAATATTTCAAGTTCGGAATAGACAAATTTCTTAATTTTCCTATAGAAAAAAACATGTTGGCAGAAATGCTGACCGAATCGGTCAACTAATCGTGTTGATTGCAAAAGAAAAAGTACTGGAGCAATTTAATGGAACAAAATAACGGTAACGGCGGGAAAAGACATTGGTTTGCGCTTTATACCAAACCCCGGCACGAATTCAAAGCCGAACAACAATTAAAGGGATGCGGAGTTGAATATTTTTTACCGACCGTTACCCGGATTAAGCAATGGAGCGATAGAAAGAAAAAAGTTAAAGAACCGTTATTTAAAAGTTATATTTTTATTCATGCTAACGAAAAAGAACGCTTAATTGCTTTGGAACAGTATGCAATCGTGCGAACTATTTATTTCGACGGTAAGCCGGCTGTAATTCCCGATTGGCAAATTGAAAATTTGAAAAAGATGTTGGAGAAAAACGTTGAGGTATTTGTTAAAGATGCTCTTAAAGTCGGTACCCGCGTGCGGATTGTTTCTGGTCCGTTCAAAGATATCGAAGGAATTGTTTATAAGACCACAAACCAAGAACAGATGTTGGCCGTTACAATAGATTTGTTACGTCGTTCGGTTGTTGTTCAAATTCCGAGGGACAGTTTGGTCGAAAAGGTGTAAAACGTTATGTTAAAACAAAAAGAACTTTCGAAATTAAAAACCGGTGAACCGGTTAAGCATTTTTTGCTTTTGAATAAAATCGAAACGAAAACGACAAAAGCCAACAAGAGCTACTTAAACCTCGAGCTGAGGGATAAATCGGCGGTTTACCCCGCAAAAGTATGGGATAATTTCGAAGATTTTCTTGCAAGGGCTAAAGAAGGCGATATTGTTAGGGTTGAAGGAGTAATTGAAGAATTTAACAATCAACCGCAAATAAGAATTTTATCGATTGATCTGGCTCGCGAGTCCGATAACGTTTCGCAGAAAGATTTTCTTCCCGTATCCGAACGCGATTTTGATGAAATGAAAAACGAATTAAAAGATTTTATCAGATCGATAAATAACCGCTATTTGCTTGAACTGCTGAATCGGATTTTCGATGAAAAAACTTTTGAAAAATATACTCACGTACCCGCCGGGAAAGCTTGGCATCATTCGTATGTGCACGGACTTTTGGAACATACGCTTGAAATCCTGAAAATTTGCGATCTGATGTGCAAAATTCATCCCGAAATGGATAGGGATCTTTTACTTACCGCCGCTATTCTTCACGATTTCGGAAAAACCGAAGAACTTACTTACGAGAATTCTTTCGATTATACGGATAAAGGAAGGTTGCTCGGACATATCACAATCGCCGCATTGAAAATTCAAGAAGCGGCAGAAAAAATTAACAATTTCCCCGAAAAGCTTTTAATGCTATTGTTACATCTTGTTCTGAGTCATCAAGGCAAACTGGAACATGCTTCGCCGGTGGAACCGAAAACACTGGAAGCAATCGTTTTATACCATGCCGATGAACTTAGCGCAAAGGCAAATGCATACAAATTGGCTATTAAAGCCGATGAAGATAAAGAAGGAAGCTGGACAAGGTTTTTGCCGCTTGCCGGAACAATGTTGTTTGCCGAAAAAAAGAAAAACGGGGAAGAGCCGAAAGATTCTTTATTCGATTAAATAAATTTTAACCGCATAATTTAGAGGAAATTAAAATGAAAAATTTGATTTACATTTTTTTATTGTTTGTTATTTCCAATTCGATTTTTGGACAAGACGCAAAGCTCGATTCGCTTTTGGCCGCAGGCGATAAATATTACCGGCAATTCGATAATAAAGCCGCCCTCGAAGTATATCAAAAAGCCGATAAGCTTTTCCCCGATAACTGGCAGGTGTTGTGGAGAATCAGCAGAGCTTACATCGATATCGGCGAGCATTTGGACGAGAATATGGAAAATTTCGAAGATGAACAACTGAAAATGTACAAAATTGCTTTGGATTACGCCGATAGAGCCGTGAAACTTGCACCCAACGAAGCAATGCCTTACGTGCGCCGCGCAATTGCAAACGGAAGAATAGCTTTATTCAAAGGGGTTTTCAGTGTGGCTTCCGTGGTTGAGGCCGTTAGAGACGATTGCCAAAAAGCTATTGAATTGGGTAACGGCGGCAATATCGTTCAAAGCCTGGCGCATTACATTTTAGCTCGAACTCATGCCCGCGTAAGTCAAAAATGGGCGCCTGCACGTGCGGTAATAGGACTTGGTTGGGCGGATCTCGATTCCGCCTTGGTTCATTACGAAAAAGCTATTAAACTGAGACCCGGATTTATTATGTATTATCTCGATTACGCCAAAGCATTGATAAGGGAAGACGAATACGAAAAAGCCCGTGAAATGCTTAATAAAGCTCTGGCAAGCAAAAAGCAAGATGAAGACGATCATATCCGGTTGGCCGAAGTTAAAAAGTTGTTAGATGAGATAAAAGACGAATAAAAATGGAATTCAAAAACGAATTCCTTGAAAGATTGAAAACCGCCTCTTCCGTTGTTTTTTTTACGGGAGCCGGCATCTCCGCAGAAAGCGGAATCCCGACCTTTAGAGGAAATGAAGGATTGTGGAAAAAATTCCGGCCGGAAGAACTTGCCAACTTCGACGCATTTTTGAGAAATCCGGATTTGGTTTGGGAATGGTACCAATACCGTAGAAAAATTGTTGAGGAAGCACAACCGAATAAAGGTCACATTGCCATCGCCGAAATGGAAAATTATTTCGATGATGTGAGCGTTATTACTCAAAATATTGACAACCTTCATTCAAGAGCCGGAAGCACGAAGATTTACGAACTGCACGGTAACATAGAAAGAAATTATTGTATCGATTGTAAAACGTATTTCACGCACGAGGAATTGGAAAGTACCGCCGGTGTACCGAAATGTAAAATGTGCGGCGGTTTAATTCGCCCCGACGTGGTTTGGTTCGGCGAACCGCTTCCGCAAAATATTTTTTCTTCGGCGGAAAAGGTTGCGCGCACCAGCGATATTTGTTTTGTCGTTGGAACTTCCGCCGTAGTCTATCCCGCGGCATATATTCCCGATTCGGCTAAAAGAGGCGGTGCATACCTTGTTGAAATAAATATCGAACCTACGGATTTAAGTTACCGCGTCGATTATTCCATTCAAGGAAAAGCCGGAGAAATTTTGCCGGAAATTTTGGAAGAGGTGAAAAAGTTTAAGAATCCTCTTCCGGATTGATTGAAATTTTAAAGAATTTTTTTTAGCCATTAGTTATTAGGGATAGGAATTGTTTAATTGCTGTTTGAGTCTCATAATTAGTGATTTTTGTTTTTAGAAATTTGTGATTTGTTTTTTGTGTTTTGTCAACTGCAGACTGGTCATTTACGATTGACAGAATAGAGAAACATTTTGTATATAATTGTGAAGCAGCGGCTAAACAAAAATTCGCCTAACCGCCTCGTTTTTTCAGTGCGTAGCAAAACTTGAAAAGTCGCTAATTATTGTGCGATTTAATACGCGTATCCTTTCACTTCTTCATCGGAATGTTCTACACCCAACCCGTTGGCAATTCTGTTTACGAAATTAAAATAACTCACTACCAAATTAATATTCAGAATATCTTCATCGCTTATTCCGTGAAGCTGAAGATTTTCAATATCGTGTTCGTCAACCGAACCGGGGTAAAGTGTAAGTTTTTCCGCATAACTTAAAATTGCAAATGTTCGTACCGGTAAATCGACGGTTTTGTAATCGTTTATTACCTGTTGGATTTTAGCCGGATCTTTCCAATATACATTCAGTGCTTCGGCATGGTGACTTACGCAATACGGACAATCGTTTATTGCAGAAACAATTACGGCTATCAGTTCTTTTTCTTCGCGGGTTATCCCCGAGTCGTTAAACATTATATCCAAATAAAGCTGTAAATGAGATTCCATTACATCGGGCATTAAACTTTGTATTTTCATTATGTTGGAAAGCTTGCCACGGCTCTTTTTTATTTTTTCGTATACTTCTTTTAGTTTTCCGTCGGCTTTATCTTCTTCAATCTCACGAATCCAAGGCATATTCTTCTCCTTTGAACTATTTGTTTATTGTAAAATTAAAAGATAAATTAAAACTGAGTTGTTGTCAATACTCAAAATAAAAGTTATTGGGATTTATTAAATTTATCCCGACAAAATAGGATTAAAAATGAAAAACGAATTTTACGGCGAGTTCGATTTTACCAGATTAAAACCGAGCAGCAGAACAAACGATTATCGTACGGTTTTTCAAATCGACAGAGACAGAATAATACATTCGTCCGAATTCAGAAGATTACAAGGAAAAACTCAAGTTTTCTTGCCCGGCGAAAGCGATTATTACAGAACGCGTTTAACGCACTCTATCGAAGTTGCTCAAATCGGTAGATCAATTTGTAATTATTTGATGCACAAAAAAGATTCGCCGTTTAATGATAAATATTTTATCGATCCGGATTTAGTTGAATCTTCTTGTTTAGCGCACGATCTCGGTCATCCGCCTTTCGGTCACGCCGGCGAACGCACACTCAACGCTTTAATGAACGAATACGGTGGTTTTGAAGGAAATGCACAAACATTACGGTTGTTAACGGAAATTTTGTACCGTAGCGAAAACGACCGGCGGGGGATGAATCCGACAAGAGCTTTCCTGGATTCGATTTTGAAATACAAATATACTTATTCCGAACTCGGCAAACCCGGAAATCATTTTATATTCGATTATCAAAGTGAATTTATCGATTTTGTGTTCGATGGAAAACAGAAAGGACAAAAAAATATCGATTTGAATAATTTCAGAAGTATCGAATGCCAGATTATGGATTGGGCGGACGATACCGCTTATGCCATAAACGATATCGTGGATAGTATTTCGGGCGGATTTATAACGTATAACGGAATTAACCGTTGGATCGAACAAAATAAAAATTTGCTGGATGACGAGGAAGCCGGTTTTGTTAATCAACTTAAGGAATTGATTATAAAAGGAAATTATAAACCGAAACTCGGCTCGATTATCGGGGATTTTATTCTTGCTTGCTCGATCGAAGAACGTGAAACTTTTATGGATGATGTTACAAACCGGTATAAATACGTTTTGAAAATCGACGGGAAAATTAAAAAACAAGCTGAGCTGTATAAAAAAATTGCGGTCGATTTGGTTTTCACCTCTCCGCCGTTACATCAAGTGGAATTTAAAGCGGATGAAATGATTACGCGTATGTTCGAAGTTTTTACGGGAAACTACATCATAAACAGAAAAGAAATAAAACTTTTGCCGAATTTTACCCACAATTTAATAGTTGCGGAAAAATCCGATACACAAAAAGCGCGGTTGATTTGCGATTATATTGCCGGTATGACCGACTCGTTCGCAATGAGGGTTTATAAACGTCTGTTCGATCCGGATTACAGTTCGCTAAGCGACGTGGATTAAGCTAATTAACAAATTTTTTGTGGATTTATATATTTTACTCTCGCTTATTTGTAAAATGGCAAACACAATTCCGCATCATTAAAATTATCTACATAACAATCTTTATCACATTTTAATTTTGATGATTTTAATAAAATGATTATATTGGAAACTAAAAAAACGGAAATAGTTTCTAAAATGAACAACGAGAAAAAACGTATTGAACTCATCGCGAAGAAAATTTTTCTTAAAAACGGCTTCCATAAAACTTCCATGGACGAAATTGCCAAAGAATTGAAAGTAAGCAAAAAAACCGTATATAAATATTTTTCAACGAAGGAAGAGTTAGTCAGAACAATTCAAAGCGGATTGGAAAAAGAAGTACGGCAAAGTCTCGAGGAAATTGTTTCTTCGAAGGATAACACAATTGTTAAGTTGCGCAAACTGAGCAATTTTATATCGGATTTGTTTTTGAAAATCGGTATTAAATGGGCGGACGATTTAAGTACATATTATCCGCAAATTTGGAACGAATTCGAAAAAAGGAGAAGTGAAAATATTACAAATACTTTCGCACGAATTCTTTCGCAAGGCAAAAAAGAAAATTTAATAGTCGATAAACCGAATGAAATTATAGTTCAAACAATTACATCCGGATTGCTGGGCGTAATTAATCCCGACTTTCTTATCCGAAGCAATTATTCTCTCTACGAAGCATTTAACATAACGTTCGATATTCTCATTTCCGGAATTCTAACGAAAAAAGGAAGAAAACAATATAAAGAAATTAAAAAACGGGATAAAAAATGAAATTTACCGCTTATTTATTTGTTGTTTTGCTCGGATTTTTATCTGCTTGCAACGGTAATTCCGATAATAAAATCGAAGAATCCGGTACCATCGAGGCAACTAATATTTTGGTTAGCTCGAAAGTAAACGGAACGGTATTGAAATTTTTAGTGGACGAAGGCGACAAAGTTGAAAAATCGGATACGATTTTGATTATCGATTCCGAATTACTCGAAATTCAATTGAGACAAGCCGAAGCCTTGAAAGCGGCGGCGGAAGCCAAATATAATTTGCTGGTTAAAGGCGCTAGGAAAGAAGATTTGATTTTAGCCGAAGAAAAATTAAATCAAGCCAAAGCAAATTTCAAATTGATTTCGAAGGAAAAGGAACGTATCGAAAATTTGTTTAAATCTAATGCGGTCTCTAAAAGGGAATTCGACCAAATTTCGGCTAAATTCAGCATTGCCGAATCGCAATTGAAAACGGCCGAAGAGAATTTTAAAAAAATATCGAATTTTGCCCGACCCGAAGAACTGAAAGCGGCGCGGGCAAATCTGCAAAAGGCTAGCGCACAAGCGGATTTAATAAAAAAACAAATTAACGATTGTTACGTAACGGCGCCGGTTAACGGATTTATCGTTAAAAAATTCGTGGAACCCGGTGAAAACGTTGCACCTTTTACCTCGCTGGTTAAAATTTCCGATTTGACCAAGGTGAACCTTGTCATCTATATTTCCGAAACCGAATTGGGTAAAGTTAAACTCGGACAAATAGCAAAAGTGAAAACGGATACTTATCCCGACAAAACATACGAGGGAAAAGTAATTTATATTTCCCCGGAAGCGGAATTTACACCCAAAAGCGTTCAAACAAAGGACGAAAGAACAAAATTGGTTTTTGCCGTAAAAATTTCGATAGATAATCCGGATTTTGAACTTAAAGCCGGTATGCCTGCCGACGTGGTAATCGATTTATCCGGAAATTCGGAAAAATGAATGCAATAGAAATTGAAAATCTGAAGAAAAATTTCGGCGAAATTTCCGCAGTCGACGGGATTTCTTTAAATGTTGTTAAGGGTGAAATGTTCGGGTTGGTGGGACCCGACGGCGCCGGGAAAACCACCACAATTAAAATTTTGTGCGGACTCTTAAATCCCGATGAAGGCGAAATTCGTCTTTTAAATCGGGAATTAACAAAAAATGTTTCAGAAATCCAGAAAAAAATCGGCTACCTTTCACAAAAATTCAGTCTTTACGGAGATTTGACGGTCGATGAAAACATAGAATTTATTGCGGAAATTCATAATGTAAAAAATTTCGAAAACCGCCGCGATGAACTTTTGGAATTTACGCGACTTAAACCTTTCAGAAACCGGCTGGCGGATAAACTTTCGGGCGGAATGAAACAAAAACTTGCACTTGCATGCGCATTGATTCACCGCCCAGAAATAATTTTTCTCGACGAGCCGACAACCGGGGTCGATCCCGTTTCGAGAAGGGATTTCTGGAAAATCCTTTCGAATTTATTGAAAGAAGGAATTACGATTTTTATGACCACACCGTATCTCGACGAAGCCGAAAGATGCCACAGGGTCGCATTAATGAACAAAGGGAAAATTATAGCCGCCGATACTCCTCAAAATGTTAAAAACTCCATCGGAAAAGACGTTGCGGAAATTGTCTGTCAACCTATTCGCATAGCTTATAACTTAATTAAAAATTCTTCTGAATACGATGTGCAAATTTTCGGCGACAGAATTAACGTTGTTTTAGACGATTTCGAACAAGATTTTCATTCGATAAAATCGATTTTGGAATCGCAAAACATCAAAATCACCGATTATCGTAAAGTTTCGCCTTCTTTGGAAAACGTTTTTATTCATTTAATAAAGTGAAATTTAATGATGGAAAGAAAATGAAAAAAATTATTTTTTTGATTTTTGTTGCAACTATTGCAACAAACGCCCAAAACAGGGTTTTTACGCTTGAACAAAGTTTGGAAACGGGACTTAAAAACAGCAAAGAACTTAAAATTGCCGAATCGAAAGTTATAGAAGCGGAAGCAAAAGCAAGTGAAGTATTTTCGAATTTTTTACCGCAAATCTCGCTTTCTTCGTCTTATACGAGACTAAGCGATGTTCCGCCGTTCGAAGTGCAAATTCCGTTCGGAAATACGAAATTTAAAATTCAAGACCCGATTTTAAACAACTACGCCGTAATTTTATCGTTAAAACAACCGATATTTACCGGATTTAAACTCTCGTCGCTTAATTCGGCGGCAAAATTAAATTACGAATCCGTGAAAGCGGATTTTGAAAAAACCAAAAATGAAACGGCATTCGGCATAAGAAAAGCGTTTTGGAATTTTTATAAAGCCCGAAAAGTTTTGGAAGTAGTAAATCAGAATTTAGTAAAAGTAAAAACTCAATTGGAAAAAGTAAGAAATTTTTACAAAAACGGAGTTGCAACGGAAAGCGATGTTTTGAAAATGGAAGTTTTACTTTCCGAAATAAAACTAAAAAAGCTCGATACGGAAAACAAAGTTAATTTGGCACGGATTGCATTTAACAAAGCGATAGGAATTGATTTAAGCGAAGAAACACAAATTATTGTGGATTCTATCGAAACGGATTTTGAGAATATCAGTTTCCAAAAAAGTTTGAACGAAGCGGTTAATAACAGATTTGAGTTGAAGTCCGTTAAATATAAATTGGAAGCCGCAGGAAAAAACATTTCGGCGTCTAAATCGGGGTGGTTGCCTTCTTTGTTTTTATTCGGCGATTTTCAATACAGTCGGCCGAACCAAAGATTACTGCCATTGGAAGATAAATTCTACGATACTTGGGATGTCGGCGTAGCTTTATCGTGGAAATTGTGGGATTGGGGTGAAACTTCCGCAAAGGTTACACAAGCCGAACAGAAATTAATTCAAGCGGAAAACACGGAAAAATTATTACGCGAAGCTATTGAAATGGAAGTGTATAAAAATTTCTTGAATTTGACTTACGTTAAAGAGAAAATTCCGGCCAGCAAAATCGCACTTGAATCGGCAAAAGAAAATTACAGAGTGGCGGCGGCAAAATATAACGAGCAAATAATTCCGATTTCGGATTTGGTTGATGCCCAATCTTCCCTTCTCGATGCTCAAATAAAAATGCAGATTGCTTTGGTCGATTTCGAATTGGCAAAAACGGAATTTTATAAATCGTTGGGCAGAAAGATCTATTTGCCGGAGAAATAGATGAATAGTATTGAAGTTAAAAATTTAACTAAAAAATTCGGCGATTTTGTTTCGGTGAACAATATTTCGTTTAATGTGAAAAAAGGTGAAATATTCGGATTTCTCGGAGCGAACGGTGCCGGTAAAACCACAACGATACGGATGTTAATCGGTGTGCTCGAACCGACATCGGGCGATGCGTTGGTCGGCGGATTCAGTGTGGTAAATCAACCCGAAATGGTTAAACGGAAAATCGGTTATATGTCGCAAAAATTTTCCCTTTACAACGACTTAACCGTTGAAGAAAATATAAATTTTTTCGGCGGGATTTACGGAATGGAAAACGATGAACTGGAAGAAAGAAAAAAATGGGCGCTCGATATTGCAAACTTGAAAGGTAAGGAAAATTTGATAACGGCTTCTCTGCCGGGCGGAATTAAACAGCGATTGGCTTTAGGAACCGCCGTGATTCACAGACCCGAAATTGTTTTTCTCGATGAACCGACAAGCGGTGTCGATCCGATTTCGCGGAGGAATTTTTGGGATTTGATTAGCGACCTTTCGGCCGAGGGAATTACGGTGTTCGTTACAACACATTATCTTGAAGAAGCTGAGTATTGCAACAACATCATTTTGATTAATGCCGGTGAACTTATTGCGGAAGGAAGCTCAAAAGAATTGAAAACGAAATATCTTAGCGGTAAAATTTTCGAAGTGGAATGTGAAAAAAGCGTTTTGGCAATGGATTTGCTTTCCAAAGCCGATTTTGTAAATGAAACTTCAATTTTCGGAAATAATATTCACATTGTTGTGAACGATAAATTTAACGATAAAAATCAGATTAGCGATTACCTGAAATTCAACGGGATCGAAAATATAAAGCGAATCGATAGAATTGTTCCGACTTTGGAAGACGTTTTTATTCATTTGCTGGAACGGGAAAACAATGCTTAGCAGAATAAAAGCAGTAACTAAGAAAGAAATCAAACAGCTTTTCCGCGATAAACGGATGCTTTTCGTAATTCTGTTTTTTCCCGTGTTCCTTCTCGGTGTTTTCGGTTATGCGGTGAATTTCGACGTGAAAAACATTCAACTTGCAATATACGATTCGGACAAATCTCCTGAAAGTCGTGAATTAATTAACTACCTAACCAGCTCGAATTATTTCCAAGCCGTAAAATACATTTCTGCCGATAGCGAGATAAAAGAAACTTTGGATGAACAAAAAGCTCAAGTTGTGTTGGTAATTCCCAATGACTTTTCCGAAAAATTGGGAAGAGGGAACGAGGAAATAAAAATCCAATATTTAATTGACGGTGTTAACGGAAATACCGCAACAATAATTTACAACTATGTGAAAAGCGCAACATTTAATTTCGGCACGAAATATCAACAAAGCAGATTGGCGAGTCTGGGCAAACAAGCATTCGTTCCGGTTAATTTGGAACCTTTGTTCATGTTCAATCCGGAATTGAATTCAACCAAGTTTTTGATTCCGGGTTTAATAGCGATGATTTTAATCGTTACGGCTGTAATAACGGTATCGCTTTCGTTGGTCCGTGAAAAAGAAAAGGGAACAATAGAACAATTGGAAATTTCTTCACTTTCAACTTTGGAAATTTTATTCGGTAAAACTTTACCTTACGTTCTAATTTCCTTGCTCGATGCCGTTTTCATTTTGGTTGCCGGTTATCTTCTGTTCGATGTAGTTGTGAAAGGTAATTATTTTATACTTTTTATAAGCACAATGATTTTTGTTATTTCGGCAACAAGTATGGGAATTTTTGTCTCGGTAATTTCCGATACGCAACAAATCGCTTTTTCTATCGCTACTTTTCTTTCCATGCTGCCGTCGATTATTCTTTCGGGTTTTATTTTCCCGATAGAAAGCATGCCCTACGTAATTCAGTTGGTTACCAACATTTCGCCTGCGAAATTTTTCATAATAATTTTGCGGGCAATAATTTTACGCGGAGTAGGATTGGAGGCTTTTTGGACTCAACTTATTTATTTGATCTTATTCGCAGTTTTGTTTTTGGTGATGGCTACAATTGCCAGTAAAAAGAAGGCGTTGGCTAAATGAAAACAGTATTGCATATAATTAAAAAAGAATTTTTACAATTTTGGCGCGACCCGAAAATGGTTGCGTTGATTTTTATTTCTCCCGTTATTCAATTGATTTTTCTGGGTTACGCCGCCAACTTCGACGTTAAAACCGTTCATACCGCTGTATTCGATTTGGATAGAACGGAAACAAGCAGAAATTATGTGCGAAGCTTTACCGGTACCGATTATTTTGAAATAGATTACTATGTTACGAATTACAAGGATTTACAAAAATTGATAGACGAAGGTAAAATACTTTTCGGCTTGGTTATTGCAAAAGATTTCGAGAAAAACATAAACAGAAATTTAACCGCTCACGTACAAGCTGTCTTCGACGGTTCCGACGGAAACTCCGCTTCTATTGCCGCCGGTTACGTTCAATTGATAACGGCCGATTTTGCCAATAACATTTTAGTAGATTTTATTAACCGAACCGGATTAAAAACCGTTCCCGCTTCCGTTTCTCCCGAAGTACGTGTTTGGTATAATCCGGCAATGACCACCAGAAATTTTATGGTACCCGGAATAGTTGCTCTTCTGTTAATGAATATTACGTTAATTTTAACTTCCTTGGCTATTGTAAAGGAAAAGGAAATCGGTACGCTGGAGCAATTGATTGTTACGCCGATAAAATCGGGGCAATTGATTTTGGGAAAACTTATTCCCTTTGCACTATTGGGCTTTCTTGCGGAAATTTTCGTATTAACCGCCATGGCAATTATTTTCGGAATCGAAGTTCGAGGTAGCGTACCGTTTTTGTTCTTTACAACATTTCTCTATATCCTTTCCACATTGGGGTTGGGAATGTTCGTTTCGACGATTTCAAAAACGCAACAGCAGGCAATGATGCTGGCAATTTTTGTAGTTATGATGCCGATGATTTATCTTTCCGGTTTTGCATTCCCGATTGAAAACATGCCTGTTCTCATTCAGTATGTAACTTACTTGATTCCGTTGCGGTATTTTATGGTAATTATCCGCGGAGTAATTTTAAAGGGCATCGGGTTTACCGACTTGTGGCAAGAAACCTTGGTGCTGGCGATTATCGGGATTTCAATAATTATATTCAGTTCGTTGAAGTTCAGGAAGAAATTGGATTAAATAAATTGCTGAGTTCGTTGGTTTTATAGCAAGAAATTTCATTGCCGGAAGCAAATCATTATTTGTATTTTGCTGTCCGTTTTCCGAACAAAAACTTTACCGCTTTAAAAAATCTCGGACCGGGTCTGGCAAATAAATCGGCGTCTACAAAAATAATATTGTTGTTTTTCACTGCCTTCAATTCTTTCCATTCCGGATAAGCATTTTTCACTGCTTCGGCACGTAAGTTTTTCGATTCGAACATAATTATGTAATCGGGATTTTTTTTAACGATTTCTTCCCTGCTGAAAACGGGATAACGCAGCTGCGAACTGTCCGCTATATTTTGAAATCCGCAAATTTGTAAAATTTCGTTAATGAATGTGTTTTTACCGGCAAGCATAATCGGTTTGACGGAAACCAAAAACATCACCGATTTGGTAGGCAATTTTTTAGCTTCGTTTTTTACGGAATCGACGGTGGAATCCCAACTCTTTATTTTTTCCCGTGCCGACTTTTCTTTTCCGAAAATCTTTCCGATTTTCAAAAATGTGCGTTTGATATCCTCGAAACTTTTAGGATCCGACACAAAAACTTTAAACTTAAGTGAAATTAGTTTTTGATAAATATTTTTTTTGTTTCCTTCCTTTGTTATGAAAATCAAATCGGGTTGCAACGAAACTATTTTTTCATAATCGACGGTAAGCATATCACCTATTTTTTCAACCGACTTTGCCTTTTCCGGATAATTGCAAAACAAAGTGTTACCTACAAGTTTTTGTCCCGCACCTACTTCGTAAATCATTTCCGTCAAGTTGGGCGCAAGAGTAATTACTCTTTCCGGTGGTTGTTTGAATTCAAATTTATTACCGAGTGCATCGACTACAACGTTTTGAGCTGGAATTGTTTCTTTGTTCCGGGAGTTGCAGGAAATTAATAGTGAAAAAATTATAAACAAGGAAAGTAATTTTATCCGGTTAACTGAATCAGAACATACCGTAGCCAATTGTGAAAACCCCTTTAAGAAAATAAAAAGTGAGTATTAAAGATAAACTTAATTTTATGATAATGACAGTCATGCTGGCAATAAAAGTTACAAATCCGACTTTCAAAGCCTCGGAATGTTCTTTTCCTGCAATGAGTTCACCCGTAATCGTGCCGATGATAATTCCGAAAACCATTCCGAACGGTGGAAAGAAGAATATCCCGATGATCATTCCGATGATTGAACCCCATATTCCGTATTTGGAGGCATTGTAAATTTTTGCGCCGAGCACGGGTAAGATGTAATCTAAAAAATAAACGATAACAACAATCAAACCGAACCAAAGAAGAAATTTCGATGTATATAATTCGGGTCGTGCAATATCGAGTAATACAACGGCAATATAATTCAACGGCGGTCCGGGTAAACCGGGCACTATACAACCGACAATTCCCACTACCGCGAGAATGAATCCGAGTATGATAAAGATTACCGTTAATGCGTCCATGTGTTTTACACTGTAAATTTCTTTTACAATTTAACAAAATTGGGAATAAATATTAAAATTTTAGGCTTGTTTATTCATTAGACGGGGTTTGCGGTTGTTTGTTTTGAAACTCATGTAAAAATAATTATTTTTGCGGTGCACCCTTAGCTCAGTTGGTAGAGCAGTTGACTCTTAATCAATTGGTCGGGGGTTCGAGTCCCCCAGGGTGCACCAAAGCCTTGTAAGTTAAATGCTTGCAAGGCTTTTGTTTTCTTTCCCAAAAAATTTTGAGAAGAGTTTGAGCCGAGCGGTTTAGCGTTTGATAATGTAAATTTCTTCGCTACCTTCTATTGCGCCTATTATAGCACCAATAATTCCTCCGGTAACACCGAACATTGTACCCATAACCAACACACCGACAAATTGCGGAAAATAATCGTTGGCTAAACCGGTAATCATTCCGGGGAAAGCACCGACTAAAAATCCTACTTCAAAACCGTCAATTGCTCCCTTCCAGCTTTCGATGAAATGAATACTCTCGATTTCTTTGGTTTTGTAAAACACAATTTTTTTTGTTTCCAAATTAAACATCGAAGTTGAATCCTGTCCCAACAAAATATTTTGGACATTGATTTCTTTTCCGTTTTTTAGAGAAACAATCGCGTCGTCTTCTTGGGAAAGTTGATGAAGACCGGTAACCTCTTCCTGGTTGGCGGGATTTACAATGTAGCGGGTTGAACAACCGATTAAAAAAATGGGAATAATAACAAGGAGGAAGAATTTGGTTTTCATTCTTTTTCTCCTTTTGTGGGTTTGTTTTTTTAGTCAATATATTAAAACGTATATTCAATTACAATGTTTGCATATTCCTTTTCTTCATTTCGAAATTAATAAGTAATAAAAAAATAAGAAATACTGATGGATTATTAAATTGTACTTTGTACTTGCCGGAACTACACCGTTACAATGAAATTATATGTTTTGAAGTTCAATATTTTAAATTTAACAACATTTGCAGACTGCTTTTTTTATACCGATAGTAACTTAACCGCAATAAAATTAGTGTAAGTTGTTGTTTACTAACAATCAAGCGAGATTAGTTATGTCGATAAAATACATAACAACAACAATTCTCCGGCACGAGTAACAATTACCGATACCGATGCTTACAATACGGCCTGCCAATTTTTTCAAGTAAATGAAATAAATAAAAGCGGAAAGTCCCGTCAAGTGTTTTTGGGGGTGGTGATTTTGCAAGATTAAATTCGGATTAATATAAAAAAACTTATATTCTGTTTTTGAAACTAGAGTTATGATGAATAATAAACTTTTTGTCTGTATTGTTTGTCTAATAGATTGTTTTTGTAAAAAAAAGGACGGTGACTAAAATGAAAAATATTATTCTACTTTTTGTGCTGGTTGTTACGTTAAGCGGTTGTGGTGGGTATTCGATGGTAAGTAGGCAAATTGAAAACCCGGTTATTATTGACGGAAACTCCGAAGACTGGAATTGGAAATTAAAATATTTTGAAAAAGAACATATGGCGGTAGGCATTTCCGAGGATGCGGATAATCTTTACATCTGTTTGGCAACGGCGGATCGTGCCAATATAATGAAAATACTTAGGTTCGGATTAACAATTTGGCTCGAACCCGGCAATAGCAAAGGCGAGGCAATCGGGATTCAATACCCGATTAAATCGGTTTCCGATGAAGCCCGGCGTTTAATCGATCCGCTGTATCAACGGAAAAATAAAGATATAGTTAGGGAGTTAATCGAGAAGGTTAAAATGACACAATCCGAATACCTGGTGATTAATGAAGATGATTTTCCGCTCGGCGCATATTCGTTGAAAAACGAAAAAGGTGCGGAACTTGCGATTGGTTACGATTCGGGAAAGTTGGTTTACGAAATAAAAATTCCGAAGAAAAGTAAGGATTATTTTCCCGTCGATTTGACCGGAACCGGCGATAACGAATTAACGGTTAGCATTAAATCGGAAGTTCCCGTTGTGCTTGGTATGAAAGGAAGTCCGACCCAAAACAGAATGACGGGTAGAAACGGCGGTATGGGCAGAGGGAAAGGAATGGGAAGACGGAATTTAAATCAAGATGGACTTAACGGACCCATAGATTTTGAGATTAATGTGAAATTTAATAAGAATTAGTGTTGTGATAAGTTGGCAATTGTGAAATGCTCCGGTAATAACGTTTTGCAAAGTTCTTGATTACAGAAGTAGAACGGAAATCTTCTCCGCACTAATTGTGTTTCTTGAAGAAAAACAACCTTTTAATTTAAAAAATTAGGGAACGAATATTTCCGTTCCCTAATTTTGATATAATTTAATTGAATACAAACTCATTCAACCCGAAAGAATGCTGATTTTGAAGGTATTGTTTTTACCGTTCAACATTTTCAATTACATTTCGGGATTTGTATGAATAATCAAATCGATTCTTCTGTTTTTTGCTCTTCCTTCTTTTGTTTGATTATTTGCTATCGGTTTTGTCTCGCCATAGCCGATTGATTCGATTCTTTCTTTCGGTAAATTCATATTTGCCATTAAGTATTGCTTTACGGCGAAAGCCCGTTCTTGTGAAAGCTCCATATTTTTTTCGTCGCTACCGAACGAATCAGTGTGTCCTTCGATTGTAATTTTAGAATTCGGAACCATCTTAATCGCTTTTTGAACTTTTGCCAACAATCCGAAATATTTCGGTTCGATAGTAGCTTTGCCCGACGGGAAATTTAAGCCGACCAAACGAACGATAATATCGTTACCCGATTTATAAACAAGTGCTTCGTTATCGTTAAATAATTTTCTGATGCTTTCGTATTGTTGTCTTAATTTTTCAATCTTTGCCATTTTTGCGGCTAATTCGGATTTTTCTTTGGACATTCCGCTTACCTGTTCTTCGAGCAGTGCGATTTTTTGTTTTGCTTCCTCCAAATTATTTTTCAAGCTGTCCCTTTCTTTCTCTAAATTCGAAATCATTTGGGAAAGTTGCCCGGCCGATTTGTCGATACCTTGAGAGAAATCGGGTTTGGTGTTTAATGCAACCGCAATTTTGTTTAATGCTTCTTCCGCTTCAAGAATCATATCTTCAAGTGTTTTATCCGTGTCTTCGGCCTTTTTGATGTAGTCGTTTATGTAAAACGCATGCTTAACTTCGTAATTGGCTTCTTGCGCCAAAGTACGCGGAACATCGGTATCGTACCGGTTTTCTTGTAATTCCTTTTCCGCTTTGGTAATAAGCTCTTTTGCTTTGGCCAATGTTTTCGGAGCTTTATCGGCAACGTCTTCATCGTCCGCTTTTTTCAACAATTCCCATGTATCTTCGAGGTAAGCGACTTTAATGGCTTCCAGTTCGGCTTTTCTATAGAGTTCTTCGGCTTCTTTGGAGATTTCTTCAGCATCTTTGGCGTCGCCGTCCTCCAACTGTTCGCATGCGTCTCTGAATTTTTCCTCGGCGTCATTCCATAGTTCGGTTGCGTTTTTCTCGGCATTAGCGGAGACGGCATCTTCCCTTGCTTTAATTGCGCTGCTACAGGTTATTTGTGCGAGCTCCACAACTTTTTTGGCTTTGTTTGCGTGGAATATTGCTTTTGTTAATGCTTCTTTTATGTCGTTCAAGTCACCGCCGGTTTTAAAGTCTTCTTCGGCTTCTTTGTAATATTCGAAAGCCGTTTCGTAATTTGTCGGCGATAATACATCGGCTTTCATTTGCAAAGCTGAATTTAAACTTTCTTTTGCATCTTTAAATAAGCTGTCTTTTATATCTTGGGACAAAACTAAGGAATTGACAATGAGCATTAAGATCAATGCTAATATTGTTGTCGGGTTTTTCATTTTTGGGTTCTCCTATATTGTTATTAACGTACTAAAGTTAATATTATCTTTAAATTTTATTGGTTGAAACTATAACGTTTTCGGAATGTGATGAATCTTAAATCTTTCGTAAGAAAAGAGGGGGTGATTAAGACTACATATTTAAATTGAAACATCTTTATACTTATTTACTTCCGAACCGCAAATCCCGTTTGAAGGGAACTTTTTCCGGTTCAATTATAAAATCAAATATATCATTTTAATATGGTTAAACCAATTTTTATTTTATCTCTACCCGAAAAAAAGGCTGTTTAGTAATTGAGATTTAACTTTGCTATATTTCGGTTTCAAAAAAAAACGGGAAACACATTGGAAATCCTTAGTAAATTAAAAGAAATAAAAGAGAAGTTCGATTTTATAGAAAAGCAGTTAGCCGACCCCGAGGTTTTGTCCGACCAGGAAAAAGTAATAGAATTGAGCAAAAAAAGAAGTGAACTGCTTGAGTTGGTTGAGACTTATAACGAATACGAGAACGTAATAAAAAATATTGAAGAAAACAGAGAGATAATTAACGATTCGGACGATAAAGAATTAATCGAGATGGCTGAAGCGGAACTACCCGACCTCGAAAAAAAGAAGGGGGAATTGGAGGAAAAGCTTAAAATTCTTTTAATTCCAAAAGACCCGGATGACGATAAAGATGTAATTATGGAAATAAGAGCCGGAACGGGTGGAGACGAAGCCGCAATTTTTGCAAACGATTTATTTAGAATGTATTCGAGATTTGCCGAACTGAAAGGTTGGAAGTTGGAGATTATCGATATTAGCGATTCGACAATGGGAGGAATTAAAGAAGTTGTTTTTAGTCTTAGCGGAAAAGGAGTTTACGGAGATCTTAAATTTGAAAGCGGTGTTCACCGAGTTCAAAGAGTGCCGGTAACCGAAGCAAGCGGGCGGCTGCATACTTCCGCCGCATCGGTTGTTGTTATGCCTCAAGCCGAAGATGTAGAGGTTGAAGTCGATCCGAACGATTTAAGAATAGACATTTACCGTAGCGGTGGCGCCGGAGGTCAAAATGTAAATAAAGTGGAGACCGCCGTTAGAATTACCCATTTGCCTACAGGTATAGTCGTTCAATGCCAAGATGAACGTTCCCAGTTGAAAAACCGCCAAAAAGCCATGAAGGTTTTGAAAACCAGGTTATACGATTTGGAAAAGCAAAAGCAAGAAGCGGAGATTTCGGCACAGAGAAAAAATATGGTGCGTTCGGGCGATAGAAGTGAAAAAATAAGAACATACAACTATCCGCAAAACAGAGTAACCGATCACCGGATCGGTTTGACTTTGTATAATCTTTCGAATATAATGGAAGGCGATCTGTTCGAGTTAATAGAAAAACTAAAACTAGCCGACCGTGCGGAAAAATTGAACGAAGGTATTACTCAGTCTTAAGCAATTCCAATACTTTATAACTAAGAACTAAAATAAATCCTACGGCGGAATATATTACATCTTCAATCCCCAAAGTGAATGAATCGTCTATTCCAACAATATATCCGAAAAGTTTGGTTATAAAAATCAACACAAAAAACGAAGCGAAACCGGCTACCGCAGAGGATAACGGGTTTAGAAAGTATGTCTTAAATCCTTTCGACGCCAGGCTTTCCGTTGTAATTGTATGTTGAGTCGGTTTTGTTGTTAAATTTTCCATAATTCCCTTATTTTTTTGTCTCAAATATGTACAAAAGCAAAGGGGAAAACTGTGATGCTCTGCACATTCTACGGGAAATGTGACGTACATCACGGAAGGCTTGATTTTTCGGTTCTTTAATCGATTGTGAATTTGTATTTTGTAAACGCTATTAAATAATCTTTTACTCTAATTGTACGGAATACCAAATGAATAAATTAACAATCCGGACTTTTTTAACGATTTTTTCACTTCTTTACCTATCGATACAAGCACAAGTAACTTTCGATGCGGCTTTCGAAAGCGGAAATCTTAACACCGTTTCAACAACCGATTCGGTTCACTACAAAGTAACTACACACGAAGATATAGGCGGAAGGTGGTTTTACTTTAGAATGAGCGGAGTGAAAGATAAATTCATAAATGTGGAAATATTGAACAGCGACGTAACCAAAGCAATGTATTCTTACGATGATTTGAATTATTCCAGATTTTCGGATGATGAAAGTCCGCAAATAAACATGTTCGAAAAAACTTACACCGAAGACACCGTTTATGTTGCTTACTATACGCCGTATAATTATTCTTTTCTGCAACAACAATTGAACGAGTGGAAAGGGAATCAATTTGTTCGGTTGGATACGCTTGGTTTTACGCCCCAAAATTTTCCGATTCAAGAAATGACGGTTACGGATTTTTCCGTGCCCGACAGTAACAAATTCGCAGTTTGGATTCACGCCAGAACGCATCCGGGCGAAACACCGAGTTCTTGGCACTTCAATGGAATTATGAACGAGCTTTTAAGCGGAAAGGAAATAATTAATTTCTACTTACAGAAAATTATTTTCCATGTTGTACCGTTTGTTAATCCCGACGGGGTTTATTACGGACGGTCGCGTACGAATTTCGACGGAATAGACTTGGAATCGAATTGGGATAAACCCGAAAACGAAACGGCCGACGAAGTGAAAATACTGAGGGCAAGAATGAAAGAGCTAAACGACCGGAAACCGTTTTCGGTTTTTCTGAATTTACATTCTCAAGCTTCGTCGTATTGTACATTTTGGATTCATACCGCAAGTTCAACATCCGATTTGTTTTATAAAAAAGAATATTTCTTTGCTAATCTGAACACTTCCGACAATCCGTACTTCGAACAGGAAGATTTTAACGAATCGAATTTACGTTCGCGTTATCCCGAAGGTTGGCTTTGGAATAATTACGGGGAACAAGTTTTGGCTTTGACGTACGAAACTCCGTACAACAGTTATTTTAAAGACCCCGATAAACCGCGCGTTGAAGTTACTAACGAAAACCTTGCGGAAATAGGGAAACGCACGTTATATTCGATTGCGGAATTTCTCGGTGTTAAACATCCCAAAAGATATTTGTTGGATAATACCGAAAGTTTTACAAACGGTAATGTTATTTCAACGAATGCAGGGAAAAAATTTTACGGCTCCGATTATATTAAACTACCGACGGACGATACGACGGCATACGTTTTATTTCAAACCGATTCGTTAATTCCGAACAGCTCTTATTCTTTGTACGGATGGTGGCAATCGGGAGATGTTTACGCTTACGATACGAAAATTTCGGTTAATACCGGCGTGGACGAATATCGGTTCAATAAAAACCAAAGGTTAAACGGCGGTCAATGGAATTACTTGGGGCAAGTGATTGTCGGAAGCTCCGGCAGTATTTCGGTAAAAGTGCACGCTTCACAAACCGGACCGGCAATAGCCGACGCATTCCGGTTAATTTATAACAATGGCGTTCTTTCCGTTAAGGACGAAAACATACCCGCAGGTTTTATCTTATACCAAAATTATCCCAATCCGTTCAATCCCGTTACAACGATAAAATACACCATAACACCAGAATTTAGAAATACGAATGTAAAATTGGTTGTGTACGATGCTTTGGGTCGGAAAGTAAAAACGCTTGTTAACAAACACCAAGCGGCGGGAACATACGAAGCTACATTTAACGGCGCATTGTTAAGCAGCGGAATATATTATTACCGTTTGCAAGTCGGCTCTTCTTCTAAAACCAAAGGAATGATATTGTTAAAATAAAAAATGATTTTGCCGGCAACATTTTTGACGAAATCGCATCTTAATCTAAAATAATTTATTTCCGGATGCTTCGATGAGAAAACAACTCTTCGTACTTTTGTTGCTTTGTGTAAGTCCGATTATCGGACAACAAAGCGATACATTAAACATCGATAAATTTTTATTAACCGGGAAATTCGACAAGGTAATAGAAATACTTTCGGCTAAGGATTCACTTTCGGCGGAAGAACACTTTAAATTGGGAAAAGCATTTATGAGTTTAATGCAATACCCTGAAGCCGGCATACATTACTCGAAAGCCGTCCGTGAAGATGCGAATAATCCCGTATATTTGTACGCACTTGCCGGAGCGTACGAATTGATGAACAAACCTGTCATGGCAAAATATTTTTTCGAAAGGGTTTTGAAAACGGATTCGTCAAACATTTCGGCAAAAATTAAGTTGGCAAAATCCCTCCTTGATATCAGAAATTACAAAGAAGCGGAAAAGCTTTACACCGAAATGGTTGAACGTGACTCGTCAAACGATTATTTCATTAACCGGTTGGGTTTTTGCAAAATTAAAAACTGCGATACCACTTCGGCGTTAAGATTATTCAACTATGCTTTCGGGAAAGGAATTATCGGTCCGAAGACGGCTTTGCTTCTTGCCAAAATTTATTTCGGCAAAGGAGAATACGATTCGGCTCTTAAAGTTTAAATTCGGTGCTGAATAATAATTCGCTGAACTTGGAGCTTAACAAATTTGCGGCGGAATTGTATTTTAAACTTAAAAAATATAAATCTGCTATTGCAAAATTCGAACAATGTGTTTTTTTAGGCGATTCTACGGCCGATTTGTATCGGAAGCTCGGATTATCATATTATTCTCTTGCAAAAGGTATGGTTTCCGCCCAAATACCTACCGACAGCTTATTGAACGAAGCATTTAAATCGTTTACAATTTCTTACAAATTGGATAATAAAAATCCAATAACCGCAATGTATTTGGGATTGATTTATAAAGAAAAGGGTGAATACGAAACGGCTGTTAAGTTTTTCGAAAGGTCAACCGATTTGATTTTTCCTTCTTATTTGGATGTTTTGTTTATAAATCTCGGTGCAAGTTACGAACTTTTGGGCGATTTAAAAAATGCAATCGGTGCTTATAAAGAAGCGCGAAATTACGCGCCTGAAAAAACGGAAATATTGTTTTACTTGGGCAGCGTTTACGACCGGTATTATAAAGATAAAAGCGTTGCTTTGAAGTTTTACGAGAAATTTTTAAACCGGCAAACCGATTCCGATCCGAAGCTTGTAGAATATGCAAAAGAGCGGATGGAAAGAATAAAAGAAATAATACATTTTTCAAAAAACCGTTAACGGCTAACGAATCATTTTAATTTCGTCAACGCATTTTCAACTTTCACTATTAAATGTTTTACATCCGACAAGTATTTTTCATATGATTTTTTCTCGCTTAGTTTAATATTCCGGGTAAAAAGAGTTAAGTTCAAAAATTTTTTATTTCTTATTCCTTTTAGGAAATTTTGAGACCGTTGTTTTTCGCTTAATTTATTAATGTTGCTTGAAGTTATGGCAAGTAAATCGAACTTGTTTATCAAATGAGTTCCCACATATTCTATCGATACGGTTTTATCGATGAAATTTTGCTCGGCGATTAAGTCCTGTGTTGCGGTATATAACTCGATTAAATCTTTAAGTAAATTTTTGTCGGAAATGATGTTTAGTTTACCGGTTTCTTTTAGTTGCTGGTAACCTATTAATTTTGGTGTGAATTTGGAGTAACTGAAAATTGCTTCGAACGCTCTACCTAAACTGTCGAGGCGTGGATTTTTATCGAAAACGTGGTGTAAAAAGTAATCGTATAATGTATCCGATTGTGAAAGAACGGAAATTTCATTGCTTATATTTACGCTGTCGGTTTTCAAATTATCCAGAATTGTTTCGAGTGCGGTAATTTCTTCCTCCCGGATTTTATTGTTTTCCCGCCATTCGTTAACAAGAAAGGATAGGGTAATACCGATTATGATCACAAAAATTTCGAAAAGGTAATTTAATAATTTGTTATTGTTTTTAAGGTTCTTCATTGAAACCGGTAAAAATTAATGTTTATTAAACGAAAATCTCTCATTCAACTTTCCGTCAAAATATTCGGAGAGTTTTTTCAACAGTTCTTTTGTTTCGCCGTTTGAGTACCATTTTTTAAAACTCTCGTAATTTGTAAAAACAAAATGCGCGGTGAAGATTTGTACTTTATCGCCGGTATTAAATTGAAATTGCTTTAGAAATTTCACCTTTGTTAATGCGTCCAGTAGTTCAATCGGGATTTGCGTTTTAGGGGATTGGTTGTTTGTTTGAGCTTGAAGTGTATAAGAAACGGAACCACCGGTATCTTTCATTATGGGGGAAATATGATTTTGAGCCGATAGGGTTATTGCGATTAAAAAAACAAATAAAAAGAAGAAACGGAAATTTTTCATGTTTTCCTCCTTAATATAATCTCAAATCCAAATGTTCATCGGAATGAATTAATTTTTCTTTCATATTAATTTCTTTAATCAATTCCTTGATCGTTTTCATTTCGGCTTCCGCCAAATATAAACGGTGTTTCAAAATCGTTAAGCCGGTAAAGGGTTTATTGAAGTTCATTTCGTTATTTACGATTTTTCTTTTCCATTCGTACGAATTGGATTCCAGTTTTTCGAGTTTCGATTTCAGCATATTCAACAGTTCTTCTTTGCTCAAGTTGTGCATTAACAAAATTCCGATATCGAATTCCGTTGAGTTTAAATCGCCTTGTTCAATATATTTGGCAATTGCATGATGTAATTCGTATTCACCTTCGGCTGTAATCGAATAAACTGTTTTTTCGGGGAAATTGCCCTCTTTCAGTTTTTCGCCGGTTATCAAGCCTTTTTTACGTAACGAATTGATTGTTGCGTAAACGGTGGAATCGGCAATGGAAAACCATTTGTTTATTTCGTTGTTTTTCAGAAACCGGATAATTTCGTACGGGTTTTTTTTGCTTGCCGCAAGCGTTCCCAATATTAAAGTGGATAACCTTGATAACATGTTGCAAATAAATTTAGTTGAGTAATTCTTTCATTATTTCTTTATGAGTTACCATTTCTTCGAATGATAGATTTTTAAATTTAACATTTTTTGAAATAGCATAGTATTTATTTTTAAGAGTCGGTGAATTCCTTGTGTTTACCACAATAATTTCAGTTGAGGGTTTAATTTGCTTTTTGAACAATGCTTTAATGTGAACGTCGGCATCGGAGAGGGAATAACCGATAAAAATAATTTTTTTAGCATCCCTAATTTCCCTTGCGGCTTCCGCCAATAATTGAATAATTACCGGTTGATCGAGGGATTTAACATAAGACGGCGGCATGATGAGCGTTTGAAATTCCGTGCCGTCCATCGGACATTTGTATTCGTATTCTTCTTTGTCGGGATAAGTAAAGCCCATAAATTTTCCGCGGTGCAAATCGATGTGCCTGTCCCACGGCGTAAGCAATGTCTGGTTGCAGCAGTTGCAATATTTCCAGTTGAGGCTTCCGTGCACTTTGATAATCTTGAATGCAACAGGGTCGTCGCCTTCGTCAATTTTCACCGGTTCGCGCGGATTTATCCAAAAATTAAATTGTTTAAGTTCGGCTATTTTATCATAATTCATTAAATGAAAACAGTAATCGATATATCCGTGTTTCTTAAATAAGAAGTCGAACGCTTGTTCCAACAGCGTATCGTAGTTCAGCGTAATTACCGATACGTTTTTGTTATTTTCAATTATCCCTTCCCAAAAAAGATGATAGTATTTGCTTTTTTGATCGGTGCGCAAGTTTACTATGTAATGAATCAGTTTTATCAAATATTCTTTTATTCTGATTATCTGGTAATAGTCGTAAGTAGAATTAAGACTTTCGTTACGTTGGATGAAATAATCGAGGAATCCGAATACCGCTTCGAGCTGCGGATATTGGTTGGCTTCTGAATTATAAGTGAAGTTTTGTTCGATGAAACGCTTGACTTGAACTCCCATTTCGGATTCGTCTATATCTTTTATTCCGCCGGAAAGAATCATAGGAAGAATATGCCTTTGGAGCGGAACGCCGTCCGGGTGCGAAGCTCCGGCGCCCAAAACGAATACCACATCGCGGATTGGCTCGTAGCTTAGATATTTAATGTTTGAGGTCGACATAAAAACCGAGTTTATTAAATCCGATTATTATAAGATAATGAATTATCGGAAAAGATTTTGAAGCTGAATGTACGATGGCGAGGGATAGATTAATACTAAATTATAGATGGTTGTTTTTCACTTATGAAAATTAATCCCTACCCTTTACTTAAATAAATAAAGGTGGGATTGAAACGGTAAAATATATAAATCGATTTTCTCTGTTAAAGGAATTATTAAACAACAAGCAAAAGTTTATTTTTATTCAACATAAACCGCAGTGCCGTAAACCAAAATTTCCGCGGCGCTTTGCATTATGTAACTTGTGGAAAACCTGCAATTTACAATTGCGTTTGCGCCCAATGCTTTTGCCTCGGCAATCATTCTGTCCAGCGCCTGCTCTCTCGATTCCGCCATTAACTTTGTATATTCTTGAATTTCACCGCCGACCAAGTTTTTAAGAAGTGCAACTATGTCTTTACCGATGTTTCTGGCTCTAATTGTGTTGCCTTTAACCGTTCCGAATACCTTTTTGATTTCTTTACCCGGAACGTCCGGAGTTGTTACTATAATCATCTTTGAATCTCCTTATATTTATCGCGTTTGGAAGTATAAAATTTCTCCCGTAATACTGAAAACAGCAAAATTAACAATCCGAAAACCAAAGCGACCGTTCCGATTTTAACAATCACCGGAGTTTCCGTATCGCCGAAAAATTGTTCTACCGCTTGAATACTGCCGTAAGCGATTAGAATTAATGCCCCTACGGAAATTGCTATCCAAGCGAGTCCGCGTTCAATTTTGTTATAGAGTCCGGTCCAATAAGCATCCCAAAATTCACTTGAAGGATTTTTAAGTTTCATTTTTGATAGTACCTCCTGTACTTTTATCTGTTCCTCGAATTCTTTTCTGAATTCTTCGTTTTCATTTATTATCGAGTTTAATTCTTCCTTCTCTTCATTACTTATTTCCGAATCCAAATATTTTTGAAGAAGTTCGACAAATCTTTTGTTCATTAAATCATTCCTTTCAGTTTTGTTGCTAATTTTTTTCTTGCGTAATATAATCTGGACATAACCGTACCTACAGGAATTTCCAGAACTTCGGCAATTTCGTTATAGCTCATATTTTGGAATTCTTTCAATACGATAATTTCCCTGTCTTCAAAATTCAGTGTGTTTATTGCTTTTCCCATGATTTTATGCAATTCCTTTTTTTCGATATTTTCCCTTGGATTATATTCTCCCGATTCTAGTACATCGGGTTCCAAATAGTCATTTTGTCTCTTTATTTTTGAATCACGTAAAAAGTTCAAGCATAAATTTTTAAGTATTTTGTAATACCAAGTGAAGAAATTTTTAGAGCGATCGAATTTTTTAAAATTTGTATACGCCCTCAAAAACGCTTCTTGCGAAATTTCTACGGCATCGTCTTTCGAACCGAGAAATCCGTATGCTACAAAATAAGCGCGCTTCATGTTCGATTTAACAAGTTTTTCGAATTCTTCTTTCTCTTTTTCCGACAATCCCGGATTAAATAACTTTTTCATTGTCATTTCATTTATTATACACTTCGGAAACGATTTTATTCAATTCGTAAGTATTTTTTTACCGTAACTTACGAAATATTTTGCACGGTTGGAGAGAGCGTTGTTTTCGAAAGTTGGAGAAGTGAATCGAGAAAGGTTAAGTGGAATTGTACAAAGTATTTTTAGGAAAGAATAAAAACGCGGACGTGACATCAATTTCTATATTCCGCTTAAAAAATAAATTAGTGTATTCCACACGACATTACTTGAGTCGGATTTGCATAACTTATGACGTAAATAAAAATCCCCTCGAAAAATGAGGGGATTAACGAACATTTATTATTTGATTATCTGCTTTATTCTTGATTATCCACGAACTTCACAATTGAAATGGCTCCTCTTACATCGCCTTCTTTATAATTTCTTGCCGGATCGTCCGGATATTTCTCTTTCAATAATTTTTGCACCTCGGGTTTAACGTGATTATCGTCCCCGTGGCAATTCAAACAGACGGTTTTGGTAACAATCGGTTTCATATAACGGATTGCTTTTTTCCCGTTTATTTCATCGATTTCGAAAATTTCGGTTTCGGGTTTAAGTTCATTGTTTAATCTCATCTCATCGAATTTAATTAACACTTCTTTTTCAAATTCGTCGGGTTTGTCTTTCGGATTTCTTGCTTTAAGGCTTACTCTTCTCAAATTCAATTTAACTTTTTCGGCGTAATTTTTGGTTAATTCTTGTGCGGTATCGGCGCAAACGGAAATTGCTTTTACGGGTCCGCCGCTTTTCATATTTGCAACGAGAACGCCCTTAAGTTCCGTCATAAATCCTTTTGCAGCCGAACGCATTTCGTTTTTTACCGTTTCGTTTATTTCGGTTGTTTCCGAACAAGAAAACAGAACTGTAAGCGAAATAAGAAGAGCGTAAACTACGTTTTTCCTCATTTTGCCTCCGCTAACGGTAATGTGAAATCGGGTGCCTTAACTTTGTAAGGAAATTCACCTTTACCCGAGATTGCTTTTTCTATTTCTTCTTCCAATACTTTTTTCGGTAGCAAACCTTCGTATTTTGCTACAACGTTTCCTTCTTTATCTATTAAGAAAGTTGTTGGAATGGATCGGATTCCGCCGAAATTTTGAATAACGTTCATATCCGCATAAACGATGGGATAATTAATTCCGTATTCTTTTATAAACGGAACAACTCTGCTTTTCGTATTTCTGGACATTTCGTCAACGGAAATTCCCACCACTTCAACATCTTTTGCATATTTCTTTTTAACATCGATTAAATCCGGAATTCCTTTACGGCAAGGCGGGCACCAAGTAGCCCAAAAATCCAGAATTACAACTTTTCCTTTCAAATCGGATAAAGTTAATGTTTTACCCGAAGCTTCGGTGTAATTCGGGGGTAACGGACCTTCTTCCGGTGTACCGTTTATATTGTTCATAATAAACAATATGAGAACAACAAGCAGAAACCCGCCGGTATATAAGTAACTTCGTTTTTTCGGATCGGAAAGAAAACTTGCCGATTTATTAGTTTCTTTGGATTGATTCATTTTGTCTCCAACTTCATTTAGTTTATTGATAATTAATTTTTATTTGCCATTTCGTTAAGTTCTTTAACGAATTTTTCGATATCCTTATCGGAAAATCCCTTTTCTTTGGCTGCGGATTCCAGAGTTCCCCAAATCGGTTCGCCGCATCTTAAGCATCTTATTCCTTGTTCCATTAAATATACAACGGCATCGGGTAAAACGTTCACCAAGTCCTCAATTTCAATGTCTTTAGTTATCTTCGTGCTCATTATTCTCCTCTTTTTTCTTTTTAGTGGAAGGCAGTGCGTAAATTACTCCGATCGAAGCTCCGTAAATTACGGAAATGTACGGATTGCTTGTAATAGCACAACTGCCGGATTTACATCCGATAAAATAATAATAAGCGTAACCAATTGCTCCGCCCAAAACTACAGGCAGAACACGTTTTATTAAGAATGATTTTGTTATTTTCATTAGTTCACACTCGTTTTTTGTAACGATTCTTTAATTTTATCCAAAAACATTGTTTCGGGAACGGCGCCTTCAATAAATTCCGTTTCGTTTATCACCGTTCTCGGCACTCCGCGTACATTGTATTTATTCGATAAATGCGGAAATTCCGTCGCTTCAATCATATCCGATTTGATTCGGTTGTTAAGATACGCAAATTTGTGAGCAGTTAACACCGCACGGGGGCAGTAAGGGCATGTGGGCGTAACAAAAACTTGCATATGAACGGGACGATCAATTTTTTTTACTTCCTCTTCTACATTCGCGGGTAAATTAGTGTTCCCCGTGCTTAGCATAATTATGTCTTCCAATAACGACGAAAATTCATATCCGCTTGGAATTCCGTAATATTTTATTCCGTAATCGTTTCCTTCTTCGTCCAAAAGAACAGTGGCGGGAATTTTATCGACTCCGTATTTTTCGGTCATTTCCTTATCATTTAAAAAATTGTAAACTTCAATTTCAAGTTTATCGGAAATGTCTGCAAGTTCCGTTAGTAATTGTCTTGTTTCCCTGCAGAACTGACATTCGAGTTCTTGAGTAAAATTAATTATTTTCACTTTTTTATTCAGAACGGATAGTTGTTTTTTAATTTCTTCTTTTATTTTGTCGTCAATGTACATTTTACACCTCTTTCTTTAGTTTACCAAATTAATTTGATGATAATTAAAGTAAAAAGATTCATTTAACCGGCCATTTGTCGTTATTTTACGCAATATTATACAATTTTAAAAGGATTTTTTATCCGTTGGATGACAGTTGTTTAAATTCGGTTGGTAATGAAATTCGTCGAAAGGAAAAAATGGAGTAAGATTGGGATTTAAACCCGCAATTTTTGCCACATGTTCTGTATGGTGAATGAGGATTGATTTCGCCAAAATAAAAATAAATCAACTTGAAAATTTATTTTCTTTATGTTAAAATAAATTCGGGAGTTACGTTTATTTCTTAATTCACACAAGAGCCGCTCAAATTATGCGAAACGGAAAAATTATCCGTACCATACGAATTTTTCTTTTCCTTGTTTTACTGTTTTCCGTTTCCGGTTGCGATAAACCCAAAAAGCAAAAAGAAATTTTCAATATCGATTTACCCGAAATTATCAACAGGGGCAAACTTGTTGCAATAACGGGATACAATGCGTATAGTTATTTTATTTACAAAGGCGAACCGATGGGATACGATTACGAGCTTGTGAATAAATTGGCCGATTATTTGGGTTTGAAGTTGGAGATAAAAATTGTAAAAGATATTAACAAAATGTTCGATATGTTAAATAACGGCGAAGGCGATATTATTACTTTCAATTTAACCGTAACGAAAGAAAGATCGAAGAAAGTTGCCTTTACCAAACCGTTATACACAACCCGCCAAGTTTTGGTTCAGAGGAAACCGAAAGGCTGGCGAAGGATGAAACTCCACACAATCGAAAAGAAAATAATTACTTCACCGCTTCAGTTGGAAGGTAAAACAATTCACGTTAGAAGCGGTTCGGCTTTTGTGAGCAGACTTAAAAACCTTTCCGACGAAATAGGGGGTGAAATCAACATTGTTGAAGCCGATCCGGATTTAAGCGTTGAAGATTTGATTAGAATGGTTGCCGAAGGAGAAATCGATTATACTATTGCGGATGAAAACGTAGCTTTGTTGAATCAAACTTATTATACGGATTTGGACGTACATCTTCCGGTCTCTTTTCCACAAAAGATTGCCTGGGCGGTACGTAAAACTTCACCCGAATTGCTCGATACCGTAAATCATTGGCTCGGTGAAATAAACAATACACTTGAATTTTACATGATTTATAAAAAGTATTTTACCGACCGGAGGCGAATAAGAAAAAGACTAAAGAGCGAATTTTTCACATTTGCCGGCGGGAAAATTTCGCCTTTCGATGACGAAATTAAAAAATATGCAAAAATAATCGATTGGGATTGGCGGTTACTCGCTTCGTTGATTTACCAGGAATCGCAGTTCAATCCCAAAGCTAAATCGTGGGCGGGAGCTGTAGGTTTGATGCAACTGTTACCTTCCACAGCTAAACATTTCGGCGCTAAAAATCCGCACAACCCTTTGGAAAGTCTTGAAGCCGGCGTTAAATATTTGAAATGGCTCGATGAATTATGGTCAAAATATATTAAGGATAAAAACGAACGAATAAAATTTATTTTGGCTTCATATAACATCGGGTACGGACATATACTTGATGCCCGGAAACTGGCCGAAAAATACGGCGCAAACCCCAATGTATGGGAAAACAACGTAGAGTTTTTCCTGTTGAAGAAATCCGAACCGAAATTTTATAACGACGAGGTTGTTAGAAACGGTTACGCAAGCGGAATAGAAACGGTGAGATACGTTAGGGAAATATTGAGCAGATATGAAAAATACAAGCAATTCGTAAACTGAAATTAACGTTCTTTTTGTTATCTTAGCAAGTTAAATTTTTTAGTTCTCTGGAATTTTTTAATGTTCAAATTTACGGATAGAAAAGCGATATGGAAAAAACTATAGGAATTAGAAGAGAATCTAAATATCCTACCGAGAAAAGAGCTCCATTAACCCCGAACCAAGTAAAAAAACTGATTGAAGATGCGAATTTAAACGTTTTGGTTGAAAGTTCGACCCAAAGAGTTTTTACGGATGAAGAATATGAAAGAGCGGGCGCAAAAATAACCGGTGACTTATCCGAATGCAATATAATTTTCGGAGTGAAAGAAGTGCCCATTGAAGATCTTATTCCGGAAAAAGCATTTTGTTTTTTCTCGCATACAATCAAAGGGCAATCATACAATATGCCCATGCTTAAGGAAATTCTGAATAAAAAAATCACTTTACTTGATTATGAATTGGTTAAGAACAAAGAAGGAAAAAGAATAATATTCTTCGGAAACTATGCCGGTTATGCGGGAATGATAAACACGTTGTGGTTATTGGGAAGAAAGTATTTGTCGGAAGGAATAAAAACACCGTTTGCCGAAATAAAGCAGGCAAAAGAGTATAAAAATTTGAACGAGGCAAAAGAAGCAATTGCCAAAGTGGGCTTGGAAATAAAAGAAAAAGGACTGCCGGAAGAAGTCGTTCCGTTGGTTACCGGATTTACCGGTTACGGAAACGTTTCGAAAGGCGCTCAAGCCGTATATGATTTGCTCCCCGTCGAAACAATAAAGGCGAACGAATTGGAAAAGTTTGTTCAGAGCGGTAATTTCTCGGTTAATAAAGTTTATAAAGTTGAATTTTCAAAATTTGATATTTATAAAAACAAAGCGGGTAAAACGGATTGGGATTCGAAATATGTTTCATCTCATCCCGAAGAGTTCGAAAGTATTTTCCACAAATATATTCCGTATCTCAGCGTATTGGTTAACGGGATATTTTGGGCGCCTGAATTCGATAAACTTGTAACCAAAAAGTTTATGAAAAAATTTTACGAAGAAAATCCCGAACCGAAATTAAAAGTTATAGGTGATATTACTTGCGACGTCGAAGGTTCGATTGAATTAACGGCTAAAATAACCACATCCGATAATCCGGCTTTTGTATATGAACCGTTAACCGGCAAAATAATCGATGGTTGGGAAGGTAACGGTCCGGTTATTCTTGCCGTTGATAAACTGCCGGCGGAATTGCCTGGCGAATCGTCGGAATTTTTTGGTAATGCACTTCTGCCGTTCGTCGGGAAACTTGCAACGGCCGATTATACAAAACCCTACGGAAGTATGGGGCTCCCGGATGAATTTTGTAATGCGGTTATTGCTCACAAAGGTGAATTGACCGAAGGTTTTAAATATCTGTTAAAATATCTGGATTAGAGTTCGATTAATTTAATACGGGAAAATTTTTCTTTTATTGTTCGAAAATTTTGCTGATGTTTTCAGAATGAATTTTCTCGTATTTGTAAAACAGAACTCTGATAAGGAATTCACACAATGAAAAACGTTTTAGTATTGGGAGCCGGTTACAGCGCCCCTTATTTAATTTCTTACCTTTTGGAACAAGCCGAAAAATATAATTGGTTTGTAACCGTATGCGATAAGAATTACGAACTTGCCAGAAAAAGTGTTAACGGGTTCCCGCGCGGTAATGCTGTGGAATTCGATGTTAACGATGCGGTTATGCGCCAAACGTTAATTAAGCATGCCGATGTTGTTGTCAACTTCCTTGCGCCGGTTTTTCAGTATTTGATTGCCTTGGAATGTTTGAGGTACGGAAAACATGTAATTTCCGCTTCGTACGAAGATCCCCGAGTTACCGATTTACATAAAGATGCCGTTAGAAAAGGAATTTTGATTCTTAACGAAATGGGACTCGATCCCGGTATCGATCACATGGCCGCAATGCAATTAATTCACAGAATCAGAAGCAAAAACGGTCACATTAAAAGTTTTATATCTTACGGTAGCGGACTTCCCGCACCGGAAGTTAACTCCAATCCGTTGAAATATTGCATTACATGGAATCCGAGAAACGTTGTAATGGCGGGAGAAGCCGGTGCACAGTATTTGGAAGACGGAAGAATAAAAATTCTTCCTTATCACGAAGTTTTCAGAAGAACGTGGGAAGTAGACGTGGACGGTGTGGGAGTTCTGGAAGCTTATCCGAACCGCGATTCGCTTATTTACCAAAAACAATTTAAACTACAGAAAGTTGAAACAATGATTCGGGGAACGTTAAGATATCCGGGCTGGAGTGAAACATGGAACGAAATTATTCGCCTCGGAATCCCTAACGAAACTTTGATTTTACCGGAAACCGAAAACAAAACATATGCCGAGTTTACCGAAATGTTTCTCCCGCTTAATGCCGCGGGTCCGAAACTCGAAGCAAGAATTGCCAATTTTCTGAATATAAGCCCGACCGGTAAAATTATGGAAAACTTAAAATGGCTCGGTCTGTTCAGTGATGAGAAAATAGGAAAAAATTACAGAACATCCGCCGAAGTATTAATCGATTTGGTAGTTAGAAAAATGCCTTTGCCGAAAGGCGCAAGGGATATGGTTATTCTGATTCACGAAGTAATAGCCGAATATCCCGAAGAAAACAAAACCGAAAAAATTGTTCTTACGTTAACCGATTACGGTGAACCCGACAGGTTTACGGCAATTGCAAAAACCGTAGGGGCTCCGGCGGGAATTGCAACCAAATTGTTGTTGAACGAAGAATTGCCTCTTTCGGGATGTCAAATTCCAACTCACCCGATGATTTATACTAAAGTGTTAGACGAATTGGCCGGACTTGGAATTGCATTCAAGGAAAAAAGAGAGACAATGTAGTTAAATAAGTAAGAAGTTAAAAAAAGACCCGACTCCATTTTCGGAGCCGGGTTTTTTATTAAAGTTCCAATTTTAATCCGCCGTAAAAACTTCTTCCCAATGTTCCGTAATAAAGTACTTCTTCGTATTCCGAGTCCAATAAATTTTCCACCTTACCGAACACCGTGAGATAATCAAGTACTTTGTAGGACAATACAAGATTGAGCAGAGTGTAAGAATCGAGCTCTACCCTTTGCGCCGGCCAAACGGAAAAATCGTTATCGTATCTCTTGCCGTTCATATTAGCCGAAAGATTAATATTTAATTTACCTTTGTAATTGTAGTTTGCATTAACAACAAGTTTGTGTTCCGGTCTTCTGATTAATTGGTCGTCTTTATTCGGATTCCCTTCACTTACGTCGTTAACTTTGTTGTAAGTGTATGTTGTGTTGAACGAAAAACCGCCGATGTTTTTTAAGGTAACGCTTGCTTCTATTCCTTTTGATTCGGCTTTGTTGATGTTGACGGGTTTGAAATTTGCATCGAAACCGAGCATGTCGGTCATTTCGAAATTGAAATACGTAACACCGAACAATAAATTTCCTTGTATAAAAGCTTGCTCGAAACCGGCTTCCCATCCCAGACTTTTTTCGGGAGAAAGATCGGGATTGCCGTATAGCGGGTCGAATAAATTCATAATCGACGGTGCTTTGAAACCGGTACCGAACGAAGCTTTAAGTTTTGTTCCGGTTTGGCGAATCAAATATGCCGGTGCAATTCTGTAAGTTATCACTGAACCGAATTTATCGTTCGTGTCGTATCGAACGCCTACGGATGCGAAAAATCTATCGGCTAAACTTATTTGGTCTTGTAGGTAAATTCCGAATGTGCCGATCGACTCTTCCGGAAATTCGTTTTTGTAAGAACCGAATCCGCTTTCGGATGAATATGACGAAGATGCTTTGTCGGCTCTGTAATCAATACCGAGCGTGAGGATATTTGAATTTCCGACCACCAAATTATTTTGAAAATCGAATGAAATTCTTTTCCCGTCGAATTTGCTATCGGATTTTATTCCCGGATGCGCTGCATCTTCTTTGTCGTTCGTATTTCCGCTAAAAGTAAAAAACGAAGCTCTTAATGAACTTTGTAATTTTCCATTAAGAAACTCGCCGCGCAATTTACCGTTAATTAAACGGGTTTGCGAATCGAATGTGTAGTTCGGATCGTCGCCGTTTTTTTGAGCTTGATCGATATCGCCTTCGGCATTTATTTGTTTGAATGTTAAATTAAAATCGAAAACCGGTGAAAATTCATATCCCAATTTTGCAAATATCGAATTATTGGCATATCCGTCTTTTTCGAAATCCTCGCCTTTAATTGCCGAGATTCCTTCTGTTTGCAATCTTGAAAAATTAACAGCATAATTAAATTTATCCATGCTGCCGGAACTTGAAATTGAACCTTTCAGAAAACCGTGCGAACCGCCTTCGCCCGAAAGTGTGAGCGACGGTTTACCCGCTCCTTTTTTTGTAATGATGTTTATTACTCCCGCAATTGCTTCCGAACCGTAAAGCGTGCTTTGCGGACCCCGAACAACTTCAATTTTTTCCACGTCGGTAGTTTGCAGCGTTGAAAAATCGAATCCGTTATTTGGAGAAGCCGGATTGTTAACCTCAACACCGTCGATTAATACCAAAACGAAGTTGGAATTTGCCCCGCGCATAAAAACGCTGGTAAGCTTTCCCTGTCCGCCTTGCTCAACAACCGTAAGACCCGGAACATCCCGCAGAACTTCAACAACGGTCGACTTTTGTTGTAGTTCTATTTCTTTGGCTGTTATTATCGTTACAGAACTTGCTACACGCGAAACGGGAGTTTCGTATTTATTAGCCGTAACTACAACCTCGCTTAACTTATGGGTTATTTCCTTTTGTTGGGCAAATACAACAAATGAAATTAAAAACATTAACGTAAACAACTTTTTCATAGAAGTTACTCCTTTTTTTATGATTGATGAAAAGTCGTAACTTCGTGGGTGAAAATATGATGAAGAATTGAATGGAGGTTAATCCGATCAATCTTACCTCACCCGCGAAGGCAGATTATTTTTGAGTTTACGGTAGGTCTCCTGGCTTCGGACACCCGTCAACGCCTTCCCATTCGGCATTTCGAACAGTGGCACAATGTTGATAGGTTAAGTCCTTCACAGTTGCGGGGCAGCACCGGATTCCAACCGGTTTCCCTTTCACCGTAAACTTTGCGTACGAAATTTAGAAAAGAAATGGTTATGAAACAAATCCGATAAACAATTCAACTCAATTTTTAAGCTAATTTTATTACAGTAAAATCACTTATTCTGTTACAAACTTTTGGCTTATCAGTAATTATTTTTATTAAAAATTTTCCGCTTATTTTGTTAACTGATTACAGTAAGAGACAAATATCGAAATGAATCCTACTAAAATTAAACTGCTCGGCATTTTCGGATTTTTAATCATTCTTTTGTGCTGTTTGTTTTTTAAATCACCACAGATCGAGGCGGATCTCTCTTCCCGCACATTCGAAGCGTTGAAAGCAAACGGCATTACCGTGAGCGGTTTAAGCGTTAACGGTAGAGACGTAACTCTTGAAGGTATTGTTGAATCGGACGAAATCAGAAAAAAAGCGGAACGGATTGCGGAAAAAGTTTATGGTGTGAACGCGGTTATAAACAATTTGAAAATAGTTCACACTTCTCCGGAAACTCCAAAGGTTGAAACGGTTAAAAAACTTGAAAAAAGCTTGGCGGGTTTTTCTGCCGAAAACATCGAGTTTGAAACCGGAAGTTCGGTAATACGAAAGAAAAGTTACCCGGTTCTGGATAAACTTGTAGCGTTATTGAAAGAATACCCTGAAGTTAAAATTGAAATTGCGGGTCATACCGATTCCAAAGGAAATCCCAAGTTTAACCTCGATTTAAGTCGCCGTAGAGCCGAAGCCGTAAAAAAATACCTTGCCGAGCATGGAATAACGGCAGATAGATTGATAGCGAAAGGTTACGGAAGCTCGAAACCAATTGCCGATAACAATACTCCGGAAGGAAGGAAGAAAAATCGCAGAGTCGAATTTAATATTCAAAAGGAGAAATAGATTATGGGGTACTTGATTTTACAAATTTTATTGTGCCTTATTTTGGCGGCCGTTCTTGGTTTTCTTATCGGATGGCTGTTAAAAATTTGGCCCAATAAGGATAAAATTTCCGAGCTTGAAGGCAAAATCGATTTACTTGAAAAATCCATTTCGGAAAGAAATTTTGCCATCGACGATGAAATTAAAGAGGTGAAAGAAAATTATGCGAAAACAAACAACATTGTTTCTTCCTTGGAAAGTAGAATTGATTTGTTGGATCAATTAAGCGAAAAATACTCGAATCTTGAAAACGAGTTGAAAACAAATTTATTGGATAAAAATTACGATTCATTAATCAAAGATGTAAACGACAAAATCGGTACCTTGGAAACCAAAATATCCGAATTAACCGGAAAAGATTATGACGTGCAACTTAAAGAAATTAAAACCGGAATGGAAGATTTGGAAAACAAACTCAGGTTTTTTGTTACCAACGATGATGTTAAAGAACAATTTAATCCGATGAAAGAACAATTAAACGGTTTTGAAGACAAGTTGAACAAGTTCTATACAAAGGAAGATGTTGATTTCAAATTGGGCGAAATGATTTCCGTTGTTGCCGGCGTGAAAGATGATTTGGAAGAAAAAAGAGTAAAACTCGATCAGCTGAGCAATCATATTGATGAGTTTTATAGCAAACCGGAAGCAGATGCTAAAAACGATTTGCTTGGTGCAAGAATAAAAGAACTGGAGAACATGTTGAATACCGAAAGGTCGAAAGTTGCCGAATTGGAATCTAAACTTAACGCTTTTTACGAAAAACCCGTAGTTGACGGCAAACTCGAAGAATACTTTGCAAAGTGTAGTGAATTGGAAAACCGGTTCAACTCCGAAATTGAGAAAAGGGATAAAATTATTGCCGGACTTGAAGCCAAGCTGGATGAATTAAGCAAAAAGGAACCTCCGAAACCGAGAATTGACGATCTAACGAAAATTTCCGGAATCGGCAATGTGTTGGAAAAAATGCTTCACGAACAAGGAATTTATTCTTACGAACAAATTGCAAAATTAACCGAAGAAGAAGTTGACCGTTTGGATGAATTTCTAAAGTTCCACGATAGAATCAGAAGAGAAAAGTGGAGAGAGCAAGCCAGAAGACTTCATTTGGAAAAATACGGAGAAGGTATTTAACCGTTTGTTTTGCTCATGGTAAACGTCTCCCAGACTACCATACGTCATGCTGCCCCATTACCCCGGGGCAGTGTGGCTAAAAAAATCGAAGAAACGAATTATTTTTCTTGACCTTCTTTCTCGAGTGCTTCGTAGTACTTTCTGATTAAATCCTCATAATCTTTTGCGTATCCTTCGTTAATCGCTTTAATCAATTCTTCGCGTAATAAATTTTTTCTTGCGGTTTCATTTGGAATTAATTCGGGCGGAGATTTCAACTTGAAATCTTTTCCCGCTCTCGAAATTCTTTTCTTTTCGTAATCGCGCTCATTGATTGAACGTTGTGCATCGAGGAGTTTGGAGAGTATATTTTTTTGTTTGTTGATAAGGTCGTCGTCGATTTTTTGAGTTTCCAAATTTGTAACGACTTCTTGCATTTCTTCTAGAATTTTTTCGAGGTTAGCGGTTAACTTTTTCGATTCACCGGCTTCTTCGGCTTCTTTGTTCAACTCTTCCAGCGATTTTTGAATTATTGCTTGTTGACGGGCAAGTCTTTGCAGTTGTGCTTGCTGTTCCATTGTTAGATTGCCGTTTTTGAGCATTTGTGTCATTTGGTTTAATCGCATCTGCTGTTGTGAAAGTTGCTGCATTTGTTGCATTAACGACATCATTCCGCCACCGCTTCCTCCGCTCATCATTTGTTGAATTGCACTGTTCATCAGAGTTGCGGCTTTGTTTAATTGCTGCATTGCGTTTTTTTGATGAATTGCGGCAATCGTTCCGTTTCTGCTTTGCAGTGCGGAAATGGCTTTGTGCATGTCTGCTTTTGCGGTGCCGAGCGCCCTGCCCATTTCCGGAGTAATTGCAAACGTTTTTTCGGAAAGCGCGGACATTTGTTTGAGCAACTTGTTTACATCGTTTTGTAACTCGAATTGCCGTTCCGCTTTTTTATCCAACTCCGGCGATGTGGTTTGCAGGCGGGAGGTTTCGTTTTTTAGTTTTTCCTCGTCTTTCGAAAGTGATATCAAATCGTTTGTTATTTTCATCATTTCGGCAAGAGTTTGCATTTGGCTTTTCCGCTGCAAGCTCGATTTTAATTGCTGCATTTGTCCGGACATTTCTTGCATATTTTGTGAAATTTTATTTTGTGTCCGTAACGCTTTCATCATTTCTTGTTTTTCCAATTCGGTTTCCGCTTTTTCGGAGAGTTGTTGATTCTTTTGTTCGGTAAATTCTTTCATCATCTTTTCCAAATCTTCGTTCGGCATATCTTTGAATTCACTCATCTTTTCCTTTAATTTTTTCATTTCCTTTTCCAACCGTTCCAAATCTTTAGTAATTTCGTTCTGCTTTTTACTTAGCTCGTTGTTTTTATTTTTATCGGTTTTCCCGGTTTCATTTTTAAGCTCGTTTTGTTTTTTAAGGATTTCTTCGGTGCGCTTTGCAAGTTCGTCGACTTTTTGTTCTATTTGTATTCGCTTGAGCAATTTCAGAGTCCGTTCAATGCTTTTCTTAAACATCTCTTCGTTTAGTGACAATTTATCCAATGAGTTTTGAACATCGTTCCGCATCATTTTTTGAAGCGCTTCTTGCATTTTTTCCAAAGCCTTTTTCATCTCCTCGCTGTTCATCTCGTCCAAAAGCTTTTGCAGTTCCATGTATTTTTCCATCGTTTCTTTCGAAAGCAAATTGTTTTTGTTCAATTCGCTTTGCATTTCCCGCATCTTTTTTTTAATATCGGATATTTTATTATTTAATTTTTCAAATTTTTCTAAAGTTTTTTCAAGTTTGTTTTTTTCTTCCCAACTGATTCGTTTTTCTTTTCTTTTCAATTCGTTGCTAATGTTTTTCAGTTCGTCTTTAAGTTTTTCCGCTTCCTTCAATGTTTTGAGGAGTTCTTTTTCTACATTGATTTGGGTTTCCTCGGCTTCCGTAAAAAGTTCGTCTAACGTAGGAACGCGGACGGTGTAAATTTTGGATTTTGCGGATTTCGGACCGTTAACATAATCGTTGTCGAAAACTTCGAAGTAATAGGAAACAACATCGTTAGCGGCAAGCCGTAGCGGGAATAAATCCCATAAATAATAAACTTCGTCTTCCGGTAAATTTTTTTCGATTGCAATTTCCGTTTTTGAAAATCCGGTTTGTGTTTTTTTGAATTCGGACGATGACAATCTGTAATTAAGATACAATTTCGTTAAACCGTAATCATCTCTTATTTTGACCGCCAGCGGCAATTTATCGTCTTCCGGCAACTTTACGTTTTTACCTGGTAAAATTATTTGGATAACCGGATATTCGTCGTATAAAGTTTTTATTGAATATTTTATCGGATTAATATTTCCAATGCCGTTTGTATCGATTAAGGAAAAATAATATTCGTCGTTTGTTTTTATTCGGAATTTGCCTGTTGCGGAATTGTTTGTTGTTTTTAGTTTTATCGATTTACCGGAAGCAAAAACGATTTTTGCATTGCCCAACGGTTGGGAAGCGTTCAGCAAAACATTAACATTTGTGCCGGGAAGAGCGGTAATATTTCCGTTGTTTCTTAAAATTTCCTTCGGAAGTTTGGAATAGGCCGGAGGAATTATTTCCATTTCCAATTCGCTGAGCAAAGGGCGGTTAATTACTTTAACATTAAATACTTCGCTTTTGATGTTATTTGCTTCGGCGAAATATTCGAAAGAACTTTTTACTCCGTTTAATTTGATTGAGAATTTATTTGCGGAGTCCGGTTTTACCGTTTTACCGGAAAATTCTGTTTCTTCAATCGATTTTTTTCTGAAAACAATAAATTCGGGTGCATTTCCTTCGACCGTTATTACGATTAAAACATTTTCGTTTTTGGTAATAGTTGTATCGCCCGGTTGAATTACAAAAGTAAATTGCGGAGGAGGCGTAAAATTGCGTTCGTAATTGAGTATTCTGTTTGCAGCGGAAAGCAATCCGGGTAAAAGCCCGAAAAGCAATAGGAAAATTATTGCCGAAAACCCGAAAGAACGGAGGTATTTGTTCAGTAAATTAATTCCGTAGAAACTTTGAAAATCGATATTCTTAATTTTTCGGCAAACCGAAGATACGGCGTTATCGATTAATTGACCTGAAAAAGATTCATTTTTTGCATAATAAATTTGAAGAGTGTTGATAAGTTCGTCTTCCGGTCCGGTTAAAAATTTACCGACTTCCGCAGCGGTGTTGAGAATATCTTTTTTTGTCAAAGGTTTAAAGGTTTTCACAATCGGTAAAAGTACAAAGTAAGCAAATCCGGTTAGAAGGAGAATCAATCCCGCCCAAAAAAATATTGTTCTTACGGAAGAAGAAAAATTTCCGAGATACTCCAAGCCGCTTAGAAAAAGAATAAGCAAAACCGCCGCGACGGAGAATTGAATCAGTCCCTTAAAAATATTAAGCAAACCGTGTTTCCGGTAAGCCCTTTTCAGTTTAAGTTCCAAGTTTTGTATGTGGTTTTCCGTTGTAATCATTTAATTCGATAATACATATAAAATTAAGTTTGTTCCGAATTTAAGGGCTTCTTCTCTTTTTTCCGGCGGATCTTTATGTACTTCGGGATCTGCCCAACCGTCGCTCGGATTACTTTCGTAAGTGTAATAAACGGCAAGTCTTTTACCGATGAAAATTCCGAAGCCTTGCGGTGGTTTGCCGTCGTGTTCGTGAATTTTAGGCGGACCTTGATCGAACCCGTACAAAATATGATAAACCGGGTGATTAAAAGGCAACTCGACCAACGGATTTTCCGGAAAGACTTTTTTCAATTCGCGTCGGATGGATTTATCCAAACCGTAATCGTCGTCGATGTATAAAAATCCGCCGTTTTCCAAATAAGTTTTCAGTCTTTCTGCCTCTTCGGTGCTTAAAACGATGTTTCCATGTCCGGTTAAAAAGAGAAACGGATAAGAAAAAATATCGTTGGTTGCAATATCGACAAATGTATATTCGGGGAAAGTTTCCACCGTCGTATTTTCCGAAACGAATTTTAACAAGTTCACTTCCGCGGAAGGATCGTTATACCAATCGCCCCCGCCGGAATATTTGAGGCGTGCTATTTGAAATTTTCCGCCGGAATTATTTTGGGCGAAAACATTCGAGAAAATTAAAATTCCTAATAAAATTAAATGTATTCCTTTCACCGTTTCGCTCTAATTCATTTTATTGTTTAACAGCGGGAAAAATAAATCGTTTCACTAAACCGTTTTAACAAATGCCCCGAAGTTTGTTAGTTTTTCAATCAGTTTTTTATTCCCGTTCGGAAATCTAACAATATAATTTCTCAATTCTCTGCGCAGAGGATAATTTTTTCGGAGTTCGTCGAATTTTTTTGCAAGCTCCGTTTCGGGCAAGCTCGAATATTTTTTTAGCTCTGCACTGTCTTTTTCGATGTTGTAAACTTTACGGAAAATTTTTTGAACTGCCGGTTCCGTTGTTTCGTTTCCGTCAAGAACGATTTCGTTATTCGGAATTTGTGGGAGATTGGGTTTCCACGTCGGTTCCATATTAAAAAATCTACAAAACGCATCGTAAATCATTTTTGTTCCGTTAACTTTTCCTTCGAGCGAATAACCTGCAATGTGCGGAGTTCCCAAATTGACTTTACGAAGTAATTCCCGATTTATTCGCGGTTCGTTTTCCCAAACATCAAGCACTGTGAAAATGTTTTGTCCGGCATTTAACTTTGTTAAAAGAGTTTTATTATTTACAACTGCTCCGCGAGAAGAGTTTATAAACATAACCGATTGTTTCAATGAGTTCAATTCTTTTTCGTCAATCAAATGAAAAGTTTTATCGGTTCCTTCGAATGTAAGCGGCACATGCAAGGTAATGATATCCGCCGTCAAAACTTCGTTGAGAGAAACAAATCCTTTTTCACCCGTTTTCCTTTCGAGCGGAGGATCGTTAACCAGCACTTTCATTCCAAGTGCCCTACCCATCCTTAATACTTTGGAACCGATATTTCCCTTGCCGATTATTCCGATTGTTAAATTCTCGAATTCCAAATTTTGACTATTCACAAAATTGGAAATTGCGCCGAATACATATTCGGCAACGCTTTGGGAATTGCAGCCGGGAGCGTAAGCAAACCCGATACCGGCTTCTTTCAGATATTTCAAATCCATGTGGTCGGTTCCGATTGTGGTTGTACCGACAAATTTTATATTTGTATTCCGTAAAAGTGTTCTGTTTATTTGCGTAACCGAGCGAATGATTAGAGCGTCGTAATTTTTTACAATTTCATGTGTGAATTCTCTTCCGTTGGCAAGCGAACAACTGCCAACTGTGGAAAATGCTTGTTCGGCATAAGCGATATTTTCGTCTATCAAAATTTTCATTTGTCGACCGCTTGAAATTTTACTTTAGATGGTTTTTCTAATGCGTTGAAATAAAATAAGATACATAAATAAAAAATTTGTTATTAAAAAGAATATTTTTTAATTTACATATAATAATTTACGTGAAAAATAGATTAATCTCTCAAAAGAATTTAATTAAGTTCGATAATAAATGAAATTTTTACTCACAAAATCTAAAGCCGCCATGAAAAAATCGCTTGTTAGTTTAATTTTAATTTTTCCACTGATAATGTTTTTATTCGGATGCGAAAGCACCGAAGAGAATCCTACATCGTCTGATCTGACCGAAATAACAATTTCCGGAATAGTTATCTCCGCAGCATCGGGTGATCCGATAGATGGAGCCACGATTAAGATTACCGATGGTGATACTTTAACCGGAACCGTGACGAACAGTCAAGGTAGCTATTCAACGGTTTTTGGAATTGACAAAGATAAAGATTTATTGATAATTGCATCGAAGGGTGGATTTTTGCCGGATACCGCAGTTGTGTTTGCTACGAAAGACAATCCGGCGCTTGAAGTTCCCGCATTTCAACTGGTAGCGGATACTTCGGGCGGCGATATTCCGTCGAACTCCGGTGATGCGGCTTCAATTTATTTGTTTGATCAATCGAGCGAAAGTATCGGCGTTAAAGAAAGCGGAGCATTGGAAAGCGCGGAAATTATTTTTGAAGTGCGGGATTCGAACGGTGTTCCGATTGATTTGAATCATGCCGTTACAGTTAATTTTAAATTCGGTTCACATCCCGGCGGCGGGGAATACCTTTATCCTTCCTCCGTTAAAACAAATACGTTGGGTAGAGCAACCGTGGTTTTAAATAGCGGAACGGTTGCCGGCGTTGTGCAAATAGTAGCGGAAATTAATACTTCACAAGGTATTATCAGGTCGAAACCGGTATTGATAGCAATTCACGGTGGTTTACCTTACGATGGGTTGTTCGATGTTGCTTCGGAAAAATTGAACTACCCGGCATTAGGTATTTTGGGTTTTTCGATTCAGTTTACCGCTTTTGTGGGCGATAAATATTCTAATCCGGTTAGACCCGGCACGGCCGTTTACTTTAATACCAATTCGGGTATTATAGACGGTTCCGCATTAACGGACGACTTAGGCAGAGCATCGGTAACCTTACTTACACAAGGTCATCCGGTCGATTCCGTTTACGGTCCTGGATTTTTTACGGTATCAGCTTACACGGCGGATGAAAATTATAATACCCTTAAAACCCAGGCACTGCGGTTGTTGAGCGGCGGACCGATAATAGAAGTTTCACCTACATCGTTTAGTTTGCCGAACGGAGGTTCTCAGACATTTACGTACACGGTTCGCGACATAAATGGAAATCCCATGTCGGAAGGGCAATCAATCACGGTTTCCGCCACAGGCGAAGTTGAAGTTGCGGGTGATACGGAAATTCAATATCCCGATGTGATGTTCGGTTATACTTCGTTTTCATTCGTTTTATATGATAAAAAACCGGATGTGGATACACTACAAAATGTTTCTGTGAAAATTTTAACAAACGGACCGAACGGTAAAGCAAGTGTTGAGCTTTTTGGTTCCGCCCGCTAGTTAACCTATCGATTTTATTTAGGTCGATTCGTTTATGGATCGACCTTTTTTATTTATTCCGTTTGATACTTGCCCGTGTTGTATAAACTTTTGTAATTGATTATTTTAGCAAACTAAATTTTTACCGGGAGAAAAATATAAATGGATTTCAAAACACGAACGCACACTTGCGGAGAGCTTAGAGAAAAAAACATAGAAGAAAGGGTAATACTTAACGGTTGGGTTGATAACCGACGTGATTTGGGCGGCGTTATTTTTATCGATTTGCGGGACAGATACGGTATAACTCAAGTTGTATTCGAGCCCAATTACAATTCCGAAGCCCATGAAGCGGCTAAAGATTTGAGGTCGGAATACGTCATTTCGATTGAAGGTAAAGTAAGAAAAAGACCGGAAGGGACGGAAAATCCTGCAATCCCAACCGGATTTGTAGATGTTATGGTTGATAAGTTAGTAATTTTAAATAAGGCTAAAACACCTCCGTTCCAAATAAAAGACGATATAGACGTTAACGAGGAACTCCGTTTGAAATTCAGGTATTTGGATTTAAGACGCAATGAAATGAAGGAAAATCTACTTACACGTCACAAAATTTATCAAGTGGTTCGCAATTATTTCGATTCGAACGGCTTTGTAGAGATTGAAACACCTGTATTGATGAAAAGCACTCCGGAAGGAGCGCGTGATTTTCTTGTCCCCAGCAGATTACACAAAGGTAAATTTTACGCCTTACCTCAATCACCACAAACTTACAAACAAATTCTTATGGTATCGGGTTTCGACCGCTATTATCAAATAGTTAAATGTTTTAGAGACGAAGATTTGCGTGCCGATAGGCAACCGGAATTCACTCAAATAGATGTTGAAATGTCTTTTGTTCACGAAGAAGATATTTTTTCCATGATGGAAGGGTTGATGAAGGATGTGTTTAAAAAAGTAAAAAATATCGATATTGAAATTCCGTTGCGTAGGTTGACTTTTGACGAGGCAATGGAAAAATATGGTTCGGATAAGCCCGATTTGCGTTTCGGATTGGAGATGACCACATTAAACGAAGTGGTTAAAAGTTCGGAGTTTAGGGTTTTTAAAGACACAATAGAAAACGGTGGGATTGTAACATCGTTATTAGCAAAAGGATGCGGCGATTATACAAGAAACCAATTGGATGTATTAACCGATTTTGTTAAAAAATTAGGTGCCGGCGGTTTGATTTGGATGAGAGTTAAAGAAAATACACTTGAAGCGCCGATCGCCAAATTCCTTAAAGATGAAGAAAAACAAGGTATAATAAATACGCTTAATGCTGAAAACGGAGATTTGATTTTTATTATATCGGGGAAAAAACTGAAAGCCTTGTCGATAATGGGTGCTTTACGCTTGGAAATGGCCAGAAGGTTGGACTTAATAAAGAATGAAGAAAAACCGAATTTAATTTGGGTAACGGATTTCCCACTCTTTGAATGGGATGACGAAACTCAAAGATATTATGCAATGCACCATCCGTTTACATCGCCTAAATTGGAAGATGTTGAAAAGTTGGAAAAAGAACCCGGAAAAGTACGGGCACGGGCATACGATTTGGTTCTCAACGGAAATGAAATTGCCGGTGGAAGCATAAGAATACATGATTCATCATTACAATCGAAAATGTTTAACGCCCTTGGAATTTCATCGGAAGAAGCGGAAGAAAAATTCGGTTTCTTACTCGAAGCGTTTAAGTACGGTGCACCACCGCACGGCGGTATTGCATTCGGTTTGGATAGAATGGTAATGCTGTTAACCGGAAATTCATCGATTAGGGATGTAATTGCCTTTCCAAAAACAACCAGCGGAATTTCACTAATGGATGGAGCTCCGTCTCCGGTTAGTAATGAACAGTTAAGAGAATTACACATTAAAATTAGAGATTAGAAAGTTTTTTCTCTTACTTTCTGTTGGTTAATTTTGTTCAATAGAATAAATATGGGTTGATTATAATTGTAAATCTTACCTTTCGGTAAGATTTACATGTAATTTTAACTCAAAATCCTTAATTCATGCCTCTTTTTTGATTTGAGCATCCTTTCTTTTCTCATTTTGAAATCCCTCTTTCTATCAAAAATTAGAAAAATCTGTCGATAATACCGAAAATTAAATTGGTTTAATTTTTGATGATAATGGTGATTAGTTTAAAAGATTGAAAACTAAGCGGGAGAATAAGTAATGGGTCAACAACAGTTGTTATTAATTTTATTGGGAGTTATAGTAGTCGGCGTGGCAATCATTGCAGGTATAGATATATTTACAGCTAATGCAATTGATTCCAAAAGAGATTTATTATTGCACGAATGTGTAGAACTTTCCAGTATGGCGCAACAATATTACAGGAAACCCAAAGAAATGGGCGGCGGAGGAAGATCTTTTACAGGATGGACAATACCTTCGAATTTATCAACTACGGAAAACGGTACTTTTACTGCTTCCGTAAATTCTTCGTCGGTTGTTATTGTAGGCACCGGAAATGAAGTGGTTACGGGAAATGATTCGGTAAAAGTGCAAGTTACGGTTTATCCGGATAATTATTCTACGGTAATACTAAAGTAAACCCAATTTCTTTCGATAATTACCTGTAAAAGTTACAATCGGTAAAAATTACATGTGTATCATATTGAAAAAAAAGAAACAAGTAACTGATTTTGAAGCATTTTTTAAGTTTACGAGTTGACGGGGATCACAAAAACATTGAAAAACAAAAGAAAATGAATTTTGGCACGGTTATTTCTAATGAAAAAAGCGAACTCAGATAACAATTAACAACCATCAACAAATTAAAGGAGTAATATAATGGGTCAACAACAATTATTATTAATCGTATTAGGCGTTATCATTGTTGGTATTGCTGTAGTAGTTGGTATTAGCGTATTTACCGCTAGCAGTACTAATGCAAATAGAGATGCGGTTATAGCAGACCTAACAACTTTGGCTTCAATGGCACAACAATACTACAGAAAACCGATTGCAATGGGCGGTGGCAGCAACTCTTTCGATGCTTCAACCGGTTCTGGTGGTACAGCCTGGGATATTCCAGATCAATTAGATACTACTGCAAACGGTGTTTATACAGCTACAGTTTCTGCTAATTCTGTAACGCTTGTAGGTGTGGGTAACGAAACCGGTAACGATGGTTCTAACCCGGTTAAAGTTACAATGGTAGTAGGACCTAATTCGATTACATCCACCACCATTAATAATTAAAAAAGCAACAAAATTATTCGATAGTTCATTGAAAAGGCTAACAAGTAAATATTATTTGTTAGCCTCTACATTTTAAATTCAGGGATGAATTATGATAGAACTGAGATTTAATGCGATAAAACCGAACGGGCAATCACTGGTTGGTACAATTACCTCTCCAACTTTCCGTGAAGGAAAGAAAAAAATTTTAAAGCTTGCGGAAAAGCACCAACTGAAAATCAAATCGATTGAAAAGAAAACAACATTTTTATACAAAGTAAAAAAAGGAAACGGAAAACCTACCGTTGGTGAGCAGAAGGCTTTCAATAAAGAAGAGGTAGTAAACGCTCTTACCAAACTGGGTTACCAAGTGGTATCCGTAAATAGAAAATTATTCGATTATAGCCCTAAACCGCCTCATCAAGATATCGTATCTTTTGTGAAAATAAGTGCGGAGTTGCTCGAACAAAAACTTCCATACGGCGAAATTATGACGTTATTGATAAACGATCTCGAAAACAAAACATTGAGGGAAACGTTAAAACAAATCAATAACGAACTAAAAAAAGGTGCCGATAGTGAAGTTACTTACATGAAATACCAATCGGTGTTCGGTAAGTTTACTGCGTATATGTTAGGACTCGCATCAAAAAGCGGTAACATGGCGGAAATTTATAAGGCAACGGCTAAATTTTTGGAAAGACAACAAGAGTTCAGAAAAAGTTTAAGAAGCGCTTTAATAACACCCATGATAACACTCTTCGTTTTGTTTGTTGCAGTATTGTTTTATGTGGGTTATATTTTCCCGGCAACCGCAAAATTATTTGTAAAATTTGATATTCCTTTGCCGCCGATGACTGCGGCAACTTTGCAATTTAGTGATTTCTTAATAGCTCATCCGATTTTAATTACTATGGTTATCATAATACCACCTATACTATTTTGGCAATTTTCAAAGACCGAAAAAGGAAAATTGTTTATCGATAAATATATTCTGAAACTTCCATTAATGGGATCTTTAATTCATAAAACGTTAATAGAAGTCTTCTGCCGTGTATTTTATACTTTGTACAGCGGTTCGGCCGAAAGTATTGAACCGATAAGAATTGCAGCAGAAGCAACGGGAAATAAGTATTTTGAAAATCAAATTAAAAACGTATCCATTCCGCTCATGATTAGTAAAGGTATCGGGTTGACCGATGCACTTGAAGCCAGCGGAGTATTTACGGAAACGGCTATTTCAAGATTCCATTCCGGTGAAGAAACGGGAACAATTAAAAATACCGCTAAACAATTGGCAAATTATTACGAAAGTGAAACCGTTTATAGACTAAAAAACGTAATTGAACTTATACAAGTTTTTATTGCAATGGTAATTATGATAGTTATGATAGGTTTAACACTTGTATCTGCCGAAACGGCAACAATTAGTCCCAAATCACCGGTAATGTAAATTTAGAAGGTTTGTAATGATTGATGCAAAATTGGAAATGACGGATAAAATCGGTTATCTCCTACTCAAAAAGGGGATAATCGATTCCGATATTTTGGAAAAAGCTCTCCAAATAAAACAGAACGATAAAAACAAACTGAAAAGAAATTTAGCTCAAATTCTCGTTCAGGATTTTAATTTCGATCACGATACTATATTTCGCGAAGTTGCAGTCTTGTATGCATTCAAGGAAATTCAAATCGATTTCGATTCTTTGGACGAAAAAAGAATTGAAGAGATGAAACAATTGTTGGATAGTCAAGGTGATGAAGTTAAGAAGATGCTTCTCGACCATCGCGTGATTCCCTTCAAGTACGATGATAAAATAAAAGACAAATTGATTCTTGCTGCTGTAGACCCGACCGATAGAGCCTTAACGAAAATTGCTTATGCTCTAAATGCTAAAAAATACGAACTCAATTACATTAAGAAAAAAGATTACGATAAACTGATTAACATTCTGGTTCCTCCTGAAAACGAATTCCTTCAAATGATAGAAGAAACCGATGAATTTTTGGATGTTGAAACCGATGAAGATCTTAATGAAGAACAATTGGAATCCGAAATAAACAAAAGTGCACTTGTAAACCTTGTGGAAGCTGCACTTGTGGAGGGTGTTCGCAGAGGAGTTAGTGATATTCACATCGTTCCCAAAAGCGGAAATAAGACGGAAATACATTTTAGACAAGACGGAAAACTTTCTCTTTGGTACACACAAGAAAACACACTGCCCGAAGCAGTAATGGCGGTTGTTAAAGATAGATCGAAAGGACTTGACCGTTTCGAACGCGAAAGAGCACAAGACGGATTTATTCAACGGGAAATAGATAATCATATAATCCGCTTCAGAGTTTCGGTTCTTCCTATGGTTGGAACTGAACTGAGGAACAAATTCGAATCCATTGTTATCCGTATTCTTGATGATAGAAAAGTTATTAAGGATTTGGATAAACTCGGATTAGTAGGTTACGCAAAAGACGCTTTCGTTAAAGCGATCAGCCAACCGCAAGGAATGGTGATATTGACAGGTCCAACCGGTAGTGGTAAAAGTACAACTCTTATTGCCGCACTTTATCAAGTTATTGATCCCACTAAGAACGTACTAACGGTTGAAGATCCGGTTGAATACGTAATTGAAGGTGCGCGTCAGCTTAAGATTGGGCACAAAATGAATTTCGAACAAGCGATACGAGCTATCTTGCGTCATGACCCCGATATTGTATTGGTCGGTGAGATGCGCGATAAAGAAACTGCGGAAACTGCAATTAAGTTGGCGAATACCGGTCACTTAACATTTTCAACATTGCACACGAACGATGCACCCAGTGCGGTTGCAAGATTATATAAAATGGGAATAGAACCCTTCCTTATTGCTTACGCAATAAATATTATCGTTGCCCAAAGGTTAATTAGACGATTATGTCCGAAATGTAAAAGAAAAGTTGAAAATTTCGAATCTGAAACAATTGCTGCATTAGGACTGGATGTGGATGAATGGAAACAATATGATATTTATGAACCCGTCGGTTGCGAAGAATGCCATAACACGGGCTATAAAGGTCGTCTTGCAATTCACGAAGCTCTCTACTTTACAAAAGAAATCCGACAAATAATAGTTCAATCCGGCTCCGATATTGATGAAGAAGCCATCCGTGTTCAAGCCAAAAAAGATGGCTCTCAATCACTTAGAGAAAGCGGTCTGGAAAAAGTTAAGCTCGGTTTAACTTCTTTGGAAGAAGTTTTGGCTGCTACAACCGATGATTAAGCAATTCTTTAACTTTTTTGTTTAATTTGTGCATTTATAAATATTTAGCTTTTTTTTCATTTCTTATTAAATTTTTTTATATATTTTTCGATAATAATATAAATAAATAAGCAATTTATATGCTAAACGATGCCAAGGCTATCCTTGCGAGATTTACAAAGCAGATCCCGCCATCTGTTATGGGACCGGAACGGGTTAACTATATTATTGATCACATCGACGAACTCTCCAACGAAGAACGCATAGAACTGATTAAACTCATGAATTTTATACTTGAAACAATGGTCGAACGGGATGCTTCGGATATTGAACTTGGCGGCCACGGTACGGGAAATTTTGTTTGGTTTAGAATTCACGGTAGAAAAGAAAGAGTGCAAGATCTTCCTCAATTTACTACCGACGAAGCAACGGCTCTTATAGTTTCGTTGTTGAATGTGAATCAAAGACGGCATTTGCTGGTAAGTAGAAATCTCGATTTCAGTTATTCTTTCCGTTATGTAAAAGAAAATGCCGATATACGTTTTCGTGCGGATAGTTATTTCGAACTTGACTCCCTGACCTTAAACATGAGAGCTATTTCTTCGAAACTACGCCCTCTGGAATCTCTCGGATTCCATCCTCAAGCGATTAAGGTAATGAGTCACTCTCATATTAAATTCGGGCTAACATTAATTACCGGAATTACGGGTTCGGGTAAATCAACCACCTTGGATGCAATAATAGATTATCATAATCAGTTTGACCCGGCTCATATTGTAATTATAGCTTCTCCGGTTGAATATGTTCATAAATCAAAAGTTTCTATAATCAAACATCGGGAAGTTGGTAGGGATGTTTTATCGTTTCAAGAGGGTGTTGTTCAATCGCTAAGGCAAGATCCCGATATAATTGTGATTGGTGAGATGCGCGATCCGGATACGATTATGGCCGCTTTGGAGGTTACCGATACGGGGCACAAAGTTTTTTCCACACTGCATACTTCAAGCGCCGTTGAATCAATCGATAGAATAATTGCGGAAGTTAATCCTGCAGAACAAGAACGTGTTCGTATGCGTCTGGCGGATGTTCTTATTTCCGTTGTCTCGCAAAAATTAGTTCCGGGTCTCGATGGAAAACTGGTTCTTGCAAAAGAAGTGTTGGTTGTTACTCCAAGCGTGAAAGCTGCAATTAAAAATAACAACACAAGTGAAATTTATATGATGATTAATCAATCCGGGCACCTCGGTATGATTACAATGGAACAAGATTTATTAAGGTTATACCAACAAAGAAAAATCTCGAAAGAAAGCGTGATTGCCTACGCAAACAATAAAACAAGAATACGCCAATTATTAAAAGCGGTTTAATCAATGAAACCAATCGTATGTATTTCATGTGAAGGCAGCGACACCAAGGTTGTTGTTTTAACCAAAACCAAAGAAGGTGTAAAAGTCGACAAAGCCTTTTCAGTCAGTATGTCCCAATCGGAATCAATGCCATCCGAATCGAATGATGGTGGAAATTCGTTTAATATCGATGATCTTTCCGATGATTTGGCTTTCGAAGATATCGGTCAGATTGACGAAGGTGAAACTAATGTTGATACTAGCGATGTTGCTTATATCGCTTCGGCATTAAAAGATTTCGAACTCAGTAAAAGCGAATTTATTCCGATTTTAACCGAACCGGTCGTTAATTATCATATTTACGAGGGACAGAAAGAAAAAGACAGAAAGAAATTATTAAAAGCCATTATTGAAGATATAAACCGTACGAAGAATATTACGGTACGCGAAGATTATATAGATTTTATTGAATTGGAAGAAGGTACTTTTTTTGCGGTATTTATTCAAGGCGAGAATTCATGCGTCAATACGGTTAACTCGTTAGCTGCTTACAACAACAGAAGATATTATAAAATTCCTACCATCAAAAATGCCGAAACCGCATTGGCTCATTATGTGGCGAAAACAAACAAATTTTTTCCCGAAGATTATACGCTCATTCTATATACGGGGAAAGATTATAGTAAATTGATTTTCCTCAAAGGAAACAACCTTGTACATATAGGTTCGACTTTGGATGTTGGAACGCAAAATCTTCATACTTATGATGTGTATTTTTCCAAGATACTCCTTGAAATGGAAAACGGTAATATTCCGCGCCTCGATAAAGTAATATTGTGCGGTGAAGATAATTCGGAGAATTTGATTTTATCTTTTTACGGAACGTTCCCCGAAGCGGATGTTAGTGAACTGGTATTTAAAAATGTTGATACCAGCGATGTTGATGCAAATATAAAAAACAACTTATCGTCCTTTGCTATTCCGTTGGCAGCCGGGTTGGAATATTTCGAAGAAAAAACAACCAAAGGGTACCGCGGCATTAATATTTTGCCCCGCTATATCCACGAAAATCAAAAAGTATTGCAATTCGGTTGGCACAGTTATATTATTCTTCCGTTAATCTTCGCAGCGGCATTTTACTTTACTTTTACGATTTTAAGCAACGTAAAAATGATTAGCGACAAAGAAAAGGAACTTGAAAGATTGACAAAAATATGGAACGAGAATGAAGCACTTACTAACGAAATCATAAAATATTCAAATAGAATAGCCGAATTCGATAAAACTCAGGAAATTCTCGATTCCGCTACGGCAGGAACCGAAATTTGGAATAAATCGCTGTTGAAAATTGCCGATTTTATGGAAAGGCGAAGAAACTTCTGGATTACTAAAATGGAATCGGTCGGTAAAGACGAAGTAAAAGTTGAAGGCTATACTCTTTCCAAACCGGTTTTAACCGAGTTTGCTGATTACAACAAGTCTTCTTTACTTCAAAGCATTAAGCATGATCAACTGAGAGAAAAAGATGCTTATGCTTACGTCTTACAATTCAAATTAAATAACGAAATGGTAAAGAAGAATGGACCGTAAATTAAGAAATACTTTACTGTTGTTGGTAATTTTGCTTCTGATTGTTATCGGCGGCGGAATTTATGCTTTTTGGATTCAAGAAGATAAAATTGCCGAAATCGATAAAAAACTTGAAGATATTCGTGTAAAAGCAGTTAATTCGGATGATCTTAAACTTCAACTTGAATCCGTCAAAAAGAAAGCAGCGGAATTCGATTCCGTGTTGGCGATGAGGAAATTTAATATTCCGATGAATTTAAGCCAGATTAGTTTTTACAACTTTATTAACAAGGTTACAAGAAACTTTTCACCGTTTTCTAAATTGAACGTCGAATACGTAAAAAAGGAAAAGGCTAATGAATTTTATACGTATATATACAAACTTAACGGAACTGCCGAATTTAACGACATTTACAGATTGATTTATGCAATTGAAGAAAGTAAACAACTAAAGAAAATTAAAAAATTGAAAATGACAAACTTCGTTGAAGTGGACGATGAAGATGTACCTCATTATCTCGTATCGTTTAATATGATTGTGCATGTATATTTTGCGGATAACGACAGATTTGCAACTTCGCAAATTAAAGAAAACAGACTGCGCCCGAATCCCATTTATAATATATTTTATCCGTTGATAAGAAATGAAATTCCGCCAAATACGGAACATTTGTTGGATGTACAAACAGCCCGTCTATTGGCATTGGTTCCCGACGGTGCATTCCTTTCGGATGCTGACGGAAATACATATTTATTATGGGAAGGCGATGAAGTTTATCTCGGTTACTTAACCAAAATAGATTTTGATAAAAACGAGGTCCACTTTATTCTTAACAAAGGTGGAATTATAGAAAAAGTAACACTCACATTGGAAAACGAACAAAAACCAAAGAGTAAAAAATGAAATCAATAATAATTTTTCTCGCAGTAATTATTTTATCAACGCCGTTAATCGCTCAAAGACAACTCGAAAAACAATTAAGCGGTTATGTGAACCCCGAAGAAATCGTAACGATTGCGGAAACAACTCCGTTTAATAAAGCTATTGAAGTCCTCAGTAAAGTGAGCGAAAAATTAACAGGGAAGAAAATCGTTTCAACGGTCGAACTTACAACACCGATCGGTATTAAAATAGAAAAAATGCCGTATATGAAGGCTTTGACTATAATTGTTCAGTACAACGATCTCAAATACGAAGAAAAAGAAGATGTTATTGTAGTAAAGAAAAAATTTAATAAAACAGCAGATCTGTCGGCGGATGTCTATGCTCCGGTTACCACCCGCGAAGTAAATATCCAAGCCGTATTTTTCGAAGCCAATGTTAAAGAAATGCGAGAACGAGGAATTAACTGGGAAGCTTTGTTTACTAAAAACGGTATTTCTATCGGTTCCGGTTTAATTTCATTTACCGAAGGGAAAGAGAATCAAGGAACGGGAAACGAAATTAAAGCGCCGGAATTTACTCTGAAAAGCGAGAATGAATTTAACATAGGCGACTTCGACGGTACCGCTACGGGAATATTAAAATTCTTTGAAACGGAAAACTTGGGCGAAATTATTGCAAAGCCGAATGTTACAGTTCGAGACGGTATGAAAGGTAAGATACAAATCGGTTCGGATATATCGATAAAACAACGCGATTTTGCTGGAAATATCATAGATATATTTTACCCTACTGGTACAATTATTGAGGTAACTCCGCATATATACACTGAAGAAGGAATCGATTTCGTTCTGTTAAAAGTCAAAGTGGAAAGAAGTTCCGCAATTCCCGATATCGTTAGTACGGAAATTAAAAAGGCAACTGTCGAAACCGATGTACTCATGTTAAACGGTGAAGAAGTTGTAATTGGCGGTTTATTCGTAAACGAAGAAACCACCATCAGACGCGGAATTCCATTCTTGAAAGATTTGCCTTGGTGGGTGTTCGGTATCAGATATTTAACAGGGTACGATCAAAAACAAGTAAACAAAAAAGAAGTTATAATTCTGTTGAAAGCTAATATAGTCCCAACTCTTAAAGAAAGAGTTGCGAAAAAACGGGAAGATTTAATTAAGAAACAAATCTTGAAAGACCATAAAGATTTGGAATTTTATAAATCCGAAGCATTCAAAGAATTAAAGGAAAACAAATGATGGAAAAAATTCTAATTGTTGACGACGATATTAATCTTTGCACGGTTCTCTCCGAAGAACTGAACGAAATAGGTTATGATACACACTATGTAACAAATGCCGACAGAGCGTTTGAATATTTGAAAAATAACAAAGTGGATTTGATCCTGTTGGATTTGGTAATGCCGGATAAAGACGGTTTTTATGTTCTGAAAAAACTTAACGAGGATAATATTAACGTAAAAGTTATTGTGCTTACTGCTTATGCCGATGTTAAAAGCGCAATTGAAGCGGCAAAACTGGGAGCTGCCGATTTTATTAATAAACCTTATGATCTCGATGAGCTCATAATAGCCATGAGAAAAGTTTTACAAAAAGAAGAATATGAAAATTAATGTCAGACTATTACTTATTATATTCTCGGCTGTTGTTTTAATTTCCGTTCCTTCAATTCTCATTTTTTATTCCTCAGCAAAAGAACTGCTCCAAAAACAACATTCTAAAGAACTGATAAACTCCGCCAACGATTTCATTTTTACATTTCAAAAATCTCTGCAAACAATTGATGAAGAATTCCGCAGAGTAAAAAAAAACAACATCGATTTTTCAAAAATAAATCTAGACTCCACTTCGTTGGATTTTATTGTTGTAACCGATAACAACAATCGCATTATTAATAAATATTCCACCGTTAAACGTAATAGCGGTGTAAATTTAAAAGTAAATGAAATAAAAGAATTCACTTCGTATAACCCGAGCATCATTTATAAAATTGAAAAACTGGATTCGCTTAAAATACTTTACGGTATAAACGTTTCTTCCGAATTCTTAAATGATCTTTCAAAACGAATTAGAGCCGACGTTGCATTAATTAATAATGGAATTCCCGTTGAATATTCGAATCCGGCAGAAAACAAAAATCTGCTGTTGGGTATAATAAATGCAGCCAAAGAACTTGGCGATGAAGATAATTTTACGGTTATCGGAAAAGAATTAAAAGATACGGATTTTTGGGCTACGCATTACGTCCCTACAAATTTCCCGACCGACTCGAAATTGGATTTCTTGATTTTTTCGAAGTCCAAAGAAATTGCCGAATTTCGTTATACAATGGGTTTGTTTGTACTGATAATTCTTGTTGCGGGGGTTTTGCTTTCCATAATCTTGGTGTTTCTGTTTACGGGCAAAATAAGAAAACAAATTTCCTTGATTGACGAGACGGTTTCGAAAATACGTGACGGCTCGCTCGATCATAGAGTTGAAATTTTATCCAAAGACGAATTGGGGCGATTGGGCGAAGCGTTTAACGGTATGCTGGATCAACTTAAACAAAAAGAAAAAGAGGAAAAAGATTACTCCGAATTTTTAGCGCTGATAAATAAAAATCCTACACTCTCGGAAATTTCGGATGCTTCTTTGAAAAAAATAATTGAAACTACGGGGGTTAACTTCGGCGCATTGTATTTGGTTGAATCCGGCACTTTTAAGATGCTCGCTTCCTACGGTTTCGGAAACAGACAATTCGAAGCAAGTGAAAATATCGATTTATACACGACCGCAATAAATGAAAAGAAAAAAGTCGAATTTAAATTCGCACATAATTTTCCGGTAATCAATACCGGACTGGCAGAAATTCAAATAAAATATATTTTAATTCTTCCTATTATTTACAATAACGAAGTTATTGCTATTCTTGAATTAGCATCGGAATGCGAACCGGAACAAAACGTAAATAAATATCTTGAAAATATACAAGAACAGTTATCAATCGGAATTACAAATGCCAAAGCATTAAAGCAATTAAAAGATTTGGTGAAAGAACTAAAGAAATTAAACGATGCTTATCATCTCAAAAATAAAAAGGTAACGGAGCAAAACGAAGAATTAATAAAGTTACACGAGCGGTTGAAGGCGAACGCAAAAGAATTGGAAAAGCAAACGCGCCGAGCGGTTGAATCTGCGAAAGTAAAAGCCCAATTTTTGGCGAATATGTCTCACGAGCTCAGAACCCCGCAAAATTCAATAATCGGTTTAACCGAACTGCTTATTACCGATTCCGCCACTCCCGAACAAATAAGAAACAAACTTAAAATTGTTTTGCGGAACAGTAAAAAATTACTGAATTTGATCAATAACATTCTCGAGTTTTCCAAAATTGAGTCGGGCAACATCGAAGTAAAGAAAGGGAAATTTACGTTGAACGAGTTTTTGGAAGAAGTGAATCAGCTTATAGAACCGCTTGTACAAGAAAAAGATTTACACTTTGAAATTACCGTTAATCCTCCCAAAAATTATTTGTTGAATGCCGATAAAACAAAACTCGAGCAAATTTTTTATAACCTCGTAGGAAATGCCGTAAAGTTTACCGATGCCGGATTTGTGAAAATATATATTGAAATACCAAACAACAAAAATTTTAAATTTGAAGTTAAAGACAGCGGTATCGGAATAGCGGAAGAGCATATTGATACGGTTTTCGAAGAGTTTAGACAGGCCGAAGAAGGAATGAACCGAAAATATGAAGGAACGGGTTTGGGATTAACGATTTGTAAAAAGTATGTTGAATTATTCGATGGAAAAATCGAAGTTCAAAGTAAACTTGGTGAAGGCTCAACTTTCCGTGTTGAAATTCCGGATATTGTGGAAAACGAACTTGAAAACGGGATTGTAATTGGAATGGAAGAATCCCACAAAAAAGAAAAATCCGTTGTAATATTAAACAAATTTGAAAATGCCAGAAAATTTATCGGCGATTATTTGTCTGCGCACGATTTTAAAACGGAATTTTCAACATCGGAACCGGAATTTATTCAAAAGATAAAACAAGCAAATGTAAAAGAATTGATAATCGATTTTAATTCAGTTAAAAATAATCTTTGGAATTTATTGTACGATTTGAAAAAAACGTTTTCCATGCAAAACGTTTCCGTTGCGATAACGGATATCGACGAATCCGCAAATACCGGTTTTGCTTTAACGTTTTCGGATTATTTTACCGAAGATTCCAATTTCAGAGAAATGATAAATTCGTATATCGTGAATCCCGAATTTAAACAAAACTTAAAACAAATCTTGATTGTCGGAGATGCTTACCTTAAAACATTAATTGATGAGAAAGCTTATACGGAGTTCGAATTTTCATTCTCGGAAGAAGTGCAAGCCTCGTTGGATATTGCCGGTTCGGTTCAACCCCAATTGTGTATTGTGGATATTCTGAATCCACAATTTAACACAATCGATTTGCTCTATGAACTTCAGCGGAAAAAATATTTAAGTGTATTTGTTGTATTTAAACACCGCCCTAATGAGTTTGAGAGCAATAAATTAAACGAAGATTTGCGAATGTTAATCGAGCAACACAAATTGCATCCTTTGGATGTTCTGAAAATAATAAGAGACAGTCTGAACATAAATAAACAAATAACCGAGGGCGAATATTTTATTACATCGGAAACCGCGGAAATTATTTTACATGAAAAAGATTCGGCGAAATCGGATTATAACACTAAATCAATTCTTGTTGTTGACGATGATGAGGATACGCTTTATACGATCGGGGAAATAATAAACAGTTTAGGGTATAAAGCAATTTATGCGAAGAACGGTTTGGAATGCCTTGAAATTTTGAAAAGGACCGTTCCGGATTTGGTTTTGCTGGATATAATGATGCCGCAGATGGACGGCTTCGAGACGATTAAAAAGATTAGAAATAATACGGATTTTGCCGACTTAAAAGTATTCGCTTTAACTGCTTATGCAATGCTGTCGGATAAAGATATATTGGAAAGAAACGGATTCGACGACCTCATTACGAAACCGATAAATATAGTGCTGTTAAAATACAAATTGGAAAAACTCTTCAATCAAAAAGTGAGTATAAATGAGTCATAAAATACTAATAATCGACGATCAACCCGAGAATGTTTTTGTATTGCAAGACCGACTGGAACACGAGGGATATAAAGTTATAACTGCGTACGACGGTCAAAGCGGAATTAACAAAGCGGTTGATGAACAACCGGATATAATTCTTTTGGATATAATGATGCCCGGTATGTCGGGTTTCGAAGTTTGTGAAGTACTTACTAAGAATGAAAAAACAAAAAAAATTCCGATTATTATGGTAACCGCACTTACAGGTTCCGACGATATCAAAAAAGGGTTGGAACTTGGAGCATACGACTATATTAAAAAACCTTTTAACCGCGTTGAATTGCTTGCGCGGATTAAATCGGCTTTGAGATTTAAAGAAACACAAAGCTTATTGCTGGAATTGGAAAAGATTAATGTATTTTCCGCTACGGTTCAAACCGCTAACCATAAAATTAAACAACCGCTTACACTCATTAATTTATCGGTAGCCGCTTTAAGAAGAGAACTGGGGAAGGAAAATATATCAAAAGAGCAATTGCTTAAAAGAGTCGATTTTTTGGAGATTGCCGCAAAAGAAATCGTTGAAGTGCTCGAGCAATTAACGTCCATCAAAAAACCGGTGATTAAAGAATACGTAAACAATCTGAAGATGATCGATATTCAATCGACCGCAGATGAAGAGAAATCAACCGATTAGTTCCCGCACGACCGATAACGCTCTTTCGAAATTATAAGGTTTTTGCAAATAACCGTTTGCAAAAGACACCCCGAATTTTTTATCCGCTTCGTCTATTGAGCCGGTTGCCAATACTACCGGGAAATCGTATCCGCTTTCCTTGATTTTTTTTATACACTCGATACCGTTTCGATCAGGAAGTTCTTTATCTATCAACAACAAATCGATTTTGTTATTTTCATTAAGTTTTTCAAGTGTTTCTTCACAAGAGGAAGCAACAATTACATTGTAATTATACGATTCGAAAAGATCCGACAATAAACCGGCCAATGCTTCTTCGTCTTCCGTAATTAAAATTGTTTTGCCCGAATTATTTTCCTCGAACTGTTTTTTCTCCGCTGCGGGTAAATAGATATCAATTTCCGTCCCCTTGCCGGTTTCACTTGCAACGGTTATGTAGCCGTTATGTTCCCCGATGATTTTTTTTACATTATCCAATCCGATACCGCCGGAATAACTTTTCGTTTTGGTTGAGAAACCTCTTTCGAATATTCTGTTTATTAAATCTTTCGGAATACCGGAACCGTTATCTTTTACGCTGATTACAACATAGCGGCCTGCCGGAATGGTTCCGAAATTGGTATTTATTTTATCGTCTAAAATTTTATTGAACGATGAAAGTACGATATTACCTGCCCCGCTTATCGATTCTTTTGCGTTAACACACAAGTTTAGAAAAGCCGAGTATAGATTAGTATAATTTCCGTAAATATCTTCCAAGTTTTCTTCAAGATTCAGTTTTAATTTAATTTCGTCGGGTAGTGTAACATTAAAAGCCCTTACCAACTCTTTCAATAAATTGCTTACACTTATTCTTCTTTTTTGAATAATAGGATCGTTTTCAATATTTAAGAGCGAACTTATAATTTCAATTGCCCGGTTGGAGTTATTCGAAATGTTTTCTATTAATTCGTAGTTTTTATCGTCCGCCGGAATTTTTGATTTTATAACATCGATACTGTTAAGAATATTGCTTAGAATGTTGTTCAAATCGTGTGCAAAGCCTTTGAGTTTTTGACTTAAAAAATTCTGTTCGAGTTTAGAATCGTCCGTTGTTTCCAAGATAATAATAAGCTCACGCGAATTGTTATTTGTAACGGGTTGAATTAAAATATTGGCTTTAAGTTTATCGGAATATAAAGTAAAGGCATTGTTTTCCACGGTTTCAGGCAGTTCGATTATTTCGTTAATATTGGAAGGTCTTTTTATGTTCTTAAAAAATCTCAGAAAAAAAGAGTTTGTCCACTCAATTTCGCCGTTTAGGGTTGTAACGGCAATGGGTTGAGTGATAAAGTTGAAAATTTTGTAAAGCGGTTCGATTGTAGTTATGTCGGGCAGTTCTTTCAAACCATCCTATCTTAATTTATATTTTTTAATTTTTGAATATAATGTTTTCTGACTAATTCCCAAAGCTCTGGCGGTATTTTCTCTGTTCCAATTATAAATTTTCAAAGCTCTTTTGATATGCAAGCGTTCTATTTCGTCGAGCGGCAGAACGGTATTCGAATCCGGTTTTTCATATTCCATCAAAGGGTTGTTTGATGTTGGTAGGTTCAGGTCTTGCGGAGTAATAACATCCCCTTCGGAAAAAATGATTGCTCTTTCGATTATGTGTTCCAATTCCCTTACGTTTCCCGGGAAATCGTAATTTAACAATTCCAGCTGAGCTTCTTTCGATAATTTTTTGATTGAGCGCACTGAAGATTTTTTTTGCAGAAAGTAATTTGCCAATAGTAGAACGTCTTCGCCCCTTTCTCTAAGAGGTGGAATATGAAGCGTGATAACATTTAACCGGAATAACAAATCTTTTCGGAAAGTTTTCTTTTCCGATTCTTCCATCAAATTTTTATTTGTTGCTCCGATTATCCTTACATCGGATTTCATAGAAACGACTCCGCCTATCCGTCTGAATTCGCCGTTTTCCAAGAAACGTAGTAATTTCGGTTGAAGTGCCAAACTCAACTCACCGATTTCATCGAGGAACAAAGTTCCACCGTCCGCCAATTCAACCAAACCCGGCTTGGATGTTTTTGCATCGGTGAAAGCTCCCTTTTCGTAACCGAACAATTCGCTTTCGATTAATTGATCGGGCAAAGAAGCACAGTTAACCGCTACAAAAGGTTTGTCTTTTCTGTTTGAGTTCTGATGAATAAATTCGGCGAACAGTTCTTTCCCGGTACCGGTTTCGCCTTCCAGTAACATATTCGAATCGGAAATAGCGGCTCTTTCCGCAAGTTTTAGTACTTCTTGTATTGATTTGCTTTCGCCAACGATTCTGCCGTGCGTAAAACTTTCTACTTTGGTTTCAAGTACACTTTTTTTGAGAATTAGGTCACGGTGTTCAACCGCACGTTGAATTGTAATAAATAATTGTTGTGGAATGTAAGGTTTGGTAATAAAGTCGTAAGCACCCAATTTAATACAATCTACTGCGGTTTTTATTTCGGATTTGGCGGTTAAAATAATCACTTGTAAATGGGGTTGATGTTCTTTAACATATTTTAATACTTCCTCTCCGGAAACTTCTTTCATTTCCAGATCGAGTAAGAGAACATCGTATTTTTTAGAATTGATCTTGTCGATTGCATATCTTCCGTCGTAAACGATATCGGCGTTAAACCCTTCGCTTACAAGTTCTTCTTTGAGTAAATAACACAAAGTTTCGTCATCGTCGGCGATTAAAATGTTTATATCTCTTTTCATTGGCGGTTAGAAAACATTCCCAAATATTAATTGTATAAATATAAAGAATTTTATTCGAGAGAATAATAAAGTTAATTTACTTTCTTCCTTTTACTATCGAAAAAAATTTTTTTGTATTAAATGATAATAAATATTAAATTTGTGTTCCAAAATTTTTTGGGGCGCGTAGCTCAGTGGTAGAGCATCTGCCTTTTAAGCAGAGGGTCGGTGGTTCGAGCCCACCCGCGCTCACGGAAGCCCGGTTAATACGACCGGGTTTTTTTGTTTGTGCGAGGGACAAAATGCATTATGTATATATTCTAAAATCGCAGAAGACGGGAAAACACTACATCGGGGAGACGAAGGATTTATGTGAACGAATAAAACGTCACAAGGAAAACCGGAGTAAATATATAGATTGTCTGCGATACTTTTTTTAACAATATTACCAATAATATAGAAAACCAAGCCTAAAAAATTGTCTTTACTGATATTTTTTCATTAATATAAATGATAAATCATTGCATGAAAATTACATGCTTAGGATGTGAATGCATGATTGTTAATTAGACTATTAAATTCTTGAAAAAATAATTTTTGCGTTTAACGAAAGCTTTACGTTTGTTAAAGAAATTTTTCTTAATTTGCATATGTAAAAATCAATTAGGCGGTTATGCCTCAAAATATTCTAAAAATTACAGGTTATTTTTCATTCTGGTTTTTATTTTCTCTTGGTATATATGCTCAATCATCTCCCGCCCTTGACACTTCATATAATATAAAATTCATACGTTCAATTCATTCGGTTGGTGATTTTGGAAACAGGAGTTTGTTTTCCGTTTTAAGCGATTTTTTATTCGGTGCGGAAGTGAATAAACTGTTAAATCCGATCTCCGTTGTGGTTATTGATTCTACCGAATTAATTGTTTTGGATAAAGGACTTAATAATTTGGTATTAATAAATACGGAATCAGGCGAGTTTAGCTTGATCGGTTCGGAATTTAATTTTGCTTCTTTGGTTTCAATATGTAAAGCTAAAGACAATAAGTATTTGTTCACCGATTCGAAAAATGGTAAGATTTTTGTTTATGATTATGAGAAAAAAAGTATAAGCTTAATGAATGACACACTTAAATTAATTAAGCCGACTGGAATCGGATTTATTAACTCATCAAATGAAATATGGGTTTCCGAAACGGGGAAGCATTCGGTTGTTATTCTATCGGAAAAGGGTGAAATAATAAAACGAATTGGCCGGAGGGGAATTCATGAAAGTGAATTTAATTTTCCGGTTTCCATTTG
>CAZKKI010000079.1:0-68491 GCA_964553325.1 uncultured Melioribacteraceae bacterium | reverse complement strand
TTTTTCATTTAATAAAAAGAAAGCCAAAACAGATGCAAAAATTGGTTCCAACGAATAAATGATTGCGGCTTTCGTCGGGGTTACATTTTTTTGGTACCGTGTAATTATAGCGGTGGTTATTAACGTTGCAAAAACCGATGTATATAAAATTCCGAATATTAAATATTCGGTATATTCTATTCTAACTTTTTCAATATTAATCGAATCGAAAAAAGATGATGCCAAAAACGCTGCAACGGCGGTAACAAACATTTGCATAAACAAAATTACCATGAAACCGTGTTCGCTTGTCGAAATATCGAGATAAACTACATACATTGCAAAAAACACCGCGCATAGCAGAGTGAAAAAGTCGCCGATATTAAAATTTGCCGTAAAATCGGAAAGGAAAGTAAAAATCGAATTTCCACCGCTCGATAAAAACAAAATTCCGGCAAAGACAAAAACAATACCGATTAAAGACCCTTTCGTAGGAGGTTTTCTTTCTATTAATGTTTGCAATATCGGAACCAACACTACCGATGAGCCGGTAATGAATGCGGAATTAGTTGCCGTTGTAAATTTCAAACCTACCGTTTGCGTGGCAAATCCCAAAAAGAAAAATAAACCCAACAAAGCGCCGGAATAAAGCGCGTTTCTCGTGAATTCGTGTTTGTACTTCATTACAAATGGTAACAATAGCAACGTTGCAAGTAAAAATCTTAAACCGATAAACAACATCGAAGAAATATCTTGCAACGAAACCTTCACAATTACAAATGTTCCGCTCCAAAAAACCGTAGCGATAAGTAATGCCGATTCGGCAAAATATTTTTTCTTAAATCCACCGACCTTACTTTTCATCGCCGGTAACGTAACCGAATCGTTTGAGAATTTTAGGATTGGATCGCCATTTGGGTCTTACTTTTACGCGAAGTTCTAAAAATACGGGACGACCTAAAAAATGTTCAACCGCTTCACGGGCAAATTTACCGAGCTTTTTTATTTGTTCACCGTTTTTGCCTATAATGATGGGCTTTTGTGTTTCCTTTTCGACAATGATGCTTGCCGAAATATAATCTTTCCCTTTATCGCGTTCTTTGAATTCTTCGATAACCACTTCGGTGCTAAACGGTACTTCATCTCTGTAGAACTCAAATATTTTTTCTCTGATCAATTCCGATACAAAAAATCTTTCGTCTTTATCAGACAATTGGTCGTCTGGATAGTATTTCGGTCCTTCGGGTAAATATTCCAAAATGGCATCAAGTACTTGGGAAAGATTTGCACCCAACGATGCCGAGATTGGGATTACCTTTTTGAATAATCCGGTTTTTTCAATCGAATTTATTAACCTTGTTAAAACCGCCTCGTTGGAAAGATCGATTTTATTTATCAGCATAATTTTGGGAATATCGACTTTACCAATAATTTCTTGGACGCTTTCATCTTGCAATGCCGTTGCGTTCGGGTCGGTTGAAGCGTCAATCATAAACAAAAGCACATCGGCATCTTTAACCGAGTTTAAAACATATTCAAGCATTTTTTTTTGCAACAGATAAGTCGGCTTTAAAATTCCGGGCGTATCGAGAAAAATTATCTGATAATTTTCGTCGCTCAATATTCCCAGAATATTCTTCCGGGTTGTCTGAGGTTTTTTAGTTGTAATTGAAAGTTTTTCGCCGATTAAGGCGTTCATTAAAGTAGATTTTCCTACGTTCGGCTTTCCGATAATAGCAACGTAACCGGCTTTGGTTTTCATCATTTGTTCCGAGTTATTTAAAAATTAGTAAGATGCAAAATAGAAATTGGTGTTATGAAAGGCAATAGAAGGAAAATATTAAATTTCAATAAAATTCCCGCCCGGTTAGCAACCGGACGGGTATTTATCTATGCAAGTTCCTTTTCTTCAAGCCAATGTTGAGCATCGAGCGCTGCCATGCAACCCGTACCTGCAGCAGTTACAGCTTGACGATATACTTTATCGGCAACGTCACCCGCAGCAAAAACTCCTTCAATGTTTGTTTTTGTTGTGCCAGGTTTTACAATCAAGTAACCCGTTTCATCCATATCGAGTTGTCCTTTGAAAATATCGGTATTCGGTTTATGACCTATTGCAATAAAAATACCGTCAACTTCAACCGTTTGGGTTGAACCGTCTTTAGTATTTTCAAGTAATGCTCCGGTAACGAATTTTATTCCGTTTTCTTCTTTACCTAACACTTCTTTGATAACAGCGTTAGTGATAAATCTGATTTTCGGATTTTTCTTGGCTCTATCCAACATAATTTTAGAAGCTCTGAAACCTTCCCTTCTGTGAACAAGAATTACTTCGGAAGCAAATTTAGTAAGATAATTGGCTTCTTCCATTGCCGTATCGCCTCCGCCGACCACGATAACTTTTTTATCTTTATAAAAGAATCCGTCGCATGTTGCACAAGCTGAAACTCCGTAACCCATGTATTTCTGTTCGCTTTCCAAACCGAGCAAACGTGCGGTAGCGCCAGTTGCAACAATAACGGCATCCGCAGTATGAACTTCGTCGCCGGTTTTTACAATAAACGGACGAACCGAAAAGTCCACTTCCGTAACTTCTTTAAAGAAACAAGTAGCGCCAAACTTGCAAGCTTGCTTTCTCATTACATCCATTAGTTCCGGACCTTGAATTCCGTTTTCGAAACCCGGATAATTTTCCACTTCGGTTGTGATAGTCAACTGACCACCCGGCTGCATTCCTTCAAAAATTACGGGACTCAATTCCGCTCTTCCGGCATAAATTGCTGCGGTTAACCCAGCCGGACCGGAACCTATAATAATCACTTTGTGATGATTCTCTGACATTGTAACTCCTTGTTTATTTCATAAATTATCGTTCTAATTAAATTCAAATTATATATGATTCATAACTTGGCGGAAAGGTTCAAAAGAATTTTACAACAAATCATTTTTTCCGTATAAATTCGGCGTTTCTTTGCAAACCTTTCAGTTTTGCACGGTATATCGGACTTTCCTTAAAACGGCTTTTAAATTGTTTATTATCCATACGAAGAACTTCATCGATATTCAATTCAATATTTTCAATTTTTCTAAATTCATCGAGCCGGGTTTGCCGGGAGAACTTTTTATTCCACGGACACACATCTTGACAAATATCGCAACCGAAAATCCAATTTTCAAATTTACCTAAAAATTCCGAGGGAATTTCATCTTTATTTTCAATGGTTAAATATGAAATGCATTTGTTCGAATCGATAACGTAATCTTCAACAATTGCATCGGTTGGACATGCTTCGATACATGCTGTACATGTTCCGCACAAATCGGGAACAGGTTCGTAGTAAGAAAATTTATAGTTTGTTATAATTTCTCCGATGAATAACCAGCTACCGAAGTTTTTGTTTATTATGTTCGAATGCTTTCCCATCCAACCTATTCCCCCTTTTACCGCCCAGACTTTGTCCATAACCGGACCCGTATCAACATAATAAACGGATTCGAAACCTTCATCAATTTCTTTAAGTCTGTTCGTAAGATTTTCAAGCATATCCCACATTATAAAATGATAATCTTTGCCCCAAGCGTAACGGGAAACTTTACCGTAATTTCCGTTACGGGAAAAATTCCCTTCATTATAATAGTTAACCGCAAGACTTATAACGCTTTCCGCATTTTTCAAAATTTTTCCGACATCTTTTCTTTTCTCGATGTTTCTTTCCATATAACTCATTCCGGCGTGGTAATTTTTACCGAGCCAATTTTCAAGCTGCTCAATTTCGCGGTTTAGAATCTCCGCTTTGGAAAATCCAACAAGCTCAAATCCGATTTCATCGGCAAGTTTAATTACTGTCTCGTTGTTAAGTTTTTTATCGTCCATCATTAGCGGATTTTTACCAATTTAACTTTTGGAGTGATATCTCAACGAAAACAAAATCCCTTTCAATTTTAATATTGTAAGTTTTAAGTCCATTGTTTCCATCCGGCTTTTTCCCGTTTTCCAAATTGAATTTCCACGCATGGTACGGACAAACGACACAATCATCCTCAATTTCTCCTTCGTATATAGATGCGGTTTTCTGATGTGGACAAATATTTCCGACCGCGTAAATTTCTCCGTTCAACTTGAAAACGGCCAAATCCTTTTCCTCAACAACAAATCTCTTTCCGATTTTTTCCTTTAGTTCCGAAATATGACAAAGTTTTACAAATTTACTTGTCTCGGACATTACAGTTTTTCGAATTTTTCTTTAACGGCAAATCCCTTGCCGGTTTTGGTTACCGTGGCCGCAGTAATAAGAGGGTCGTGTTCAAATACAATTTTCCATTCCTCATCAACGGCAACGGAGAGAAATTTTTTCTTTTCCTCAACGGTAACCAACGGTTGGATATCGTAACCCATAACGTAAGGAATGGGAATGTGCGAAGATGTTGGAATTAAATCGCCGCAAAACAGTAAAGTTTCATTCCCGTCAGAAAGTTTCACCATTTGCTGTGAAAACGTATGCCCGTTAATTTCAATCAATTCGATTTCATCGTCAAAGTGAAAGTTTCCATCCGTAAAAGTTAGCAACCCTTCGTCTCTTAACGGTAAAAACCTATCGGGAATAAAACTTCCTCTATCCCTATCTGAAGGATTCAGTGCCCAGTCGAAATGTTTTTTTTGAACGTAATATTTTGCATTCGGAAATGCCGGAATCATTTTACCTTTTTCCAAAACCGTAGAGCCGCCGGTATGATCGAAATGCAAATGAGTAAGAATCACGTCCGTTATGTCTTCTGCTGTCAAGTTTACATGTTGCAACGATTTTTCCAAACTTGAGTCTGATTTGTCTATTCTATATATCTTATTGAACTTATCATCCCAAAAGTCACCAATGCCGGTATCTACAAGAATATTTTTAGATTCACTTTGCAACAAGATACATCTTGTTCCAAGAGTAATTCTATTTGCTTCATCGGGCGGATTCGTTTTTTGCCAAAGCACTTTGGGAATAATACCGAACATTGCCCCGCCATCCAATCCGAAACTGCCTGTTGGTAAAAATTGCACTTCATACTTTCCGATTTTCATAGTCTTCCTTTCGAAATTAGATTTACTGAAAATATGTTATTTAAAATAAAAAAACCGCAACGAAAAACTTCATTGCGGTTTAATTTTTTTATTAAAAATGTCGGTTACGAACGGCCTTCCATTTCATCCAACATTTCTTTTTTCTTTAATAACGTTTCTTTATCTTCAACATGGTTCGGATCCGGAACACAACAATCGACCGGACAAACAGCCGCACATTGCGGTTCATCGTAAAAACCGACGCATTCCGTACATTTATCTGGTACAATGTAATAAAACTCATCCGAATAAAAACCTGTAGCTCCTGAAGGTGCAGGATCATCGGGACCGTAAGTTTTACCGCCTAATTCCCATTCGGAACCACCCTCGTAAATTGCGTTATTCGGGCATTCTGGTTCGCATGCTCCGCAGTTGATGCACTCATCAGTTATCATTATAGCCATGGCCTAACTCCTTTGAAATTACTGGTAAATTGTTAATTATTTTTCTAAAAAGAACTAATTTTCAAATTTGAGTTTAATACAATAACAAAAATAACAAGTTCCTATAAAAAGACAAACACCTACAAAAATATTATTCTAAACTCACTCAATTATAAAAAAAGGAACGACAAAAAACAAGACAAATCCTTCTTATTTTACGGGATAAAAAGTTTTACCAACTTCCGCTTGCGCCGCCACCGCCGAAAGAACCGCCTCCGCCGGAGAAGCCGCCGAAACTACCACCGCCGCCGGAAAATCCGCCACCGCCGAATCCTCCGTAATAAATTATACCGCCACCGCCTCCCCTTCCGCGCCGGGAAGCAAATATGAAGAAGATAAAAAATAAAATCATATAAAAAATAAATATGCTCAGCCCGTTGTTTTTCTTTTCTTTGGGTTTAGCTGTGTATTCTCCTTTAACTGCACTAATTATTGCCCGTAAGCCGGCAACTATTCCTTTATAATATTGTTTTTGTCTGAAATACGGCGCAACTTCGTTTCTTAAAATTGAACTTGCCAAAGCGTCGGGCAATGCTCCTTCCAAACCGTAACCAACTTCAATCCGCATTTTCCTATCGTCTTTGGCAATTAGAAAAAGAATTCCGTTATCGTTTTCTTTCGTACCGATTTTATTTTTCTCCGCCGTTTCATTTGCGTACATTTCAATCGGGTAACCGTTCAACGAATTTATCATGAGAACGACAATTTGCGTAGAAGTGGAATCGTCTAATTCTTTTAAAGCTTGTTCCAAATACGATTTTTGCTCTGCCGTTAGAGTTCCCGTAAAATCGTTTACATAATTTTTTAAAACAGGAATCTCGGGCTGAGCCCAAATGCTCAAACCCGAGAGTAAAATGAAAATCAATATTCTTAAAGTTTTCATAAATTAAAATTGTACTTTCGGTGGTTTTTCGGAACCTTCGACGGATTTAAAGTATTGTTTTTCTCTAAATCCCGTCATATTTGCTATAAAGTTTGCGGGAAATCTTCTGATTGTTGTGTTGTATTCCTGTACAACTTGATTGTATTTCCTTCTTTCAACCGCAATTCTGTTTTCCGTTCCTTCGAGTTGAGCTTGCAATTGCAAGAAATTTTCGTTCGCTTTTAATTCGGGATATCGTTCAACCGTAACAAGCAAGCGGGAAAGCGCGCTGCTTAATCCGTCCTGTGCCGCTTGAAATTTTTGAAACGCTTGGGGATCACTCAACATTTCGGGTGTCAGTTGAATTTGATTCACTTTAGCCCGCGCTTCCGTTACGGCCGTATATGTTTCCTTTTCGAATTTTGCCACGCCTTTTACGGTTTCAACCAAATTGGGTATTAAGTCGGCTCTCCTTTGATATTGATTTTCCACTTGGCTCCATTGTTGCATCACTTTTTCATCGAGTGTTACAAGATTATTGTAAACGCCAACACCCCAAAGGATTGCACCTATTATAACAATCAGAATAGCTACCGCTACTCCGCAACCGATTTTCTTCATTCGTCCTCCGAATATTAATTTGTTAAACTTCTCATTGGTGCGGGAATTCGTCCTCCGCGCGATACAAATTTTAACGAGCTTAACTCCGATACTTTCATTACCGGCGCACGGCCAAGCAATCCGCCGTAATCGACATAGTCGCCAACCTTTTTTCCGTACGCAGGAATTAATCTAGCCGATGTAGTTTTATCGTTTATTACACCGATTGCACATTCGTCGGCGATTATTCCCGCAATTGTCGATTCGGGTGTATCGCCGGGTATTGCAATCATATCCAGCCCGACCGAGCACACAGAAGTCATTGCTTCCAATTTTTCTATCGAGAGCCGGCCTTTTTCCGCAGCTCTAATCATTCCTTGATCTTCGCTAACAGGAATAAACGCACCGCTCATTCCGCCAACCGACGAACTTGCCATCAATCCACCTTTTTTAACCGCATCGTTTAACATTGCCAATGCTGCAGTAGTTCCGGCGGCGCCTACATCTTCCAAGCCCATGGCTTTAAGAACATCGGCGATACTGTCGCCTTCGGCGGGAGTAGGAGCAAGTGAAATATCGATAATGCCGAACGGGACGCCGTGCAGTTCGGCTACTTTTCTTCCTATAAGTTCCCCCGCTCTCGTAATTTTGAATGTGGTTTTCTTAATTACTTCCGCCAGTTGCTGCAAATCCACATTGCCGGCTGTTTTGATAGCGTCCAAAACGACACCGGGTCCGCTTATTCCCATATTCAACGTAACTTCCGCTTCGGAAACACCGTGAAAAGCTCCGGCAACAAAAGGGTTATCTTCGGGCACGTTGCAGAATACAACTAATTTGGCGCAACCGATTGAATCTCTATCTTTTGTTAACTCGGCTGTTTTCTTTACCGCGAAAGCCATAAGATTAACCGCGGACATGTTTATTCCGGCCTTAGTTGAAGCAACGTTAACACTCGATACAACTCTTTCGGTTTCCGAAAGGGCATACGGAATTGCTTTAATTAATTCTTTTTCACTGTTCGTAAATCCTTTTTGAACCAAAGCCGAAAATCCACCGATATAATCAACACCAACGTCTTTTGCCGCTTTGTCCAATGTTTTAGCTACTTCTACAAATCCTTCGGCATCCAAGCCGTCGAAAGCAATGGATACCGGCGTTACGGCAATTCTTTTATTTGCGATGGAAATTCCGTACTGTGCTTCCACTTGTTCGGCATAGCTTACATGGTTTTTTGCATATTTAAGAATTTTGGAATAAATCTTTTCTTTTGTTATTTCAATATTACGGTCGTAGCAATCGCGCAAACTAATTCCCATTGTCACCGTCCGGATATCGAAATGTTCGATTTCCGTCATTTTTATGGTTTGCAATACTTCTTCAAATTCATACGGCATAATATTTTCCTTTTATTTTATACTCGATGCATATAACGGAATACATCTTCATGCTGAATATAAATTTTGACTTTTAGTTCATCGGCAACTTTGTTCATTGTTTCTTGCAATTCTTTTAATCCTTTGTTCGCCGAACTAATATTGACAACCATCATCATAGTATAAAAATCGGAAAGGATTTTCTGACTGATATCCAAAATGTCGCATCCAGCATCGAATAAAGCTTTAGTAATACCCGCAACAATTCCGGGATGGTTCATTCCGAACGAAGTAAGAATCACCCTTCCCGAATCGGTTGGTGTGCTTTTGGTCGGTTCTTCAATACCCTCTAATTTTTTTACGGTTCTTTCCACAACTTCTTTTACGAGTTGGGGAGTTGCATTTTCACCCAACTCTTCGATTGCTTCCAACGTAATTTTTCTCAATTCGCTTTCGGAAAGACTCACGGTTTTTCTCCTTTATATTCTATTTGTATTTTTTTCAACGCTTCGTTTGCAATTTTAATATTTTTTTGACGGGCAAACTTTTCCGCATTTTGATAATTACCTCTGTAAAATCTAAACCACAACAAATTACCGATTACAATTCCATCGAAAACTCTATCGGCAATAAAAGCTTGAACCGTAAAATATCCCCACAAAACATTCATTCCCAGCGACATCAATCCGGAAATATAATGCCCCGTATAAAACTGACCCGCGCCGGGTAAAATATAAGAAATTAGTCTTGCAAAAGTTACTGAATATTTTCGATTAATCACATCGTTACAAATTTTTGCCAATTCCTTGCCGGAATTAATTTTATTAAATTCTTTAAGCGCGTTTTCCCAATCGTCTGAGAACATAAAGGCCCAACCTTTCCAATAACGTATTCTGTTTTTAAGTTGCAAATCGGTTAATTCTCTTTCAAGGTTATTCAAAATTTCGAGGGCTACTTCCGTAGTACCTCTCAAAATATTTACGCGTGCTATTTGTTCGAGTATCCGATATTTCTCACTCGGCATAGGCGAAAAACTTTCCGCCAATTTAAAATGTTTAATTGAGTTTTCATAAAAGCCGCCGTATTTGTAAGCAAGACCAATCATAAAATTTCCATAAAAACCATACATTTTTCGTCCGTCGAAAAACAACAAACGTTTATATTCGGTTATCGCATCAAAATAATTTCCCGCTTCGAATAGTGAGTCCGCATATATTTTTTGCATTTCCAACTCATTTTGAGCAAATATTTCCGAAGTTCCGGCGTAAGCAAAAATTATAACCGTTAAAATTTTAATTGTCTGTTTCATTCCGTTAAGAATTCATATTCCGGTAAAAAATAATTTTCCCTTTCAAGAAATTTGAGTATATCTTTTTCATAATCGGTTTTTACCTGCTTGTTAAAAATCTGTGCAGCTGCAACAGAGCCGTAAATGTTGCCACCGTAAAAGAATGCGGTTAAGCCGGCAAACAACCAACCACGGAAATTGTGCCCGGCTTTGAAATTATCGTAAGACAAAAATCCGAGAAGCCCGTTTACAATCAGCGCAGTAATTCCGTCGCCAATATTACCCGTATAAATTTTTCCCAAACCCGGAATTAGGGCGGAGAGAACGCCGGCGGTTGTTAAACTTTTTCTCGGTAAATTTAGTTTGAGCGAGTAATATTTCATTATTTGATCTTGTGCCGACCCGGCAAACCAAAGACGGTAATTCGTCGAATCAGGCAAAGGTAATTCCTCAAAAAAATATGTGATGTAATTGAGTCTGGTAATTTGCGGGAAATATTTAAAGTTCTTTTTTACGGTAGAATATTTTACTCTCAGTTCGTCAAAATTTCCCGTTAGAAAAATAATTTTAAACAGTTCGAGTTTAGCCTCGGATGAAAAAATATTTTTTTCAGGATAAGACGAAAAATACATTTGGGCAAAATCGTAATTTTCCAATCGTTCATAACCGATTCCGATTTTAAAAAATAATGTATCATTCGGTTTGAATTTCAAGTAATTCCGGTATTCATCTATTGCGCGCAAATAATCCTTCGATTTGAAAAGATAATTTCCGAATTTCACACGATTTTCCGGTTGGAAAAACCGTTCCGGTTGCGAAAGTAAAACAAGCTGGAATATTGTTAAGTATGTAATAATAAATATTTTAATCAATTAACCGATCTTTTAATTAGACTTTTACCGGAAGGAATTGTTTTAATGTCTTCTCCGCTCAATGTATATTTTTCAACCGGATCGTATAATTTGCCCGTTTCATCAATTTTATATTGTTCGCGAGATTTGAAAAAATTCGTATCACGTGTAAATCTATCGGCAAACATCAACAAACCCTGAACAAAATTAGTTTGTTTCACCGCTTGCACGAAAAAAGCGGAACAACTCGGATGGAACGGGCAATTATCTCCGTCCAAATCAGAGAAAGCAAACCAATATAAATTTCTCACCGCTGTAAGCGTTAACATTCCGAAGTTACTTTTGTCAAGCGAATAATCCCTTTCCTCAATTTGCGGAAGTTGAAAAATGGAACTTTTCGCTTCCCATCTGCTCCGTTCGGTTTGTGCAATCGTGATATTTGCCAATAAGAACAAACCGATTAAAATTCCGGATTTCATACTTAATAAATTCCGGGTTTCTATTGTATTTCTTTTAATATTTCACGTGCAATAATGATTTTTTGAATTTCGGATGTACCTTCGTATATCTCCGTGATTTTCGCATCGCGTAAATATCTTTCAACCAGATACTCGCGTACGTAACCGTAACCACCGTGAATCTGGATAGCTTCCAGAGCGCATTTTACAGCCGTTTCGCTTGCAAATAATTTCGCCATCGAGGCTTGTTTAATATATTCTTTTCCGGCATCTTTAAGTGCAGCGGCTTGCAAAGTAAGCAATTTAGCCGCTTCAACATTCATTGCCATTTCCGAAAGTTTAAACTGAATTGCCTGATGATTAAATATTTCCGTTCCGAAAGCTTTTCTTTCAAGAGAATATTTTAGGGCTTTTTCGTAAGCCGCCGTTGCAATTCCCACGGCTTGCGATGCAATTCCGTATCTTCCGCCGTTAAGTGTATTCATTGCGAAGTAAAAACCTTTGCCCACTTCCCAAATAACGTTTTCTTCGGGAACGCGGCAATTTGTAAAAGTTAACGAACACGTATCCGAGCTTCTGATTCCTAATTTATCTTCTTTTGCTCCGTGTTCAAAACCCGGAGTTCCTTTTTCAACTAAAAACGCCGTAATACCTTTGTGACGTTTTTCCTTATCTGTTTGCGCCATTACGATATAATAGTCCGCCGATCTTCCGTTTGTAATCCAATTTTTAATACCGTTCAGAACCCAGTATTTTCCGTCTTTTTCAGCCATTGTACGCTGTTGAGTAGCATCGCTTCCGGCTTCGGGTTCCGAAAGTGCAAAAGCGCCGAGTTTTTCTCCTTGCGCCAAAGGAGTCAGATAAGTTTTTTTAATATATTCCGAACCCCATTTTTCTAATCCGAAATTAACGAGCGAATTATTCACCGACATGATAACGCCGACACTGGCATCAACTTTGGAAATTTCGATTAAAGCCAAAACGTAACTCACTGTATCCAATCCCGCACCACCGTACTCCGGCGAAACCATCATTCCCATAAACCCGAGTTCTCCTAATTTTTTTACTATTTCGGTCGGGAATTCCGCTTTAATATCTCTTTCGATTGTCGTAGGGGCAATTTCGGTTTCGGCAAATTCTCTGGCGGTTTGTTGAATCATTAGTTGTTCTTCGGATAAATCAAAATTCATTTTAAACTCCGCAATTTTTTTGAAGAAATTGATATTAATAATCAAAATTACAAAAATTATTTGATATTAAAGGCGGGAAAATAATGCGGTTATTTGTTCTATTCAATAAAATAAAAGGAAGAAAATAATAGTTACCTTATAACCTTTAATTATTTTGTGTTTAACTTATTTTACAAGTCGAATTTTCGAAAAAACAAAAAAAGCTAATGAATAAACTGCTATCGCTAAAATCAGAGTAAATCTAAATCCAAACTGCAATGAGAAAATAACGCTGAAAAAACCGCCCACAACAGTAAAAAGTCCGTTCATTCCCCATGCCCAGGCAATTGCTCCTTCAGGTTGTTTTTCCGTTGCTAAAATGCCAAGAGGAAAAGGCATACCCAGAAAGAAACCCAACGGTGCAATTAAAACGATAGAGATTAAAATTCTCACCGGTAAACCGGAGGCTAAGAATATTCCAAAGATATAAGGATGTATAATAAGCAATATCGCACTTGTCAAAATTATCCCGGTAAAAGGAACATACCATTTTTCTGTCAAAGAAACACCCAGTTTTTTAGACGAATAACTTCCAATACCAGCGCTGATTAATACTACAAACACAATTGTGGAATAAGTATAAAGTGGGGAACCGATTAATTTCATAAATATTTGTATGAAAACTAATTCAAAAATAATGAACCCCATTCCTAAGCAACTAAAATATAACAGAGTAAAACTCTTTTTAAACCACATTTTCGATTTACCGGCATTTGAAAAATAAAGCGGTATTAAAATAAAAAGAACTATAAAGATAGAAGATAGAATAGCAGTGATAAAAAGATGAATTACATCTTTGGGTATGACACCACCTTTGAGTTGTTTATTCAATAAACTTGCAGTTGAAATATTTACGAATTTCGATGGTTCGGTTTTCAATTTTCTATATTTAGAACGTAAAAAATTAAAATACGGTTTATTATCCGTAGCGGGACTTACTCTGTAAGGTATCATGTCGGCTAATTGCTTTGGAAACTCTCCTGTAAAAAAATCATCACTCAAAAAGTTTTTTTCTTTAATAAACGGATTTACAACCAATTCGTATTTCCACTTATATTTACTTTCGTCGGTTTCCATAGAAAAAAACGTTTGAAGTTTTTCAAATTCTTTATTTGTCCATTCACTTTTTTTTATTAGTAACGTCGGAAGATTATCTTGTATTCCTTTACGCTCATAAACAATCACATGATTTTTAAAATTCTTAAACTCTAAATTTTTCCAGGCTAGTGCAGCCGTAGTAATTTCTTTCGGATAAATGTGATGATTAATATGTAAAATACCATCGGGTTTCAGATGTGAGAAATACTCTTCATAAGCTTCCGCAGTTTGAAGATAAGTGGTTGCCATTGCCCCTGTTCCCGCCGCCATACTGGACGAAGTATGATTACTGAAAATTTGAATTATATCGTACTTTTTGTCCGTTGCTCTTAAAAAACTTCTCCCTTCCCCCGTAACACAATTAACTTTTGAATTATTAAAAATATTTCCATTATAGTCCGCATATTTATTCTTACCGATATTTACTACAGCCCCGACCATTTCAACCGCATCAATACTTTTAGCTCCGAATGTTAGAGCGGCTTTTGTTTCTTGTCCACCTGCACTTCCAATTATCAAAACATCATAATTTTTATTTTCCATTAAAAAATGGGAAACAAAAACCGAGCGAGACCAAAAATTGTTAATAACCGAATAGGGTAATTTCTCTCTTAGGTTTTTGAAATCCCCATCGAAAGAATAAATCAAACTACTTTGGGAACCGCCGTCATAAGCAATATGTTTGAAATTTTTCCCCGGCACTCTAATTACATCAATTTTTGAAACAGGATCCCAAATTGTATACTCAATCAAATTTAGCTTTTCCGCTTTTTTAATCCCTCTTTTATCAACGTGAACCTTAAAATCAAAATATCCTTCTTTCAAAAAAGGGACAATAAAAATTACGATCGCAAAAACCGTAGTAATTTTCTTAAAGGCTTTATTGTCACTAAACAAACTACCGGCAAAAAGAGTAAGGGAACAAACAATAAATAAAACCCCGCCCGGACCAATCATAGGAATAAAAGGAACAATCATTATGCTACCCAAAGCAGCCCCCAGTAAATCCCAAAAATATAGTGTTTGAATTTTTTCGGCATAGTGAGAAAAAACGGAGGTGAAAATTAACCCTGCAAAGAAAAAAGGTAACGCTAGAAAAAAATACAAAAGTAAAAAATAGAGCAATTGTGATTCAGGTTGCTTGGAAATTAACCCGTATTCGAAAGGCAATAAATTAATAACGGGATAAATAAAAAGCGAAGAAACAGCAAAGAGTATTGATAGATTTGCTATGTATTTGTTTAGGTTTTTTCTCCCGGTAACGGGTTTTAATGATGAATACACACCTGCAAGTCCAAAACAGAAAAGAACCGAAGTGATAACTAAATAAGAAATGTTAGAATACAAGATAACATCAAACACTCTTAATAAAGATAATTCCAACAAAAGAGTATTAAATGCAATTAAAAACAACCCCAATGATATCTTTTTCATGATAAAATGTTTTTTATATAGAAAATTTCAATTCATCAAGATTGATAATATCATATATGTGGAGGAACGCCAAGTTTAATTTTTTCTCAGGAGAAGAAGAGTTACAAACGGGATATGATGAACTTTTATCAAAAAAAGTAAAATATTAATTTTATAATACAACTTTTTTACATAAAATTATAGTTAAATTTAATTTTTTGTCTGCGTCTTAAATTTATTCTCCACTAACTTTTTTATCGTCCGGTCATACTTTTCTCTCATTTTTTCATTAAAATTCTCCGGTTTTTTCAAACCGTCGATATACCGTGAAGGTTGGAGCGACTTTTTCCTTTCTTCTTCCGGTAATTTGTAAGCCAGAATTTCAAATTTTAAAGCTTCTTTGTCATCCTCGTCCGTGTTTGCTTTATCGATTACTTCCAAACAAATCTCGTCGATTAATTTGTTTCTTTCGGTCACAAAAATGTTTTTAAATTCGTCATATTTGTTTAACTCCAATAAAACATGGGCATAAATATAATTCGCTTCGGATGTATCCAAATTTGTTCTTTTTCTTTTCATTCTTTTCCCGATTAAAATTTGTTCGCAAATAAGTTTATATCTTTAATTTATACTTTTACTCCCGTTATTCAAATATAAATTTCGGGATACTGATAATTTATCAGAACATTCGTATATTTGCTCGCTATGAAAAACGAGAATATCAAATATCAACTAAAAGGTTTAACTTTAGCGGAACTGCAACAATTATTCAAGGGGCTCGGGGAACCGAAATACCGGGGCGAGCAGGTTTTCAATTGGATGTACAATCATCTTAGTACGGATTTCGACGAAATGTTGAATCTTTCGAAGGCATTGAGGGAAAAGCTAAGCGAAAAATTTTCATTGCAATCACTCGAACTAATAACGGTTCAAGACTCTCCGGCAACCGGAACGAAAAAATATTTGTTTTCAACGCAAGATAAACATAAAATCGAATCCGTTGTGATTCCCGATAAAAACCGTAACACGCTTTGTATTTCAACACAAGTCGGTTGTCCGCTGGACTGTAAATTCTGTGCAACAGGTTTAATGGGTTACACAAGAAATTTAACATCCGCCGAAATAGTCGATCAATATTTGCTTGCGGCAAAAGATTACGGGAAAAAAAATATTACAAACATCGTTTATATGGGCATGGGCGAACCATTACTAAACTTCGAGGTTACGCTTAAAACCCTTTCCATTTTTACCAGCGAATTAAACAAAGGATTAAGCAGAAACAGGATTACCGTTTCAACTGCCGGCATACCGGCAAAAATCAAACAACTTGCCGATAGCGGCTTGAGAGTAAAACTTGCCCTTTCGTTACATTCATGCTTTAACGATATCCGTTCCAAATTAATGCCGATTAACAAAAAATATCCGGTTGAAGAAAATATCGAAGCGATTAAATATTATTCAAAAAAAACGAAGACACCAATCGTTTTCGAATATACAATGTTCAAGGGATTAAACGACCGCGACGAAGATATTGCCGCACTAAGCAAACTTTGCAACCAACTATCGTGTAAAATCAATGTGATTCCGTTTAACAGTATTGCGCACATGAACCCGGGCGGTTTCGGTGCTACTTTGGAACCCACACCGAACGAAAGAATAAACGAATTTGTTAGTGCATTAAGAGAAAATAACGTTACCGTAATGATAAGAAAAACGCAAGGCGACGATATTGCCGCCGCTTGCGGTCAACTCGCGGCTAAAAATAAATAATATAATTATGAAAAAACTCTCACACGCAGAAATATCCGAAAAGCGAAGTACCTTGGAAACCCTCGACAAAGTAAAGAAATTACCTGTTTACGTTGTGTTGAACAGTATTCGGAGTTCTTACAATGTCGGTTCGATTTTCCGAACCTCCGACGGAGCAATGATTGAAAAGCTTTATCTGTGCGGTTACACCCCACACCCGCCAAAAAAAGAAGTATTGAAAACGGCTCTCGGTTCGCAAGACAGTGTAAAATGGGAATACGCCGAAAATCCGGTTGAAGTGGTAAAAAAATTGAAAGAAAAAGGAGTAAAAATTGTTGCACTCGAGCAAACCGATAAAAACATTCCGTACTACTCTTTGTCAAAAAACGATTTTCCGATGTGTCTGATTGTGGGAAACGAAATAACCGGCGTATCCCAAGAGTTAATCGACCTTTGCGACGTATCAATCGAAATTCCTCAGTACGGTATTAAACAATCGCTCAACGTTGCCGTTGCTTACGGAATTGCTGTATTCGAATTAAGAAAAATATTCGATACGGACTAGCTAACCGGCATACGTGAAATAATCTTCCCCGTTTTCTTTAGTGTGAATTAACAATAAATTTGCACGTACAAGTTTTATCAAAGTACGCGAAGCTCTACGGCGCGAAAGATTGGCAACTTCACTTAACTGTTTTACTGTGATGGTTTCGTGTTTATCCAAAAAATCAAATGCAATTTGTTCGTTCTTCCCGATTTGATATTTTTTCAAGGGAACGGCTTTCGATTGTGTTTGCATTATTTTTATCATTTCTTTACTTGCCGGAACACTTTTATCGTTAACCCGGACGAAGACTTCCGAGGTATTTAAATCCAATTGTTCCAAATAATCTTGAATGCGATGGGGTTTTTTATCCGACTCGAAAATTTCAACGACAACGACTTCTTTGTTATCAATATTGATATAGTAAATTTTATAATCGACCGGCGGTTCACAATATTCTTCGGCGGTAATTTTAATTAGCTCCGCTTCACCTTTTTCGCTTTCAACTCCGTATACCGATTTATTATCGTCAATACCGAATATAACAAATCCGCCTCGTGTGTTTGCAAATGCAATAAATTCTTTGGCAATTTTTTCGTGTGTGGAAAACCGTTGTTTAAATTCAACGTTAAGATTTTCACCTTGCTCTATAAGTTCGAGGAGCTTTCTTCGGTTCATCATTTCATCGAAAGAATTTATTTGCTTTATGGTTTAATTAATTTAGCTTTAGGTTTCGCCGGTTTCGATGTTCCGGGTTTAGGTTTTTCTTCTTTCTTCTCAACGTTTTTATTTTTTACCGTTTTAATGGTTTTTGCTTTAGAACCGTTTTGCAAACTCTCGGCACCGGTTTTTTGGTTGGCAGTATCCGCGGTCGCTTTTTTCTTGGCTTGTTCTTTTTTATAAAAATAAATTTTGGTTTTTATTTTCTTCGCATAGGAAGAATTAGCAAATTTGGAATTCAACAAATCGTAGTAAGCAGCGGCCGAATCGGGATTGCCTAATTCATTTTCGTAGAGCCAACCTATTGCATAAAGCGATTTGGCGGCGTAAGTGGATTTAGGATAGCTGTCGAAAATCGATTTAAGCTTCGGTATTGCATCGTTAAAGTTGTTTTTCTCGATTAACGTTTCTGCACTTAAATAAAGTTTTTCCGCGGGTCCCGTTTGACTTTTCACTTCGGGCAAGTTAAGCTTTTCGGCAACTCTGTTTACTATTTCGTTCCCTTTATAATTTTCATAAATAATTTCAAAAACGCTGTCGGCTTTTGCCGAATCGCCGATTAACTCGTAATAACTGCCGAGAGCATAAAGAATCTGTGGTTTTTGAGGATTTTCTTCGTTATCTTCAAGCGACTTAGTATAATAAAAGTATGCCGAATCCGGAACATTAAATTCGGTAAAGAAAATATTTGCGAGCTCAAATTCCGTATTGCTAATTAACGTATACAAAGAATCCGCCGATATTTTAGGTCGCACGGGTTTAACGGGCCCTCTTCTCTCTTCTTTCTTTTTCTTGCCTCTTTTTCTCACGTCGAATTTACTTGCGGACTTATTAGTTCCGGAATTCTGCTTGTTTGCTTTTAACGTATCTTTCCGTAATGCTTCTTCGTATGCAAGCGAATCGAGAATAAAAGCATCTTCGTCAGTAACATACAACAATTGCTTTTTCTGTTTTTTCAACTTTTGTGTAAGCTTCAAATATTTATTAATTAAATTCGATTCTTTTCTGGCTTCGCTCTTAATTTCAACGGGAGCTTTGGAGCTTAGTGTTTTATCGAAATAAATTTTGGCGCTGTCGTAATCATGGTACTCGCGCATTAAAATTCCACCGATATGATAACTTGCAATTCCGCCGGTTTCCACATTTGTATAAACCGAATCGACCGCAGCAAATTGAACAATGGCATCTTCAACCAAACCTTTTTCGTAATAAATTTGTCCTATTTCCAAATCGATTTTATCGGAGAAATCTTGGAATTTATTTTCGTTTTTCAAGTCCTCCAACAATTCCAAACTCTTTTCGGTATCACCGAGTTCGCGGTATATTTGAGCTATTTTCAGTTTGCTGTTAAACTCAGTCGTGAAATCGGGTTCGTATTTTTCAACCGCTTGGAAAGCGGCAATCGCCTCTTCAAGGTTTTCGAGTTGAAGTTGTAATTTTCCGAGGTGAAAAGATGTTTTGGCGTTTACAATATCATTATCGGAAACAGCAAGAAATTTCTTGCAAAGTTCAATTGCTTCGGGAATTCTTTCTCGATAAGTTAAAAAAGCAATTTCCGTAATGTAGGCTTGTTCCAATATTTCGTCGTTTTCTTCTTCCGATGCGCGTTCAATCACCTTATCCAATGTTTCCAAACCTTTATCGAATTCTCTTAACTGCAATTGTGTTTTGCCAATCCACAGCAAAGTTTCCAAGTTGTAATCGTCCAGATTCAATGACAGCAATTCGTTAAACTTTCTAAGTGCTTTGGAAAAATCTTGCTGGTAATAAAACGCTTTTCCGGTTAATAACAATGCATCGGGAAAATATGAAGATTCGCTTTGGAATTGAAAAATTTTAGAGGTTTTTTCGATTACCTTTTTAAGTTTAGTTTTATCTTGTCCTTTCAGATTTTCGAGTTTGAATTCAAAAATATCTTTTTTGTTTTTAATTAAATTCGATTCCACTTCTTCGAATAATTTAGAGGCGTTGTAATAGCGGTTAAAATAAGTAGTAAAATCCAACCAAAAACCGCACCCGTTAAGAGAAACGAGAGCGGTTAATACGAGCAATATTCTAATATTTCGATTTTTAATTATATTCATTATAAATTATAGCGCTTCGGGACCCGATTCATCGGTTCTAATTCGTATCGCATCGTTAATATCGGAAACAAATATTTTCCCGTCGCCAACTTGATTAGTTTTGGCCGTCCGCAGAATGGCATCGACAACTTTTTCCATTAAATCGTCGTTAACCACAACTTCGATTTTAATTTTAGGTACGAATTCTATTTCATATTCACTACCTCGATAAACCTCTTTATGTCCTTTTTGTCTTCCGTATCCTCTCACTTCCGAAATCGTCATTCCCCTAACGCCTTCCTCGAGCAACGCTTCTTTAACTTCGTCCAATTTAAAGGGTCGTATAATCGCTTCGATCTTTTTCATTATAACCTCAAGCTAAAAGTTGTTATACATTTCGTCCGTGGCAATGTTTATATTTTTTACCGCTACCGCACGGACAAGGATCGTTTCTTCCGACTTTCGCTTCAACACGTATCGGTTGTTGTTTTCCGCGGTTTGCGCCTTCGTCGGGTTGTTGCGCACCGGTTCTAATTCCCATGTTAGAAGAATCGGCTTTTACAGTTCTTAATCGCTGCGGTCGTTTTACTCTTCTTTCTTGAACTTCTTCGGGCATTTGCGGGAAAAACTTAAAGCTGAACGAAACCACTTCGTTTCTTATTTCCACAAGTAAATCGACAAATAATTTATACGCTTCCGTTTTATATTCGATGAGAGGATCTTTCTGACCGTAAGCACGCAACCCGATACCTTCTTTCAAATCGTCCATATCGCGTAAATGCTCTTTCCACTTATCGTCTATCACGCTTAACATCGCATATCGTTCGAGCCTTGCCATCAATTCCGAACCAAGCATTTCTTCTTTCTTTTCGTAAAATTCTTTTGCAGCCGTCATTAATTTTTCTTTTATTCCGTCTCTGCCCAGCTTTTCGAATTCTTCGGGTTCCAGTTTCACTTCGACCAATAAATTCTTGAGCATCTTTTCTTTAATCTGCTCAACTTCAACGTTTTCGTAATGTTCGTCCAACAAGTCGTCAATATATTCTTCAAGGAATTCATAGATTTCCGTTTTCAGTCTTTCCCCTTCCAGCGCTCTTTTTCTTCGCGTATAAATAACTTCGCGTTGTTGATTCATTACGTTATCGTATTCGAGCAATCTTTTACGGATTGCAAAGTTATTTTCTTCCACTTTCTTTTGTGCCCGTTCAACCGATTTTGTAATCATCGGATGTTGAAGCGCTTCACCTTCTTCTATTCCGATTCTTTGCATAACGCTTGTAACACGGTCGCCGCCGAAAAGTCGCATTAAATCATCTTCAAGCGAAATGAAAAATTTGGAAGTACCCGGATCACCTTGCCGGCCAGCACGACCGCGCAACTGTCTATCGATACGGCGCGATTCATGTCGTTCGGTACCCAAAATATACAAGCCACCTTTTTCAACAACGCCTTCGCCAAGTTTAATATCCGTACCACGACCCGCCATGTTTGTTGCAATTGTTACCGCGCCGGGTTGACCGGCAAAAGCAACTATTTCGGCTTCACGTTGATGATGCTTGGCGTTTAACACGTTATGCGGAATACCTTGACGTTTAAGCATTCTGCTTATCGTTTCCGAAGCTTCAACGGTTGTCGTACCGACAAGCACGGGGCGTCTTTCCGCTCGGAGTTCTTTAATTTTCTCCACAATTGCATTCAGCTTTTCACGTTTCGTTCTGTAGATTGCATCATCTTCGTCAACTCGGGCAATCGGTTTGTTCGTCGGTATTACAACTACTTCAAGTCCGTAAATTTCTTCGAACTCGGCTTCTTCCGTTTCAGCCGTACCGGTCATTCCGGCAAGCTTTTTATAAAGACGGAAATAATTTTGCAATGTAATTGTTGCCAGTGTTTGGGTATCTTTTTCAACTTTTACGTTTTCTTTTGCTTCTATCGCTTGATGCAGTCCGTCGGAATATCTTCTTCCGGGTAAAATTCTCCCGGTAAATTCATCTACAATTGCGATTTTACCGTCTTCGGTTATAACGTATTCGTCATCCTTTGCAAATAATGCATACGCTTTGAGTAACTGGTTAATTGTGTGAATTCTATCGCTTCGTTCGCTATATAAATGATAAAGTTCGTCTTTCTTTTTCAGTTTCTCTTCGGGTGATAAATCCGGATTATTTTCAATTTCGTGAATCTCCGTCCCCAAATCGGGCAACACGAAATATTCTTTTCCTTCGGGTGAACCTTGTGCAAGTTCTTCCCTTCCCTTGTCGGTTAAATTTACCGAATTGTTTTTTTCATCAATAGCGAAGTAAAGTTCTTCGTCAATTTCGGGCATACGTTTTTCTTTTTCTTTAAGAAATTCCAGCTCCGTTTGCTGAAGAAGTTTTTTGTTTTCGGGTTCGCTTAAAATTTTAAGTAATTTTTTATTTTTCGGAAAACCTCTAAAGGCTCTTAATAAAAGAATGCCGGTTTCTTCATCGTATTTACCTTCTTCCAATCTTTTTTCTGCTTCTTGAACAATTTTTGCTACTAAATTCGCTTGTTTGCGGAAAAGCCTTTCAACCGGAGGTTTCATTTCGTAAAACTTATGTTCCGATGCTTCGACAGGTCCGGAAATGATTAACGGTGTACGGGCTTCGTCTATTAAAACCGAATCGACCTCATCCACTATTGCATAGTTGTGCCCGCGTTGTACAACGTTCTCTTTCGAAATCGCCATATTGTCGCGCAGATAATCGAAACCGAATTCATTGTTGGTTCCGTAAGTAATATCGCAGTTGTACATTTTCTTGCGTTGTTCGGGGTCCATTGTATTGAGAATAACACCAACGGTCAATCCGTGAAATTTGTAAATTTCGCCCATCCATTCGCTATCGCGTTTTGCCAGATAATCGTTCACCGTAACAAGATGCACACCGCGCCCGGTAAGAGCATTAAGATAAATCGGTAATGTTGCAACCAGCGTTTTACCTTCACCCGTTGCCATTTCTGCAATTTTTCCTCTGTGCAAAACAATGCCGCCAAGCAATTGAACATCGTACGGAATCATATCCCATGTGATTTTGTTACCGGCAACTTCCCACGATTTTCCAACAAGCGCCTTGCAAGTTGCTTTTACAACCGCGAAAGCTTCCGGTAAAATATCATCGAGAATCTCTTCATATTTCGCGTCGAGTTGTTCTTCCAATTCCCTCAGTTCATCGTGAATTTCTTCGTAATCTTCATCAAATTCGTCCGAAGTCAGTTTATTCTTTAACTCGTCTATCCTTTCCCGCAATTCCTTTGTTTCGTTTTGTAGTCTTTCTTTAAATTCAGCTGTTTTAGCACGGAGCTGGTCATCGGAATAATCTTTTATTTTTTCATATTCCTCGTTTATTTGGTCCACAATAGGCCATAGTTCTTTTAAAATTTTAGTATTTTTGTCGCCGAATACTTTCTTAAGTAAACCTTGTAGCATCAATATCTCCTAATTATTTAATTAAATAAAATTAACTAATGCCCTTTTGAAAAGCAATGAACTTAATGTTGACCCCGCACCGTTAATTTTATTTTATGGATTATTTCTTATAAAACCGGTTACGCAATTTGTTTCTGTTATTTGAATTTTCACTTACACATGTAAACCTATCATCTTCTTTTCGGATAAACGATGTTTTACGGAAGTGCAACTTACGGAAAATCCGGAATCAAAAAAAAGTGAAATTAAAAGCATAAGTAAGATTAAGGTTTTATGAAAGCAAAATAGGAGGCGAATTAAAATAATTTTACGGATTTACTTATTTTAGTGTTACGATGCCTCGGAAAAATGTAAAATATAAGTTAAGTGATAATTTCTACAAATTTCTCGTCGAAACATCCGAAGGATTTTTGTCTGCGGAAGACTTGGAAAAATTATTCGAGCTTTTCCGTTCGGAAACCTTAAATCAGTATTTCACTTCATCCTCGGAGGCAAATTTAATAAGAATTATTAACGCCCAATTCGACGGTAAAACATTTCTTTCCGAATGTCTGAAATATAATCACCGACTTGAAATTATTGTGTCCGTAGCATCAAACAGTAATTACCTAACGGATATTCTGGTAAGAAATCCGGGTTACTTATATCAAATATTCGATAGCGATTACTTGACGAGTGAAATTAGATTAGAGAAGCTTAACACGGAAATTCGGAGCGGCATTTCCCGCTACAAGACTTTTACTTCAAAGTTAAACTTTCTCAAAAATATAAAACAAAGATATTTATTAAAAATCGCAATAAACGACATTTACGGCGCCTCGTTGATTGAAACAACGGCAAATCTTTCTTCCCTTGCAAATGCGATTATCTCCGCATTGTTCGATTTAAGTTATAAAGAGATTTTATCGAAATACGGGATCACTAAAACCAGAAGAGCGTATTGTTTAATTTCACTCGGCAAACTCGGCGGGAACGAACTGAATTACAGTTCGGATATCGACTTGATTTTATTTTTCGATAAAAACGGGAAAGTCGGTTCCGTCCGTAAAGAATACTACGAAATCTTGGAAGAAGCAACACATCTTTTTATCAAATCCGCATCCGAGTTTACTTCAAAAGGATATTTGTACAGAGTGGATTTCAGACTGAGACCCGACGGACGGCATGCACCGTTGGCAAGAACACTTGCCGATACAATTACATATTACGAAACGAAGGGTGAAGATTGGGAAAAACAAATGTTGATAAAAATGAATTTTGCGGGCGGCGATAGAAAACTATTCACACAATTTAAAAGTTTTGTATTGTCTTTTATTTTCGCACAACCGTTCAGGGAAAGTCCGGGCAAGGCAATTCTGCGAATGAAAACAAACATCGAAAAAAGAAGTTCGGAGATGAACGTTAAATTGTTTCAAGGAGGAATTCGCGATATCGAATTCAGCGTTCAAGCATTGCAACTGTTAAACGGAAAACGTATTAAAGAACTCCGAACGCCTAACACTTTGGAAGCAATTGGAATTTTGCAGAAACATGATTTGCTTTCAAACGAAGAGGCGCGCATATTTCGTGAAGCCTATATTTTTTACCGGCGAACAGAACATTTCCTTCAACTGATGAACGATAAACAAACCCATACATTGCCGACCGACGAAGAGTTATTCAATAAACTTGTACATTTCCTCGGCTTTAGAAACAAAGAGAAGTTCTTAAAACAACTCGAAAACCACCGCAAAAATGTACGTGAAATATTCTTATCGATTACCGAACCCGCTATGGGAAAAGAAACTGAAACAAGCAGCATTGAACTTATTCGTTTTACCGATAAAAACAGAAGTTTGAGGTATTTTGATTTTTTAAGATACGGCACCGGCTTGTTAAGTCAAAAACAATTCGACCGTAAAACCATAGAACTTTTCACGGAGATTGAACCCGAATTTATTAAATATTTAAGCAATGCCGCACTGCCCGATAAGACAATCGAAAATTTTGCAAAACTTATCGAAAGGCTAAAATTCCCTTCAATTTGGTACGGTGAGTTCGGGAATAAAAAATTCTTCCGAAATTTTCTGGATATTTGTCAATATTCCCAACAAGCAATCGATATTTTAACAACCAATATCAATCTGGCCGAATCGATATTAAACAAATTTGTTTTTTATCCGCTCGAGAAAAACGAACTAAACCGTATAACGCTGCTAAAATTATTGTTAACGTTAAGCGTTCAATTTACCTTAGGCAAAATTAACAGGCAAACTTTTTCCGGTTTATTAACCGGATATTTACATACCGAAATCGGGAAATTAGTCGATTCTTTAAATTTAAAGTACGACTTTTTTATAGGCGGATTGGGAAGTTTCGGAATAAAGGAAATGAATTTCAATTCGGATATTGATTTGATTGTAGTAGCGCGTAATATCGAAAACTCTCCGGAAATCCAGGAAATATTTCAAATAATTTATTCCGAAATGACTCAAATTCTGAAACCGTTCAAAGTCGATTTCCGGTTAAGACCCGAAGGCGAAGGTTCCCCGTTGGTTTGGGATTTAAACGGTTACGGAAATTATCTGAAAAATAGGGCGCGCGTTTGGGAATTTCAGGCTTTAACCAAACTCAATTTTATTTACGGGAATAAAAAACTTTTCGAGCAATTCAAGAATAATTTGGGAAAATCATTAAACCGCTTCAGTAACGAAAAAATCTTGAGAGAAACGCTTGATATGTACAACCTTTTGCGAAAACAAAACATGAAAAAATTCAGCTCCGTTTTTAACATAAAAAATAATCGCGGAGCGCTTATAACCATTGATTTTATTGTTCAATATCTTCTTTTGAAAAACCGGTGGAATTACAAAAAGACAGATTTAAATATGCCGCAACGTTTGAACTATTTGGTTGATTCCGGTTTTCTATCCGGAACCGATGCGGAAACGCTCGGTAAAAATTATGCATTTTTAAAAAATCTGGAATTGATAATTCAAAATATTTTTAAAACCCGTAACACAATCTTGCCTTCGAAAGAAGAAGAATTGAATGCTTTGACGAAATTCTTAAATTTTTCGAACACGGACAATTTCCGTTCGGAGATAAATTCGGTTTCCGCAAGCAACATAAAATTGTTCGAAAAGTATATCAATTAAAAATCTTTCCGCTACGTTCGATCCTTCGATTTGTTTAACTTTAATTTTATATCTTTGCAGAAATAAAAAAAGAAATCACTAACAATTTTAATTTAATTATGAATCACGCTGAAAAATTCGCTTCATTCAAAAATAAGATGGAAGCGGAAAATCTACCCGACGTTGTTATCAAATCGTTCGAATACTACTATTACCAACTTCTCGAAGGCGAAACTGGTATTCTAAAGGAAACGGAAATAGAACCGGTGGAAAGTTTACCCGACTTGGAAAACCTTGACGCCGAATACGGAAATTACGGCAGCGGATTTCTGAATCAGACGGTTGTAATTAAACTGAACGGCGGACTCGGAACAAGTATGGGATTGAATAAAGCGAAATCGTTACTTCCGGTAAAGAACGGTCTTACTTTCCTCGATATTATTGCACGACAGGCAATTAATACTAAAGTTCCGTTGATTCTGATGAACAGCTTCAACACACATTCGGATTCGCTGGAATTGTTAAAAAATTATCCCGAATTGCAAAACGATTTACCGTTGGATTTTCAACAGCATAAAATCCCGAAGATAAGAAAAGACGATTTTAATCCGGTTGTTTGGGAAGAAAATCCCAAACTGGAATGGTGCCCGCCCGGACACGGAGAAATATATCTGGCGCTTGAGACAAGCGGAATTCTCGATAAACTTTTAGAAAAAAATTACAAATTCGCGTTTATATCAAATTCGGATAACTTGGGCGCTTTCCTTGAACCTAAAATTCTCGGTTACTTCGTAAAAAACAATTTACCTTTTTTGATGGAAGTTGCCGACCGAACCGAAGCGGATAAGAAAGGCGGACATTTGGCGTATTTGAAATCCGGCGGATTGGTCCTACGTGAAACCGCGCAATGTGCCGACGAAGATATTCCCGATTTTCAAAACGTAGAAAAACATAAATATTTTAATACGAATAATATTTGGGTAAATCTGGAAAAGTTAAAACAAATTCTAACCGAGAAAAACGCAATTTTAGGGTTGCCGATGATACGCAACGAAAAAACCGTGGATCCGCGTAATGCTTCTTCGCCCGAGGTTTACCAATTGGAAACCGCGATGGGCTCTGCAATTTCGGTTTTCGAAGGAGCCGGAGCAATCCGCGTTCCGCGTACAAGATTTGCGCCCGTTAAAACCACAAACGATTTGCTGGTAATCCGTTCCGATGCTTACGTTCTTACCGACGACTACAAATTGGTAATTAATCCCGAAAGGAAACATCCGAAAATTTTTGTGCAATTGGATTCCCTTTATTTCAAGAAAATCGATGATTTCGACGCAAGATTCAATAAAGGCATTCCATCGTTAATCGATTGCAGGGAATTAATCGTCGAAGGAGATTTTAAGTTCGGCGCCAATGTGAAAATTAAAGGCAAAGCCAAGCTGATAAATAAAGAAGAAATTCAAAAAACCATTGCCGACGGTGAAATTTTAGGTGAGGATTAAAACCGGGATAAAAAGGGGGACAGTTCAGAAACTGCCCCTAATTCCCTAAAATCAATCTTCCAAAGCTTCCAAAATTTCTTTTTTAAGTTCGGGATTTAACTCTTGTTCCGTTCTGAACGAATGCAGCATCACGTCAACTTGTTGAATTAAACCTTTCTTTTCATACTTCGGTGCGAATATCGAACCGTCTAGCATATAAATTCTGCCCGAGGCTTCATCGTAAAAAGTATAGTTAATCATCGGCCCGCCGCCGCTTCTGTCGTTAAACCGCCACAGTCCTTGAGTCATTAATGCATAGCGGTTATTAAAATTAACTTCGGTAACCGTTCTGTATTCGCTTTCAAGTTCCACATAAGCGGTGTCGCTTGCCGTACGGTAATATTTTTTTGTGATTCTGTTTCTCTCGTTAATAATCGAATCGGGGTCCAAAAAAGTCGGTGAAGCGTTTTCAATCCAATGAACAAATATCCATCTTTCCATATCGGAATTGGGCGCCCGCCTTAGCCAGACGAAATTATCTTCCGGTTTATCCAAGGCAAGCAGATAATCGGCTTGAACATAAATCGTCCAACCGTAATTTTTCAACAATTTTGCTTCAATATCCTTTTTTTCGAAACGGGAATTATATAAAGCTTTGGAAAGCCGTTGATTCGAAGCTTCACGGAAATAATAAAGTAAATCGTCGCCGTGTTTTAAAATGTTTTTGTGCAATTTTTCAATATCGGGAGCCGTTAAAATCATCACCAATTGATCTTTGTACCACAAGTCGTGTTTATTAATTACAAATGCGCTATCGGACATAACCATTGCTTTGGCGGTTGAATCGAGAATGCTATTTATATATTTCGCAACGGGGAATTCCGAGTTAAGCGGTCCCAAAATAATAATGTTTTTCTTTCTTTTTACATTTTCCAAATCCGAATATTTCATTCTTCTCAGTTCGAATAAATTTTCCGGTTGGGGAGTGTAAATAATTTTTCCGAAGACCATTTTCAAAGCGCCTTCAACTCGAGCATAATCTCCGGAATCGGCAACCACGTAAATTACATCTTCTTCCCCTCTTGCGGGTTTTTGGTTATCACACGAATTCAGAAAGGAAATTAAAACAAGCGCGGGGATAAAAAAAGTAAATATCTTTTTCATACGCATTCAATTTTTATTAATTGGTGAAAAACAGTTTTTATACAGTAAGCCCGCAAATATGTTTCAAAAAATCAGACGGGCACATTTGCCAGAATTAAATTATAATCGGGCAAGAACAAATAATATAAAAGCCAAAGTGTAAAGCCGACCGAGAGCGGAATCATAAAATTATCGTCCGCCCAACCGTAAGAAATATTTTCGGCAATGGCTCCAACGGCTACCGCAAAAAATCCGATTAGATATTCGGCAATATCGTAATTAATTTTCGGGGTCAGCAATACAACAAAACATCCCACGATAAAAAAAGCGAGGGTTCCCTCCAAACTTTTCGCAAGGAATTTATGCTTGCCGTATTTCCGCCCGATTAATGCCGCGGCGATATCGCTTAGAATCAATACGGCAAACGCCGTAATAAAAAACACCTTCGGGAAAATTATAATTCCTACCGTTGCGGAAATCAACACATAAGTTGCTCCGCTCAAATTTTTCTTATTGTTGTCTTTTTCATGTTCACGCATCATAAATCCGAATGTTCTATCGAAGAAGGATTTAAGTCCGTGAATAAAGTGCCTGCCCAAATCGAGGAATAAAGAAAAAAGAGTTAGCGGCAATAAAATTGTGAGCGCCAACTCTTTCGTTATAAAATAGTAGATAACCGGAATGGAAAGAGAAAAGAGATGAATTAATTTTCTCAGAATTTCACTTTTATAGTCGATACTTCCGTTATCAATTGTCGTCATTTGCGCTATCGGATTGCTTATCTGACTCAGCGTTTTTTTTCTTTCTTTCTTCCATCAGTTTTTTCACGTGTTCGGGAATATCGTCTTCCTTAGTTTGTGTTGATTCGGAATTATTTTTCCCGTTTCCTTTTACCGCCGGAAGTTCTTCGCCGTTCATAATTTTTCTAATTTCTTCGGCATCAAGAATTTCTCTTTCAAGCAACTCTTTCGATAATTTATGAAGAAGGTCGATATTTTCTCTAAGTATTCTTTCCGCTCGTTCCATTCCGGTATTCACAATACGCTTTATTTCTTCATCAATTTCTTGGGCGGTTTTTTCGCTGTACTCGTCGTGTTTCGTAATTTCCCTGCCCAAAAAGAGTTCTTCTTCTTTTTTACCGAATGCCACGGGACCCAATTTATCGCTCATTCCCCATTCGCAAACCATTTTTCTAGCAATCGAAGTTGCCTTTTCGATATCGTTACCGGCTCCGGTTGTTAATCTGTTAAACACTATCAATTCCGCAGCCCTTCCGCCCAGTGCATAAGCAATTGTAGCTTCCAAATAATCTTTTGAATAAGTATGTTTTTCATCGACGGGCAAATAAGTTGTAACGCCTAATGCTCGTCCGCGCGGAATAATGGTAACTTTATGAACGGGATCGGCTTCCGGAATTTTCAGAGCCACCAACACGTGTCCGATTTCGTGATAAGCCGTTAATTTTTTCTCCTCTTCCGAAATAATCATACTTTTTCTTTCCATTCCCATCATCACTTTGTCTTTAGCTTCTTCAAAATCTTCCATAGTAACTTTATCTCGGTTTTTTCTTGCAGCAAGCAATGCGGCTTCGTTTACAAGATTAGCGAGTTCCGCTCCGGCTAATCCCGGTGTTCCTTTTGCCAGAACTTTAAGATCGACCGATTCATCCAAAGGAATATTCCGTGTATGAACTTTTAAGATTCCTTCCCTTCCTTTAACGTCCGGCCGGTCAACAACCACTTGCCGGTCGAAACGTCCCGGTCGGAGTAAAGCGGGATCGAGCACATCTGGCCGGTTAGTAGCTGCAATAATGATAACTCCGCTGTTTTGTTCAAACCCGTCCATTTCAACAAGCAATGCGTTAAGAGTTTGCTCGCGTTCGTCGTGACCGCCGCCTAATCCGGCACCGCGATGACGACCCACGGCATCAATCTCGTCGATAAAGATAATACAAGGAGCGTTTTTCTTTCCTTGTTCGAATAAATCCCTAACACGACTGGCTCCCACACCTACAAACATTTCAACAAAGTCTGCCCCGCTTATTGAGAAAAACGGCACGCCGGCTTCTCCGGCAACGGCTCTTGCCATCAGTGTTTTCCCGGTTCCCGGAGGTCCTAATAACAAAACTCCTCTGGGAATTTTACCGCCGAGTTTTTGAAATTTTGTCGGTTCGCGTAAAAATTCGATAATTTCTTCCAATTCTTGTTTTGCTTCGTCGGCACCGGCAACGTCTTTGAACGTAACTTTAATTTGCGACTCGGAAATTAATTTTGCACGACTTTTACCGAAGTTGAAAATTCCTTTTTGACTTCCGGCACCGCCTTGCATACGTCGCATAAATAAAATCCAAATACCGATTATCAAAACCCACGGCAAAAAGCTGATCAGAAGCGTAAACCATTCGTTTGAATCGATTATGAAATCATATACAATGCCCTTCGCGTCCCAGACTTTTTGTTCGCCTTCAATTACTTTGTCGATTATCGGAACACTTATTCTTTTAACTTTTCTGGTTGCCTTTCCGATTTTAACCGGTTCTTCTTGCTTCAAAGTAACTTCAAGCGAGTAATTGTTTACATCGGTTTTGATAACGTCTATTTTTTCAACTTTATCGGCATTCAACAAATTTTTATATGTGTTATAACCGACTTCAACAAAACTTGCACGACTCGAATTCATAAATTGCATTACAATAACGGCAGCAATTATTACGGCACCCCAGCTGAAAACTGTTTTCAGTATTTTCGACCAATCGAAATCGTCGTTGGAACCTTGCGGACTTCCCTTTTTCTTTTGAAAATCCTTTTTGTTTTGATTATCCGACATATTCATTTTTCTATTTGGTAACATAATTTTTTCCTATTCTTCGCTTAAAACATAAATGGAGTTTAGATTTCTGTATTTTTGAGCATAATCCAATCCGTATCCGATAACAAATTTATCGGGAATTTCAAACCCAATATAATTAATTTCAACATTATATTTCAGGCTATTCGGTTTCACCAAAAGAGAAACAACTTTCATACTTGCGGGATTAAAATTACTTATTAATTTTTCAATGTAATCAATCGAAAGACCGCTATCGACAATATCTTCCACAATAATTATATGTCGGTCGTTTATGTCAGCATTCAATTCTTTTAACAATTTTACTTTACCCGAAGAAATTTTTTGTTCACCGTAACTCGATAGTTTGAAAAAATCGATTTCGCAATTGATTGTTACGTTTTTAATTAAATCCGACATAAATATAAACGAACCGTTAAGTATCCCGATAAAAATCGGTAGTTTCCCTTTGTAATCACTCGAAATTTGTTCGCCCAATTCTTTTACGCGTTTTTCAATTTGCTCTTTTGTTATTAACGGAACGAACTTTTCATTTCCAACGTGAATTACATCTTTGATTTTTTGATCGCTTAGTTCAACCATAATTCAATTATCCTTTTTGTATTCGGTAATATTTTATATCGATCGTCTATTCTTAGTCCGATTACCCAGACAATGTTATTGTTGTTAGTTAAAACCAACTGATTTTCCTTTTCCGTAGCGGGAATTTTCTCTTCCGTTAAAAAATCGGATAATTTCTTGAAATTTTTCATGCCCAACGGAATGAATTTATCGCCGTGTTTCCATTTACGTATTACAAATTCTTCCGAAACGTCGTCACCCGAAATATACTCTTTGTACTTATCCGTATCAAATTGAATCTTATTTTTATCCGCTTCGGCAATAATTAACTTTTTATTGTCTATTCGAACACTTTCGCCAATTTTTATTTTCAATATGCGGTTTTCGTTTAAGTTACTTTTCTTTTTAAAAACAAGATTATTGCGGTCGCGCGTAACCGTTATATTTTCTCCCAATTCAACACTCTTGCCCGTTTGCTTATTCGTAAGCGATTCAATTTTAATCCAGTCGTTAAAATCAAATTGCACATCGAAATATTTTTCGCACACAGTTTTGGAAAGCTCGGCAAGCGCTTCCGTACCGTAGTTTTCAATCACCTTCAAACTTACATGTACTTCGTTTTTTTTACTTTCTACAAATTCGGAAATCAGCGATTCGGTCAATCTGGAAATCAGAATTTTGGTATTTCTTAAAATCTCACTGTTCCGGGAAACCGCTTCTTCGAAGGAAGGATTGATTTTATTCTTTATCAATGGTACTACTTTATTACGTAAAAAGTTTCGTTGAAACTCCGATTCCAAGTTCGATTCGTCCAGTCTATAACTCAAATTTCTTTCCTTGAGGTAAAACACAATTTCTTCTTTGGTTAAACAAAGAAAGGGACGAATAATTTTATCTCTGCGAACCGGAATTCCGGTTAATCCCGAGATTCCCGTTCCTTTTAAAAAGTTTAATAAAACCGTTTCGGCGTTATCACTTAAATTATGAGCGGTGACGATTTTACCGGCACCAATTTTTTCCGCATAATTTTGCAACTCACCGTATCTTAAAATCCGCGCAGCTTCTTCAATCGATCTGCCGCTTTTCTTGGCAAATTCTTTCACATCAACTTTACTCGAACGGAAATCGATATTCAACCGTGCACACAATTCCTTGCAAAAATTCTCGTCCTCATCGCTTTCGGAATTTCTCAATTGATGATTTACATGAAAAGCGTGAATTTCGATTTTATACTTCTCGCGGAACTTGTGCAGAAAGTACAATGCAAAAACCGAATCGGGACCTCCGCTAAGCGCCAACAGTACTTTATCTCCGGTATAAATCAAACCGTTCCGTTCGATAAACAGAATGACCTTCTCTTCAATATTTTTTACGGATAACGACATAAAGTTCACGGAAATGAAAATATAAAAGCGGATGTGTATCCGCTTTAAGAAAGAATTTATTTAATATCCAGAATTTCGAATTTGATTACTCCCGCCGGAACTTTGGCGTCGACAATTTCACCTTTGCTTCTGTTCATTAAAGCTTGCCCGACCGGCGAAGTAATGGAAATTTTTCCTTTTTCCAAATCGGCTTCTTCGGAAGAAACCAATGTATATTCGTAGGTTTTATTATTTTTCAAATTTTTAACTACAACCGTCGAAAGAATATGGGTTTTATCTTTCGGCATGTTCGAAGTATCGATAATTTTTGCTTTCGCAAGCATTTCTTCCATCTTGCTGATTTTCAGTTCGAGAAGGCCTTGCGCTTCCTTTGCGGCATCATATTCTGCATTTTCCGATAAATCGCCGTAAGATCTTGCTTCGGCAATTCTCTGCGCCATTTGCTTACGTCCGTTTGTTTTCAGTTCTTTCAACTGTTGCTCAAGTTCAATTAATCTTTCTCTACTAAGATATACAAAGTTAGACACTTAAGGCTTTCCTCCTTTTTTGTGAAACATAAAAAAAATACCACTGCTGTTTGCAGTGGCTTTACCAAATGTAAAAAATTCTTACAAAGAATTCAAGAATAATTAGTTAACCGATTCCTGAATTCTGCAAATTGTTTTGAAATTGCAATATTTGCAAGCATTTTTTTCGGGGTCTTCTCTGAAAGTAAGATGGAATTTACCCTTTGAAATATTTTCGACATATTCTTCAATTTTTTTAACCGCAATCTCAATAAGTTTTTCATGCGCTGCAATTGTTCCTTCGAGACCGGTTTTCGACTTTCTGATTACTCGAAGATGCCCGAACTTATCCGCTTGAAACTTCAAAGAGAAAATTATTGCTCCGGCGGGACTAAAATTATTTTCAAAATATTTTGTCAAAATTTTTCTCGTTGCATAAAGATAAACGGGCAATTGTAACGAATAACCTTCTTCCAAATCTTTCTTGGAAGGTTTCCCCCGGTCGCTCAATTTATAATCGATGATTCTGAACACAAAATCGTTCTTGTTAATGTCGATTCTGTCTATTTTTCCCCGAAGTTTTATATTACCGATCGAAATTGCTTGTGTAGCCGATAAAATTTTATCTGTATTTTTCCGTATAACCGAACCGAAACCCACTTCGAAAAACGAAGGTGTGTAATCTTCGAAGTTTTGATTTTCTACTGTCAAAAATCTGTATAAAACCGAATCTTCTTCGTTTCCGTTTATTCCGAAAATTTTTTCTTTCTCGTAAAAACTTAACGGTGAATCGAATTTGTACTCATCGTATTTTTTCCTTGCAATCCCGAAAAGAATGTTCTTCAATTTCACAATTTCTTCTTCAACGGGATTAATATTCTTCTCTCTTAGAAAAGAATAATACTCGTAAAAAATTTCGTGCATTAAATTACCGAGTTCCACCGCTTCAATTTCTTCCGTCGGTTCTCTCAGTTCTTCAATCTTCAATACTCTGTCGAGGAAAAACCGGTGCGGACAATTGGCATAAGTTTCCAATTGCGATACGGAGAACTCCTGCCGCACAAAATTTTCCAATTTCGATACGGCTTTGTCGCTCAATGCAATTTCATTGTCAACGTGCGATAAAATATATCCGTTGTAAACTGATTCCGCAAACGGATTTTCCGTACGCAATTTATCTACCGATAACGAATGCCGGATTTTATCTTCGTTTAATGTTAAATTTTCAGATTTCAAAAATTCATCCAGTCTTTCTTCAATCCAAAAATTACCTATCAACTTATCCAATTCTTCTTTGCTGTAAACCAAATTATTCAAATTCGATTCGTTTATTTCTTTGACGGCAAAAAGTTTTTTAAAATCTTTTACAAAAGTCGATTCCACTAATTCCTTTTCTTCCTCGTGCTTAGCGTAAGTCAAGTATAAACCCATTCTCCACAAACCGAGCGCTTGGTAAAAATGAAACTTCTCTTCGAGTAAATGTCTGGCCGAATCTTTAGCGTAAGACCCGCTGTAGAAAATCTCCGGATTATATCTGGTCGGGAATTCACCGTCATTCATTCCGCAAATAAAAAGATAATCGAATTTAATACCGCGAATTTCGTTAACCGTAGTAACCAACACACCGAAATCTGATCTTTCTTTTACATTGAATCTTGCCCAGCCGCTGGCGGTTCTTAACTGTTCCAAATAAAATTTAATATTAAATTTTTTATTCTCTCCGTATTCTTTAGCGAGCAATTCAAATATCTCGTCGGTAGTTTCAAAAAAAGTTGTTACGGCTTTTATGTTTATTTCCGCATCCTCTTTTTTATCTTCCAAAATCTTTTCGAATATCCCGAGTTTATAAGCAAGAAGTTTAAGCTCGTCTTGGAATTCAGGTATTGAGAGCGGTTTGTTGAAATTTTCCAAAAGCGAATTAATATTATAAATACTTTGCAAAGCCTTTTCTATATCGGAAGTTTCTTTTTCTTCATCTTCATTTTCTTCATCGAACGACCCGGTAAACGACAAAGCATTAGAAAGTTTTTTTTCCCAATTCGTTTTTCCACCGACTATTTTCAAATTGGTAGCAACCTTAATTAACACATCCAAATCAATATTGATGTTCCGAACATACACATTGCTGAACGCTCTGAAAATATCTTTATAGAAATAATCGTTTTCCAAAATTTCCAAGACTGTAATCAATGCCGTTACAGGCAACGATTTATCCAGCGAAAACCTGTCGGTAATATTCACAGGAATTCCATACATATTAAAAATATCCCGCACAATCGGAGTGTAATTTTGGATTAAGTTAAACGCGACACAGATTTTATGAGGTTCGACATTTTCTTCCGTAAGTTTTCTCTTGATTTCCTTCGCAACAAATTTCACTTCGTTAATTTTATCCGCAGCTTCCACAACCGCAATTTTTTCTTTGTAAGAATCGAGCACAAATTTATTTTTATTGGAAAACAAAAACTTTCTTACGTTCTGCAAAAACATATCGGAAGCTTCAGGCGTCAAATCTTCTATTTGCTTAAAATTTTTACTTTTTAGCTTTGAATATGTTTCTTCGAGGTGTGCAAACAAAGAGCGGTTTCTATCGAAATAATCGAATGTAAGAAACAAATCGACCGAATCGTCAAGTTTCAGAAAATCCAAAATTTCTATTTCCAATCTGAAAAACTCGTCGAATCCCACAACAACAATTTCACGGACTTCTGGGAAAAGTCTTTTGAAAGCCGAGTGAAATTTGTCTTTTCCCGCACTAACAATTTCACTGTAAATATCACCCGCTTCCAAAGCCGAAAGTTTATAACACTTGGCTTTATAATTTTGATAAATATTCGCAATATCAATTGCTTTCCTTTTTTCAAGGTCATCCAACTTTTCAGCTTCTTTACGTAATAATTCGGGACTAACTCCGTGTTTCTTGTATTCGGAAATTACGTTTTTAATTCTATCGAGAGTGCCGTGTGGAATTTCGCTTTTATAAACGTTGAGGTATTGCAAATCAACTTCTTTAGCGCTTTGCTTTATCAATACGGTGGCTGCAGCTTCGCTTAATTTTTTGAAGTATTTCCATTCATTCAAAATTTTCTCGGTTAACGTACCTAAGGTTTCCAGATTTATCACGTCGGCGGTTTTACCCGGCGAGCCGGTAATAATTTCTTTTTTGAGACGACGCAATTTTCTGTTGGTCGGAACAATAATCAAAATGGATTCAAGTTCCGATTTTTCAATCTTAAACCGAATTAATTCGTCTACGTTAAAAGATTTCAGATTTTTATTTGTAAGAAGCATTGCAAGTTAAATTTAGTTTCTTCTCCAAACAATTTTATCGCCGATTTCAATGTTATACTTATCGGTAAATCCTGCGTTAACTTCTACTACATATTTAGCCGGTTCATCGGACGGATAACCTTTTAGCGAATAAGGGGTTGTATTTTTATGGATTGTAACAATTTCCTTTTTTGCGTTAACAAAAATCATATCCAAGGGAATTACAGTGTCTTTCATCCAAAATGATTGGTAATCTTCGCGCGGAAAAATAAAAAGCATACCTTGGTTTTCCTTCATGCTGCTTCTGTACATCAATCCGCGCGTACGGGTTTCGTCGTTGTTGGCTATTTCAATATCTATTTTCGTGATGAAACTACCGTCTTTTTTCAAAAATGAAAGTTCACCGTGTTTCGTAAAAGTAAAAGCCGAATTATCAAGCTTCATTTTATCGGCAGGTACGTCTTTTTTATTACCGGTTTTAGACGGTAAACTGAAAAATATTATCAATCCCAAAATAACTATTCCCGCAACATAAAAAATTTTCGCAAACGATTTCTTTTTTTCTTTTGCTTCCGTTTCTTTTTGCTTTGCCGGTTTGTTTTTTTTCTTCGACATAAATCACTTATTTTTTTTGCAATGGTAAATTTACAGTAATTATATTTAATTATACTAAATTCCAAAATAAGAAACGAGACCGAATTGATAATAAATTCCGAAAACCTAAATTTAACTTCTACCCAACTTAACCTAATCAAAAGCGGTTGGGGTTCCGATACGGTGGAAAAAGTTGAGGTTAAAAAAATCACTTACCTTTCGGACGGACTAAAAGTTAAAGGATATGTGGCGTACCCTGTAAATGAAAACGAAAAATATCCTTGCATAATTTGGTGCCGTGGCGGTTATGGAAATGCCGGCGCACTCGATGATTTTAACGCTCAAGGAATTTTAGGACAAATCGCAAGTTGGGGTTATTTTGTGCTTGAAACTCAATACCGAGGCAACGACGGCGGGGAGGGACAAGATGAATTCGGGGGAAAAGACGTTAACGATATCCTGAATCTCTTCGATGTAGCGGAAGAATTCCCCTTCGCCGATACTTCAATCTGGGGAATAGAAGGTTGGAGCAGAGGCGGAATGATGACATACCTTGCCTTAACGAAAACAAATAAATTCCGTGCGGCCGTTGTTAATGCGGGAATTACAAATCTTTCTTGTAACGTAAACGAAAGCAAATTTATGAAACACTTATTCGACAATGCTTTTAACAAACTAAACGACACCGATTTCGAAGCATTTTGTTCCAAAAGATCGATAATAAATTTTGCTGATAAACTGCCGGACTCAACTCCTTTGCTTTTATTGCACGGAACAGCCGACAAAAGGGTTTTACCGCATGATTCGATTGATTTGGCTTACAAATTACTCGATTTGAAATTTCCGTTCAGATTGGTATTGTTCGAAAACGGAGACCACTTCCTCAAACCGCATAAAAGCGAAGCCGATCAATTAAGAAAACATTGGTTTGACAATTATCTGAAAAATAAAAAAGAAAGGAAATAAATATGTCCAGAAAATATTGGTTGATGAAATCCGAACCATCGACATTCTCTATAGACGATTTGGCAAAAAGTAAAAACAAAACAACTTATTGGGACGGTGTAAGAAATTACCAAGCGCGTAATTTTATGAGGGACGAAATGAAAAAGGGCGATCTTGTTTTATTTTATCACAGCAATGCAAAACCGACCGCCGTTGTGGGAGTTTGCGAAGTTGTAAAAGAAGGCTATCCCGATTTTACGGCTTTCGACCCCGAAGAGAAATATTACGATCCCAAAAGCAACAAAGACAAACCTACGTGGTACATGGTCGATATTAAACTCAAAGAAAAATTCAAAAAGCCCGTTACCCTTGAAGAAATAAAATCCAATCCGAAATTAAAAGACATGAAACTGGTTCAACGGGGAAACCGCCTATCCGTAATGCCCGTTGCGAAAAAGGAGTTTGACGAAATCGTAAAGATGAGTAAAGATTAATGCTCGTATAATCTTTTTACTATTGACAATTGCCTTTTTTTAATTTAATATTCGAATACCTTATAACAAAACGGGCATGAAATGAATTTTAATAAATCCTTTTACATACTCTTGCTTTTTCTCGGATGTACTAATCCGGAATTCAAAGCACAATTAAAAATTACGGAAGCATTCCCGAACTTGGACTTTAACGCTCCCGTTGATATTCAAAATGCAAACGACGGTACAAACAGAATATTTGTGGTCGAACAGGCTGGCATAATTTCCGTTTTCGTTAACAATAGCAATACGACCGAGAAATTAACGTTTCTGAATATAACCGATAAAGTGTTGTCCGGTGGAGAACAAGGTTTGCTCGGTCTGGCTTTTCATCCCAACTATAAACAGAACGGATACTTTTTCGTAAACTATACCGCCTCCGAGCCCCGCAGAACCGTTATTGCAAGGTACAAAGTTTCCGCGAACGATATAAACAAAGCGGATCCGGCAAGCGAAACAATTTTCTTGGAAGTGGAACAACCCTACAGCAATCACAATGGCGGACAAATTACATTTGGTCCCGACGGATATTTATATAATTCTTTCGGAGACGGCGGTTCGGGCGGAGATCCTTTGGGAAACGGACAAAATCTCTCTACGTTACTCGGAAGCTTAATTAGAATTGACGTTGATACACCCGGACAAAATACTCAATACTCCATACCCTCAGACAATCCGTTTATTAGTACACAAGATGCCCGACCCGAAATTTATGCTTACGGATTAAGGAACGTCTGGCGATTCAGTTTCGATAAAACAACCGGAACCTTGTGGGCAGCCGATGTCGGTCAAAATTTATGGGAAGAAGTAGATATTATCGAAAAAGGAAAAAATTATGGCTGGAACATAATGGAAGGTTTCCATTGTTACAATTCTCAACAGTGCAATCAAGAAGGATTGGAGTTGCCTGTTTGGGAATACGGTCATAACTCGGCAGGCGGTTATTCCATTACCGGCGGGTTTGTTTACAGGGGTTCGAACGCCTCGGAAATTTACGGAAAATATGTTTTTGCGGATTTCGTATCCGGTAAAATTTGGGCTTTAACCAAAACCGACAGTAATATATCCAACGAATTAATCTTCGAAACAGGTTACAGTATTTCAACTTTCGGAGTTGACGAACAAGATAATCTGTATTTTGCAGATTACAGTTCGGGTAAATTATTCAAGATAGAAGGTGGAAAAACCACATCGGTCGGTTCAATGAAACAACCTTCTTTTCAACTTAAACAAAATTATCCGAATCCGTTTAACCCGGAAACAAAGATAGATTTTTCACTAAACAATCCAGAAAACATTAAGTTCGAAATTTTTAATTCATTGGGACAATTGGTGCAAACATTATTAAATGATGAAATCACCGCCGGGGACTATTCCATAATGTGGAATGCTGATAAATTTTCCAGCGGCACTTATTTTTACAGACTTTCGTCGGATAAATTTTCCCTAATAAAAAAAATGACGTTAATTAAGTAAACGGATTCAAACTAATGAGAACATTTAAATACCCAATTACAGCACAATTTATTTACAGATTTGCAAACATTCCGGTTACGTTTTTGCTTGTTGTTCATTTGCTTTTATTGATTTGGGGTATGACGTACGATTGGAAATACTCTTTACCGGCATTGCTGAACATAATTATCATCTACATATTAAACAGATTTTATTTTAAAATGTATAAACTGTTTCCATACAAAATCGAAGTGGATGATAAAAAAATGATTTTCTCCGATTTCTTTTTTCAAAAAAAAGAAATTGCAATGAACTACAAAGATATTACCGATATTAATGGAGGAATATTTTCCGGAAAACCGACAAAACCAATATATATAATGGACAAGAACGGTAACATAGTCGGAATAAATCAACACTTAAAAGATTTCAATGCATTTCTTACAATATTGTTAAGTCACATTCCAAAAGATTTGTATCTCAAAGTATTAAAAGATATCGAAGAGCTAAAGGACAAAAGAATTGCGGGAATATTCAAACGGAAAGCAAAATAAAATTGTAACCGTTAAAACAAAAAAGCCCGCAAATACGGGCTTTATTTTTGATATCTTCTTCATTATTTCTTTGGAGGAAATACCGCATCTTGAAGAGCTTTCGATACTCTGAATTTAACTTTGTTTTTTGCCGGGATAACGATTGATTCACCCGTTGCAGGATTTCTACCTTTTCTCTTCTTGGTTTTAGCGGTATATACTTTGCCTAAACCGGGAATAACAAAGCTTTTCTTAGCATTTTTGTAGACCAATTGTGCAAATTCATCTAAAAATGCGGCAGCTGTTTTTTTAGTGGTTTCTAATTTTGCTGCAAGATGGTCAACTATTTGAGCTTTTGTCATTGGACCGGTTTTCTTTGGTGCAGCTTTTTTAGTAGTAGCTTTTTTAGCTGTTGCTTTCTTAGTAGTTTTTTTAGCTGCGGTTTTCTTTGGTGCAGCTTTTCTGGTTTTGGTAGCTTTCTTTGCTTTAGCTTTTGCCATGTTTTTTCCTTTAGATTTGTTTTTGAATGCATATAAAAAATAAATAATTTTTTATATAAAAAAAAATATTTTTTCATTTTTTAACGAAAAAAATTAAAAAAAACTCCCGATCAGCCTAATATTCCTTATATTTGGTGATGTTACAAATGAAAGCAGCTAATTTGTTCAATAATTACAGTGGTTTCGGAAGTGTGTAAATTAACTTTTATTAAAAATTTTTCGCCAATACGTTCAAATTTAAAATGGAATAATTTCACTTTTCTTTTTCAAGTATTGATATTATTGATGATTTCATCAATTTTATTCGCCCAAACTCCCGATTCCACTGATATTATTAATTCAAATATCACTCCGGATTCTCTTACAAACGGAAAAATTTTATTAGAAGACTCCGTTAAAACTAAAAAGGTTCGAAAGCTTATTCCAATAAAAAAGGATTTCTCAGTTTTTAATTTTAATGATAACATCATTTCTAAAAAGCAGCAACAGTTCAAAGATTATAGATTTACGGGAGATTTGTTAAATTATTTGCCCTACGGCACTTTATTGGACTTAGGTTGGCTCGGACAACCGAGTGAAATGAAGTTTTACGATTTGGGTTTCAACAATATTACTTATTTGACGGACGGAATAAATTACAATAACCGTTTAACAAATTCACTCGATTTAAATTTGATTCAGTCCGAAAACCTTGATTTTATTGGGGTTTCGGCACTACCGCGAGGTTTTTTGTTCGGGAATATGAACAATCCCGTTGCGGTACTTTTCCGGGAAACGGATACGTTGGCTAAAAAACCTCTCACCAAAATCAGATATTTTCAAGCAAAGAACGAAGAGGCTTATATTAACGGGGTTTTTAAAACCCGTATATTCCGGAACTTATACGGAACTTTTCAGTTTACCAACTCCGCCATCGATAACGGTTATGAGAATACCGATTTTTCGGCATGGAAAGCTTCCGCCGCATTTAAATATTTGGTGAACAACTATGTTAATCTTGTTGCAAAGTATAATCATGCAAGAAGCTATACGGGCTTATTCGGCGGTATTAATCTCGATAGCATAAAAGCAATTCCCGGTATAACCGATACGGAAGGAATTTTATATAACAGAATTCTCGCCCCGGTTGAATTTACAACGAGATATCAAAAAATCACCCGTCATAATTTCGAATTAAGTGCTCTTCTTAAACTTTCCGAAAATTCTTTATCGGACGTTACGCTTTATTATCAATACTTTTCGACCAAATTCAGACAAAACGAAAAAGAATCGAAAGGTTATGTAAAAAAGATTTTCAACGACGACGGTTACAACTCATACGGAATAAGATTTTCTCACGAGCACAAATTTAAACCCGTCTCGGTTTATTTATTCGGTAATTACGAGAGAACCGACAATGATGTTTTCGATTATGTTTTAGGTACTTCCGACTTAAACAAATATTCATATTTATCTTACGGTGCGGTTGTTTCATCTTCTTTTTTTAACGAAGTTTTCATTCCCTCGGTATTTGCCAAACAAACATATTCCGAGTTGGATAATAAATATTTCAGCGGCTTCGGTGCCGATATAAATTTTAAACTCAATAAACGGTTGAAGATATACTCCGGTATTTCAAAATATTCAAAACCCGTTCATACTTTCAAAACAAACCTTACGGGAATTAGCTCCGATGTAAATGTTTTTGAAATTAAACTAATGTTTGCTTTCAAAGGATTGCATGCTAGCGCCGGTTATTTTAATTACTCTTCCACCAATTTTCTCGATCCCGTTATTTCGGTAAGCGATGATTTTCTGAAAACCGTAGAGATTATCGATTTTCCCGCCGAAAAAAATTTAACAAACAGCGGTGCCAACTTTGCTTTTAATTATCATACTTGGAAATTGCTGGCGGAAGTAAATGCCGCTTATTATTTTAAAGATGAACATCCGGATAGCAGATATTCATTGTTCGCCGGAATTTATTACGTCGATACGCTTTTTCAAAATAACCTGCATTTGAAAGCGGGGTTTAATTTCAGATCGCGCTTAGTTCAATCGAATATTATTTATGATTTCGAGAAACAACTATCCGCTTTAACTACGAGAATCTCATCGGTTAATTTGTTGTCTTCGCCCACAACGGATTTATCGGGCACGATTACGAACCAATTGGATATCTTCGTTGCCGGAGAAATTCAAAATGCCGCTACGGTTTATTTTGTTTTGGAAAATATTCTCGATACTAAGTATTACCTCATTAAATATTACCCCAAACAAGAAATGACTTTCAGATTCGGATTTTCTTGGGAATTCTTAAACTAACATAATTAATTTTACCGTTGTTTTTCTAATCGGTTAGTAATAACTTGAGTTCAAAAAGCGGATTAATTATGAACTTGATTTCAAAAATATATATACTGTTGTTATTTCCCGCGATAGTATTCGGACAAGTAATAACTTCAACGCCGTCGTTCCCATCCGAGAACGACTCGATTATAATTTTTTTCGACGCAACAAAGGCTCAAAGGACTGAACTTGTAGGTTACACCGGTACGGTTTATACGCATACCGGTGTAAATACCAACTTCGGAGAGTGGCAATATGTAATTGGAAACTGGGGAGACAACGCTGTTCAACCTTCCCTTACACGTATTGCCGATAATCTCTACAAATTGGTTATAGGTTATCCGCGCGAATTTTATAACGTAACGAATCCGAACGAACACATAACTTCGCTTAACTTTGTTTTTCGCAGTGCCGATGCTACGAAACAAACCGAAGATATTTTTCTCGAACTCGGAAGCGGATTGAAAATAGTTTCACCCGAAGATAAACTTGTTTTCACGAATTTGAACGACACAATTAAAATTTTAGCGGTAGCGCCTTCAACGGTTGATTCGTTAAAACTTCTGATTAACGATTCAATAATTTATTCAATCACAAATGATACATTGTTCTACGATTTAGTTACGTACAGTTACGGTAAATCGACGGTTAAAGTGCTGGCTTTTACTGAAGAACAAATCACTGCGAGGGATTCGTTCGATTACGTTGTTAATCCTCCCGTTCAACAAGCCGGATTACCCGAAGGCGTGATTGAAGGAATAAATTATATTGACAATACAACGGTTACGTTAAGTCTTTTTGCACCCAACAAACAATTCGTTTATGTTATCGGCGATTTCAACGATTGGCAAATAGATACGAATTATTATATGAAAAGAACCCCGAACGATTCCACTTATTGGTTAACAATTTCCGGGTTGGTTCCGCAACAAGAATACGCGTTTCAATATTTTGTCGACGGAAAGATAAGGATTGCCGATCCATATACGGAAAAAATCCTTGATCCGTGGAACGATAAATATATTACGAACGATATATATCCTAATCTAAAATCTTACCCGGAAGGAAAAACAACGGAAATAGTTTCGATTTTACAAACAGCGAAAGAGGAATATGCTTGGGAAATTGAAAATTTCAATCGACCGGAAAAATCAAAACTGTTAATCTATGAATTATGGTTGGCAAATTTCCTTCAAAATCATACTTTTAATACTTTAATCGATACTCTCGATTATCTCGACAGTTTGGGAATAAACGCCATCGAGCTAATGCCCGTAACCGAATTCGAAGGAAACGAAAGTTGGGGTTACAATCCGTCTTTCTACTTTGCGGTCGATAAATATTACGGTCCGGCAGACGATCTAAAAAAATTGATAGACGAATGTCACAAACGCGGAATAGCCGTTATTCTCGATATGGTGTTAAATCATTCATTCGGGCAATCGCCGTTTGTTCGACTGTATGCTTCGGGAAATTACGGACCGCCGACAAACGAAAATCCGTGGTATAACGTTACTGCCCGTCATCCGTTCAGTGTAGGGTACGATTTCAATCACGAAAGTAAACAGACCCAAAAGTTAGTTGACCGTATTAACAAATTTTGGCTTACCGAATATAAGGTGGACGGATTCAGATACGATTTATCAAAAGGCTTTACTCAAAAATATACCGGCAACGATGTTAATGCGTGGAGCCAGTACGATCAATCGCGAATCGATTTGCTTAAAAGAATGGCGGACAAACTTTGGGAAACCGATTCAACCGCCTACGTAATTTTGGAGCACTTCGCTGAAAATTCCGAGGAAAAGGTTTTATCGGATTACGGTATGATGCTTTGGGGAAATTTGAATTATAATTATAACGAAGCTACGATGGGGTATAACACAAACGGTAAATCCGACTTCAGCTCCGTTTCCTACAGAAAGCGAGGTTGGAATAACCCGAATTTGATTGGCTATATGGAAAGTCACGATGAAGAAAGATTGATGTATAAAAATTTACAATACGGCAATTCGACAAGCAATTATAACATTAAAGATTTAAACATTGCGTTGAACAGAATAAAACTTGCCGGTGCATTCTTCTTTACGGTACCCGGACCAAAAATGATTTGGCAATTCGGTGAGCTCGGTTATGATTATTCGATTAACTATCCGAATAATTGCAGACTTTGCTTAAAACCTTTCAGATGGGATTATCTTAATAACATTGCAAGAGTAAATTTATACAAAACCTTCAAAGCACTGATTTTCTTGAAGAAAAATTACTCCGCATTTAACACTTCAGATTTTTCCATAAATGCTGCCGGCGCCTTGAAAACAATCCACATTAACGACACTTCGATGAACGTTACAATTATCGGCAACTTTGATGTTATTCCCAAAATCATTGTTCCATATTTTCAACAAACTGGAGTTTGGTACGATTACTTCTCGGGTGATTCGTTAAACGTTACGGATTCCTTAGCCGGCATAAGTTTGGCACCAGGAGAATTTCATATTTACACTACGGTAAAATTACCAACTCCCGAAAAAGATATTTTAAGTAATATCGTAACATCCGGTTATGAAACTCCGGATAATTTCCGTTTATATCAAAATTACCCGAATCCTTTTAATCCGGCAACCGTAATAAATTATTCGATTCCAAACGTAGGTACCGAAAATATTTTACACGTGCAATTAAATGTTTATGATGTTCTTGGCCGGAAAGTGGCAACTTTAGTTAACGAAAATCAAACTCCCGGTGTTTACAAAATTAATTGGCGTCCCGATGGGCTTCCGAGCGGAGTTTACTTTTACAAGTTAAACGCCGGAAATTTTACGCAAGTAAAAAAAATGATTTTATTGAAATAATTTACCGATGAAAGAATATCTGTTCCGATTTTTTAATTATAATTTTTGGGCGAACGAAAAAATAATTGATGTTTTAGCCGGTCCGGAAACCCCGCCTCAAAAAGCTCTTTCATTGATTAGTCATTTATTGTCCGTACAAGATATGTGGCTCGAACGTATTTTGCAAAAGGAAGAATATCTTTTTAATGTTTGGGACAATTATTCGATTCAAGAATGTAAAATTCTAAACTCCAAAGGTCATACCGCTTGGACGGAATTTTTGTCGACAAAAAACGAAGCGGAATTAGAAGAAAACATACAATATTTAAATTCGAACGGCGAGAAGTTCGAACAACCGCTTTATGAAATAATTATGCACGTATTATCTCATTCGGAATATCATCGCGGACAAATTAATTTAATATTAAAGGAAAGCGGGCTTGAACCTCCATCAATTGACTTTATCGGTTTTTCGCAACATTCCGGTTAATCAGTTCCGCCATTATTACCGCCGATGCCGAAGCCACGTTTAGAGATTCGATTCTACCGGCCTTAGGAATTGTAAGGGAATTCTCGGAAATTGCTTTTAATTCCGTCGAAGGTCCGAATGCTTCGTTCGAAAATGCAATAATCATTTTCTCCGGCGGCGTAAAGTCAAAAATATTTTCACCAATCAAATCTGCATAAAACAATTTGTAACCCTTATTTTTAGAGTGTTCCAATACATCGTAAAACTTCTTCGATCTGAAAATATTAAGATGAAAAATCGCTCCCATACTTGCACGCAAGACTTTCGGATTGTAAACATCCGCCGAATTATTGCTAATTAATACTTCGTCAATTCCGAACCAAGCGCAGTTTCGCAATATTGTTCCCAAATTTCCCGGATCGGTAATATTTTCCAAAGCGATTATTAATTTGTCTTTTAATTTAATTTCCCCGATGTTTTCCCTAATATGAAATATTGCAGCAATACCTTGAGGGTTTTTCGTATCCGTAATTTTCCCGAAATCTTTTTCCTCAATTAACGATACTTTTTCCGTAAGAATTTCGATTACATCGGTGAACTCGGGCTGTTTATTTACAAATTCCTTCGTAACTAAAATTGTTTCACATTTGTAATTGCTTTCCAAACCTTCTTTAACCAGACGTAAACCTTCCGCAATAAATTTCCCTTCCTCCCTTCTTCCCTTTTTTGTTTTGAGAAAAGAAATTTTCTTCAACTTGTTTTTCGAAACAGTAGGTAAATCGCTAATTTTAACCATTCTTTGTTAATCCGACAAAAAGACAAAATCCACTTGGAAATGTAAGAATATACTATTGCATCGTAAAGTAAAAAATATTAGATTTGATGACTCAAAAAATGAACTTTATTGAAAAGTTGAAATTGCTGGCGTAGCTCAGTTGGTAGAGTCCGGCAGCTGCCGGATAATCAGCCGGTCTTCAAATTTTGCTGGCGTAGCTCAGTTGGTAGAGCAGCTGATTTGTAATCAGCCGGTCGGCGGTTCGAGTCCGTCCGCCAGCTCAAACCCAAGGGAAAATCATTCCGGTTTTCCCTTTTTTGTTTTTCTGCTGCTTTCCGAATTTTCAGCATTGTTAAAATTTATTATAAACCTTATTTGACATTCGTATTCTACTTCATTGCTTTTGGTTCTCATCAACGGCGTAGCTCAGTTGGAATTTTCCGAATGTGTAAATTAATATCCTAAAGAATTACAATTTCTTATCCGATTCAAAAATATTTTTCGTAAATTCTATCTCCTAAAAACAAAACTATGAGTTATGAAAATTTTAATACTCTGCACCGGCAATAGCTGCAGAAGTCAAATGGCCGAAGGGTTTCTGAAATTTTTCGATCCGGCTTTGGAAGTATTTTCCGCCGGAACAAATCCTTCGGAAAATATTCATCCGAAAGCTGTACAAGTAATGCAAGAAATCGGGATAGACATTAGCAAAGGTTATCCCAAAAACGTCGAAATGTTTTTAAATCAATCTTTCGATTATGTAATTACAGTATGCGACAATGCAAAAGAAACTTGCCCCGTATTTAACGGAGATGTTAAAAAACAATTGCACATCGGTTTTGAAGACCCCGCCGAAGCAACCGGAACGGATGAAGAAATACTTACCGAATTCCGAAGAATCAGAGATGAAATAAAAAGGGACTTTCACAAATTTTATCTTCAAATAAAAAATAATTTTTAACCTTACACACAAGTAAATCGCACCCCGAATAAAATTTTATTTATATTTGTCAAATAAATTCAAGTTGTCAACCGTAATTTAATTTTATTCCCAAAAGAAAGGATTATTTATGAAAGTATCGAACTTAATTTTACCCGGATTTGTGTTAATTGTTGTCGGAATGATTTATTTCTTCTATTTTGCTCCGACAGAGGAACTCGGTTCTTTCAGCAATTTCAGTCCGGGTAGCGAAATAAATCAAGAAATAAACGTGATGATTGTTAAGGAAAAACCAATAGACAGAGACTCATCGGGGAAAATTTTCGGTTTTTATGCCAGAGATAAAAACAATGTTGTAGTTAAGGTAGTTTTACACGAACCCGAAGACGATAAAATTTTAGATGCGGAAATCGTGGAACTACTCGGACATATGCACGATGATAGCTTTACCGCTGCCAGAGTTACAATAATTAAGTAATTATGAAACAATACAAAATAAAAAATCTCGACTGTGCAAACTGTGCCGCCAAAATTGAGAACGGACTGTTAAAATTGGATGAAGTGAAATTTGCGAACGTTAATTTTGCCAATCTCACTTTAACCGTAGATGCATCCGATTTTGACAAAGTAAAGAAAACCGTAAAAGAACTCGAACCCGATGTCGAATTGATTGACGAAGACGAAGAAAAAAAACTTGTTTCGACAAACGAACTGGCCGAACACAAAAAGGCGATAGTAAAAGCGGTTTCCGCTACAGTGCTGTTACTCGCCGGCATTTTCTTCGAAGATGATTTACACAATACACCTTTCAGGATTGCCGAATATTTTGTGTTTGTTACCGCATACTTCATTTCCGGTTGGAATGTGGTTTCGAAAGCTATTCGAAATATTTTACGCGGACAAGTATTCGACGAACATTTTTTAATGACCGTAGCAACAATCGGCGCTTTTGCAATCGATGAAATGCCCGAAGCCGTTGCCGTTATGCTGTTTTACGTTGTCGGCGAACTTTTTCAGGATATTGCGGTTAACCGGTCGCGAAAATCCATTAAAGCTTTATTGGAAATCAAACCTGAATATGCAAACCTTAAATTAAACGGTGAAATTGTAAAAGTACCGCCGGAAAAAGTAAAAATAAACGACGAAATAATAATCAAAGCGGGAGAAAAAATTCCTTTGGACGGGATAGTAGAAGAAGGAAATTCATTCATAGATACATCGACGTTAACGGGCGAAAGCGTTCCGCGTAAAGCCGGGCGGGGCGACACCGTTTTAGCCGGAACGATTAATCAAAACGGAATGCTAACGGTAAAAGTATTAAAACCTTTTAGCGAATCTTCGGTTTCTAAAATCCTCCGGTTGGTTGAAGATGCAACCGCTAAAAAAGCTGAGACGGAAAAATTCATAACTACATTTGCAAAATATTATACGCCGGTAATCGTTACCGGCGCTTTGCTTTTGGCATTGGTTCCACCGCTTCTAATTGAGGGCGCGTTGTTTTCGGATTGGATATACAGAGCTTTGGTCGTTTTGGTAATTTCCTGTCCGTGCGCTTTGGTAATCAGCATTCCGCTGGGATATTTCGGCGGAATCGGCAGAGCATCGAAGCGCGGAATTTTAGTAAAAGGATCCAACTTCCTCGATGCATTAACTCAAGTCAAAACTATCGTGTTCGATAAAACGGGAACTTTAACAAAAGGTGAGTTTAAAGTTACGGAAATTACAACGGAAAACGGATTCGACGAAAACACCGTTCTGAAATATGCAGCATATGCCGAAGCCAACTCCAATCATCCGATTGCCAAATCCATTTTAGAAACCTTTCGAAAGAAAATCGAACATTCCTTGATAAAAGAAATGCGGGAAATTTCCGGACATGGTATAATTGCAAAAGTGGACGGTAAACGCATAATTGTTGGAAACGATAAATTGCTTCATAAAGAAAATATCGAGCATCCTGTTTGCGAAGTTGAAGGAACGGTTGTGCATGTTGCGATAAATAATATTTATGCCGGCTATATTATTATTTCGGACGAATTAAAACCGGACGCGCTCGAAGCAATTCAACTTCTAAAAAACAGAAATATTTTAACCGTAATGTTAACGGGCGATAACAAATCCGCCGCAAAATCGGTTGCCGGAAAATTAAAAATCGATAGATATTTTTACGAATTACTTCCCGAAGACAAAGTACACCACTTAGAAAAACTTATGGAACAGCAAAACGGGAAAACGGCGTTTGTAGGCGACGGCATAAACGATGCGCCGGTTCTAGCTCGCGCCGATATCGGAATAGCGATGGGAGCTTACGGTTCCGATGCAGCGATTGAAACGGCCGATATCGTATTAATGACCGACAACCCTTCGAAAGTGGTAACCGCCCTCGATGTGGCAAAACGGACAAGAACAATCGTTTGGCAAAACATCATATTTGCGCTCGGCGTAAAACTCTTTTTTATCGTACTCGGAACATTCGGAATCGCCACAATGTGGGAAGCCGTGTTCGGAGATATGGGAGTTGCTTTAATTGCCATTTTCAATTCAATAAGAATTCTGAAATAAATCCATATCCGTTCCCCGTTCTACCGATCTAATTTCATTTTTTGTGAGTCAGCTCACTTGAAATCTCATAATTATTCTATTTAATTGAGTTCAAAAATTAATCTTTTAAGTTTAACTAATAGTGGATTTGAATGAAGAAATATCGAAACAAAATATTTTTATTTTGGTTTTTACCGGCAATTTTAATTTTTGCACAGTCGGGAAACTCATCTTACGTATCGAAAAGAGCGGGTATTTGTTTCCGAGTTGACGATAACAACGATATTTACAAATTCCGTCAGTATTCCGACGTATTCAATAAATATAATTTAAAATATTCCTTTGCAATGAATTTGGGTATGGTCGAGTTCGAATCCCAATGGTACAGAGACAGCATACGGGTTTTTCAAAATATGGGTCACGAATTAATGGACCACACTCCAAATCATCGTCCGAATTTCTTTTATACGAAATTCGACACTTTGGCATACGATACTTTATCCGGAGTCGATCACAGACGCGGCACGAAAATTTGCTTGACCTACGCACCGGTCGATACATCGAAAGCGGAAAGAAGCGGATACGCCGATATAAACGGAAATACGGTAACAATTCCCCAAAACGAATACGACAATTTTTCTTCCGACGATCTTTATCTCTATTTTCCTTCGCTCGATACACTTGTGTTCATACCCGAAGTTGAAAACGGTCCGGCTTTGGAAATAACCGATTTTTGGGAAGACTCTATTAATCTCGGGGTACACACAAACATAAAATACTTCAATTTCGAAAAAACGAAGGTTCACATGTCGATTCCCGCACTTAAAGTTCTGGCAAATGAATCGCTAAAATTGTTCGATTTATATAATTACAACCGCCCGTATTCGTGGATTCAACCCGGGGGGAAACATCCGTTCCAACACAAAGACGAAATAAAAGCGGCAATGGGTGATGAACATAATTACACTGCAGGTGCGGTTTATCCCGATGATGCCGAACAAGTTTTTAACGAATACGATCCAAACGGCGAACAAAGATTTGCGATGCAATGGGGCGATTTTCTCGAAGACGAAGAAGATTTGGAAACATGCAAAAGGAAAATTGCCGACGGTATCGCCAAACACCGGATGTTAATCGGACATAGCCACTTTGTCGGCTACGACGGTTGGGAAAATTATTTGGAACGAACCGACAGTATTCTTGCTTGGGCGGTAAGGAATAACATTCCGGTTAAAACTTATACCGAATGGGCGGACATTTTATATTCGCAGACTCCGAATCCTTATGAAAACATTTTCCCCGATTTGAGTGTGGATTTAGACGATAACAATGTACCCGACGGGTTTAAAACAAAGGAAGGTAAATGGAAAAATAACGACGGAGTTAACGGTTATTGCTACGAAATAAACAAAACCGGTGAAATTTGCAATGTGAATTCACTCGGTGGAATCGAAAAAGGTGAAAATGATTTTGAAATATGGACAAAAGGCGAACCCGGAGATTCCGTTGAAGTTATCTTTTCATGGCAAGGAAATCAAAAACGCTATAAATTTCCGGCGGAAAATAACGAGTGGACAAAATTTACTCTGTTGCAATCCGACAACCCGCAAGAAATCTTAAATATACCGAACAACATTTCCACAATCGACGTTAAAATCCGTTGTTCCGATCACTCTCACGGTAAAGTAAAAATAAGCGGAATGTGGCTCGGCAAAAAAATAAAAACCGATATAAAATTGTACCTCGAAGGAGCGTACGCAAATTCCGGTTCGATGAATACGAACTTAATTTCCCTTCAAGATTTTCCATTAACACAACCTTATAACACATCGCCGTGGAATTACGACGGAACCGAAAGTATTTCATCCGTCCCACAAAATTTGGTCGATTGGGTTCTGGTTGAATTAAGAGATAAAAATAATCCCGATTCGGTGTTGGCAACACGCGCCGCTTTACTTTTAAATTCCGGAAAAATAACCGACTTGGACGGAAGTAGCAGTTTGCGTTTCACATTACCTGAAGACGACTATTTTATTGCGGTTAAACACCGCAACCATCTTGGGATAAGAAGTATTCAAACCGTTCACTTAACCGAATCCGTTACTTCATACGATTTCACGGTAAACGGTTCCGCATTCGGCACCGATCCGCTAAAAGATTTGGGAGACGGGAATTTTGCCATGTATTCCGGGGATGCCGATGCAAACGGCGTTATTGATGCAGCCGATCGTAATATCACGTGGAACAAACGAAACGATACCGGTTATTTACCGGAAGATATTCTGATGAACGGTGTGATAGATGCCGGCGACCGGAACAACGCTTGGAATAACAGAAATAAAAGTACGGAATTAGAATAAAATCTTTTTTATTTTGATAAAAATATATACAAAAGGCATCTAACACCCAACTTTATTTGATGTTTATAAGCCCTTTACTTGCAAAGAGTTACGAAATTTATTATATTTAAACAAATTTTGGTCGGGGGCACAATGAAAAAGAAAGAAACCCGGGTACCACCTAAAAATAAAATAGTACCCGTGGAAAAAAACAGCAAGATTCCATCAGAAAAACCGGAATATGACTTTATAACTCCGTGGACAATACGCGAAAAAGAAGCAACAACCAAGAAAAAGAAAAAACCGTTAGCCAAATCACAAGATATTTTCTATCATTTTGGTTAATTGCACATTGTTTTTATCATTTGAGGAATTCCGATGAATGACATTTTATTGGGCAGCGTTTTGGGAATAGTTTTGTTTTTAGCTGTTATTTTCTTGGTGCCCAAAATTTTTCCGAGCGAATTCGATTCGCTAACAGACGATACAAACAAAATTTGATTTAATAGCGGCGATATCAAAATGAGTTTAACTCTTCAAATTTTTCTCATTTACATTACTGTCGGATTAGTAATAGGGGCTTTTTCTTCATTTATTGCAAATGAGAAAAACAGAAACGGAATTAATTGGTTTTTGTTGGGCATTGTTTTCAACATTGTAGCCATGCTGGCATTGATAGCGGTTCCGGCGTTACCCGAACGAAAAACGGAAAACAATCAAAAACCGATACTCGGGCAGCGAAAAAGTGCAGGCAATTTAAAAGCGGAAACGGTAATGCGCTTTCTCCTTTTTTCACTCGGCTTGGTACTTATTCTACTAATCGGATATTTCAATTTTGTACAATAAAGTTTAAGGAAGGAACAGTTTTTAAAATTAATTTTTCATTTCATTCTGTTCCTTCCGCCGAAATTAAAATTTGAAATCCACTCCCAAATCCAAAGCACCGTAACTTAACGTACCGAATCCCACTCTTGCGCTAACCGCAATATTCGAAGAAATCCAGTATCGACTTCCCGCATGAAATCCAAGCCAAAAACCCCCGTGCGAAGGTTCCGTCAAATACGGACTTTTCTCTGGTCCCGTCCATGATACCTTTCCGAAATCAAAGGCTAAAACCAAACCCAGCCACGGATCGAATTTCGAATTCTTTAACTTAAAGTGGTAATTACCTTGCGCTCCCAATAAAATATCGGTATAGCTCCACTCTCCGTTATAGTAAGCGGAACTGTAAGACCAGTATCTGAACAAACCGCCGACTCCTAATTTTCCGGGCGCTTCAATTCCTATTTCATTCAAACTCATCGCATATTCGTAATTTGCACCTAACTGAAATGCCGAACCGAGAAACGACAAACCTAACGAAGGTCCGGCATAATTTTTTCCGATATCAAATTGGGGGAAAATTTTAGAGGATGTGAAAATTAAAAATACGAAAACCGAAAAGGCAAATCGTTTTTGGATGGTCATATTTCCCCCGCAGTTTTAATTTAGTTTGTTAAAAAATTACAAACGGAAATTTATAAAATTCCGTCAAACTTCGGAATTAAACCCACGAACCTTGGTCAACCACATTTCCGGCAGTATCGTATTCCCACCATTGTCCGCTACCCGTTGCCGTCCAAGTAATTTTATATTGCAAAACAAACTGGCCGCCAACGGAATTATAAATTTGCAATATACCCGAATTATCGGCATTTACCGTAACTTCAATTTTCTGGGAATTTTCGTAACCAAGGAATACAAAACTGTACGAACCGTCCGAACCTACATTCCAATTCCATTCCGCTATAAGGTTGTTTGTAGGAGGTTCGTAAATTTTCAAGTGACCCGAATTACCGTCTTTAGTTTGTTCCGCTTCTGCGCCCAGCCAGTTATTAACCGTATATCCTTCAAATGTGCCGGTTAAATAAATTTTCCAATATACCATTTCATCGTTTTCATCGTAAACCAATCTTATTGTTAACGTACCTTCTTGCCATGTCCATTCATCTTGCACACCGGAAGATTTGGGTATATGAGTTGCACCGCTAGGCGGATTGAAAAACGTAGCGTAATTTCTGAAACCGTTAGCCATTTGAACAAACGCTACCGCCAGCTGCGCATACGAGTCTTGTACTTGAGTCATATGTTCCGGTAATTGAATCTCTTTGATTTCCAGTTTCGCGGGTTCTTTGGTCTCGGGTGCAACGGGATTATCGTCTTCATCATTCGAGCAAAAAGTGAGAAAAACCGACATGATAATTATCAGAAAGCTTAATAAAATTTTTTTTGTTTTCATGTCTCCCTCCTATAAATTAAATTTTTGTATTTTTTATAAAATTTATACTAATTTTTTGTTTCTGCAACCTTCCAGAATCCACAATTATCCGATACAAAATAAATATAAGCAATACAACCCCTTATTTCAACAATACCATTTTTTTAGTTTTAACATAGTTACCTATTTTCAATTCATAAAAATAAATCCCGCTGGGAAGATTAACCGCATTAAACGATATTTTATGTAAACCCGGATTTTGCACATCATTCACCAAAATCGAAACTTCTTTCCCCAGAACATCGTAAACTTTTAGTTGCACATTGGGAATATTATTATTTTCGAATCCGGGTACAGAATAACCGATTGTTGTTACCGGATTAAACGGATTAGGGTAGTTTTGTTTCAGTGAAAATTTCCACGTAATATCTTTTGCCGATTTTACACTCACCGGTTCACCGTATGTGTGAGTCCATCTGAATGAATTAACCCAACCGTTATTTTCCCAAATTTGTTCTACAATCACCGTAATCTGATTATTTTCCACGGTATATTCTTCCTTTTCGGTATTCACCCAATCGTCCGACGACCAATTTTGAGTTGTCTCGATCCATAAATAATCTTCCTTGTATTCATACAGTTTACGTTCCTTATTCGTCCAATCGCTATTTTCCCACTCTTGTATTATTCGCGTTATCAAGTTATCGTTTTCGTCGTATTCGTAAATCCACTTTTCTTGGTTGTCCCAGTTGATAAACATATACAACAAATGTAATTCCTCTACCAACAAATCTTTTTCATTGTAAGTGTAAATGATTTTCATTTGATCTACCCATTCCCCGTCAAAATTAATTTGGGATTTGGCAACCGTAACCATGTTTTTATCGTTGTATTGAAACTCCCACTTTTGAAAATCAACCCAAGCAGTATCGTACCAAGATTGTTCAACCGTTTCAATCAAATTATTATTAGCGTCGTATTCGAATATTATTTTATTCAGAAAAGTCCAATTGTTCTCCGTCATATTCCAAAACGATTGAAAATTCTCAACCACGTTGTGGTTTGCGTCGTACACCGAAGAATCTTTAAAATCATAAATCCATTCACCGTCATCCCATAGCGAAGTGATATTTAGAATTATGTCTTCGTTAACATTATACGCCGCAGAATCTTTAAGATAATTTTCCCAACCTGCCGATCGCCAATCTTGAATAACATAACCTGCATATCTTTTTTGTTCGTCAAATTGATATACGAACCTTTGATAATTACTCCAATTTTCATTCAGCCATTCCTCTATTAAAGTTTGAATTATTCCACCGCCTTGATCCGCAGTGAAAACCGCTTTTTGATATTTTTCCGCAACCGGAAAATTTTCACTCCTTGAATTTGCCGAAAGCCCGGAGTGTTCCCGATTCAATTTACCGTGCTTATCAATTTTGAAGACAAAATTCTTTATATTAATTGATTGGGCGGAGAGAACCGTTACTGTTAAAATCGCTAATAAAAATATGTAGCTAAATATTTTTGTTTTCATCTCTAATTCTCCTTCAATTTTGCTTGAATTATATTTTTGATGTAAGTAATCATTTCCGTTAACTCGAAAGGCTTTTCAAATATGCGATCCGTTCCGGAAAGTTCTATTTGCCCGGCGATTTCGCCGTCGAATGACGATGACATTACAATAACCGAAGTATGTTCATTTGATTGTTTGATTTTCCCGAGAACCGACTTCGTATTTTCTTGTCCTTGGATATCAGCATCAATTATTGCAACATCCATTTCTTTCGATTCCAATAATACGTTGATTTCTTTTCGCTTCGAGACAATGTGTATTTCGTCAAAGTAATCGATCAAACTAATCATCAAACCTTTTGTTAACACTTCGTCTTCACCAATTATTAACAACGTCTTATTTTTCTTACCGTTCTTCGAAAGTGAAAATACTTTGGCATTCATGCTAACTCTTGTGTTTTGTAAGAGGAAGGCAACAACCGTACCGATAGGGAAAACCTTAAATTTCAACGGAAATCGAATAAAGCTCCAACGGTTCACAATAAAGCCTGCAAATATTGTTAATTGCGCTTTACGGGTCTTCGTTAAAAGATGAGAATCTGTTAGGAAAAAGCAGTATTAATCAGTGTAAATTTAACTTAACAGTTTAAGGAAAGTTTACAAAATTCTTTTGTAATACGGATTTTCGGTCTATTTTACATCTCCAACCGGTATTCCTTTATTTTTTTATATAAGGAAACTCTTGATAGATTGATGGCTTTTGCCGTTTTCGAAATGTTGTTACCATTCTTATTTAAATGAAATAACAAATATTTTTTTTCGAATTCGGTTACGGCTTTATGCAAAGCGGTTTGGAAATCGTTAAGCGAATAGTATTCATTCCAGTTATCAGTAGAATATTCCGTTTCGTTCAATATCTTATCCGGCAAATTCGAAATTCCTACAATCCGTTCTTCTAAAGTAACCGCGAGCATTCTGATTAAATTTTCAAGTTCCCTTACATTTCCCGGCCACGAATATTTCTTCAGAAGTTCCAATGCTTGCTTTGAAAATTTTATATCGCTTTTTGTCTTTCGAATAAAGAATTCAATCAACAAAGGCAGATCACCGTTTCTTTTTCTTAACGGGGGAACTTGTATTTCGGTTATGTTTAGCCGGTAATATAAATCTTCTCTGAATTTACCTTCTTTTACAAGTTCATCCAATTTCTTGTTGGAAGCACCGATAACTCTAACGTCAACCTTAATGGTTTTCGTACTTCCCAATCTTTGTATTTCGTGGTTTTGCAAAACCCTTAACAACTTTGCTTGCATTGCCGGACTCATTTCACCGACCTCATCCAAAAAAATGGTGCCTTTGTCAGCCAATTCGAAAAACCCCGTTTTATCTTTATTTGCTCCGGTAAATGCTCCTTTTACATAACCGAACAATTCACTTTCCAGCAGATCGTCGGGAATAGCCGCACAATTAATAGCTACAAAACCGTTTTTATTTCGTTCCGAATATAAATGAATATTTTGGGCAACCAATTCCTTTCCGGTACCGCTTTCACCGTAAATCATAACCGTAACATCGGGGTCGGATGAAATTTTTTTCATCAGTTTTTTCATTTCAATAATTAACTTGCTTTCACCTACGATTTCGGGCAATTTTATTTTATTAAGCTCTTCACGAAGTTCGGTGTTTTCTTTTTCAAGTTTTTTGCGCAAGGATATTTTTTCAATTTTTATTTTCAATTCTTCCAAATTAATTGGTTTCGTTAGATAATCATCAGCGCCGAGTTTCATACATAACACTGCATCTTGAACATTGGCAAACGCGGTGATGATTATAAACGGAGTTAAGTTACCGCCGTTGCGTAATTTTTTTAAAAATTCAATTCCGTTCAAACCCGGCATCTGTACGTCGGAAATAATAACGTCGAAGTTTTCCTTATCAATCACTTCCATTGCCATCGTTCCGTTCGATACGGAATTGACGTCATATCCGATATTGGATAAAAAAGTGGAAACACCTTTTCTTAAAACTGGTTCGTCATCGACAAGTAAAATTTTCATTTTAATTTTCCTTAGATTATTGAACCGGCAAAAGAACTTCGAAACATGCACCGGCATTTTTTCCGCTTTTAACTTTTATTTCCCCGTGATGGGCATCGACTATATTCCGGACAATCGCCAAACCCAATCCGCTGCCATCTTGTTTTGTTGTGTAAAAGGGCTGAAATATTTTCTCCCGATCCTCTGGTTTTATACCACGTCCGCGGTCAATTATCCGAACAATAATATTAGTTTCGTTTTGCCAAGCCCTAATTTCTAACAATTCCCCTTCGGGAGAAAAGTTAATTGCGTTTATTAACAGATTGATAAAAACTTCTTCGAGTAATTTTTCATCACCTAATAGCGGTTTTATTCCATCACCATACACTACATCAAGCTTTAATTTCTTTTTTCTTATTTCCGCGGAGCAATTCGTTGTTACTGTTTCAAGCAAACGTTGAACATCGATTTTTTTTCTTTCCAAAGCCGGCATACGATAGAATTTTTTGAAATTCCGCAACATTTCCAAAAACGAATTCAGCGCATTTTTAATTTCGTTGATATACATTTTAGATGTTTCATCGGATGTTAGTTGATATTCCAGATTCTGCACCCAAACACTTATCCCACTTATTTTATTCTGAATTTCATGCGAAATATTCGATACGGTTTCCCCAATAATCGCAAGTTTCTCTTTTTTGGAAAGTTCGTTTTTGGTTCGCACCAATTCCTCTATCTTCGATTCCAATTCCTCATTTGTAATTTTCAAAGCTTGATAGTTCTTTTTCAAATCGACTATCATGTTGTTAAAAGTATCTATCAAAAATCCAATTTCATCATCCCGTTTGATATTAATTTTTTGGTTTAAATCGCCGTTCCCCACTCTCTTTGCAACATCGGTAATCGTGTTAACCGATTCTCCCAACTGTCGAGTTAAAATTTTTGTAACCGCAAACACAATAACAAACATCAATAGAGAAAATAAAAGTGCATATTTTGCCAACTGATTTAACGAGCTATGTTGGGCAGAGAGATTATCTTGAAATAACAAAATCAAACCCAAATTGTCCAAAGATTTAAAAAATGTTATTTCGTCGGGATGAAAAAAGTATTGCGCATTTTTATTTTTCAAAAATTCTTCAAAGCTGCCGGATAAATTCGGTAAAGCCGTATTTATCAGTTGACCGGAAATTCTGTTTTGCGTTGAATAAACAATATTTCCGCTATAATCAACAAGAGCGAGCGATATTTTAACCGGTAAAGAAGCATGCTCGATAAATTTGTTAAATAAATAATCATATCTCAACCTTGCCGCAACAATTAAATTATTTTTGTTATTTATCAGAATGTAAAGATTCTTATTCGTTATTATTTTGTCGGGATAAAATGTTGTATCTTGTTTCGAATGATTTTTATCTAAATATTTTAATATTTTATCATCTACATTTTCAATCGGGCCGGACATAAAGTCCGTTTCAATTTCCCCGCCAAACACCCGGACAGGCTTGGCTTCCATAACATAGTTGTTTCGTAAATCTAAAAACCATATCCGTGAATATTTCAACGGATAGCCGATAAAAAAATTATTCACAATTTGCTTTTGTTGGGTGCTAAATCCATTTCCCGGAACACGAACGGTACCGTACAATTGGTCCGCCAAACCGTTCAACTCGATTTTAGAATTCTTGATTTCTTCCTTCAGAGAAAGATCGATTAATTTCGTATAAAACTTAATCGATTTAATTTCTTCGTTTTTAATATATTTTTTCCCGCCCAAATAAAATATTAGAATAATCACGGTAAATAAAAAAACCGTAAAGGTTATTGTAAAAAGCAGAACTTTGTTTGCAAGACTAATTTTATTGCGTTTCAATTGGATTTATCCAAACAGATTTATATGACGGAATATTATATTTCAATGTAAAACCGTGAACGCTTTTGGGATAAACGTAATATTTTGTTCCTTCGTGTGTAAGGTACAATGCGGGTAAATCCTCGGAAAGTATGTTTTCGAGCCGGTTAAATAATTTTTCCCTCTTATTCGTATCTTCTTCGAACATGGTTTTTTCAAAAATCTCGTCGTAGGTTACGTTTTCATATCCGCATAAGTTAATGTTTCTATTGCTCTTGGAATAAAAAAGCATATAAAATTCTTCGGGATCCGGAAAAGAAGGAATCATACTTACACGGAAAATATCCGGTCTTCGTGTAATAATTTCACCATAATAATTTAGCTTTATTGTTTTTTCTTTAATATTAAATTGATATAATTTCAATAATTCCACAAATTTTTCCGCTACCGGTGTGCCGATTGTCGCAAACAATTCGATTTTCTTTTCCTTTTCGGTTGCCGGTATTTCAGCAATTAATCTTTTAACTTCATTTAAGTTCGAATGTTTTAACCGTTTATACTCGGATTTGAAAAAATGTATCGGAATCAAAGAGTAAGCAATTTCCCCGTTAAATTTTTCGGGGTGTTTTTGTTTGATGTTTTCCAATAATATAAAAAGTATTTTTCTAAGTGTTTTATTTTTTGCAACCGTTCCGTTATTATCCATTGAAAAACCAAAAAACCGTAAACCCAAACCTTTGTTTACAACCGTAAAACCATAATTCCCGGAAAAACTTTCTCTTTTACTAAAATTTTTAAATTGCGGTTTGTCCAACAAAAAAATATTGGTCTCGCCTTTCAAGAATTCCGGTACGGAAAGTTTTTTCCGTTCGATCAGTTTCAATTTTATTTTATCTAAAAACGGTAGTGGTAAACCGCCGGGTGTTTTTGCCCAATAATTCATATTCTTAACAAGAACAATTTCTTTCCATCTTTGCCATTGTGCCAGTCGGAAAGGTCCGGTTCCAACGGGATGTTTTTCGAAATCTACATTATAAAATTCCACCGCTTCGCGCGGAACAATATATGCGTAAGGTGTTGCCAACAATTTTAGAAAAGTGACAAAAGGTTTGTATAATCTGAATTCTATTTTGTTCGAATCCAAAGCTTTAATCCCGGCAATATCGTCGGTTTCTTCAGAAATAAATTCGTTCATTCCCAATATTTTATCCCGGAACAATTCGGCTGCCACCGTACCGGATAACGGTTTGGCTATTCTGTAAAATGTAAACAAAACATCCGACGCCGAAAATTTTCTGCCCTTTCCGTTTTCAAAGCACGGATCATTTTGAAAATAAACGTTATTTCTCAAATGAAATACCCATCGTCTTCCGTTATCTAATTTTTCCCATCGCTCCGCCAACGAAGGTATAATATTTCCTGCGGAATCAAATTCCACTAATCCTTCATAAATTATCGAAGCGGTTTTCAAATCGGACGTATATAAAATTTTTGCGGGGTCCAATGTTGTAACGGGATCGTTAATTGATATTTTAAGGGTTCCGCCGTATTTGATTTTTGGAGTGTCGGGATTTTTATTTTCGGTTGTACATTCAAATAAAAGGAAGGATAAAAGGAGGAAAAAAATATTGTAATAAGAAGATCGCATTAAAAGACCGACGGGTCAATTATAAATATTTAAAAATAAAAAATATTTTTAAGAATATTACGATTTTTTGGGAAAATCGTTTTTACCCTACGGTCTTAAAGCAATTTAATTTGTCCGTATCAACACTCCATCACACATTGAACAATCGGAAAAATAACTGTGTTGGTTGCACTGGACATTAATCATTTCATCAAAACCATTTTTTTCGTTTCGGCATAGTTTCCTACTTGTAATCTATAAAAATATATTCCGCTATTTAATTCGCTTGCATCGAATGTTAAGGTATACTTACCGGGTTGTTGTTTTCCGTTAACCAAAACGGTTATTTTATTTCCCAATACATCGTATATACTTAACGTAACGTAAGGAGAGGCGATCCGGTTAATCCGGGGAATAACATAACTTATTGTTGTGTACGAATTAAATGGATTAGGATGATTTTGTAAAAGATTAAAATTATTTATTACGGATTTAGTTTCTCCGTTTATTCCGATAACGGGATTTACCAAAACAAATTTTACGGCATCGGTTACAATTGCAGTTCCGTTATTAGAAGTACCGTTATTAATAATTTTTAAATTAACTTCCGATTGAGAAGGAAAATAATACCGGCCAATCTTAACCCACGCACCGCTTCCGATATTCTGATTAATATAAACGGAGTCTATTTGGTGATTATTAACAGTAAGATTATAAAGTACATTATCGGCGGCATAATTAGTTTGTAAAATAATTTCAAATACATCATATTCCCCCGCCTGAACGGGGAAATACTTAAACAACGCCCAATCCCCGATATTTTCAATTAACGAATAACGGCAACTTCTGCCGTAAGCTTTTTGCACCGTATTTTCCAACCATGTTCCGTAATCGGAATACATAAGAGAATCATCGTTATCAACAATTGCGAAATCGGTTATATGATTTATAATCCATGAGCTTCGTGCGGAATCTTGCCCGTCGGTTACAACACACGCAAGATTATAAATTCCCGAATTAAGCGATGATATATTAAAAGATAAAGTGTTTTCCTTCGCTCTGTAAATTTCTTCCTCATTCAATCTCCAAATATATGTTAATTCATCGTGATTAAAATCCATCGCGGAGATAGTAAATTTCTTACGCACACCGGCAAAAGTTGAAACGGTATCGTTATTTTCCGGATAAAACCCGGTAATCCTTGGCGGATAATTAATATCGCTCGGTGGAGTAAATGTAAGCTCCGTATAACTTTCGCTCTGATTTCCGCAATCATCATAAGAATATACTTTAAAATTATAAGTTCGAAGTGAATCAATCGGGTAAACAACTTCATTTTTTAAGGTAAAATTTTCCACCGAGTCATCCAAAATAATTCTGTAAAAGTTAGCGGTATCTCCATCGGGGGCGGTTGAAGTTTCCCAACTTACCAAAATAGAATCTCTATAAACAACGGCATTAAGGTTATAAACATTTTCCGGCGGAACAGTATCATCGGATGCATCGGGATAATGATATCTTTCGCCCCACGCCATTACATAATATTCCGAATCTAAATTTCCATTATCTACCTCTATAACATCACGGTAAGGAACGGGAGGATAAGGACTTCCCAAATGTCCTAATTCCAATATGTGACCGGGTAATGTAACTTTAGGTTTTGCTTTTGCAATAGCCAAACGCGAGCCTTCAATCCAAGTAGTAGTACCCGATTCATTAACCCACGAGTTTAATAACAGTATATCCAAATTGGGAATTACCGGAACAGTCGTTGATGTTTGATTATCGCCGGTGTGCAAAATTTTAATACCTTCCGGGGTTATAATTTCGAATTGCCGTAAAGGTACGCTATGCAATCCATTATGGGCAATAATCGTTATACCGGATATTTCCGTGCTCTCCCCGGGTTGTAATTTAACGTTAACAAAAGGGATTTCCGATGGACCAACCACCGGTTTTCCGAGCGCTTTCATTACATTTGTTAATTTTTCCGAGTAATGATCATTATGCGAATGACTGATAAAACTAATATCCAAAATATCCGCTAAATTAAGAAACTCGGGTATGTCAAAATAATCAAACAAATCAAAACCTATTGTAAAAGAAGAGGATTTTACTATAAACCCCATGTTATAAATTTGCCATACAGTTACGCCGCTTTCCACTTTTTCCGATTCTATTTCTAAAAGAGCTTTTCTAAGCATTTCACTATAAAATTTTTTTGTTCCCGGATTTAACGGAGGATAAACGCCAAAAATCAAATCATCTATGCTGCCGAATGAATTTTCCCTTATTTGAATATTCCCGTTCCGCGGTCTCTCTCCAAAAAAATTTTCTTTAATTTCCCCAAAGCTATAAACTTGAGCATAAAGATTACCGCTACAAATAAAAACAAGGATTAATTTTATGAAATATTTGATATTCAAAAATTTCATTATGATTCCCGCCGTTTTAAATTTTATTTCAACAGTATCATTTTTCTAATTTTCAGAAAGTTACCGGTGTGTAATTTATAGAAATAAATCCCCGTAGTGAGGTTACTTGCATCGAATGTTACTTTATATATTCCCGGCGATTGAACTTCATTTACAAGGGTTGCCACTTCATTCCCAAGAATATCATAAACAATTAATCGTACGGACTGAGTATTTTTTATCCCTACATTTGGTATTGCATATTTTATTGTGGTTGTCGGATTAAACGGGTTCGGGTAGTTTTGATACAATACATAATTTTCCGGCAAACGTTTTTTATCTTCTACTCCAACAACTCCTTTCACGTTTATTTTCTTTTCTTTACTATATAATGTTAAATTCGTTGCTATTGTATTTGTTATTTTGCAAATATAAACTCCCGTATCCGTTGTATCGGCCGATTCTATTTGTAACGTATCGTCCGTTGCACCGTTTATTTCCGAACCGTCTTTCAGCCATTGATATTGATTTGCCGTACCGCCTACTTCGACGGTCAAAATTATACTTTCTCCGACGGAAATTACCGTATCCAACCTTTCTCCAACGCTGTCTTGGGGGGAATAGTTAAACGTAGAGATGCCTATATTCGGTTCAATATCTTCAAATGTGAATTTATTGTTCGCTGCGGTTAACGAGGTTAATGACGGCATTCCGGAAAAATCCGGCAAATCTATAAGTTCGTTTTCATGTATGTTGATATACTTCAATTTTTTTATGTTAGATATTTCAGACGGAACAGCACCGGTAAAGTTATTTCCCGATAAAGTTAAAATCTGCAAACTGTCCATATCTCCTATTTCCACCGGTATTGTTCCACTTAACGAATTATTATCTATCCTTAATATTTCCAAGTGCGCCAGATTACCTATTTCGGATGGGAGATCCCCGGTAATTTGGTTATCTCCCAAATCTAGTAATTTCAAACTGTATAAATTTCCAAGTTCCGGTGGAATTGCTCCGGTTAATTTGTTATCCGAAATCCAAAACATTTCAAGATTTATCAAATCGCCAATTTCCGGAGGAATGTTTCCGCTTATTTGATTGGTATAAATGTACAATTTTTTAAGGTTGGTTAAATTTCCAATTTCCGAAGGGATTGCACCGGTTAATTGATTATATTGTAGTTGTAAATCCTCTAAGTTAGTCAGGTTACCCAATTCAGCGGGTATATTGCCCGTAAAATTGTTCGAACTCAAATATAAAATTTTTAATTTGTTTAGGTTTCCTATTTCGCGAGGTATTTCACCCGTAAAATTATTTCCCCAAATACATAAACCTTTAAGGTTAAGTAAATTGCCAATTTCAACCGGGATAGAACCGTTCAATTGGTTGTCGCATAACTGTAAGGATTTAAGATTTACCAAGTTTCCTATTTCTGTCGGTATAGCTCCTTCAAGAGAGTTCATACCAAATGCAATGTATTTAAGTTTCAATAAATCACCTATTTCTCGGGGTATTTCACCATGTAGTTTATTTTGCCACATATATATTAACTCGAGTTCGGTTAATTGACCTATTTCATTCGGTATTACTCCGTTTAAGTTATTATTTTCCAATTCAATTTTTGTTACCCTTCCGTTATAAACGGTTATACCGTGCCATGTAGAAACCGGTCCGTTTAACCAATTTGTATTATTCGTCCAATTTGCACCGTTAGTACTATCGTATAATGCAACCAATGCCAAAGAATCTTGTTGCAATACTTGAGCTTTGACGGAGCAAATGTTTATCGATACAATTATTATCATACTTAACAGTAAAAATAGGATTTTGATGTTGGTCTTCATTTCTATTCTCCAAAGTAATTCTTTTCTCACAAAATTATTTTATTAAAACAAGTTTTTTACTTGCGGTAAACAAACCCGCTTGAATCTTATAAATGTAAATACCGCTCGGTAAGTCTCCGGCATTCCATTCCACTTCGTAATATCCGGGCGGTTGTTTCTTGTCTACCAATATTGCCACTTCATTCCCAAGAATATCATAAACAATTAATCGTACGGACTGAGTATTTTTTATCCCTACATTTGGTATTGCATATTTTATTGTGGTTGTCGGATTAAACGGGTTCGGGTAGTTTTGGGAAAGTAAAAACGAAGTGGGCTTATTAATTTCATTATTCTTAACAGAAACAATGCCGCCTTCATTGAAAACCGCTAAACCGCTATACATTCCAATCCACTTGTTTCCTTCAAGGTCTATGGCTAGGGAATAGATATAATTATCCGGTAACCCGGAATTTGACATATTATAAATAGTCCAATTAGTCCCATCAAATTTAGCTAATCCGTTATGAGTCCCAATCCACTTATTTCCATCGGTATCCACAATTAGTGAATAAATATAATTTGATGGGATCTCGGAATTTGACGTATTATAAACCGTCCAGTTAGTTCCGTCAAATTTAGCT
>CAZKKI010000078.1:0-15583 GCA_964553325.1 uncultured Melioribacteraceae bacterium | reverse complement strand
TTTCAAAACTATCCAAACCCGTTTAATCCTGCAACGAGAATTAAATTCACGATACCCGTAAGCGGTTTAGTTCGATTAAAAGTTTACACTATGCTCGGTAGCGAAATTACGGATCTTGTTAACGAAGAATTACCGGCGGGTAGTTATGAGGTTGAATTCAAAGCTCCAAATCTACCGAGCGGCGTTTATTTTTTTAGATTGCAAAGCGGAAACTTTGTTGATACAAAGAAGCTGTTGTTAATACGTTGATAAAAACAAAGCGGTTCAATACCTTTCCCTCACATGCAGGACGTAAAGCAAGTTCGGTTTTTGTCAACTTTTTTGTTAATCCCGTTCGAGTAGATGTCTACGCGTGTTCTTTTCTACGGACTTTCGATTTTCCACGGAACAAACTTTATTGAAAAATTTAAAATGTTAATAGTAAGTTTTTTGTTTGTAATTTTGAGTGAACAAATTGACCGGTTATGCAAAAGGTTTTAATTTTCGGCGGAATAATTTTAATTGTTACCGGCTTACTATGGCCGTGGTTATCCAAATTACCGTTAGGTCATTTGCCGGGCGATATTATAATTGACAAACCGAGCGTAAAAGTTTACATCCCGATTACCACAATGCTTTTAATCAGCGTTGTTCTTTCTCTTCTGATGTGGTTTTTCCGTAAGATTTTCTAAAATTGGGGGAACAAAGCAAAATATGTTTCTGTAAAATTAAAAACTTTACAAGAGGTGAAAATGAATTTATTAGTTTTAAGTTTGTTTTTTATCTTGCTCTCATGCTACTCCGATTTAACATTCGCTCAGGTTCCAAACGACGATAAAGAACGTAATCCCGTTACAAAAATGCATTTGTTCACTAATCCCGGCGAAGTGAAAATTCCGGAATTTCCGCGACAAAAATTTTTTGTGTTCAAAAAACACGGACTTGCAAGCGCCGATTTCGATAACATGCCTATTCACATTCCAGATTTTTCGAAAAGCATTAAAATGCCTCAACACAAACCTAATAAGAAAATACGATACACAATTAAGGATTTTAAACTTAACGGTAAAATCAAACCTTAATCCGGGGGCGAATAATTTTTCGAATAAAATATTTCGGTTGTGCTAAATATTTCCCCGAGCAGTAAAAATTTTATAGATTGAGAATCAAATATTTGGTTTCTCCGTGTTTGCTTGGTCGTTAAGCCGGAGAGTCATTTTTCTGTAAATAAACAGCGGATAGTTCTATGGAAAAACAAATTTCCGAACCCGAAGTAAGCGTTGCAATTTTATCGGATGATGAAATTAACTTGATTTTATACGGTAATTACAGGTCTTCCGACGGTGATTTGATTTTAAACGGTAAATACAAAGCAAATATTCACGGGGAAAAAATAATTCTGAAAAGCGAAGAGGAAGAAATTGAAATTGAAAACGGAACACTTTTTATTCCTGAAGAATTTGAATCGGATTCTTTTGTTTTACGCGACGTTATTATCGGAAAGAGATTCCATTGGGAGAAAAAAGAAAATCAGAGATTTTTGGGCTCCATTAAATTTTTAATCGAGAATAACAAAATTACCGCCGTAAACATTTTGCCCGTCGAAAATTATCTTACAAGTGTTATCTCATCGGAAATGAGTGCTACGAGTCCCAAGGAACTACTTAAAGCTCATGCCATAATATCGAGAAGTTGGTTGCTGGCACAAATGGAAAAGAGCAAAGAGTTACAATCGTTGCAAATGAGATATGAACCCGAACAGAAAACCGAATCGGAATTTATAAAATGGTACGATAGGGAAGACCATAAATTATACGATGTATGCGCGGACGATCATTGTCAACGTTACCAAGGAATCACCAAATTGATTGCACATAATGCGCAAAACGCGGTACAAGAAACGCGCGGATTGATTTTAACCTACGAAGGAAAAATTTGCGATACACGGTTTTCCAAATCGTGCGGCGGAATTACGGAACCTTTCGAAAATGTTTGGGAACCCGAACCGAAACCTTATTTAACGAAAGTAATTGACTATAAATTCGAACCCGACGGTTATGATTTGGATTTAACTAAAGAGGAAAACGCTCAAAAATGGATACGTAACGCCCCGCCGGCTTTTTGCAACACTACCGATGAAAAAATTCTTTCCCAAGTACTTCTTGATTATGACCAAGAAACCAAAGACTTTTACCGCTGGAAAAAGGAATATACGCAAACGGAAATAAAAGAGTTAATCGGTGAAAAATCCGGTATGGATTTCGGTGAAATTATAGATTTGGTGCCGGTACAACGAGGAGAATCGGGTAGGATAATAAAACTTAAAATAATAGGCACAAAAAAAACATTAACCGTTGGTAAAGAATTATACATCCGGAAAATATTGTCGGATACTCATTTGTACAGCTCCGCTTTTGTTGTAGATAAATTCGATTACGAAAATGAAATTCCGCAAAAATTCGTTTTAACCGGAGCCGGTTGGGGACACGGAGTAGGGCTTTGCCAAATCGGTGCGGCTGTTATGAGTCACATGGGATACAACTTCGATGAGATTCTTCTTCATTATTTTAAAGGTGCTTCAATAACCAGAATCTACCGATGAAAATTTTGCAGTCTTGCCTCTCCCGAAGTTGGGGTGGGATGGAAATGTATACGGTTACAACCGTAAAAGAATTGGCAAATCTTGGTCATGATGTAACGCTTCTTTGTTATCCCGGATCGAAAATTTATGAGTCGGCTACAACCGCCGGAATGAAAGTTAAAACGGTTATGGCGAAAAGCTATTTTCATCCGTTGGAAATACTCAAACTTACCCGCTTGCTCAAAAAAGAAAAGTACGACGTTGTTCACACTCACGCTTCTAAAGATTTGTGGTTAATTGTTCCGGCGTTGAAAATATCGGGTTTGAAGACTCCGCTTTTTCTAACCAAGCACGTCGGATCGTTTATAAACAAAAAAGATTTACTGCATAAATTTTTGTATGAGCGAGTTAATACCGTATTTGCGATAAGCTCGATTATTAAGAAAAATTTACTTGAAACAACGCCCTTGCCCGAGTCCAAAATAGAAATTTTACATAACGGAATCGATACCGGAAAAATGAATCCCGGCAAATCCGACGGCGAAAAAATCCGGAGCGAATTCGGAATCACAAAGCGGGAAATCGTAATCGGGATGATTGCCCGTTTTACTTGGGGGAAAGGTCACGAAGAATTTTTACAAGCTGCCGGTTTACTTAGAAACAAATTTACCCATCTTAAATTTTTGATTGTCGGTGAAGCCAGTCGCGGCGAAGAAAATTACGAAAGCAAAATAAAAAAATTGGCGGATGATTTGGGATTACGTGATGTTGTTATCTTCACCGGTTATCGCGAAGATATCCCCGATTTACTCGATGCGATGGATATTTTTGTTTTCCCTTCACACTCAGAAGCCTTCGGTATAGCATTAATTGAAGCAATGGCGTTAGGTACACCTTCGGTTTGTTCGGATTCAAACGGAATTTTGGATATTGCCGTGAACGGAGAAACTTCGCTGTTGTTCAAAACGAAGGACGCACAAGATTTAACGAAAAAACTCGAACAACTTATTGTTTCGGAAGAACTCCGCAAGCGGCTCGGAAATGCTTCGAGAATGCGGGCGATTGAGAAATTCGAGATTAAAAAGCTGATTCAATTATTAATTGAATATTATCGAAAGCTTTCGAAAACGACTTAAAATCAAGATATTTTGATGTTCACGGAATTTTCTTGCAATTTCTTATTGGCATTTTTCGTTCTAAAATTATTATATTAAAAATCAGACTGAAAATTCTTTAATAATTTTTGTCGAATTCCTTCCTCAAGGGATTCCTCAAAAGGTTTCAAATTAAATTCACAATTAATTTAACAAACATTAAGGAGTTCACATGAGAAAAGTCCAACTATTCTTTACTATTTTAATTCTCAGTGGTTACTTCTCCGTATCGTTTGCCCAAGGTTTAACGACTGCGTCGATTAACGGTATTGTAACCGATGCAGACGGCAATCCTTTACCGGGTGCAAACGTTGTAGCCGTTCACGAACCGAGCGGAACGCAATACGGAGCTTCCACAAGAACTAACGGATTGTATAACCTCCCGAATTTGAAAATCGGTGGTCCGTACACCGTTACAGTTTCGTATGTGGGATATGTTAAAGAAACCCAGAAAGATATTTATTTGAAGTTAGGACAAAAATTACGTTTGGATTTCAAACTGAAATCTTCTTCGGTTGAATTGGGTGAGGTGCAAGTTACAGCTCAAGCCGACGAAGTACTAAACGGTAACAGAACCGGAGCCGCTACGTACATCAATCCCGATGAAGTTAAAGTAATGCCGTCTATTAAAAGAAGTACTAGAGATTTAACTCGAATGGATCCGAGAAGTGACGGTAATTTCAGCTTTGCAGGTAAAAACTGGTTGTTTAATAATATCTCATTGGACGGTTCTTATTTTAACAATCCGTTCGGATTGGACGACCCGGCGCCGGGCGGGCAAGCGAACGCCGAGCCTGTTCCGTACGATGCAGTTGAGCAAGTAACGGTTTCCGTTGCTCCGTTCGATGTTCGCGAGGGCGGTTTTACCGGAGCCGGTATTAATACCGTTACTAAAAGCGGAACCAACACATTCAAAGCATCGATTTACAGTTATATGAGAAATGAAAGTTTGATGGGAAACACGGTTAGCGGTCAACAAGTAATTGCTAACCCTTCACTGTCGTTTAACCAATCGGGTGTTTCGGTTAGCGGACCCATCATTCCCAACAAATTGTTCTTCTTTGTTAACGGTGAGTTGGAAAGAAGAGACGATCCGGGCACGAACTTCATCGCCGATAGGGACGGAAACGTTGTGTTCGGTGAATCGAGAGTGCGGGCTCAAACCATGGATTCCATTCGTCAAAGAATGAAAGAGGTTTACAATTATGAAACCGGACCTTACGAAGGTTATATTCATTCGACCGACAACGAAAAGCTCTTGATTAAATTGGATTGGAATATTAACGATAACAATAACTTGACTTTCCGTTACAACAGATTGGATGCAAGAAGACAACTTCCTCCGCATCCGTTTGTGCTTTCACCGAATAATACCGGTAGAGGACCGAATGAAAACAGTTTACCGTTCCAAAATGCGGGATACAGAATTAACAACAGATTGAACTCGTTCGCTCTCGAATTGAACAGTCGTGCATCTTCATTTGCGAACAGATTCTTTGTAAGTTACAACAGATTTAGAGATTACCGTGATCCGTTCAGCGAACCGTTTCCGACGATTGACATTGCGGAAAACGGTGTAACTTATACCACTTTGGGTCATGAACCTTTTTCGATTCATAACATTCTGGATCAAGATGTTCTTCAAATAACCGACAACTTCAGTTATTATTACGGTAATCACGTGTTTACCGTAGGTTCCACATTCGAATATTTCAGTTTCTTCAACTCGTTTAATATTTTCCGCCACGGATTGTTTATGTTGCCTTACTTCTTGGATTTCGAAGGGGACGGAATACCGAACGGAAGTATGTTCCCCTCGTTAGCCGAATTCTTCGCGGCAACCGATCCGAACAACCCGATTAATTTCAGAGGAATGATCGGTAGCGGTCCTTACAAAGGCGAAAATATTGAAGTGGGACAATTATCGTTTTATGCTCAAGACGAATATCTAGCTACGGAAAGATTGAGCTTAACTTTTGGCTTGAGAGTTGATATGCCGATGTATTTCACCGAACCGATCGATAATCCTTTCTCCAGATCGCTAACGTTATTGGATGAGAATGATCAACCGGAAACTGTCGATCAAAGTAAATTGGCGGGACTTCAACCGTTATTTTCGCCGAGAATCGGATTCAATTACGATGTAACGGGCGATCGCTCTACGCAATTACGCGGCGGTACCGGAATTTTCACCGGTAGAATTCCATTTGTTTGGGTCGGAAACGTGATTTCAAATCCGGGTGCAAACCCGAATATCTGGGGCCCGTTTAACCCGAACGGACAAAAAATCGAAACCGGTAAAAATTCAATTCTTCAACAATCGTTCGATTTGAACGCAATGACGGAAGATTTCAAATGGCCGCAAGTTTGGACGACCAACTTGGCAATTGATCAGAAATTACCTCACGGATGGTTGGGAACTCTTGAGTTCATTTACGGAAAAGATATTAACGCTATTTATGTTAGAAATGCCGATTTGAAAGCTCCGGTAAGGTATTTACCGATTGACGGCAGACCTTACTTCTCCGATGCAAACGGTTACGAACTCAATCCCGACGGCGGTGCCGGAGTTTATGTAATTGATAATTCCAACGAAGGATATCACATGAACTTTACGGCACAATTAAGAAAGCAATTCGATTTCGGATTAAATATGGTTGTTGCGTACAGTTTTACGGAAGCTAAAAACTTGATGAAATCGACCGAGATTGCCAGCGTACTTTGGTCGGGTAACCCCGTTAAAGGAGATCCGAACAAACCGGAATTGAGCTTCTCCGAATTCGGGCAACGACACAGAATAATCGCTTCGGCAACTTACCGCCATGTATGGAACGAAACGTTCGCTACAAGTTTCGGTTTATTCTTTGAAGCCGGCGAAGGAAACAGATTTGCCGGCGCGGGTGGAAACAGATATTCGTTCACTTACTCGGGCGACGTTAACGGCGACGGGCAAGGCGGAAACGATTTGATTTATATTCCGGCAAACAAAAACGAAATCTTTTTCGATCCTTATACCGACGATAACGGAAATACCGTTACCGCCGAAGAACAATGGAATAACTTTAATGCCTTCATCGAACAAGATGAATATTTAAGTACTCACAGAGGCCAAATCGCGGAAAGATTCGGATTGGTTAATCCGTGGTATTTCAATATCGATTTGAGAATCTTGCAAGATTTCTCTTTCAACATGGGCAATAAAAAACACACTTTCCAATTGAGTTTGGATATTCTGAATGTTCCGAATTTGCTTAACTCGAATTGGGGTGTAAGAAAAGTGGCAAACTCGGCGGCAACTTCACCGCTTGAGTTAACCAGATTCGATGAAGATCCGAATAACAATATTCCCGACGGTGCACCAGTGTTTAACTTTAGAAATGCCGCACCCGAAACGTTTGTCGACGATCCGAGCATCCTCTCCCGTTGGCAAATGCAATTGGGTTTACGTTATTTCTTTGAATAGTTCATTAGCAACCTCCGTTTTAAGCCTCTTCCTTTTTCGGAAGGGGCTTTTTTTATTCCCGATTAATTCATAATTTCGCCGTTTTCACTTTATCTTCACATTGTCTTTTGTTTAACGATTCTCTTTATTCAAACTTCGTATCAACTAACCGGCAATTTTAGTATTTTTGTTCTGGAACGAATGCGATATTTTGAAAGTAATAAGAGAAGATTAATGAAGGTTGAAATTATATGGTATTTTTAAACCCCGCCGTTTTAATCGGAATGCTTGCCGCTGCAATTCCGGTAGTTATTCATCTTCTGAATTTGAAACGATTAAAAAAAGTTGAGTTCAGTACTCTTGCTTTTCTTAAAGAACTTCAGAAAAGTAAAATCAGAAGAATAAAAATTAAACAGTGGTTGCTCTTGTTACTCAGAATATCGATTATAGCACTTCTGGTAATGGCGTTTGCACGACCCACAATAAGGTCGGTTTCGTTCGGCAATTCCGCCGCAAAAACAACGGCTTTTTTCTTGCTCGATAATTCTTTCAGCATGAGTGTTATCGGTGAACGCGGAACGTACTTCAATCAAGCTAAAGTACTTGCTAAAAAAATGTTGGACAATTTCCAAGACGGAGATGAGGTTTCGGTTTTGTTTACGTCGTCGAACCAAAAAGAAGAAAAAAAATTGGCGTCCGGATTTAACCCCGTTAAAAAACTGATTGACAATTCCGAAATATCGGATGTAACAAAACAGCATATTCCCCTTTTGGTTGATGTTCTTGAAACACTTGATAAATCTAAGAACTTTAATAAAGAAGTTTATTTTTTCTCGGATTTCCAGAAAATTAATTTTATGGAAAAACCCGAGAAACAATTACCGCAATTCGGCAATTTAAATGAATGCAGATTTTACAAAATCGGTTTTCCACCGGAAGACGTTTTTAATTTTACCATTACAAATTTTAAGGTTAACAATCAAATATTCGAGTTTAACAAACCGGTCGAGTTCACCATAACGGTAAAAAACAATTCTTCCCAATCAACCGGTAACACAACGGTAACGTTATTCATAAACGGGAAGAGAAAAGCACATACGGCGGTTAAATTAGCTCCGGGTCAAACTAAATCTTACATTCTTACAACAACTTTGAAAGAAAAGGGTTTGCTCGAAGTTACGGCGGAACTTGAGGATGATGATATTTTGCGGGATAATAAAATGTATTTGGCAATTTATGTTCCGGAGAAAATAAAAGTACTTCTTGCGGCGGAGAATTTGGGCGATACCGAATTTATTGAGCTTGCAATTAATCCGGAAACAACCGATGCCGTTTCGATCGATAAAATTAATCTGAAAAAGATAGCTTCGAGAAATCTGAAAAACTACGACATAGTAATGCTGATGGGCGTTCCGAGAAATAACATCGATTTGATAAAAGACTTTTTACGAAATGGAGGCAATATTATATTTATGCCCGCTTCCGATACAAATTTGGAAGAACTTAAACGGTTTGCGCAAAATCTCGGACTTCCAGTACCCGAATCCTTAACGGAATCGGTTAACGAACCGCTAATGTTCGAAAGCGTTGATTTAACTCATCCCTTGTTTTCAAATTTGTTCAGAAAAGGTTTCAAACCGAAGCTCGATTCGCCATCAATATACAAATACATAAAAATTTTCACGCGGGGAAAAGGGAAAAGCATAATCAGATTAATCGACAAATCCGCATTTTTGAGCGAGTTTGATATTGGGAACGGGAAGCTGATGTTTTTTAATATTGCACCCGTATTGAGTTGGAGCGATTTCCCGTTAAAAGGTTTATTTGCCCCGCTAACAAACAAAATGATATATTATTTAAGTGCCGTCAACCAAAAAGTAAATAATGTGAAGACCGGAGATAAGATTGAAATAGGTTTAAGAAAAGTTAAACTTCCGCAAATAAAAATTATAAAGCCCGGCTCGGAAGAATTTGTTGAGTTGGATTTGAAAAAAAACAACAAATATTTTATTTATTCGGATGCCGATAAGAGCGGCATTTATAAGTTTTATTCGGGTAACGGTTTAATTGATTATTTTGCAGTGAATTTCGATCCGAGAGAATCCGATTTAACATCCTTGGAAGAAAACGACTTAAATTTAATATTAAAAAATATTAACTTTAACGGCAAGATAATCGATTTGAAACCGGGCGATGATTTTCAAAAGTTGATTTACCAATCTAGGTTCGGTACCGAATTATGGAAATACTTCTTAATGTTGGCATTGGTTCTTGCGTTACTCGAAATGTTTATTTCCAAAAGCGCTAAAAAAGATATGCAAACAATCGAAATCAATAATTAATTTAAATTTTAATGGAAGAAATTAAAACCGAGACGATAGAAAAGGCGATATTAATCGGAATTAGAAACAGAAGAATTCCGAAACAAACGGCGGAAGAACATCTGCAAGAACTTGAAATGCTTGCTAAAACCGCCGGCGCCGATACCTTAATTAAAATTATTCAAGAGCGCGAACGGATTGATCCGGCTTACTTTATCGGGAAAGGTAAAGCGGAAGAAATAGCCGAATTGGTTGAGCTCAACGATATACAATTGGTAATTTTCGACGAGGATTTGAATCCGACGCAAGTGCGGAATTTGGAACGATTAATTAACAGAAAAATATTAGATAGGAGCGGATTGATTCTCGATATTTTTGCTTCGCATGCAAAAACGAACCAAGCCAAAACGCAAGTTGAATTGGCTCAATTGCAATATATGCTTCCGAGATTAACTCGGGCTTGGACGCATCTTTCGAAACAATATGGCGGAATTGGTACGAAAGGTCCGGGCGAAACGCAAATTGAAACCGACCGAAGGCTTATCCGGAACAGAATAACAAAATTGAAGGAAAAACTTAAGAAAATCGAATCGCAACAAATAACAAAAAGCCTTCCGCGAAAAGAATTTTTTAAAGTATCGCTCGTCGGTTATACAAACGCGGGTAAATCGACGTTGCTAAATTTATTGACCGATGCAAAGGTTTTAACCGAAGACAAACTTTTTGCTACGCTCGATTCTACCACACGCGCATTGGATTTGGGAAAAAACAAGAAAATATTAATCAGCGATACGGTTGGATTTATACGAAAACTTCCCCATCATCTTGTGGCTTCTTTTAAAAGCACACTTAACGTTGTGCGCGATGCCGATTTAATTCTACATGTAGTCGATATTTCGAATCCGGCTTTTGAAGACCATATTAAAGTTGTGGACGATACTTTGAAAGAATTGAAGTGCGCAAAAAAATATCAGATTAAAGTTTTTAACAAAGTTGACCGCTTAGAAAACAAAAGGCAAATTGAATACGTATTGAATAAATATAAAAATTCGATTGTAATCTCCGCTGCTCGCGGAATGAATGTAAACAAATTAAAAAAAATGTTGGCGGAGTTTTATGAGAAAAATTTTGTAGAGGACAAGATTAAAGTTTCCATAAATAAACCGGAACTCATTGCAAAAATTCATGCAATGGCCGATGTCCTTTCTGTGAAGTACGACGATGAATTAAGTACAATTCACTTTAGAACGGATGTAGCAAATTACAACAAAATAAAAAGAATGGTAAGAAACTGATTTATTTCCCCCCGAAAAATAATTTTAGATTTGAACAAATGAATTATTAATTTTGAATTTAATTAATGAGTTAACTTTGGAGAAAATATGGCAATAGTTTTAGACGGTACGGGTTTAACCGTAGAAAAATTGGTAAAAATTGCACGTTACAACGAAAAGGTTGAACTTTCCGACGAAGCGCTTGCAAGGATTAAGAAATGCAGAACAATGCTCGAAGAGAAAATTAAAGCACGCGAAATAATGTACGGAATTAATACGGGTATCGGTGAATTTTCAGAAATTGTATTGGACGACGAACAAGTAAAAGAATTTCAAAAATATTTGATATACAACCATTCCGCCGGAATAGGCGAGCCCGCACCAATAGAATATGTACGCGGTGCAATGGCCGGACGGATAAATGTACATGCACACGGTCAATCCGGTTGCCGCCCCGAAATAACTTTAACCCTTGTTGAAATGTTGAACAAAGGCGTAACTCCCGTTGTTTGCCAAAAAGGTTCGGTAGGTGCAAGCGGCGATTTGGCTCCGATGTCGCAAATCGCATTGCTTATGATGGGTGAAGGCGAAGCGTTTTATAAAGGTGAACGTATGCCGGGCAATGTTGCTTTTGAAAAAGCCGGAATTAAAATTCCCGGACTCGAAGCTAGGGACGGTTTGGCAACAATTAACGGATCAAATTTATTAACCGCAATGAGCGCAATTCACTTATACGATATAGAACGATGGTTGAAACAAGCAGAAATTGCCGCTGCGATGAGTTTAGAAGCTTTATTGGCAAATATGAAGCCTTACAATACAAAACTTCACGAAGCAAGAGGATTTACCGGTGCAATAAAAAGTTCACGCTCAATCGGGAAATGTATAGAAGGGAGCGATTTGTTAAGCGGGAAATATAAAACCAAAGTGCAAGATGCATATTCGATGCGTTCCACTCCGCAAGTGATTGGTGCCGCCCGCGATGCGGTTGCGTGGGCAAAAACACAAGTGGAAACGGAATTAAACGGTGTTGGCGATAATCCGGTTTTCTTCCCCGATGAAAAGTTAACTTTAACTGGTGCTAATTTTCAAGGCACGCCGGTTTCGCTGCCTATGGATATGGTTGGCGCCGCCGTTACAATGGTTAGCGTTTTATCCGAAAGAAGGCTGAACAGGTTGCTTAACCCCGCGTTAAATGTCGGTTTGCCTGCATTTCTTACAAAAGGCGCCGGCATGTTTTCCGGTCTTATGCTTAGCCAATACACGGCGGATTCATTAATTGTAGAACAAAGAATTTTATCAACCCCGGCTTCAATTCAGTCCATACCCGCCGCAGCGGATCAAGAAGATTTTGTTTCGATGGGAATGAACACCGCTATAAAAAATGCTCAAATTCTGGACAACGCATACGGCGTATTGGGAATTGAATTTATAGCTGCCGCGCAAGCACTCGATTTCCGAGAATTCACTCCGGGTAAAGGTGTTAGAAAAGCAAAGGAGATTGTGCGTAAGTATATCGAACATTTGGATGTTGATCGTCCACTTTATAATGATCATACTAAAATGAAAGAAGTTGTAAAGTCATGCGAAATTTTGGAAGAAGTGGAAAAAGAAATCGGCCCGTTGGATTGATTCCAACCCAAAATGATTGAGTAATTGTAAATTGTCCGGCTTCCCGAAACAACGAATAAAAACATTTTTCGTAAGTAAGCGTAATGCAAAAATGAAAAGAGAAGTTTTTCTTTCATCGTAGTATTTATTTTTCAGCCTTATTATCCCGCATTTTACGTTTTATTAACAATGGAATTCGTATATTAATTTATCCAAACAAGAAGATTATAATATGCAAAATGTGAAAATAGCCGTGATTATTCCGGCATATAACGAAGAAAAATCGATTGGTAAAGTAGTGAGTAGTATTCCCGGAAATATTGTAAACGAAGTTATTGTCGTTAATAACAATTCAACGGATAATACCGTTGATGTTGCACGCAAAGCCGGTGCTACCGTGTTGAACGAATCATTTCAAGGGTACGGAGCGGCTTGTTTAACCGGAATTGAATATTGCAGAAAGAAAGATTTTGACGTGATTGTTTTTATGGATGGCGACTATAGCGATTATCCCGAAGAAATTACTTTATTGTTAGAGCCGATTGTTAAAGACAAATACGATTTTGTTCTCGGTAGCAGAGTTATGGGTCGGCGCGAAAAGGGAGCGCTGCCTTTCCAGTCGCAAATCGGTAGCATTATCGCCGGATTTTTAATTAATTTGTTTTGGGGTGTTAAATATACCGATCTTGGTCCCTTCCGGGCAATTAGGTTCGATAAACTTTTGGAACTCGGTATGAAAGACAAGTGGTACGGTTGGACGGTGGAAATGCAAATAAAAGCGGCTCAAAATAAATTTAAAATTAAAGAAGTTCCCGTCAGCTATCGCAAGCGCATCGGAAAATCGAAGGTAACCGGAACCGTTAAGGGAACGGTTATGGCAAGCGTTATAATTCTTAAAACGATTTTTACCTATGCTTTGAAGAAGAATTAAACCGGCGGAATGTTACCGTTTTATTTCTTTTGCTAAACGGATTTGTTACGTGTAGTATTTGCTCGGGGTGAAATATTTGAAAGGTATTACGATGAATAAAGAGAAAGCAATAATTATTTTCACAAAGTTTCCCGAATACGGAAAGGTTAAAACAAGACTTGCCGCAACAATCGGGAACGACAAAGCAATCAAGTTTTATAAAATTTGTGCCGAAAATCTTTTCGATACCGCCGCAGAGCTGGAAAATTCGGTTCGAGTATTTTTATTTTATAATTCTAAAAAAAATGAACAGAAAATCAGAAAATGGATTAATCGGGATTTTATTTATTTTCCGCAGACCGGAAATGATTTGGGAGAAAAAATGTTGAACGCTTTTACAAAAGTTTCGGAAGAGGGATATGAAAAAATCGTAATTGTAGGAACGGATATACCGGATATTTCAGCTGCTCTTCTACGTAACGCGTTCGACGAGCTTGATACTTCGGATGTTGTAGTTGGACCTTCGCAAGATGGGGGTTACTATTTACTCGGTATGAAAGATGTTTATCGAAGATTGTTCGATAAAATCGAATGGAGTACGAGTGAGGTGTTCGATAAAACAATCAAAAAAATAAAAAAAATGAATTTAAAGTATTCGGTATTACCGGTTCTCCAAGATATTGATACGGAAATGGAATTATTAAAATGGTTGAATTCCGGCGACGGGAACGGTGAATTCAAAGAAAAATTGCGGAAAAAAGTATTTGAGGATTAACGGAAAAAATTTCAGAGAAAATTAAGATTAAAGAGTTGAATCGAAATTAAAGAGCATAAAACCGAGAGTTGTAAAAACACCGGTGTTAATCCCTTTACGTAAACGATGTAGATATATTTCCTCTAATGCTCACCGTAATTTTTTTCGCCGGCGGTAATTGCCAATTTAAGATAGTTGTCTTTCGGCGGTAGCGGACACGTAGCATATTTCGTAAATGCGCAAGGCGGATTGTAGGCTTTGTTGAAGTCGATGGTTGTTATACCGGTGGAGTCGGGTTTGGGAACATATAAAAATCTTCCGCCTCCGTATGTTTCTTTGCCGCTTGTTTTATCGGCGAATATAATAAAAAATTTTTCTCCGGACTCAATTGGATCGAGAGTGAAATTTTCTCCGTCGATGCTAAATTGTAAATAACCTTTCGCGGTATCTTCTTCTATTGTCCCGATTATTGTAGGTATTTCCAATATTTTCGGAATTTTATACTGAATGAACTTGGCTTTTACTTTCCATTTTTCATTAACGGGGAAATATTCTATGCCTTCGAAATTTTTAACCAAATCGGCTTCCAAGTTCCGGAGGCGGACTCCGAATTTATCGCCTCTTTTAATTATGAACCACCGGAAGTTTTTCCATGATAAGATTGTGGGTTTACCTTCCAAATCGTTTTTCAGTTCGGCCGACTCGATTTGTTTGTCACCGATTTTGATATTTATATCTTTGTTTATTATAACTTTAACGGTACCGTTGTCAAGAATAAATTTGCCCATGTACATCGGTGTACTTTCGGGAAATATTACATCGTTGTCTTTTGCGGAACCGAAAGTATTTTCCCCTTCTTTCAACCAGAATAAGCCGACTAAATTCAACCAGCCCGTTTCGCTTTTCAGATTGTTAATTCTTTTTGCACGCCAATTTTCAATTTCGGACATATATTCTTCACTTGCCTGAGGTTTAGGTTTTTCGGCGGTGCAACCTGCAAGTTGGATTGCGATTAATAAAAATGTTATTACTTTAATGTATTTCATTTAAAGGTTTTCCTGCAGATTAATGTAAAGTGAATTGAAGTAAATATACGAAAAATTAATTTGTGTTTAGGAAGAGTTGGTTATCGGATTAACTTTACGATTTACCGGGTTGCAATTTAAGATTCTATCCGGCAGCCTTGGTACGACAGTGGCTGCCGATATGAAATTAATTTGTGGTTTAGAGTAAATGAGAATCGGACGAATTGCCAAGAAACGATTCGGGAATTTACTTCTGCGGTCGCGGTCGCACCGTGACCGTGAGAAGTCATTTAAGTTAAGAGAGGAGCATGAATTACTTGCTAATGAACAAATATGACGTATTTATGTTAAGTTTACTTCAAAGAAAGTTTTCAAATTTATCATTGTAATCTTCTATATTATTGCCCATAATTTTTGAAAAATGGCCTTTAAGTCGGCTGGCAGAGGGATCATAAATTTTAATCTGTTTTCTGCTCCAATCTATTGTCGAAAATAAAGTGTAGACTGCTGAATCCGCAGAAGGCAAACTATA
>CAZKKI010000077.1:0-25385 GCA_964553325.1 uncultured Melioribacteraceae bacterium | reverse complement strand
ATCCACTTATTTCCATCGGTATCCACAATTAGTGAATAAATATAATTTGATGGGATCTCGGAATTTGACGTATTATAAACCGTCCAGTTAGTTCCGTCAAATTTAGCTAATCCGTTAGAAGTTCCAATCCACTTATTTCCTTCGGTATCCACAATTAGTGAATAAATATAATTTGATGGGATCTCGGAATTTGACGTATTATAAACCGTCCAGTTAGTTCCGTCAAATTCTGCCAAGCCGCTGCCATACGTCCCAATCCATTTGTTTCCTTCGGCATCTATGGCTAAAGAATAAATCCGATTATTCGGCAACTGAGAATTTAATGTATCATAAACCGTCCAATTAGTTCCGTCAAACTCAGCCAAGCCGCTGTGATAAGTCCCAATCCACTTATTTCCTTCGCCATCTATGGCTAAGGAAAAAACATAATTATCCGGTAACCCGGAATTCGACGTGTTATAAACCGTCCAATTAGTTCCGTCAAATTTGGCTAACCCGACAAGAGTTCCAATCCACTTATTTCCTTCGGCGTCTATGGTCATAGAATAAACATACCTATATGGCATACCGGAATTCGACGGAGTATAGACCACCCAATTTGCTCCATCAAACTTATTTAAACCACCTCCCAAAGTCCCGATCCACTTATTTCCGTCAGCATCTATAGATAGTGAATTAACTTTGCTTCCCGACAATCCGGAATTTGATGTATTATAAAAAGTCCAATTGGTTCCGTCAAATTTAACTAACCCACCTTCTCTAGTCCCAATCCATCTATTTCCTTCGGCGTCTATAGCTATAGAGTAAATACGATTATCCGGCAACCCGGAATTTAACGTATTATAAACAGTCCAGTTAATTCCATCAAATTTAGCTAATCCGTTATAAGTCCCAACCCATTTATTTCCTTCGGCGTCTATGGCTAAGGAATAAACCGAATTATTCGGTAACCCGGAATTCGATGTGTTATAAACCGTCCAATTGGTTCCGTCATATTCTACTAACCCGTCATAAGTTCCAATCCACTTATTCCCGTCGGCGTCTATGGTTAAGGAAAAAACCCGATTATCCGGCAACTCGGAATTTGACGTATTATAAACGGTCCAATTAGTTCCGTCAAATTTTGCCAATCCGCCGCCATACGTCCCAATCCACTTGTTTCCTTCGGCATCTATGGCTAAGGAATAAACCGAATTATTCGGTAACCCGGAATTTGACATTTTGTAAACAATCCAATTAGTTCCATCAAATTCAACTAATCCACTACCCAAAGTCCCAATCCACTTATTTCCGTCAGCGTCTATGACCACGATATAAATTGAATAATATGATAACCCGGAAATTAAATTATTATAAACAGTCCAGTTAGTTCCATCAAACTCAGCTAAGTTGCCTTTATAAGTCCCGATCCACTTGTTTCCTTCGGAGTCTATAGTTAAACAATGAATATAATTATACGGCAACTCGGAATTTAGAGTATTATAAAATACGGTTTCACCCGTGGTATTATTTACCCTAACAAGACCTCCTGCTGTGCCAACCCAAACATATTCCCCTTCACAAGAAATAGCATTTATATGTTTCCCGTCGGAGTAATATTTCCACTCGGGGTCTTGTGCGTAATAGTTTTGTAAAAAAAGAATAAATACAAAGAGAATCATTCTTTTCATTTTTCCTCCGATTAAAATTTTTATGTTTGTAATATTTAAATGCTTTTATGCTTTCTGTTATTACACAAACTTTTCTTGAATCGATTTTCATCATAAACCACTAACTTAGAAATCTATAATTCAACCGTTTTGATAGTTTATTTAAAAATATTTTTCGTACTTATTTCTCTTCAGTAAAATAATCTTACCATCTTTATAAATATTATAACCTTTATTTAACACAAATCTCTCTGCGCTTTTCCTTATTGAAAAAACATCCGAAACTTGAAAATTTAATGCTATTTCAACAACGCTAATTTTTTAGTCCTTACAAAATTTCCGCATCGCAATTTGTAAAAATAGATTCCGCTCGGTAAGTCTCCGGCATTCCATTCCACTTCGTAATATCCGGGCGGTTGTTTCTTGTTTACCAATATTGCCACCACTTTTCCAAGAATATCATAAACAATTAATCGTACGGACTGAGTATTTTTTATCCCTACATTTGGTATTGCATATTTTATTGTGGTTGTCGGGTTAAACGGGTTCGGGTAATTTTGATACAATTCAAATCTAGTAGGCAGACTTTCTTCTCCGTCAACCGAAACTATTCCGCTGTTATCCGATATTATCCAATCCGAATTACCGGTAGGAATTGTTACGTTATCGGCGGTTACCGGTGAACTCGAATTGCCGTTACCATAACCCTTCCATCCCGTCGTGTAGCTGTAAATATGATATGGTGCGCTTAGTCCGTTGCTTTCATCATTAGTGCCCGTCATTATACAATCAATAGTAATATCCGTTTTCAGAGCGCTATTGCCGGTATTTTTTAATTCGTAATATCTTTTGAAATTATTCGGTTCGTCATTTCCTTTCGAATAGCTTTTTCCGGTTATTCTTGTAATAATCCCATTGAATCCGTTGGCAAACGAAAACCCCGCAAAAGAAGTTTCGTCCGTTCGCACTCCCGATGATATTTTTCCCTTAAAATATCCTCCGTTTACTTCGGTTAAACTACCGTCAATCTCAACCCAAACATCATTTTCGGTTTCGACGAGAATACCTGCACTAATCTCCAATCTAACTTGCGAACAAACCGAACCGTAAACAGCAAAGAAGAGTAAAATTATTATTTCTATCTTAATTCGATTCATTTTATAAAAGAAAAACATTTTCCCCTCCGTTTAATATTTAGGAGTCAATACATTTCTAGCGTAATGAACTTTAATTTTCGATTAAAACTTTACTAGTGAATTTTTGTTTTTCGTTTAAAACTTTTAAGATAACTTCCTTTATTTGTGATATCTTTTGGTTAAGGCGGGAATTTTCCAAAACCAACTTTTTGTTTTGAGTTTCAAGCTCTGAATAAACCGATAAGAGAAAAGAATAATTCTCCTCTAACTTTTTGACTTTGGAAAGTAGATTTTTGTTTTCGGATGCGAGTTCTTTTACGGCATTAACCATGGCAACATTAATGGAATGCATATTAAAATCCAAATATCCGTCTTTTCCTTTCGAAATTGCTTCGGGAAATACTTTTTTCACTTCCTGGGCAATAAAACCAACATACTCTTCATCGCTTGGAAGATTACGGGGATTATTTATTTTATACTTAAATTTAACCGGTTGTAGTTTTTTAATATCTTTCAATCCGCGAGAATAATTCCCCAACACATTTTTTAATCGAATATCGGAACTGTTACTCCAAGAACCGCCACCCGGCTTACCCGCCGAACCGTTTACTTCCAGTTTATAACTCGGACTAAGCGTACCGATTCCGACATTTCCGGCGCTTTCCACGAATAATTTTGTTGTTCCGTTAGTTTGAAGGTGTAAATCCGCCCAACCTCCACCGGCGGCAGCATTTATTTTAAACCCTTTATTGCTGCCCTCGTGTATTATCTCACCGTAAACGGCTGGATAAGAAGGATCTTTGCCTACTCTTATTGTGTTTACAACATGAAGCGTCGCCTCAGGTTTGGAAGTACCGACACCAAAATTATGATAGTATAAAGAAACGTTAGAATAAGATGTATTACCTTCCTTAAAATACAGATCAACCGACTCACCCCCGGTACTTACAGATAAACCTGTATTGTTAGCTTGAACTATCATGTTTCCTACAACATGTAAATTGGTTTTGGGACTGTTTGTTCCGATTCCAACCAAACCACTATTATTAACATAGATTCCTTTGTTAGCTCCGCCTGTAAGTAAATGCCCGTTAAGGTTTATATTTTGTGTTGCCGTGTGGTCACCAAGGTTGTCTCCACCCGATGATACATTAATTCCGTTCCAGAAAAGACTCCCAAGTACGTTATACAATTTATCTTTTTTATCGGAAGGCGCGGCATCCGTACCGGGTATTAAAATCGAACCGACAAGCCCTTCGTCTTTTACTTCCATCAATACGTGTGAATCTTTATCCTTTACCGTCATTTGCGCCGATGTTGTACCGACATAAAAAATCAACGAAATTAAAATTAACTTCAAGCTTACATTGATTTTGCTGCCGATTTGAGAAGCGAAATTTGATTTTTTTAAAATGCTTTTCATTTTTCACCTCATTTTTTTATGGAAAAAATTTTTTCTGCAGAGGAGCATTTTGATAACCGAAATGGAGAAAAATTTATATTTCTGTTTTTAAGATTTTTTCTATTGAGGGAAATACCGAAAGCATCTTGCTATTTTTAGATCAAATATAAATCACAAGAAATTTATTTCATTGTATAAAACGGACATTTTCATCGGGATGTAAATTTTTAGCGGGCCAGAAAAAAAACTTGATGTGAAAAAAAATTAATTTTCACGAAGTTCGGTCGAATAAATCTTTTTAGCGAAATCAGTTTCCTTACTATTAATAAACTCGGTAGGCTTAAGTCCGGTAAGCTTTTTGAACCTATGGCAAAAATGTGCCAAATCATAAAAATCGGAATTATACGCCAGGTCTTGAATTGATTTATAATTTTTTTGATTAATAAATGTAATTATATAATGGGCATTAAGAACTTCGCAATATGTTTTGGGTTTTAACCCTACAACCTCTTTAAATTTTCTGCGAAATTGTCTTTCTCCGATATTCACATTTTCCACAACTTTATTCACCGGAATATAACCTTTATGTTTCTCAATAATTTTTAATGCTTCGAAAATATAATCATCCACATGTCTTGCCGATTCAATGGTGCGGATAAGAAAAGAATCGATGATTTCCTTTTGCTTTTCAATACTTTTGATTTTCATCAATTCATTTTCGAGCAAAATATAATTTTTAATAGGCACCAAATCTTTTAGATTTATTAACTTATCAATTAATTGAACTGGTGAGATATGAAAAAGCGAATACATACCTACTGCGGATAATTCGTAACACAAATGATTAATTCTACCGGAATAATCCAAATAGATTTCTTTATCTAAATACGGACCGGTAAAGTAGAGTTTTTGACTAATCGGTTCAAATACATTATCAACATAAGGTTCCGGAGTTTTGCCGGGAACAAAAGAAAAATAGGTAAACGGACTGGCGGTAACTTTTTGCCGGTGTTTTTTTCCGCCCTTCATTTCAATAAGAAATACTTTCCGTATATAAGGAGTAAGGGCTTCGGGTAAGTATTTATAAGTGATTTTAACCATTACACAAGTTAAAAAATAAATTATATTATAAATCAAATGGAGTGAACGGAAACTTTACTTTAATTTAAAAAATTTCATTTATTTTGAAAATACTTTTTCAAGTATTGAAAAAATATTTTTTTAAAGGCTGGAGACAAAATTTTTTTTAAAAAATAATCATCCTAATTTTTACGGTTTAACCATTAATAAAAATATTTAATCTTGGATTTTTACTTAACCGAATTCATTTTCCAGACAAATTTTTGTATACCGCTTTTAATTTCATAAAAGTAAATTCCGTTTGAAACTTTATCGCCCTTTTCGCTAATTCCGTTCCATTTACAAATATGTACCGGATTGCAATCTCTCGTCAACTAACTATGGAACAGCTGAAATCAATTATAAATTTTCCAATATGAAATTAAGCATTAAAGTATAAAGATGAATTCTTGTGTTCCCCCCGTAAATACTGTGATTTCTTTCCGGATAAAACATTGTACGGAATTGGATGTTATTTTCAATTAATTTATTAACCAATTCAACCGAATTTTGGAAATGCACGTTATCATCTGCCGTACCATGAATTAAAAGCAACTTGCCTTTTATATTTCCGGCATGTTCCAATACGGAAGCGTTTTTATACCCTTCGGGATTTAACTCCGGTAAAGACATATACCGTTCAGTATAAATGTTATCGTAAAATTTCCAATCGGTCACCGGGGCAACAGAAATTGCCATTTTAAAATACTCCGGAGCTTTCGCCAATGTAAGGGCGGAAATATAACCACCGTAACTCCATCCCCAAATTCCTATTCTTGTTGAGTCTACAAAAGAAAGGGTTTTTAAATATTTGACTCCTTCTATCAAATCGTTTACTTCAAAAGTTCCGAGCTGTTTGTAAACAACGTGCTTAAATGCCGTCCCCCTTCCACCGGTGCCTCGGTTATCCAATCCGAATATAATGTATCCGCGTTGTGCAAGCAAAAAGTGCCATAAATTTCTTCTCGAATCGGTTACGATTTGCGAACCGGGACCACTGTAATTGTAAAACAACACGGGATATTTTTTATCGTAATCGAAATCGGGCGGTTTAATCATGAATGCATTTAACCTTACCCCGTCCGTTGTTTCGAATTGCAAAAACTCTTGCTCCGGAACGGCATATTCTTCAAAAGCGGAAAAATCGTTTACCACCAAATCTTTAATTTTACTCACACCATGGAACAACATTGTTTTGGAAGGATTATTAACACTGCGGTAATTCAAAATATAATTGGAAGAATTGTGGGGCATGTTAACCGAATAATAACCGGCTTCATCCGAAAGCATGGTTAAGTTTTTTCCGTCCAAATCCACGGAATAAAAATCGGTATAAATTACATCTCTTTTATTCGCCGTAAAATAAAGTCGGTTGTCTACTTCATCGACTGCAACCAAACTCTTAACTTCCCAATTTCCTTTTGTGAGTTGATTAATCATTTTTCCGTGATAATCGAACAAATACAAATGTAAAAATCCGTCCCGTTCCGAACTCCAAACAAATCGATTCGTTTTTTTCAAAAAGTGCAGATCGTCACGGACATCAACCCACGCATCGCTTTTTTCTTCAAGTATTAATTTACCTTCACCCGTATTCGTATTGTAAAACAAAAGTTCGAGGTGATTTTGCAATCTGTTCAACCTTTGAACGGAAAGTACATTTGGGTTATTGGTGAATTTAATTCTGGGAACATAAATATCGCTATCTTCGCCCAAATCGAGCCAAACGGTATTTCTCGAATTGATATCAACCACACCTATTTTCACCAAAGCATTGTTTCCGCCGGCTTTCGGATACCTCAATGTTAAAAAGTTAAAATATAATGAGTCCCATTTCGCAATTTTAATTTCCGGCTCGTTAGATTGATCGAGACGCCAAAACGCAATTTTTTTAGAATCGGGGGACCATTGCCAACCTTGTTTAACACCAAGTTCTTCTTGATAAACCCAATCGAAGTGACCATTGATGATCAAGCCGTTCCCGTCGAATGTTAATTGAGTTTCGGTTTCATTTTCCAAATCATAAACGAATATATTATCGTCTTTAACGTAAGCCAGTTTTTTGCCGTCCGGCGAAAATTCGGGCACCCATTGTTTATGTTCGCCTTCTCGAATTAACTGCACACTACGTTTTTCAATGTCGTAAACGTAAAAATCGCCTCCCGGTTTGGCGTATCGGGGGAGAAGGTATGTTGCAAACAGAATTTTTTTCGAATCACCTGACCATTGATAATAAGCGAAGCGCACGGGCGGTTGCTCTTCGTCGGTTCTTAAATCCGCTCCGGTAACAATAATTTTTTCTTCACCGGTTAATACATCGTGTTCGTAAAGAGCCATGGAAACGGAAACGGTATCGAATTTCCGGAATGAAAATTTATTCCCGCCGTCGAACCATTTAACGCCGTATAATGATTTTCCGTAAAACGCCGGATTCGAAAAAAGATCATCAACGGTAAAGATTTTATTTTGTGCGTAATTTGACGACACCAATAAAACCAGTACGGAAAAAAGTATGTATTTAATTCCGATTTTCATTTTACTTCCCCTCGATTAAATCGTAAACCGAATTGATTTGATAAGTGGGTTTAAATTGTCCGTTAAGATAATTTGTAACTCCGGTTGAAACCAAAGCGGAATCAATTTTGAATTTGTTTCCCATTGCAATATCAGTTTCCAATCTATCACCGATAATCAAACATTCGCTCAAATCCAATTTTAACCGTTCGCGGATTTCATTTACCATGTACTCGGAAGGTTTACCGAAATGTTTTTCAAGTTTTTTATGAGTTCTTTTTTCCAATGCCGTTATTATCGAACCGGCATCCGTAATTTCTCCGCCTTCAACGGGACAAGTATCGTCTATATTGGCTGCGTAAAACCTCGCCCCGTTTTCCAATGCTTTTGCGGCAATTTCAAGTTTGTTATAATTCAACGTTCTATCGAGCGTAACAATAACAATCTGAATTTTTTTCGGATCGGTGGAAAAAACTAATCCGTTATTCGTTAATTCCTTAACAAATAATTCTTCGCCTATTGCATAAAACAATGCACCCGGATGATTAGTAATTAAATACTTGACAATTACCGTTGTAGATGTAATTATATCATATTTGTTTATATTTATATTTTTTGAACATAAAAATTCATAATATTCATTCACCGAACCGGTGGTTTTGTTCGAGATAAAAATTATTTTCTTTCCGAGTGATTTGAGTTTTGAGATTACTTCGTCGGCGTGGGGAATCAATTTATCGCTACGGTAAATCGTTCCGTCCAAATCGAAAATAAAACCTTTATACTTTTCAATCATAAAAGTTCCGTATTTACAAGTTGAGTTCTTTTTTCATTAATCTGAATGTCTCTTCGAGAGAATGTGGTTTATAATTTAATTCGGTTTGAGCTTTTAAAATTACCAGACCGGATTTAAGCGGCCGTTTTGCGGGTTGGTTAAGTTCCGCTGTTGTTATCGGTTTTATCAAATTATGATTCAGTCCGAAGTAATCGGCTATTTTTTCTGTGAATTCAAAACGGGATAAAAATTCTTTGCCTGCTATATTATAAACTCCTTCCTTTTTAAGTTCGATTATTTTACTTATACCGAAAACCAAATCGTCTAAGAAAGTCGGATTGTTAATCTGATCGGTAACTATCCGGATTACTTCGTTATTTCTGAGGGAATTTACTACCCATTTCACAAAATCGGGTCTTCCGTATTTTGCCGGACCGTAAAGAACATTCGTTCGAATAATTGTGTACTTACAACGCGAACCTTTAATTACGTTTTCGCTTGCAAGCTTGGTTCTACCGTAATAACTAACAGGATTAGGTGTATCGGTTTCCGTATAAGGCCCGTTTTCCCCGTCGAATATATAGTCGGTTGAGATGTGGATTAAATGCGAATCGAGCGCATGCGCATAAAACGCCAGATTTTCGGGTCCCGTTACGTTTACCGCCCAAGCTAATTCTTTGTTCGATTCGCAGCCGTCCACATTCGTATATGCAGCGGTGTTGATTATAAAATCGGGGTAAAACTCCCGCATAATTTTTTTTACTTGCTTTTTGTTCCTAATGTCGATTTGGCGGTATTCCGTTTCCTTAAAAAACGATTCTTCTTCGGCGGAACAACACAAAAGTTCAACGTTGTCTTTGTTTAAAAAGTACCGCGTTAAACGCTGTCCTAACATTCCGTTGGAGCCGATAATTAAAATTCTTTTTTTAATCAATTTTTCCGTCGATATCATTTTTTAACTTCCCGAAATCCTCCGGTTTATAATAAGTTGTACTTAAACCCGCAGCAAGATTCGCAAATTTAAGCGAATAGTAAATATTTCCGGTTCGAATATAAGAATAAAAAAAAGATGCTCCAAAAGTATCACCGCAACCGACTTTGTTTATACCGTTAAATTTATGCGCCGCAATAAAAACCGATTCCAATTCATTATTTTCGACAGAAAATAATCTTACGCCTTTGTCTTTTAACGTAACAATAAAATACTCCGGTCCACGCTCCAGTACGTACCGGGCGGTTTCAAAAAGATTATCGCTCGCGATAATTGTAGTTGCTTCAAGGTCGTTGCACTGAAGAATATCGATGTGAGTTAACCATTTTTCAGCTTCCGGGATTTTTCTGAAAACCTTTCTGTTCCCGTCTTCAGTAGTTCTGCTTAAGCTGTGAATATCGAAATATATTTTACCGCGGAAACTTTTTCTTATTTTTTCCAAATCTTCCACGGAAATATCGTTTCCCGTAATCATGTTTATCAGAATACCGTCGAATATAGTAAAATCAATGCCATCGTTAATTTTCAACTTTGAAGTAAAGTTTTCGTAAATCTCGTCGCGTTCTTTGTCGTCATAAATTTTAAGGTGAACAACCGGAATTTTGTCGGTTAGGTTACTGAAATTTATATTCAATTTACCGTATATTGGTTCGAAGAAATTGTAAAAATGATTATCGTAACTTGTCAAAAGATAAATTTCGTCTTCGGCGGATTTTAAATTAGCCATTGTAACGGCTGAATAAAACAGACCGCCGGGTTTTGTTGCCGTGCCTTCGCGGGTTTCTATTCTATCCAAAACCGAATGACCGATAAGTAAGATTTTCATAAATTTAAATGTCGTTTTATCAAATTTAATGATGAATTTTAAATAATGGAAAAATAAGGAAATTAAAATAAATGAAAATCGGTATAACGTGTTACCCTACTTACGGCGGAAGCGGTGTTGTTGCAACCGAACTCGGTAAAGAACTGGCTTTAAGAGGTCATGACGTTCACTTTATCAGTTACGCAATGCCGCACAGATTAACGCATTTTTTTAAAAACGTTTATTATCACGAAGTTGAAACAAGCAGTTATCCTCTTTTCGAACAACAATTATACGGACTTTCGCTTACAAGTAAAATGCTGGAAGTAATGGAATATGAAAATCTTGATCTCATTCATGTACATTACGCAATTCCTCACGCAATAAGCGCTTATTTAACAAAGCAAGTTTTAAAACAAAACAATGCGGACGTAAAAATAATTACCACTTTACACGGAACCGACATTACTTTGGTCGGTTTGGAACCGTCGTTTCTGCCGCTCGTTAAATTCAGTATTGAAAACAGCGACGGCGTTACCGCTGTTTCCCGTTTTCTAAAAGAAAAAACTTTAACTAATTACAACATCAACAAAGAAATTGAGGTAATTTATAATTTCATCGATACAGAATTGTATAAACCGGACGAAAAAAAACGGAACCAATTGCGGAAGAATTATGTATCGAACAACGAAAAAATTTTAATTCATACTTCCAACTTCAGACCCGTAAAACGAGTTTGTGATACGATTAAAATTTTATCGATCGTTAAAAAACAATTACCCGTGAAACTTTTACTCATTGGAGACGGTCCCGACCGTTCCGATTGCGAACGGTTGGTGCGCGACCTAAAATTAAACAACGATGTTATGTTTCTCGGTAAACAAGACGGTCTGGAAGAATTATTAACAATGGGCGATGTGTTTATTATGCCTTCCCAGTCGGAGAGTTTCGGACTTTCGGCTTTGGAAGCTATGGCTTGCGGTTTGCCAGTGGTGAGCTCGAGTGTAGGTGGCTTACCCGAACTTGTTAAACATAACGAAACCGGATTTATAGCCGAGTTCGGCGATGTTAACCGGATGGCAAAATATACATTGGATTTATTAACAAACGAAAGAAAGTATAAAAAGTTTTCGGAAAATGCGCGAAACCGTGCGGTGCAAGTCTTCGATAAAAAATTAATAGTTCCCAAGTATCTGGAATATTACGAGAAGATACTCGGGAACTAAAAAATTATTGTTGATTATTTTCATCAGGAAAAACAGGTGTTTTTCCTATGCTGTAATGAATGAACCCGGCTTCTCTCGTTTTTCTTCTGTGGAAAAGATTTCGCCCGTCGAATATCACCGGTTGTTTCATTAATTTTTTCATCTCGAATAAATCCGGATTTCTGAATTCGTTCCACTCGGTTACCAAGAATAAAGCATCGGCATCCTTAATCGCTTCAAATTCGTTTTCGGAGTATTCGATTCTATCTTGAAAATAATATTTGGCATTTTCCATCGCTGCCGGGTCGTACGCTTTCACTTTTGCACCGAGCTTAAGCAATTCGTTAACGATTGAGATTGAGGGAGCTTCGCGCATATCGTCCGTATTCGGTTTGAAAGCCAAACCCCAAAGAGCGAATGTTTTACCCTTAATATCGTTGTTGAAATGTTTAAGTGCTTTACCGACCAACACAAGCTTTTGATTTTTGTTAATCTGATCAACCAACTTCAATAATTTCATCTCGGAATTATGTTCAAGTGAAGTTTTGTACAATGCATTCACATCCTTTGGGAAACAAGAGCCGCCATATCCGATACCAGGAAAAAGGAACCGTTTACCGATTCTTTCATCGGCTCCCATGCCTTTCCTTACAAGGTCAACGTTAGCACCAACGGTTTCACAGAAGTTTGCAAGTTCGTTCATGAAAGTAATTCGCATAGCCAGATATGAATTTGCGGCATATTTTGTTACTTCCGCACTTTCGGGATTCATTTCAATAATCGGATTGCCTTGACGAACGAAAGTTTCGTAAAGCATTTTCATCTTTTTCATCACTTCGGGAGATCTTGCACCGATTATAATTCTATCGGGTTTCATAAAATCTTCCACTGCAAAACCTTCGCGTAAAAATTCCGGGTTCGAAACAACTTCGAAGTTCTTCAAATTGTAACTTTCCATAATTTCGGTAACTTTTTGAGCCGTTCCCACCGGCACCGTACTTTTATTCACAATTATCTTGAAATCGTTGTCACCTTCCTCTTGCAGAATCTTGCCGATATCGTGCGCAGTGTTATAAACGTATTTCAGGTCGGCAGAACCGTCTTCACCTTGAGGAGTAGGCAAGCAAAGAAAAATAATTTCGGAATTTTTTACCGCGCTTTTCAAATCGTCCGTAAAGTTCAATCGCTTTTTAGCTATGTTTCTGTAAAACAATAAATCCAATCCCGGTTCATATATAGGAACTTCGGCATCTTTAAGTTTTTGCAACTTTTTCGGATCGTTATCTACACAAATAACCTCGTTACCAACTTCGGCAAAACAAGTTCCGGTAACCAATCCAACGTAACCTGTTCCGATTACAGCTAACTTCATTAAATCCTCCTATTTTTTAAGATTCGTAACTAAAATCTTTTTCTATGTTTTTGAAATAATTTGCTTTCAAATCTTTTTCCGATACTATCGGATTATTTATTTTCCAGTTTATGTTTAAGTCGGGGTCATCAAACCGTATCGCTCTTTCATGTTCCTTACTATAAAAATTCGAGCATTTATAATGAAATATCGCTATTTCCGATAACACCGAAAAGCCGTGGGCAAAACCCGGCGGTATCCATAATTGCTTATGATTTTCTTCCGATAATTCCACTGCAAAATACTTGCCAAATGTCGGGGAACCGAATCTGATATCCACGGCAACATCCAAAACCTTTCCGAAAATTACTTGACATAGTTTGCCTTGAGCATATTCGCCGATTTGGTAATGCAATCCGCGTATGGTTCCGTACTTCGATTTCGAAATATTATCTTGTACGAACTTTGCTTTCAATCCCGTTTCAACGTATCTTTTTTCATTAAAGGATTCCAAAAAATATCCGCGCTCGTCTCCGAAAACATCGGGTTCGAAAACAATTAATCCTTTCAATTCGGGATGACTGACTTTCAAAAATACCTCTTAAAATTTAGGATTTTTATGCCAATTATACGCAGTAGAAATAATTTCTTCCAAATTTATTTCCGGTTGCCAACCCAATATCTTTTTTGCTTTGGAATTATCCGCAACAAGCACCGCAGGGTCTCCGGCTCGTCTTCCGGTAATTTCCGAATTGATTTTTTTTCCGGTTACTTTCATTGCGGTATCGATAATTTCTTTAACGGAATTTCCCGTACCGGTTCCCAAATTAAACACATCCGATTTTTCGTTAGCAGATAAATACTCGAGTGCAAGATAATGTGCATTTGCTAAATCGTTTACATGAATATAGTCTCTTATGCAAGTTCCATCGGGTGTATCATAATCATCCCCGAAAATATAAATCTTTTCTCTTTTACCCAAAGCGGTTTGCAAAACCAGAGGGATCAAGTGTGGTTCGGGATCGTGACTCTCTCCAATTTCTCCTTCCGGATCGGCACCCGCGGCATTAAAATATCGTAAAGCAATGTAATGAAGTCCGTAAGCTGTCTCAAAATCCCTTAAAATTTTTTCAATGACTAATTTTGATTCAGCATAAGGGTTTATAGGTTTAGTCGATTCCTCTTCGGAAATTGGGACTGAAAGCGGATTACCGTAAACCGAACAGGTAGAAGAAAAAATCATTTTTTTTACACCGCTTTTTACTGCCGCTTTTATCAGATTAAGACTACCTACAACATTATTGGTGTAGTACAGAGCGGGATTTTCAACAGACTCACCGACGTATGCGAATGCAGCAAAGTGAACAACAGCATCGAAATGTTTTTCCGAAAATTGACGTTGCAATTTTTCATAATCGAGTAAATCGACTTTTCGGAAATCGACTGTCGGTGGTATTGCTTCGGCGTGACCCCTGCTGAGATTATCTATTACAGTTACATTTTCATTTTTGCTTATAAGGAACTTTACAAAGTGAGAGCCGATATATCCGGCACCTCCGGTTACAAGAACATTCATAAACTAATCCATTTTAAGAAAATTTGCATACCAATTATAAGGAATTTATGGAATTATATAAAGTATTTTATTAAAAGCCTTGCATAACTCACTAAAATATATTAAGTTAAGGCATTTTCTAACAGACGGCTTATAATTTTGGAAAATAATTACTCGAAAATTAATAGGAATTATAAACCCAAGTCAATAATTCCAAGAATAATTGTAATTTTTTCCTACTTAAATTCCAAAGTACAACACCCCACAAATTTACTCAAAATAATTTTCAACGGTTTATATTTGATTATTTTGGTTCATCTGATAATTAAATTATTAACAAGCTAAAATTTCCCTCAGAAACTTTCGATTTAATATTTTGTACAAAATATTAAAAATTTGCAATATTCGTTAATCTATTATACTTTTGTAATCTCAAATTTTCGGGGTGTGGCGCAGCCCGGCTAGCGCGCTTCGTTCGGGACGAAGAGGTCGTAGGTTCGAATCCTATCACCCCGACTAATTCTCTTTTCACTTCAATAATCTTATCCGTTTCCTTGCCCTAAGTTTTGCAGGCAATTCATTAGTTACTGCCCTAAAAAATTTTCCAAATAATCTGCAATTTGAACTCAGGTTTGAGTTAATCATTTTGTATTAGCTAAATGTTTTTATTTTCATAAATTCGGGAAGGTGAAAAATGTAACGACAAAATAAAAAAGCCGCTTGATATAAAAATCAAACGGCTTTGAGAATTTAAAATTATCTTTTTTTAATTAATAATTCTGAATTCAATCCGTCTATTCAAAGCCCTGCCTTTTCTTGTTCTGTTATCTCCGATCGGATTTGCCTCACCCATTCCTTTTCCTACCAAACGTGCAGGATTAATTCCTTTCGAGACAAGATATTTTATCACGGAATCTACTCTTCGTTGGGATAGATCAAGATTATATTGATCATCTCCCAAACTGTCGGTGTAACCGAGTACTTCCACTTTTATACCGGAATGTTTTTGTAAAACTGTAGCAACATCATCTAAAACAACTTTGGCGCTATCCGTTAATTTATCGCTATCGAATTCAAAAACAACTCCTTCCAGTACAAATTGACCGTTTTCAACAAACAACTTTTCTAAGGCTTTTTGCCGCCCCGCAAAACCAATAAGCGAAGATTTGGCAGGTTTAAGTTCAACTTTTCCTTGCTCTTCCGGTGTAGGAGGAGCTTCCAACACTACAAATTCTATACGTCTGTTCATTGCCCTGCCTTCTTTGGTTCCGTTATCCGCTATAGGTCTGGTCTCACCAAATCCAACCGCAATTAATCTATCCGGATTAATACCTTTATTAACCAAGAAATTTTTAACCGCAATAGCTCTTTTAGTGGAAAGTTCTTGGTTATACATATCATTGCCAATGCTATCGGTATGACCCTCAACACGAATATACGTGTCGGGATATTTGAGTAAAGTTGCGGCAACACTGCTAAGAATGACTTTTGCTCCCGGAGTCAGGCGGTCGCTATCAAATTCGAAATTAACACCAGGAAAAATAAAAGATTGTTTTCGAGCGATCGATTCTTCCACTTTCTTTTCAATATAAACCGTATCAACTACTATTTTTTCAACTTCAACCGGAACTTCTTTAATTATTTCTTTTATGCCGGGTGCTTCACAAATATGAGATTTTTCTCCCCTTTCAAAATACCACATTATACCGACGCGTGCATTCATATACGAATCGCCGTTGCTGTAAAGTAAACCCTTCTGTTCGTTCAAGCTCCAATTACCGTCGATTCTATTGTTCGATGCAGTAACGTAATTAAATTCGGCATTAACGCTGAAATCATCCCAAAACTTGAATTCACCGCCAGCGCCCAATTCAAGCTGGTAACCGTCTTTTTGTCCTTCAAGGTCTTTACTGTACGGATTGTCACCCTTATAAATTGCAAATCCCCAGCCGACCATAAGGTAAGGTGATATAATTTCGCATGGTAAAATATTGTAAACAGCTTCAATATTTACCGTACCCATGTTTACCCTGTTATGCACTTCCTGATGATTTTTGAAGTAATACGAATCGAGCGAAACAAAGTACGGCGATACTCTGAAACCTATATGTTCCGTTACATTGTAGCCCAGTGTAAGAAATCCGCCGTAGTTGGCATGATCGGCAATTGACGTGGAAGTAATACTCATATAGCGGGGATAAATTCCGCCGGCTCCCACATACCAATCGGTCTTATAAACCTTCTGGGCACTCACATTCGCAATCATCAAAATTGCTAACAGAACGCTTATGTACATGAATTTAATTTTCATTTTTCCTCCCAAGTTATTGCATTCCCCATCGCAAAACCGTTTAGATGAGAATATTGAAGTGTAAAATAAAAAATATAATAATAAATAAAAATAGGATTTTTACGACATTTGTCACCATTTGCATTACTTTTCTATACATAAGCTTTTAACAATTGCGGTCTATTTAAAATTTCCACCAAGCGGAATTCTTCTTCGTTTACTTTTTCCACATCGCCGTAATACCGATTTTCCGCGCTATCTTTTTGAAGTAACGCTTTAACTTTAACGGAAGACAAAATCGTTAATTCCTCCACAATAATATTATCGGAATTTTCTTCCTCGATCTTACCCTCCAAAAGATAAGGTCCCATTGAAAATGTAAGTTCCGCATATTTCTCGTACGCTTGGGGAAACAATACGGCTTCGAATGTTCCGGTTAAATCTTCAAGCGATAGAAATTTCATTATCTCACCCTTGCGTGTTTTAATCCTTTTCGATGTCATTAACCATCCAATCATTTTGATTTTTTTGTTGTGGAATTTTCTCATGTCTCTTGCGGCCACAATATCTTTGCGGGCAAGCACTTCTTTGAAAAACTCAAGAGGATGACGGCTGACCATATAACCGAACGTTTCATATTCAATCGAACATATTTCCTCGATGCTATATTGCTTAAGTGTTTGCACTTCCCGTTCCAATTTAAACGAAGCGTTTGCGAAAAGGGTCAAGGTATTTTCTTCAAGAATTTTTCTGTGCCGGAAATAAATATCCAACAATCTCATTAATGCCGGTCGTGTTTTCCCGAAGCAATCCATTGCTCCGCATTTAATCAACAGCGCCGTTTCTTCGTAACCGGATTTTGTTCGCACAAGAAAATCGGCCAACGAAACATACTTGCCGTGTATTTTTCTTTCGTTTATAATTTTGTCGATTGATTTTCCCGACAAATTTTTGATTGCCATAAAACCCATGCGAATTGTGTTTCCTTGCCCGCGGTACTCGTATTCGCTTTCGTTCACCGAAGGCAGAAGTATTGTCAAGCCCATTCTTTTAGCCTCTTGAATATAAACCGCAGCGGAATAATATCCGCCGCCGTTATTTAACACACTTGCCATAAACTCGGCGGGATGGTGAGCTTTAAGATATGCGACTTGAAACGAAAGCAATGCAAACGAAGCGCTATGAGCCTTACAAAACGCATAACCCGCAAACGATTCGATTTGGTTCCAAAGTTTGTTTGTAATCGTTTGGGAAAGTCCTTTGTTCTTGCACGAAGCATAAAACTTATTTTTTATTCGCTCCATTGCTTTGTGCGATCTCATTTTGCCGCTCATCGCACGGCGGAGTAAATCCGCTTCTTCGAGTGTAAGTCCGGCAACATGGTGGGCTATTTTGATTACATCTTCCTGGTAAATCATCACACCGTAAGTTTCGCCCAAATATTTTTCCATTTCGGGAATTAAATATTTGCGACGGGCGGGATTTTTGTGGCGCACAATAAACTCTTGCATCATTCCGCTTTCCGCCACACCGGGACGAATAACCGAACTTGCCGCCGTAAGCATCTCGAAAGTGTCGCACGAAAGTTTTTTTAGTAACGATCGCATCCCCGGCGATTCGATGTAAAAGCATCCTATGGTTTTCCCCTCGCGCAACAAAGCTTTGGTAGCTTCATCGTTAAACAACATTTCATAGTCGAAAATATCGAATTGTACTTTGGAAGTTTTGCGCGGAAGAGTTAAATATATTTTGTGTACCGCCGGTTTTTTTTTAGCCGGCACACCCGCAGTAATTTCTTTTTCGACATGTGAAGAAAGTTTTAGTACATGCATTTCAACCGACATATTAGTGAACTATTGTTCACTATAATTTAACAATTTTTTTGTTTTATGCAAGCGAATATTTCGGGAAGTGTGTGTGTAATTCAATTTCAGGCGGAAAAGTTAAAAATTGAAAGGAGTAGATCGGCAAACTCTCTGAAAACGCCTTCGCCGCCTTTACGGTACAAAACCAAATCGACTTTTTGCTTAACGCTTTCCGCTGCGTCGGCGGGAGCGGCGGAGAAGCCGACTTTTTCAATTATCGAAATATCATTCACATCATCACCCAAAAAAGCGATATTTTCATATTCGATATTGTATTCTTTCCGGATTTCATCCAATTTTTCTTCTTTCTGCCAAATACCCGTATACAAAAAATCGAGTTTCAAACGCCGGGCTCTTTGTTTTAAAATACTTTCCGTTTCACCGTCTGTAGTAATAATTCCAACCCGAATTCCTTTCTCGCGTAAAAGTCTGGTACCCATTCCGTCTTTTACATTGAACTTTTTCATCGTCAGTCCTTCCGAAGAATAATACAATCCACCGTCCGTTAAAACACCGTCAACATCGGTTATTACCATTTTGATTCTTTTCAACTTATTTAAATCGGATTGTTCCAGGTTGTGCAAAAAATCTCCAGGTATGTTTTTGGGGAATTTCAAACTTTTTAAAATACCGAAAAAATATCTTTTTTAAAAAGGAAAAAAATTTCGTAAAAACGGGTAAGATTTATATTTTTAGAAGCTGATTATCTTATGCGCAATTTTGGGATGAAAAAGATTATCAATAATTCTAGTAATTGAAAGAAGATATAATAACTTTCGGAAAAAATCCAATTTTAAATTTTTTTTAACTATTTAAAAAAAATTGGAGTAATTAAGGGTAATTATTATAATTACAATACGGATAAAGTATTTCTAAATACGAACTTTGCACATGTATTATTAATTAACTAATTCACCAAACAAAAAGAGGGAGATCTTATGCTAAAGGTCTACAAATACCTTGCTTTTATCCTCTTGTTTGCATCTACCACACTATTAGCCCAAAAATATACCATTTCGGGTGTTGTGAAAGATGCGGCAACCGGGGAAAAACTAATTGGCGCCAACGTTTACGTCAAAGGAACTACAATTGGTGCCGCTTCCGATGCAAACGGAAGATACAAAATTACCTTAAACAAAGGTAAATACACCGTTGTTTGCAGTTACGTTGGCTTCGAAACACAAGAAGTTGATGTTAATTTGACAAACAACATTACTCTCGACTTCGACATGGTTGAGCGCGAATTTTCGTTATCTGTAACGGTCTTGGCAGACAGAGCAAAAGAAAGGGAAACACCTGTAGCATTTACAAATGTTGATAAGAAAGATGTAGAGTTTAAGCTGGGCTCAAGAGATATTCCTTTGGTTTTAAATACTACTCCAAGTGTTTATGCTACACAACAAGGTGGTGGAGCCGGTGACGCAAGAGTTAATGTTCGCGGTTTCAACCAAAGAAACGTCGCTATTATGATTAACGGTGTTCCCGTTAATGATATGGAAAACGGTTGGGTTTACTGGTCGAACTGGGACGGAGTTGGCGATGCAACTTCATCTATCCAGGTTCAAAGAGGTTTGAGTGCCGTTAATTTGGCTACTCCATCTATCGGTGGTACTATGAATATTATTACCGATCCCACTGCTGCAAAAGCAGGCTTCAAAATGAAGCAAGAGTTCGGAAATGCTAATTTCTTGAAAACCACTATTTCCGCTCATACCGGCTTAATCGATGGCAAATATGCAATGAGCGCTTCTATAGTAAGAAAAGTTGGTGACGGTTTAATCGATAAAACTTGGACCGATGCATGGGCATATTACTTTGGTGCAAGTTATAACGTTGACGACAACAACAGATTAGAATTGTACGCTTTGGGTGCACCGCAACGACACGGACAAAACTTATACAGACAAAACATTGCGGCTTACAGCCATGAATTTGCCAAAGAATTAGGTTATTCCCAAGCAGCTCTAGACAAGTTCCCACAAGCTGCGTCCGGAAGATATTACAATGAAAACTGGAATACTGTAAGTTCTTCCTACAACGGGGTTCAATATTGGAATGAAAGCTTATTCTTCGGAGCAAAATCCGGTCCTCATCAAAGATATGATGCTACTTTCATTAACGAACGTGAAAACTTCTTCCACAAACCGATTGTTAACTTAAACTGGTATTCTCAATTATCCGACAAAGCCAGCTTGTACACAACCGCTTATTGGTCGGGCGGTACCGGTGGTGGAACAGGAACTTACGGAAAAATCACTTGGGATTATTCAGGTCCCTCCAGAATTGCTGATTGGGATGCTACAATCGCAAAGAACGATACTTCGAGCACCGGTTCGTTAGGTATTTTACGTAACAGTAGAAACGACCAATGGACAATAGGCGTTATTTCAAAAGCTTACTATAAAGTAAATGATCAATTAACAACTTCTTTCGGTATAGATTTAAGAACCGCAGAAATCGATCACTACAGAGAAGTTCGTGATCTTTTAGGCGGCGATTATTTCTTAAGCAATGCCGATGAATTCCATCCGAACCAACGTGCAGGTTTAGGCGACAAAATCGTTTATAACTTTACAAACAATGTGAATTGGGCTGGTGCTTACGCTCAAGCGGAATACACAAAAGATAAAATCACTGCATACGGTACGGCAGGATATTCGTTCATTAAATACAAATATACCAACCACTTTAAGAAAGGTCCCGACGGTGGTGAATTAACTCAAGAAACGGACATGATCGGCGGATATCAAATTAAAGGTGGTGCAAGCTATCGCTTGAATCCACAATTCGATATTTTTGCTAACGCAGGTTATGTTTCCAAAGTGCCAATCTTCGATCAAGTTATTAACGACCGAGACGGTTCCAAAGCCGAAGATCCTAAAAACGAAAAATTCTTGAGTTTGGAAGCAGGTGCTAACTTTGCCGGTTTGGAAGGCAAACTTAACGTTAAAGCAAACTTCTACTTTACCGATTGGAGAGACAGAGCAAATTCCATCGGCGTAAGAAAAGCAGACGGCGGTGAAGCTCTTATTTTCTTGAACGGTATTAACAGACGTCACATTGGTTTCGAATTCGAAACCAACTATCAACCTGTTAAAGCTTTGAGATTGGATCTCGTTGCTTCAATCGGCGACTGGAAATACACCGATGACGTACAAGGTACTTATAAGGATTATGAAGATCCTAATTCAACTGATCAAACTTTCAACTACTACATTGCCGATTTGAAAGTTGGTGACGCTCCGCAAACTCAATTTGTTGTTGCGGCTACCGTATTCCCATTCAAAGGATTTTCAACACAAGTAGTATTCAAACATTACCGTGATTTCTATGCAGATTGGGAACCTACAAGCAGAACGGATCCGAACGACAGAGCTCAAAGTTGGAAAACTCCTTCTTACAGTGTAGTTGATGTTCATACTACATTGAACCTCTTCAACTTGAGAGGAGCTAACTTCCAATTATTTGCTCATGTATTCAATTTGTTTGACGAAATCTATATTCAAGACGCTGTCGATAACAGCCGATACAATGCATTCAAAGATAACGGTAAAACCCACTCCGCAGACGATGCGGAAGTATTCTTGGGATTACCGAGATCTTTCAACTTGGGCGTTTCGGTTACTTTCTAAATTATTGCTCAAGTTCCAGTTTTTCAAAAGTCCGGCAAATGCCGGACTTTTTTTATTCTTTTTTCGCAATTCAATTTTATTCTATTAAATAGTCCGAACCGGGACAGATATTAATATTCGTTTACTAAAATTAAATTGTTTAATCGGACGAATTACATAATCACAATTTATCGGCTATTAAAAAAATGCGCTTACGTTTTACGACGGTAGTAATATATCGCTGTATCGTTTGTTTTAAATTTTGAAATTAATCCGTAATATTTGAATTGGCTATTTAAAAATTCCGGTATAATTTTGTTTATCTTTACAAAAACATTTTTGTAATTATTAAACGAATCCAAATGAAAAGACTATTAAAATTAGCACTAGTATTCTTTTTTACCATTACCGTAACATTTGCTCAATCCCAACCGTATGTACTGTTAGTTTCGTTCGACGGTTTCAGATGGGATTATTTGAATAGAAATTTAACACCGAATTTGGATAAACTCGGTAATAAAGGAGTGCGGGCGTTTTCGCTAAAACCGGTTTTCCCTTCTAAAACTTTTCCTAATCATATTTCGATAATTACCGGAATGTATGCGGAAAATCACGGTATAATAGCCAATCGTTATGAAAATCCGTTTACCGGTGAAGTTTATAAGGTTGCTAAAAATTCCGAATCGGTAAAACAAAGCAAATGGTATTTGGGTGAAGCATTTTGGACAACAGCGAGAAGAAACGGTATTGTTACGGCTTCGTATTTTTGGCCGGGTTCGGAATTGGAAATCGAATATAGACGACCCAATTACTTTCATCATTATGAACATAACAGACCTTACAAAACAAGAATCGACGGTGTAATCGATTGGTTGCAATTACCACAAAAAGAACGCCCGCATTTTATTACCTTATATTTTCACGAAACAGATTCTTACGGGCACGGTTACGGTCCGAACTCCGCCGAAATAAACAAAGCAATTTCATTGCTCGATAGCCTTACGGGTTACTTATGTTCCCGTTTGGAAGAGATCGGTATGAAAGACAGCGTAAATATAATTTTCGTCTCCGATCACGGAATGACCGAAATATCCCCCGAAAGAACGATCAACATAGAGAAAATTCTGAAAGGGTTCAAATACAAAATGGGAGGAGAAAAACCATTTGTTTTGATTGAACCGGATGATGAAAAAGATATTGAGTTGATATATAACGAATTAAAGAAAAACGAAAATCACTACACCGTTTACAAAAAAGAAGAGTTACCGGAATATTTTCATTACTCCAAACATCCGTTTATTTCATCCATTATTTTAGTTGCCGATCTCGGTTGGTCTCTCGTAAACAACAAATGGCTGGAAAGATTCAAAAGAAATAAGAGCAAAGGAAATCACGGTTATGCAAACTATGAAATCGATATGCACGGAATTTTTCTGGCAACGGGACCGCAATTTAAAAAGGGATTAAAAACCGGAACGTTACAAAATATCGATATCTATCCGCTTCTTTGTAAAATTTTTAATATCGAACCGAGAAGCAACATCGACGGTAAATTGGAAAGAATAAAGTTTATATTAAAATAATTCGCTTACTTGCGGCATCAATTGAATACGATGCTAAAAGCGATAAATAAATCCGTCCGTTAAAATTTATTTTGTTAATTTTGAGAATTCATTCATTCACTTTTGAATCACCGATTATGAAAAATGTTTTAAATATTAAATATGAAAAATTCAAACTAAAAAATAATCTTGATGTTGTGCTTTATCAAGATAAAACTTTACCCATAGTTGCCGTTAACATTTGGTACAAAGTCGGTTCCGCCAACGAAAAGCCCGGTAAAACGGGTTTAGCTCATCTTTTTGAACATATGATGTTTCAAGGTTCGTTACACGTACCGAAAGAAATGCATTTCCGTTACATTCAAGAAGCGGGTGGAACATTAAACGGTTCGACCAGTATCGACAAAACAAACTACTATGAATCGGTGCCCAAAACAGCATTGGAAATGGTTTTGTGGTTGGAATCCGACAGAATGGGATTTCTACTTCCCGCTCTTACCCAAGAAAAACTTGATAATCAAAAAGGAGTGGTAGCCAACGAAAGAAGACAAAATTATGAGAACCAACCATACGGCTTAGCATGGGAAAAACTTTTTGCTGCGCTCTATCCTCCCAATTATCCTTATCACTGGCCAACAATCGGTTGGATGGAAGATATTCAAAGCTACACTTTGGAAGATGTCAAAAATTTTTTCGAAACTTATTACAGTCCGCAAAACGCAAGTTTGGTTATTGGCGGCAACTTTGATATCTCCGCAGCGAAAGAGCTGGTTCAAAAATATTTTGGGGAAATTACCAACAACTCAATTGTGCCGGAACTAAAAGTCGATTTCCCCGTTCTTAACGAAACTAAAAAAGTTATTCACGAAGACAACGTACAACTTCCCAGAATTTATCTGGCTTGGATATCAGACAAATTATACGGACCGGATGACGCGGCGCTGGATATTTTATCCGACGTTTTAACCGGGACAAAGAATTCCAGAATTTACAAATCGTTAATTTTCGATAAACAAATTGCACAAGATGTTAGCTCTTTTCAGTATTCGGCAAGATTAAACGGTTCGTTTATCATAATGTCCACTCCCAAACCGAAAATCGAATTACACACCATCCGCGAAGAAATATTCCGGCAAATTCAAAACATAGTAGAAAACGGAATTACGGAAGAAGAATTAAAACGCTCGGTCAACAGTTTCAAATCGTCTTACATTTACTCTTTACAAAACTTAAACAATCTGGTTGATCAAATTAATAATTATAATTGCTACTTGAACGAACCTAATTCTTTTTTGTATGACATTTCGCGGTACGAAAAAGTTACAAAAGACAAAGTTGTGGAAGTTGCGGAAAAATACCTAAATAAAGATTTCGTTGAATTGAATGTTATTCCAAAAAATTAAGGTTTTACTAAATGATAATTAACAGAGCTAAAAAGCCTGCGGAAAAAGGCAAAATTGATTTTTCACTTCCCGAAATTCAACGGTTCGAACTTAACAACGGACTGAAAACAATCTTCGTTGAAAAAAATAATCTACCGATTGTTCAATTACTT
>CAZKKI010000076.1:0-2516 GCA_964553325.1 uncultured Melioribacteraceae bacterium | reverse complement strand
GAAGTTAAGTTCATTAATGAAAGTTACGGACAACCGCTGAAATATGTTGTGGGAATTTCAAAACCGATCAAGCTCGCAAACAACCATAAAATTCTTTTGGCCATAAACTGGGTTAAAGCCATTGACGAAAAACAAAAAGCTCAACTCGGATTTGAATATGATTTTTACGGAATGTTCTTTTTGCGGGGAGGATATAAATTTGCATCCGACGCACAATCCTGGAACGGCGGCTTTGGTTTTGAAAAAAAGATTATCGGCACGTATTTCAAAATCGATTATTCTTACGGAGATTTTTCACCATTGGGAAATTTAAACAGTTTCGGCATTCAAATAATATTTTAACAATTCAATCAACACAAACAGGAGGAAATATGAAATATCGTTTTTTACTGTGGAAAATCACGGTAATTGCAGTAGTGCTTTTTGCCGGTTTTACGAATACCGTTATTGCGCAACAAGCCGATACCGTGATGGTATTCGGATTTGAAGAAGGCGCCGACGAGAACGGACTTCCAATTGGGACTGTCGGACCGTGGGATTGGGGAGATAACGGTTCGATTGCAACTATCGACAGCGTAAATCAACACAGTGGTAATTACTGCGGCACTATTTACAATCCTACACCGCATGCCATTATTACTTGCGCAATGGACGTAGTTACCGAAGATGTAATTCAACCTTTAGGAGAATATCATTTATCCGTGTGGGTTAAAACGCAACTAACAGAAGGCGAGGCACAAATTATTCAGTGTTGGGATAACAATCGCGTAATTCATATTTCGGGAAATACCGACTGGACACTCTATGAATTCGATTTTACCGGGCCCGACGCAAGCGGAAACATTCGTTTACATATGCAAGACGCAAAAGGTCAAGCGTGGTATGACGATTTAGTAATTGTGGAAACCGCGCCACCGCCAAGCCGCGATACTGTAGCAAACCCGAGTTTCGAATTGCCAAATGCCGACGGAACGGCGCCGGACAATTGGTATGTAATCGATTGGGGATGCGGAAACGAAGAAATCGGAGCGCCGGGACAAGATACTACGCACTTTGTTTGGGATAACACGGTTGCGCATACAGGAAATTATTCCGCAATGATTCAACAAATTCCTTGTGATACAACATCAGGTTTTCTGAATGCAGCTTGGGGAACTGAATATCTCGAATTTATTTCAGGCGGTTTGTATGAAATGAGTTTTTGGGTTAAAATAGAAAATATGCCGGCAAACGGTTATGCTTTCGACCTGAATATCGGCTACAATAATGTTAATCTAATAACAATTGAGCATAATACGGATTGGATTCAACTGAAGGATACATTACTTTTCCCGACCGACCAAGACGATAATTACTGGCGCAATAAAATTCGGTTCAGACTTTACGGCTATCCGCTTAATCTCGATACGTTAGTGAACGCTTGGATTGATGATGTGAAATTTACGTATCTCGGAAAACAATCCTCGGCACTCGATTCGCTTATTGTAATTAAAGACGGTAATAATGCAATACTTTCTTGGCCAATGCCTGCCGAAGTGAGCAATCCCATTTATCATATTTTGATGCAACCTTACATTGAAGACGGAAATTATCCGAATAATATTTTGGAGAATCCCGGACTTGAAACGCCAAACTATGACGGTTCGATGCCGGAAAATTGGGATCAATATATCGACACTTGGGCAGGACAAGCGGCGGCACCTTTATTTGAATTCCCCGCCGACGAAACTTACGCAGGCAATTTCAGCGTATTTCTCGGAGAATTAGACCCGAGCGACCCCGCGGGAATTTACGCAAGATGGGAACAAACCTATGATGTTTCCAAATTGAAAATGGAACAAGCCTATCTTTACGGAGCAATGGTTAAATATGAAAATGTTATTTGTCTCGGAGATTCCATTATTGATCCGAACCATCCTAACGGATATTACTGGGACCACGGTGTCGTGTTGTGGTACGACCGTTACGTTTTCGAATTCCAAAATTACGATTTAGTCGAACTCGGTTGGTCAACGCCTGTCGGAACTTCCAACGGTTGGGAACAGATATTTATGCCGTTGCCATGGGCACAAATTGCTCCGAGACATCATTTCGGCGTTGGTCTGGGACAATATTGGGGCGGTTTAACAAAAGGTTCTCTGTGGATTGACAATACGTTCGTTGTACCTTTTAATGAAATTGCAACAACAACCGATAATACATTTACCGTGGAAAATGTTCCCGAAGGAATAAAATATTTTGCGGTTTATGTTGAAGATGCTTCGGGAGAATACTTGGCCTCGCCTGCGGAAATAGGATTGATGAAAAATCCGGATGCTGTTGGCAATGAAATCAATAAACCGTTCAAATTTGCTTTAGAACAGAATTATCCGAACCCGTTCAATCCAACTACTACGATAAAATTTAGTATTCCCGAAAACGGAAATGTAAAACTTCTCATTTACGATATTTTAGGTCGCGAAATTGCAGATTTAATTAACAAAAAGATGAAACCAGGCAATTACTCCATGAAATTC
>CAZKKI010000075.1:0-5564 GCA_964553325.1 uncultured Melioribacteraceae bacterium | reverse complement strand
CCAGTAGCATAAAAACTAACGAATAAATAAAATGTGTTTTTGTTCGGCCCAGGAATTTTTATAAAAATGCTGTAATCAATGTGATCGTAGGCGGGGATTCCGGTCCGTATAAAAGTTAATGTTGTATCGTGGTTGCTGAAGTTGGTTAATGTTAATTTCTCTTGCCCGATTACATTATATTTTATATTTAAATCTTTAATTACTTTATCCAATATACCTAATGTCCAAAACGAGCCAAGAAAAATGATATCGTTAATTTTTAAATCGTTTGAAGTTAACGTAGAAGCGCTTTTTATGATATAATCCGTATTAAAGCGATTGAGAATTTTAACTATGTATGGTAACGGCCAAACCGCCGCTTGATTAAAAAACGAGAACGGAAGTTTTTTAAATTCGTTACGCGAAGGATCTTCAGATTTAAATTTTTCAAATTCCTTTTCGTTATTTATTTTAGAATCTCTGTACATCTTTCTGGTTGAAGTAGTATTAAATTCGGAAAAATCCGAATAATAAATAAAATCATCTCCTAATGAAATTAATTTGGGATTAGGTGAACCGATGTATGCGGAAAATAACAATCGAATTTCTTCGTTTATGGAATTTGTTTTAGATATTCCAGTTTGCTTTGAATTTGTAAGCAGCAGATAGGCAATTACCGATAAAAGTATTAAAGTGAGTGGAATAAATAAAACATAAGGATTCTTGAGTTTTTCAATAAAAGATTCTTTGTGATGATAGAAAAATTGAACCTCGTAATGTCCCTTGGGGATTTTAACCCTTACTTTGGATCTCTTCCCCATATTTTGGTAATAGCGTTCCAGCTTTTTCCTTAAATTATAGACCGATACTCTCACAATAGTATCTTCGGTGGGATTGAAACTCGAATCTTTGTGGAATACGTCAATAGCAATCGTAAATTCGTTAGGGGTTTTTCCATTGATAGAACATTCAACAAGATAAGTAAGTAATTTTGAATTGAGTTTTGAGTTTTTAAAACTATTGCTCTTTAAGATTTCCTCTAAAACCGCTCTTTTTGTTTTTTCGTCTATCATTCTAAAATTTTTATGAAGTTATTTAACATAATATAGAAAGGATAATAATCTTTTCCAATATTAAAATATAGAGTTTTAACCGAAAGTTAACTGTTAAATTAACCGTTTTTCACCAAATTTCACTGTTTTTATTCTTCTCGCAGTGTTATACTGTAACCAAAATTGCCCGTCTATGAACATGTAAAATAAAATATACAAAAGTTTCATAATAGAACGAGGACTTAAATCAATGAATCGCCTTAACATTTTTTTTACTGCAATTTTACTTGTTGCTGTTTATTCGGTACAAATCAATTATGCACAGAACGGTACTATTACGGGTAAAATAACCGCGGCCGATAGTAAAGCTCCGCTTCCCGGTGCAAATGTATCTTTACAAGGAACAACACTTGGAGCGGCAACCGATTTGGATGGAAATTACAAAATATCAAACATTCCACGCGGAAATTATACTTTAAAAGTATCTTTTATTGGTTATGAAAGCCGTACGCTTCAAGTTACGGTTGGCGATAAGTCAAAATTGCAACTCGATTTTGTATTGAAACCGGAAAGTATTGAGGGAGAAGAAGTTATTGTTACGGCTCAGGCTATCGGACAAATGCAGGCTATAAACAAGCAACTTTCCGACAATAAAATTATTAACGTAGTCTCTTCGGCACGGATTCAAGAAGTTCCGGATGCCAATGCAGCCGAATCGGTAGGCAGACTACCGGGTGTGTCTGTATTAAGAAGCGGAGGCGAGGGTAATAAAATTGTTGTAAGAGGATTAGCTCCGAAATTTAATCAAATAAAAATCAGCGGAATTCAAATGTCGGGTTCTGATCCGAATAACAGAAGCACCGATTTGAGTATGATTTCTTCAAATATGTTGGAAGGAATAGAGGTCTCAAAAACCGTTACTCCGGATATGGATGCGAACGTTATCGGCGGTGTTGTAAACTTCGAATTGAAAGAAGCTCGTAGTGTTAAGGAAGGAGTGGGACATTTTGCTCTGATGGCGCAAGGCGGTTACACAAATCTCGCTAATGCGCGTAACAAATTTAACAACTATAAGTATATGCTGAGTTTTGCCAATCGATTTTTCAATGAAAAATTCGGTTTGTTCGCTCAAGTCGATATAGAAAGAAAAAATCTCACTTCAAATGAATTGGGAGCTAATTATGATCATTTGGGAAACAGTACCACCGATTATATAATAACCGGTTTGAATTTATATCATGTTCCGAGAGATCGTCAACGTTACAACGGAGCTTTAGTATTGGATTACAAATTACCCGAGGGAAAAATTAAACTTGTAAATTTTTTCAGTTCCGGTAATACCAAAGTTGTACGAAGAGGAGAATCATTCGATATTTCAAACAATTTACACTCGTACACGCTTACCAATTCCGAAAATAAGTTAACTGTGGTTTCGAATTCACTTTCTTTTGAACAAAGCATATTCGGATTGAATATGAAATCCAGTCTTTCGCATTCATATTCCGAAAATAAAAATCCAAACGGTTGGACGGGAGAATTTGTACAAACTTCCGCCGGACTTGGGCAATTTAATTTGGAAAGCAATTTAGATCCTAAATCAATACCGAAAGCTGCAAACAATAATTTCGGAAGTACATTTCTACATAATTTTATAACAAACCAAAGCTTTACGAAGGAGCAAATCTTTTCCTTCAAATCGGATTTTGATTTTGATTTGAATTTATCGGAAGACATTTCAATGACGGTAAAATTCGGAGGTGATTACAGCCATAAAACGAAATATTATAATTACGATCAATTTGATGGTCAAGGACTCGATTTGGCAAGTGCACAATATGTAGATAATTTAATTATAACTCATTTCGGTTTCCCTCAAACCTTGGGTACAACTATTCCGCTCACTTATTTCGGCGATGCAAACTTCGACTACGGGGAATTTTTGGGTGGCGATTACAACTTGGCTTATCCTCTAAACTACGGCATGATGTACGAATTATCGAACTTACTAAAATCTAATTATAGAAACATTTTAGAAAACAACGGTGCTATTGCTTACGGTCCGAATAATTTCCTTTCCACCACAAATGATTATGAAGGATTTGAAAATCAGTCGGGTTTTTATTTGATGACGACAATTCGATTGGGCGAAGATATAACATTTATTCCCGGAATACGCTATCAACATTTGAAAACTTCATATACTGCTGCCCGTGGAATAGAAAGTCCGTTGAATTACTACGATTATAATCATTACGATACGACGGTTGTTAAAGAACATGGTTATTGGTTACCGGATGTTATTTTAAGGTATAAACCCGTTGATTGGTTCGATGTAAGAGTTTCTTTAACAAATACATTGTCTTATCCTGATTATAATGCGATAATTCCTCGAATTGATGTGGCTACAAGTTCTATTGCATGGAATAACTTTGACTTGAACCCTTCGCGCGCTACAAACTACGATTTATATTTATCGTTTTACAGTAATTATATCGGCTTGTTTACATTTGGTGGATTTCTAAAAGAAATAAAGGACCTTATCTATCCGTGGACGTTCTATGTTTCGGGAGAAGAAGCTCTAAAATATTTCCCACCTGGTTTAATAGGTTCTTCTAATCCGAGAAGTAATTACAGAGTGGATACTTACGTAAACAATTCTTTCCTTGTAAAAAATTGGGGACTTGAAGTTGATTGGCAAACACATTTCTGGTATCTACCCGGTTTTTTATCCGGTTTTGTTCTTAACGTCAATTATACTCATATTTTCTCGGAAGCGGAATATCCGTATACGATTATCAGATCAACGGGAAGACAGCTAACAATTATAGATACTTCATATACGGACAGATTACTTTATCAACCGGATAATATAGTTAATATATCTCTTGGTTATGACTATAAAGATTTTTCCATTAGAGTTTCAATGCTTTACCAAGCCGATATTTTTACGGGACCTAACTTTTGGCCTCAATTGAGGAGTAGCACCGCAGCTTATACAAGGTTCGATGTTTCGTTAAAACAAAATTTACCGTGGTACGGAATACAAATTTACGGTAACGTTAACAACCTCAATAAAGTGAATGATATAAGCGTTATTCAGCGAAACAATGTTCCACAATCTCAGCAAGATTACGGGATGACTATTGATTTCGGATTGCGGTGGAAATTATAAATAATAAATATTTATCACTAACAAGTAAAGGAGGATTTACATGAAAGCAATTTCCAAATTAATTGAGCTAACATTAATTGTTTTTGTAGTATTTACGGTAGAACTATTTGCGGTAAACGATACTTTGTACGTTTATGCAAACGGGCCGTTTCTAAACGATATTATCGGAGCGGATACAACAGCTACCGGTGAACAAGCGCACAGTGTATACAAACTCGTATCGAGAGATACAACATATTTGTATTCGGGCACAATTTCCGTAAAAAGCGATTTTACTATAATCGGTGAATTGGGAGCGGACGGCAGACCGCCTACAATTCAACCTGCGGTTTTACAGGATGGTTCTATTCCTTCAAATCCATTTGCGTTCAACGGTGCAAATACCAACGTGGTTTTTAAAAACCTTTACATTTTAGGCATAGCACCGAACGGATCGGTACATAACGACGGTATCGCAATTCAAGTATCGGCTGATAATATCAGGGTATCGGTTGATAATTGTGTTTTTGAAGAATGGCGCGCTTTTGCTATCGGTTATAATGGAAATTGGGACAAGTTTTTCATTACAAATTCGAAATTCAGAAATATGAACCATCCGAATCAATGGTATGTTGGCGAGGTGTTAAGAAATGAATGGCCTGGTGCGGCATATACCGATTCGGTTGTAATGAAATATAACACGATTTTCTGTGTAAACGGATATGCGGCGGCTCCGGTAACAAAATATTATATGACATATTTTGAATTTAATCACAATAATGTGGTTTATACTTTTAAAAATCCGTTTTTCATTTTCAATGTGACCGATGCAAAAATTAACAACAACATTTTCTACGGTGCATGGGCCGGTGGAATAAGTAAACAAGAATATCCTTGGTGGGATCAGTTATGGTCGCCCGAAATAGGTTCCATTATCGATCTTGATACTCTCGATTTGGCAAAAGACAGCGTTTTCAATCCCGAAGATATTGGAAAAGAAAATTTCCGTTGGTTGTCGGAAGCAAAAAGAACCGTGGAAGTTAAAAATAATGCATACTATTGGCCTCAGCAAATGGTGGATTTCTGGACAAGTTGGAACGATACCGCAACGGTTGATTCAATTTATACGGTTACTTGGATGAACGAGAGAACAACAAACATGTTTAACGATAAAGAACACTGGCCTGGTTTAATTGAAGAAAACAATATAAATGTCGATCCCGGTTTCGGCCCAACCATTTTGGATGTGATGAATAATACAAGCGGCGAATACGGTATCGGATTGTTTAATTGGTTCCGACAGATTAGAACAGGTACGGCATCTACCGATTTATGGGGTTATAAGTTAACGCAAGTGGGTAGTAATGCCGATTGGGTGCCGA
>CAZKKI010000074.1:0-4596 GCA_964553325.1 uncultured Melioribacteraceae bacterium | reverse complement strand
CGTTTATAATTCAGTCGGTATTCCTTTTGCAGCTTTGGGTTTATTAAACCCGATGATAGGTGCCTTAGCAATGTCTATGAGTTCCGTATCCGTTATTACAAATTCATTGAGATTAAAAAGAATAAAAATTAAATGACCTAAACTAACCGTAATTTCATTTCGCTAACACAAAAATTTTTTTATAATAAATCAAAATTATATTTTATAATCAAATAATTTTAAGCAAATTTTAAGAAATCATTTAGTTATTCTTTAGATTTTTCCATTAGGTTTGCTTTATGAAAATTTTAATTATAGAAGATGAAGCCGGAATAGCAAATTTCGTTAAGCAAGGGCTCGAGGAAGAAGCTTATTCGGTCGATATCGCTTTTGACGGAAAGGAAGGCTTGAAAATGGCTCTTACCGGAGATTACGATATATTATTACTAGATTGGATGCTGCCGGGTTTAAGTGGAATTGAGGTGTGCCGAAGATTTAGAAATGAAAATAAGTTTACTCCAATTATTTTTCTTACCGCAAAGGATACCGTTCAAGACACAATTTTCGGATTGCAAGCCGGAGCAAATGATTATATTAAAAAACCTTTCAGTTTTGAAGAACTTTTGGAAAGAATTAGAGTTCAACTTAGACCCAAATCGGGTGAACACGACAAATTTACATTCGGCGACATCGTTATGGATTTAACGACTCATCAAGTGTTAAAAAACGGCAAAGAAATTATTCTAACACAAAAAGAATTCTCTCTTCTTGAATATTTACTTCGTAACAAAGGTAAAGTCTGCCGAAGAACACAAATAATTGAAAATGTTTGGGACATTCATTTTGAATACAATACCGGTGTAATAGACGTTTATATTAATGCTTTGCGAAACAAACTAGGACTAAAAGATTCCGGTGCGCATATCAAAACAATCCGCGGAGTAGGTTACATTGAAAAGGAAGAATAGCCATGACCTTTAAAAACAGAATAGCATTTTATTATCTGGTTGCCGCTGCATCGGTTATCGCTATTGTTTTCACAATTATTTATTTTATTGTATCAACTACTGTTTATTCAAATTTAGACTCATCCCTAATTTATGAAGCCGAAAAGCATATCAAAGATGTTGAAGTTAATGGAGACAGTCTTTCATTTAAAGCCGAAGCGATTACTGAAGAAAGGGAACACAAAAGAGCCGAGGTAATTCCTTTCTTTTTACAATTGGTTACACCCAACGGCAAGGTTATGGGTAAATCGATAAACCTTAAAGAGCAATCACTAATTTTTCGGAAAGATAAAGTCGATTGGGAACGCTTTAATTCCACTTTAAGCGACAAAGCAATCCGACAAATACAAATTCCCATTATACAAAACGGGCAAAAGAAAGGATACTTGTTAACTGCCGTCTCTCTGGAAGGAACAATTTTAGTCGTTAAAAATCTAAGAACCGTTTTATTCGTCCTCTTCCCCATTGTTTTAGTTTTGTTGTTTTTTGTAACACGCTACCTTGCCGGTAAAAGCATTAAGCCGATTATGGGCATTACAGAAACCACAAATCGTATTTCCCAGAATAATTTGAATGAGCGTATCGAACTTCCGGAAATTAAAGACGAGCTTTACACTTTAACCAAATCCATTAATGAACTGTTAGACAGAATGCAAAAAGCATTCGAACGAGAAAAGCAATTTACCAACGATGCATCACATGAACTCAGAACACCGTTATCCGTTATTAAAGGAACTTTGGAAGTTTTGGTAAGAAAACCACGAAAGGAAGAAGAATACAAAGAAAAAATTAAATACTGCATTTCCGAAATTGATAATATGTCGATACGGGTAGACCAACTGCTTTTATTGGCAAGGTTTGATAAAAACAATATACAATTAAGGAAACAAAATCTTCCTGCAATTTCATTAATTGATAATGCAGTTACTCGACACAGAAAAATAATTGAGGAAAAAAATATTAAAATAACTATCGAAGATAATAATAAAGCCGAAGTATACACCGATCCATACTATGCGGAAATGATTTTGGAAAACATCGTTTCGAATGCTTTAAAATACTCATATGAAAACAGCAAAGTTGAAATACGAGCGGTAAAGAAAAATGATAACGTGATTATCGAAGTAATTGATTATGGAAGAGGCATTGCCGAGTCCGATATTGACAATGTTTTTAATCCTTTTTATCGTTCTAATGCAATGGAAAATAAAAATATTACCGGCAGCGGTCTCGGACTTTCCATAGTAAAAAAAGCAGCCGAAGTTTTAGGAATAGAAATAAAATTATTCAATCGACCAAATAACGGGGTTAAAGCTGAAATTATTTTTTAAGAATTTCTTAAGATTTCTCTAAGTCTCACCTAAGTATCCTTTCATAAATTTACGAACGAAAATTATAACGGAATTAAAACATGATAGAAAAACTGGTAAATTATAGTATTACTCATAAACTGATTATTATACTTTTCACATTAGCAATAGTATTTTTCGGGTTATATTCACTTACTAAAATCCCAATCGGTGCAGTGCCCGATGTAACAAATAACCAAGTACAAGTAATAACAACCTCAAGAAATTTATCGACGGAAGATGTAGAAAAATACCTAACATATCCCGTTGAATTGGAAATGGCAAATCTGCCGGGTGTAATTGAAATTAGATCTGTATCCAAATTCGGTTTATCCGTAGTAACCATTGTATTTGAAGATGATATGGGTACGTATCTACCGAGACAGTTAATTGCCGAAAAAATTAAAAGCGCTCAAGAGAAAATTCCAGCCGGATTCGGTTCTCCTTCTATGGGACCAATTTCAACGGGCTTAGGTGAAATTTACCAGTATATAATCGATACCGATTCGGCACACAAGGACAAATATTCAATTACTGATTTAAGAACAATTCAAGATTGGATTGTAAAACGACAGTTATCAGGCATAAAAGGAGTTGTTGAAGTCAACACTTGGGGCGGTTATCTGAAACAATACGAAGTTGCTGTTAATCCGGAAAGATTAAGAGCAATGGGTATTTCAATTACCGAAATATTCACCGCATTGAAAAATAATAACGGTATTGCCGGTGGCGGTTACATTGAAAAAACAAACCAGAGTTACTTCATAAGGGGTGAAGGGTTAGCAAAATCTTTGGAAGACATTGGGGATATCGTCGTAACAAACAGAAACGGCCACCCTATTTACGTTCGTGATGTTGCAGAAGTGAGATTCGGGCACGCAAACAGATTCGGTGCAATTACCGCTAACGGAGAAGGTGAAAAAGTGCTGGGTCAAGTTATGATGCTTAAAGATGCCGACTCAAAAGCAACCATCGAACGAGTAAAAGAACGAGTAAAAGAAATTCAAAAAACTTTACCCGAAGGAATAATAATTAACGGTTTTCTCGATAGAAGCGAGTTAATAGGTAAAACGACCTTTACAATTATGGAAAACTTAATTCTAGGTTTTCTCATTGTCATTTTCATTGTTGTTTTATTAATCGGTAATCTTCGCTCTGGTTTGGTAATTGCCTCGGTTATACCGTTGAGTCTGCTTTTCGCATTGTCAATGATGTACATTTTCGGAGTAGATGCCAATCTGATGAGCTTGGGAGCCATAGACTTCGGAATTATAATTGATGGTGCAGTCATAATTGTTGAATTTATTGCTTTCCAAATTACTTCGAGGCGGGCGGATTTGCTTAAACTCAACGGTCTGGAAAAGCAAAATCTGTTGAATAAAATTTCACACGATAGCACGATTAAAATGACGCGTTCGGCGGTATTCGGACAGTTGATAATAATCATAGTTTTCATTCCGATTCTTTCATTAACAGGCGTAGAAGGCAAAATGTTTAAACCTATGGCTCTTGTATTTACTTTTGCACTTATAGGCACGATGATTTTAGGCTTTACATATGTTCCTGTTATTTCCTCAATTTTCTTAAAACCGATTGATCCGAATAAAAAAACAATCTCACGAAGATTTATGAACTTTATTATGAATTTATATAAACCTTCTATCGATTGGGCTTTAAGGAACAAAAAGAAAGTACTTGCTATTTCTGCAGTACTCTTAATTTCTACCACGATAATATTTTCAAGAATGGGCGCCGAATTTGTACCGACTTTAGATGAAGGCGATTTTGTTATTCAACCTGTATTAAAAACCGGAACATCATTAAGCAAAACAATTGAAATGCTTACCAAGATGGAAAAAATCATTAAAACATTTCCCGAAGTTAAAGATGTTGTGAGCAGAATCGGTGCGGCTGAAGTTCCAACCGATCCAATGTCGATGGAAGAAAGCGATGTGATCATTACCCTAAAACCCAGAAGTGAATGGACATCCGCAAGAACCAAAGATGAACTTGCAGATAAAATAAAAGAAGCTCTATCCGTTTTACCTGGAATAGACTATGAATTCACTCAACCCATCGAAATGAGATTCAACGAATTGATAACAGGCGTTAGAGCCGATTTGGCTATAAAAATTTTCGGTGAAGATTTGGATATTTTATACAAAAAAGCCAAAGAAATAGAAGCTGCTATTCAAAACGTAGAAGGTGCTTCCGACATTACAGTTGAAAAAACAGTAGGCTTACCGCAAATGTCGGTATTA
>CAZKKI010000073.1:0-4271 GCA_964553325.1 uncultured Melioribacteraceae bacterium | reverse complement strand
TAATCAATATATTATTTATAAACAAGGTTTTAGTAATCATATTTAATATCGATATTTTTCGTATTTTTAAAATATATATAAATGATACGAGACGATTCATTAAAATAAAAATTTTGAGTACTACATGAAAAACTTATTCCTATTTTTATCGTTTTTTCTATTGCTGATATTTTCCGGCTGCAGCAAAAATTCAAATGAAGTTGTCGTTTACACAAGCGTTGATCAAATTTTTTCGGAACCGATATTAAAAGACTTTGAGAAAGAAACCGGCATAAAAATTAAAGTGATTTATGATACGGAAGAGACAAAATCGACCGGCGTTTTAAATAGACTGATCGCCGAAAAAAACAATCCGCAGTGCGATTTGTTTTGGAGCGGCGACCCGATGCGTGCCATCGTCCTTAAAAACAAAGACATTTCCATACCATACCAATCGCCTGCCGCTGAAGATATTCCCGCTGTTTACAAAGATCCGGACTATTACTGGGTGGGCTTTTCGGCACGGGCAAGAGTTTTGATTTATAACAAATCTCTCTTGGATTCCTCCGATGTCCCGAAATCGATTTTCGACTTGACAAATAGGAAATATAAAGGGAAAGTTGCTATCGCCAATCCTCTGTTCGGGACAACTACTTTTCAAATTGCCGCCCTTTTTCAATATCTGGGCGACAAGCGGACTAAACAATTTCTCTCGGATTTGAAAAAGAATGATGTTGTAATTACTACAAGCAACGGTGACGTAAAAAAACGTGTAATTAAGGGTGAAGTTGCTTGCGGACTTACCGATACTGACGACGCTCACGAGGCGATAAAAAACGGTGCAAACGTCGGGTTTCTATTTTTGGATCAAGAGGACGGAATCGGCAGTCTGATTATGCCGAACACTCTCAATCTAATCAAAAATTCTCCACACGTGGAAAACGGCAAAAAGTTAATGAATTATCTTTTGAGCGGAAAAACCGAGGCAAAGTTGGCTAAATCATGTGCTCAAATGCCTTTGCACAAAGGAGTTAAAACTCCGGACGACGTTCCTTCGCTCGACAATATCATTCCAATGAAAATCGATTACGACTCAACGGCGAATAAATTGGTAGAGATACAGAGTTATCTTAAAAAATGGACGGAAAGCAATTACTAATTTACTCTCAACAATGAAGAATGAACTTACGATGAAGTACAAATTTCAATTAACATTCGGCAAATTGTTAATTGCGGTTTTCACATTGTCGGTTGTTCTTCCTTTTCTTTACACTTTCGTTTCGGCTCTTTTTTTTGAAGGTTCGTTCGGGAAAGATTTATTAAATAAAGGGACCCTTTATTTACTACTGAAGAGCGTTGTTCTATCTTCTATTGTGGCTCTATTCTCCACATTATTCGGAGCAGTTTCAGGCTTTCTTTTATATAAAACAAAAATAGCTTTTCGCGGAGTTTTTAAAATTGCGCTCCTTTTACCGTTGTTTGTTTCGCCTTATATTTTGGCCGTTGCGTGGAAAGATTTTTTCTTTTCGGTATTTAGCAATACGAGTTTTATTTCATCGTACATCGGTGTAATATTTGTTTTGACCGTTCTCTTCACTCCTCTATCGATGCTTATTGTCGGAAGCGCATTATCAAACATAAACTCACATTTTGAGGAAAGCGGTTTGTTGATAACGTCTTTTCGAACCGTCATTTTGAAAATAGATCTACCATTAATCAAACCGGCATTAATTGCCTCTTTTGTTCTTGTTTTTATTTTCAGCGTTTCGGAGTTTTCCGTTCCGGCATTCTTCGGTGTTAAGGTTTTTACTACCGAAATATTTACGCAGTTTTCGGCGTTCTATAATCACTCGCTCGCTATCGCACAATCCGCCTTACTCGTTATTATTTGCCTTCTCCTTTTGTTTTCCGAAAAAAAATATATCTCCGACGCTCCGTTTTTTTCAATCGACGGAAAAGGAACAAGCAATAAAATTTACGACTTACAAAACGGAAATCTATTCGGTTTTATCTACCTAAGCGCATTGCTGATTGTTTCCGTACTTCTTCCGTTCGTTATTCTTTTTGTTCAATCGTTTAAGGACGGCACGGGTAAGTTCATTCAAGCGTTTGAATTGTTGGCACCCACATTTGCGAACTCAATCTTGCTCGCGGTTGCCGGCGCTTTGCTGATTGTTCTAATCGGATTTACCGCCGCCAATTATTCCGTCCGACAAACAAATTCGGGTAAAGCACAAGTTTTCAATTGGCTGTTGCTTTTGATATTCGCCATTCCGTCAACTGTTTTCGGAATTAGCTTAATTAAATTTTATAATCGTCCTATTTTTAATTTTATCTATTCGAGTTACGCTATCATTTTAATCGGTTACGCGGGAAAGTTTTCTTTTATTTCGGCAAAACTAATAGAAAATGCACTAAAACAAATTCCGAGTTCACTTAACGAAGTCGCTTTGCTTGAAGGTGTTTCCCCTCTTTCCCGTTTGATTAAAATTTTTATCCCGTTAATATTGCCGACGCTCTTCGCCGCTTTTATCATCGGTTTTATTTTCAGTCTCGGTGAGCTGGGAATAACAATTATGGTTTACCCGCCCGGCTCTGAAATTATGCCGATTAAGGTTTTCACAATAATGGCAAATGCGCCGCAATCGCTTACAAGCTCGATGAGTCTTATTGTTTTTTCGATTACTTTATTAATAATTAGCTTATTTTTCTTTTCTGTAAAACCGTTTTTTAAGAATTATAATTATTTAGATGATTAAACTGAAAAATGTAACGCATTTCTACGGAGATAAACAGTCGCTTCATGATTTAACTTTGAGCGTTGAAGCTAATCGATTAACCTGCTTACTCGGCGGTTCGGGAAGCGGAAAAACTACTATTTTACGACTCATTGCCGGATTGGAAAAACCTGCCGACGGCGAAATTATTATTGACGGAATAACCGTTACAAAAAACAAACAAATAATTATCCCGCCGCAGAAAAGGAATCTCGGTTTTATTTTTCAGGATTTGGCTCTCTGGCCTCATTTTACGGTTTACAAAAATATCTCTTTCGGATTGGAAGAACGGAAAGAAAAAAACGTTCGCAATAAAACATTTGAAATGCTTAATTTCTTCGGACTGCGAGAATTCGCTGAAAAATTTCCGCATCAGCTTTCCGGCGGACAAAAGCAATTAGTTGCCATTTCACGCGCACTGGTTCTTGAACCTAAAATTTTATTAATGGACGAACCCCTTGCAAATCTTGACGTAAAGCTGAAAAGAAAAATTCTGGAGCATATCAAAAATTTGCGGGAAAGATTCGACCTTACAATAGTTTACGTAACCCACGACCATCAAGAAGCATTTGCAATTTCCGATAAAATAGTTGTGCTGAATGAAGGAAAAATTGAAGACTCTGGCAACGTTGAAAAAATTAAAAATTCAAATAATGAATTTGTAAAATATTTTTTGGAATACTAAATCAATGAACAAGGGAAAAATACCATGAAAACATTAAGCGTTTTATCAATCGTTATTCTTCTGTTTTTAGGATGCAACAATGCGGAAACGAATGAAGAAAAGACTACCGCCACTAATAAAGATCAACCTCAAAAGGTTGTTCGAAGTTTTTCTCAAGACACAACTTTCACATTCGAAAACCACCCGACAGGAAAACTTCCTTCCGGTTGGTCACAATATTTCACCGGAAGAGGAAACGGAACGGAATGGAAAATCGTTGACGACAAAGGGAATAAAGTACTGGCTCAATTATCGAACGACAATCCGAATTACCATTTCAACGAAATTATTTACGACGGGTTTACCGCAAAAAACGTAGAACTACGCGTTAAGCTTAAAGGCGTAAAAGGAAGAATGGACCAAGGCGGCGGATTTGTTTGGCGCTTTACTGACCGCAATAATTATTACGTAGTTCGCGCAAATCCTTTGGAAAATAACGTTGTGATGTACAAAGTTGAAAACGGGAATAGAACCGATTTGCCGTTAGTGGGAAAAGGAAGGACTTACGGAACAGACGTAGAAGAATTGGGCAACGGCTGGAACAACCTCCGTTTAACGGTGCGCGACAGTTTGTTTACGGTTTACCTGAACGGCAAACAATTATTCCAAGTAATTGATAAAACTTTTGAAAACGCGGGTAAAGTCGGGTTGTGGACAAAAGCAGACGCAGTCAGTTACTTTGACAATTTTGAAGTAATAAAATAGATTTTTTCACTACGAAACGTAATACGGATTATTCGCGATATACGTTGTTCCTCTTTATAAATTTCATTAATTTATTTCAGCAAAAT